>NZ_JRMV01000275.1 GCF_000758755.1 Actinomyces sp. S6-Spd3 | reverse complement strand
GCCACAACACACTTACGGTGGGGTCTTGGAACACAGTGTTCCAAGACCCCACCGCATTTCTTACACCCACAACACACACCACCCCAGCTACCACTAGCACGACTTGCTCTCTCAGCAGCCTTCCTGCTCCAGCGTTAAAGTCGAGGTATGAGTGAAGTTTCCAAATCCTTAAGCTCTATGTCGCAGTTCCGTGATGAGCTGAATGCGCGCGAAGTTCTCGCTGAACTTTTCACTGACGCGCACACCGCATACACCTTTACTGATGAACCGGTTACGGATGAGCAGCTTCGTGCCGCTTACGATTTGGCTAAGTGGGCACCGACTGGAGTGAACGGCCAGCCGCTTCGCGTCGCAGTCGTTCGTGCTGGAGCAGCGAAACAACATCTGCTCAATGCTCTTCCCCGCGGGAACAGGGAGCAAGCTCAAGGCGCACCTTTAGTATTGGTGTGCGGTGCAAAAATGGATTTTTACCGCGATCTTCCCGCACTGCATCCACGTGGTGAACACTATGAAAAGCTCTTGATGGCAAATGAGAAGATGCGCACGCATATGGCCCATACATCAGCCACGATTCAAGTTGCTTATTTGATTCTGGCTCTTCGGGCACAGGGCTTGGAAACCGGCCCCATGAACCCAGATGACGCGCGACTTCTTCATGACTACTTCTTCCCTGGAGAGGATATCGAGCCTATTTTGGTGATTAATGTTGGCCACGCGGGTGCGAATGCATACCAGGAACGCGGGCCACGGGTGGGGTACGATGAGGTGTTTCGCGAACCGCAGGTTAACGCCTGAAGCCACGAGGAGGATGCCATGGCTGATGAAGCACGAGTTCGAAAAGTTCAAGATCGTATCCAAGAGACGGTCGCTTCTCTTTTAGGACGTCGCATCAAGGATCCGCGCCTAGGCTTTGTCACGATCACTGACGTTCGCGTGACCGGAGATCTCCAACACGCCTCGATTTTCTACACTGTGCTCGGAAATGAAGACGACCGTGCCGGTACCGCGCGCGCCTTCGAATCAGCAAAGGGCCTTATTCGTAGCGAGGTTGGTAAAGCCCTTGGCATTCGGCTCACTCCCAGCCTGGAGTTTATCCCGGATGCTCTACCAGAAACGGTAGCCTCGCTCGAGACCGCACTCGCATCAGCGCGTGCACACGATGAAGAAGTCTCACGTCTCGCGGTCGGCGCAAGCTACGCTGGCGACGAGGATCCCTATCGCAAGGCTGATGACGAAGAAGACGAGCAGGACGAGCGTTAATGTCTGCTGCTTCGGTGAGCTCGGGGCTTCTGATCGTTGACAAACCCCAGGGAATCACAAGTCACGATGTTGTCTCGCGCGTTCGTCGCCTCGCGCATACACGCCGTGTTGGTCACGCAGGAACGCTTGACCCAATGGCGACCGGCGTCTTGGTCCTTGGAATCAACAAAGCGACACGACTTCTCACGTGGATCACTGACCATTCAAAACGTTACGAAGCTCGCCTACGCCTCGGCGTGGAGACGACAACTGAGGACGCGGAAGGGGAAGTGACGCTCGCGCGAGGGTGCACCGGCCTCGATAGTGAAGAATTTGCGCGTACACTGGAGCGCTTTCGCGGGCTAATCTCGCAAGTTCCCTCCGCAGTCAGTGCAATTAAAGTTGACGGAAAGAGGGCTTACGCGCGGGTTCGCGCCGGAGAAGAAGTGAAGCTCAAGCCTCGGCAGGTGGAAATTTCCCTGCTCGAGGTCAAGGGCGAAGCGCATCCTCACAGCGTCACTTACAACGTTGAAGGGGAAGAACGCCGTGTCCCCTGCGTAGATGTCGATATCGTCGTTGAATGTTCCGCCGGAACATATATCCGTGCTCTCGCCCGCGATATCGGTCATGCACTTGGCTGCGGCGCGCATTTGATTGCACTGCGACGTACTCGGGTTGGAGAGTTCTCTCTTGAACGTGCACACACTTTAGATTCTCTTTCCGAGGCCCAGCACCGCGACGGGGAAGACCTACCGGAAAATGAAGGAGCTCCGCTCCCGTTGACATCGCTCAGCGAGGCAGCGCGTGCAATGTTCCCCGTGCTTGAACTGACGCAAGCCGAGGCCGGTGCTTTCGCCCATGGGCAGGCGCCTCGCCGTTCTGCCCTTGAAGTTCGCGAATTTGCTGAGCGATGTGGGGGAAGGGACACAGCTTCGACCTGCGGTCCCATTGCCGCGATTAATGGCGAAGGGGAAGTTGTCGGACTTCTTGAGATTCGTGATTCTCGTTTGAAGACAATCCTTGTTTTTTAGAAAGTGACCACTGTGAAGATTTGGCGTTCGATTGAAGAAATCCCGAACGAGATAACGTCGGTGGTGACAATCGGCAATTTCGATGGGATGCACGAGGGGCATCGTCAGGTGATTGCGACAGCTGTTGCTCGGGCAAGAAGTAGGGGAGTGAAGGCTGTTGCTTGCACTTTTGATCCCCACCCCCGCATCGTTCATAATCCTGACACTGCACTCAAACTTATTTCTCCGCTGCGGGATCGTTTGGATGCGATGGCAGCAACCGGTTTGGATGCGACTTTTGTTATTCACTACGACGCTTCGGTCTATTCCCTCACCCCTCGAGACTTTGTCGAGAAATACCTAGTTCAGGCGCTGGGGGCAGTCGAAGTTGTCGTCGGCAAAGACTTCCGTTTTGGCCGTGAAAATTCCGGCGATCTTACGACTTTGACGCAGTTGGGCCAAGAATTTGGTTTTACAGTCGAGTCAGTCGAGGACGTTGAAGCTCCTGAAGGGCGCCGCTGGTCATCATCTTGGGTGCGAGAACTCCTTGAAGCAGGCGATGTTTCTGGCGCGGCGCGTGTGCTTGGTCATCTTCACCGCATCCGTGGCACGGTTGAGCATGGGTATAAACGAGGCCGTGAGTTGGGTTTCCCCACCGCAAACCTGTGCAATGACATTGAAGGTGTCGTTCCAGGTGATGGCGTCTACGCTGGATGGCTTGTCAGGCACGTCGGGGACAGCGGTGCGGCAGAGTTCCTTCCCGCTGCGATTTCTGTGGGGACAAATCCTCAATTTGACGGTGAAGTACGCACTGTTGAAGCGCATGTTCTGGGCAGAAGCGACCTGAATCTCTACGGAGAGAACGTATCGATTATGTTCGTGAGTCGTATTCGAGCGATGGAATCTTTTGATTCCTTGGATGCCCTGCTGTGTCGTATGGATGAGGATCTTCGGGTTACTGCGTATGTTCTTGGCGTTGGTGTACCAACGCGCGTTGATCCGCAGGCAGTGACTGCGCGCTGAACTGTGCCATAGGCTCTGATCTCGGTTGACGCTCGTGCTACAGATCACGACAAAAGCTTTGAGATGAGATGCTAAACTTGCCTATGCCGTCATGTCGGCCACGGATAGTATGCGCAGGGGATGGCCCTGTGGCTCCGTGCAACAAGTATGAAGGAGAAGCCTGTGCCACTGAGCAAGGACGTCAAGGATCAGATCATCGCCGAGTACGCTACCCACGAGGGTGACACCGGCTCCCCCGAGGTCCAGATTGCGCTGCTGACCCAGCGAATCAAGGATCTGACCGAGCACTTCAAGACTCACAAGCACGATCACCACTCACGTCGTGGTCTGCTGCTGCTGGTTGGTCGTCGTCGTCGCCTCCTCGGCTACCTCGCTGAGGTCGACATTGAGCGTTACCGCTCACTGATCGAACGACTGGGCCTGCGTCGCTGATTGTCATCCGGCTCGATTCCCTGTTGGAATCGAGCCGGATCACTACGTGTGGGCAAGGTGCTCGCGCAATAACTCAATAGTTTGATAGAGGCGTGAACGTGCGCGGTTTTCGACAGTGGTTTACGGCTTCTCTGGCGCCCAAAGTGATATGGGAAGAGCCGGATCAAAGCCGTGGACTTCGATCGAAGGCCGATACGAACGCCCAAGTAGTGTGAAACACGTAAATTCAAGGAGAACACACATATGATGGAAGGCGAAGATATCGTCTCTGCAGAGGCGATCATCGACAATGGTCGTTTCGGTAAGCGCGTTGTCCGCTTTGAAACTGGCCGCCTCGCCAAGCAGGCCGCAGGTGCGGCCATGGCCTATCTTGATGATGAAACTGCGATTCTTTCCGCAACCACCGCGGGCAAGCAGCCCAAGGACCAGTTCGACTTTTTCCCGCTGACCGTTGACGTTGAGGAACGTTCCTACGCTGCGGGTCGTATCCCCGGATCCTTCTTCCGCCGTGAAGGCCGTCCCGGAACCGAGGCAATTCTTGCGGCTCGTCTGATCGACCGCCCGCTGCGCCCCGGATTCAAGAAGGGCCTGCGCAACGAGGTTCAGGTTGTCGCAACCGTCCTGGCTGCACACCCGAACGACGCCTATGACGTGCTGGCGATTAACGCGGCCTCCATGTCGACCCAGATTGCTGGTCTGCCCTTCTCCGGCCCCATTGCCGGTACCCGTCTGGCTCTCATCGACGGCCAGTGGGTGGCATTCCCGCGCTGGTCGGAGATGGAACGCTCTGTCTTCAACATCGTTGTCGCAGGCCGTATCGTCACCACTGAAGATGGTGGCGAAGACGTTGCGATCATGATGGTCGAAGCTGGCGGCGGCGAAAACGAATGGGACCTGATTCAGGCAGGCGCCGTTGCTCCTACCGAAGATGTGGTCGCTGACGGTCTCGAAGCTGCCAAGCCCTTCATCCGCGCGCTGTGCGAAGCCCAGATGAAGGTTGCTGCTGTCGCCTCGAAGGAAACCACCGAATTCCCGATCTTCCTCGATTACACGGATGAGCAGTACACCGCTGTTGAGCAGTGGGTTGGCGATAAGCTCGCCAAGGCACTCCTCACCGAGGGCAAGCTTGCTCGCGAAGAAGCTGTGGACGCCGTCAAGGCAGAGATGCTTGAAGCTTTGGCAGAAGAGTGGCCCGAAGCTGAGAAGGAACTCAAGGCAGCTTTCCGCTCCCTCGAGAAGCAAACCATCCGTAACCGCACTCTGCGCGAAGAAATCCGCATGGACGGTCGTTCGCTGCGCACCATCCGCTCCCTGAGCGCAGAGGTCGAAGTTCTGCCTCGCGTTCACGGTTCGGCTCTCTTCCAGCGCGGCGAAACCCAGATTCTGGGCGTGACGACACTGGCCATGCTCCGCATGGAACAGCAGCTTGATAACCTTTCGCCCATTACGGCGAAGCGCTACATGCACCAGTACAACTTCCCGCCGTACTCGACCGGTGAAACCGGCCGCGTTGGCTCGCCCAAGCGTCGCGAAATCGGCCACGGTGACCTTGCAGAGCGCGCTCTCAAGCCCGTGATTCCTTCACGCGAAGAGTTCCCCTACGCAATCCGCCAGGTCTCCGAGACCATGGGATCCAACGGTTCTTCTTCGATGGGCTCTGTGTGTGCATCGACCCTGTCGCTGCTCCAGGCTGGTGTGCCGCTGCGCGCCCCCGTCGCTGGTATCGCAATGGGCCTCATGACCGGTGAAGTTGATGGCAAGCAGAAGGCCGTCACCCTGACCGACATTCTGGGTGCTGAAGACGGCTTCGGCGACATGGACTTCAAGGTCGCCGGTACCCGCGAGTTCATTACCGCTTTGCAGCTGGATACCAAGCTCGATGGTATCGACTCCCAGGTGCTGCGTGGCGCGCTGGCACAGGCCCGCGATGCACGTTTGCAGATCCTTGACCTGATGGAGCAGGCAATTGACGCTCCCGATGAGATGAGCCCCTACGCTCCTCGCATCATCACCGTCCAGGTCCCCGTCGACAAGATTGGCGAGGTCATTGGTCCCAAGGGCAAGATGATCAACCAGATCCAGGAAGACACTGGCGCGGAACTCACCATTGAAGACGATGGAACCGTTTACATCGGTGCATCGACCGGTGAAGCTGCAGAAGCTGCACGTGCAATGGTCAACCAGATCGCCAACCCACAGATGCCCGAGGTGGGGGAGCGCTTCGTGGGAACCGTCGTCAAGACGACCTCCTTCGGTGCCTTCGTTTCCCTGACCCCCGGCAAGGATGGTCTCCTGCACATTTCGCAGGTCCGTCGCCTGGTCGGCGGCAAGCGCATTGATTCGGTTGAAGATGTGCTGCAGGTTGGCCAGCAAGTCGAGGTCGAGATTCACGAGATTGGTGACCGCGGTAAGCTCAGCCTGTACGCCGTCGTCGATGGCGAAACCGGTGAACTCGAGGCCAGCGATGAACAGCCTCGCCGCCGCGAGCGCTCAGAGCGTCCCGAGCGCCGTGAGCGTCGCGAGCGTCGTCCCCGCACCCGCACTCGTCGTCGCCGTGAAGACGACGAGGCCGCGGCAGAAGGCTCTGACGAGGAGTGACCTCGCGCTGAGGGCGCTGTCCTAGGACGCGTTGACGAACCTTAAACCCTGTGTGGGGCGAAGGAAATCCTTCGCCCCACACGGCATATTTGTGCCTTTGCAACAGCCTGTTTATCGCCATCAGGGTGTCATCTCAGTTATTTAGAAAAACGGTAATTATCGACGAATCTCGTCGGAAAAAATTTGATTCTTTGGGTCTAAAGACCCCTCATTTTCGTGTGGCGCCATTGATAGCGTTGGGGATGTGTCAGCGATTATTGCCTGTGACATATCGTGTTTCGACACCGATGTATGTTCGCAGAAATTCACCGCCCCCAGTGGCGGGATGCTGCACGAACAAGCCGCAATTATGGACGAATGTAGTCCAGGATATGTGCGGTATCACCCTAGTCTGATGAACTCTATTCTTCAGTGATAGAAAGGTCTTTCACATGTTGGGTTCTGCAGAGAGAAAAGCGAGTGACCTGAGCGCGGGTCACCGCATCTTCCTTCTGATCTTGGTCTCGATCGGTAGCTCGATCATTTACACCCCCGCCTATCTTCAGTATGTCTTCGAAGAACCGCTGGGTAAGGCCCTCATCGCCTCGGGTGGTGCTACGCCCGAAAACGTTGCCACCACGCTGGGTACACTTCTGAGCGCATACGCTATGACCGCACTTGTGTGCTATCTGCCCTCCGGTATCGTGGCGGATATTGTTCGCGTTCGTACCCTTTCGTGGGTCGGTTTCGGTCTGACTGCGCTGCTGACCTTCTGGTACGCAATGTTCCCCTCGCTGACCACGATTCGCTTCCTGTTTGTCGCGATGGGCGTCACAACCATCCTCATTTGGTGGGGTATTCGTTACAAGCTGGTGCGCCTGATCTCCGATGAAAATGGCTACTCGCGCAACATTGGTCTTTCTTACGCTTTCTACGGCCTCGCAGGTCTGATCCTGGGCTTCTTCAACTCATGGCTGGTTGCCCACCTCGCATCGCGTGGTGACATCATCCCCATGCGTACCCTGCTCTTCATCCTGGGTGGCCTGATTATGGTTCTCGCTGTCCTCTCCTTCTTCTTCATTCCGAAGTTTGAAGGCGAAATCGGCTCCACCGAAGGCGGTTTCTCGGTTAAGCAGATCGGACAGGTCTTGGCGAACCCCGTCGTGTGGTTGGCAGCTGCCACCTTGTTCTTCGTCTACTTCTTCTACACCGGCGTGAACCAGACCACCGGCTACATGAATAAGGTCATGATGCTTGCTCCCGCAGTGGTCACCATGGTCGCAACCGTCCGTACCTATGGTATTTCTCTGGTCTCGGCTCCCTTCTTCGGATGGGTTGCTGAGAAGGTCGGTTCGCCTTCGCGTGTCATTGCAGCTGCTTCGTTGCTGGTTGCTGTGCTCTTTGCCGGATTCGCTGTCCTGCCCTCGGGTGCAAACGCTATCCTCACCGCTGGATTGGTGATCGTCTTGGCCTTCATTGCCAACGGTGTCTTCGGCATTGTTTCCTCGCAGCTCACTGAGGGTAAGGTCGCTCCCGCGGTCTTTGGTACGGCCTCGGGCCTGCTCTCGGTCATCGGCTTCCTTCCCGATACCTTCTCCTACACCTGGTTTGGCTCGATTCGCGACGCCGCAGGTGATGCACAAGAATCAGCGTTCCATCAGATCTTCATGATCCTTGGCGGCGCAGCCCTTCTGGCAGCAGTTTGTGCGATCGCTCTGGTTGTCGTGATTCGTATTCGCGAGAAGAAGAACGTCGAGGCCTGAAAACCACGTACTGAGGAAGGAGGACGTAGTGGCACACAAACTTGATGTTCCCAGCATGTGGAGTGAGCAGATGGGCGCCGTCGTTGCCAAGCAAAACGAGCTGGCAAAAGACGCATACTCGACCGATCAGAGCATCGAAGAGATGCGACAGGCCTATCGCAGTGAACGCCGTTTCTGGAACGAGGGCGGTCCGCATGTGGAAAGCGCGGAAGATCGAATGGTCCCGACGCGTTACGGGAGTATCCCGGTGCGCCGCTACGTCCCCCAGGCCTCGGAAGAAGAACATAACGAATCTGCTCGCCCCCTGATTGTTTATGTTCACGGTGGCGGCTGGTTGATCGGCGATGTCGATACCCATGATCGCATCACGCGCACGATTGCCTCGCTCACAGGAGCCATCGTCGTTTCAGTGGGCTATACGCTCTCTCCGGAAGCGCAATACCCGCAGCCGATTGAAGAAATTTCAGACGTCACCGACTACATCGTCCAGCACGCTCAGGAGTGGGGAATTGATCCTCAGGATGTCTCCTTCTCGGGGGACAGTGCGGGTGCAAATATGGCATTCGGTGCGCTGCTCTACCTGCGTGATCACGGCAAAGCTGTGAACGCGCGCAGCATGTTGCTCTTCTACGGAGCATACGGCTTGCGTGACTCTCGTTCGATGCGACTGTTGGGCGGTCCTTGGGATGGGCTTACCGAAGCCGATTACGAGTACTATCTCAAGGCCTACCTTGGGGACCTTGAAAAGATTCGCGAACCTTACGTGAATATTTTGGATAACGATATGTCTTCGGCAGTCCCTCCCTGTTTCATCGTGGCCGCAGGCTTGGATCCTCTCAAAGACGATTCCGAGGCGCTCCACGAACTGCTTGATATCGCGGGGGTGGATAACGAATTCGTCGTCTATCCGAAGGTCATCCACGCATTCCTTCATCATTCTCGGATGTTGGATGACACGATCGATGCGATGCGGCGGGCCGCTGACTTCTTCCACAGCCACAAAATCTAAGAAACTCACACATTTCACATCACTGACGATAGGAAGCAAAATGGACTTTTCACTGAGCGAAGACCAGCAATTGATGGTCGATGGATTCACCGAATTGATGGAGTCGCGTAACTGGGAGAAGTACTTCCAGGAATGCGATGAACGCTCCGAATACCCCCAGGAATGGGTTTCGGCCATTTGCGAGCTCGGTTTTGACCAGATCCTCCTTCCTGAGGAAAACGGCGGTCTGGGGGCCGATTGGGTAACCCTTACCGCCGCTTACGAGGCCCTTGGCCGCGCCGGTGGCCCCACCTACGTTCTCTACCAGCTTCCCTGCTGGGATACCGTTCTGCGTGAAGGCACCGAGGAACAGAAGGAAAAGATCCTTTCCTTCGTGGGCACCGGTAAGCAGATGCTCAACTACGCAATGACCGAGCCGAGTGCAGGATCATCGTGGGATGACATGCGCACGACCTACACCCGTAAGGACGGTAAGGTCTATCTGAACGGTCACAAGACCTTTATTACTTCCTCCAAGTACGTGCCTTACCTGGTTGTCATGGCTCGCGATAGCGACAACATGGACACCTACACCGAATGGTTTGTCGATATGTCCCTGCCGGGCATTACCAAGGAACCCCTGCACAAGCTGGGCCTGCGCATGGACTCTTGCTGCGATATCTACTTCGATAACGTCGAACTTCGCGAAGAAGACCTCTTCGGAACTGAAGGAAATGGATTCCGCCGCGGAGTCGCCGACTTCGATCTTGAGCGTTTCCTTGTTGCTCTGACCAACTACGGCCAGGCCTACTGCGCCTTCGAGGACGCAGCGCGCTACGCCAACCAGCGTGTCCAGGGTGGACAGGCAATTGCCCGCCACCAGCTCATCCAGCTCAAGTTCGCGGACATGAAGGTTGCGCTCACCAATATGCGCAACATGCTCTACGAAATTGCATGGAAGCACGATAACGGTCTGCTTGGCCGTGGTGACTGCTCCATGGCGAAGTACTACTGCGCACACGCAGCATTTGAGGTCGTCGATAATGCTCTTCAGGTTCTGGCAGGCGTCGGTATTACCGGTGAACACCGCGTCCAGCGTATGTTCCGCGACCTGCGCGTTGACCGCGTCAGCGGTGGCACTGACGAAATGATGATCCTCACCGCAGGCCGTGCAGCTCTGAAGGAATACCGCTGATCGGCGGGAGGTGTATCTGATGTCATTACCCGTTGATAAGCCGTCCTACGGCAACCTTGACGGCCTGAAGGTCGTTTACTCTGCGGTGGAGATTGCTGTTCCTACCGCATGCGAAATTATGTCGGAGTGGGGTGCCGATATCACCTGGATTGAGAACACCTACAGTGGTGACTCTGTGCGTGATACCGAGTTCGTCAAGGAGATGGAACGACGTAATCAGCGCTCCATCTCGATGAATCCTTTCACGGATGAAGGAAAAGAGATTATCCGCGCGCTGGTCAAGGATGCGGATATCTTCATCGAATCCTCGAAGGGCCCGGTGTGGGCACGAAAGGGGATCACCGATGACTTCCTGTGGGAGGTCAACCCCCGCCTAGTCATTGTGCACGTTTCCGGTTTCGGCCATGTTGGTGATCCCAAGCGTGTTCACTCTGCGGCATATGATCTGACCGTCCAGGACTATTCGGGTTACGTGTACCAGAACGGCACGCCTGAAGAAGCAATGACGGCAGCGCCCTATACCGGTGACTACTTCAACTCGCTCATGGTGATCTCCTCTGCACTGGCTGCGGTTTTCCGCGCTCAGCGCACCGGAGAAGGTGAGTCGATCGACATCGCAATGTATGAAACGATGCTGCGCGTCGGCAGCTACTACATGATCGACTACATGAATAAGGGTGTGCTCTACCCGCGCGCGGGCGCTCGTCACCAGAACCTGTGCGCGATCGGCCAGTACAAGACCAAGGATGGTGTCTTGGGTCTGTGCTGCTACGGCATTCCTCAGAACAAGTACCTGCTCGAGGTCATTGGTCTGGGTGATCTGTGGGGGACAGAAGAGTACCCCGAGGACACCTCAGCGCTGTGGCTTGACGGCCCCAAGGCCTCGTTGATCGAGCAAAAACTGGAAGAGTACCTGCTCACCCAGAACGTCGACGATGTTGAGGCAGATTTTGTTGCCCACAAGATCGCTGCTCAGAAGTGCTTGGATTTCGACGACCTCATGGCCGAAGAACACACCAAGCTGCGCGGAAACTTCATGGAGTGGGAGAACCGCGAAGGGGAGACGATCAAGGGCCTGAATACGGTTCCTCGTTTTGCACATCGCCCCGGCGGTTTCTGGCGTCCGATGCCCGCATTGGGTGAAGACACTCGAGATGTCCTCCACCGCAGCGGTTTCTCAGATGCGGATATCGAGCGTTTCAAGGCCTCCGGTTCCATCAAGTTCGCCGAAGAGGACTGATTCGTGACGATTCGGGATGAGATTCACTCGCGCACTAATCTGCGCGACATCTGGGAGGATGCGGTCAATGCAGCCCCAGAACGCAGCTTCCTTATTTTTGAGGATGTGTGCGCTGGCGTGCGCGTTGAACGCTCCTACCGTCAGACAGATGAGCAAGTGAATCGATATGCGAATGTCCTTCTCAAACTGGGCTTTCGCAGCGGTGACCGCATTGCACTCTACCTGCCCAATAGCGTCGAGTTCATCGAATGCTTCTTGGCGATCGCGAAGATCGGTGCGGTCATCGTTCCCCTGGACACGAAGGGAACTTCTTTTGAACTTGCCGGGCTGATCGGTGCCAGTGGTGCTCGTGCGGTGATTTGTACCCGAGGGTGCTCGCTGACCCTCGACGAGGCCGTGTTGGCCTCGGGAGTTCAGGTGCTCTTGGTGGGAAGTGATGCCGGTGAGGAGGAGTCTTCTCTACCCGCTCTCAGTCGGAGCTGCTCGCCTCAGCTGGATTACGATCCGCAGCTTGAAGCGCTGAGTCTTTTGGAAATTATGTTCACCTCTGGGACGACCGCGTCTCCTAAAGGTGTCATGATCACGCATGCCAATGCCGTATTTTCAGGAAAATACGTTAACTGGGAACTGGCGATGACCAGTGATGATCGCTACGCGACTTCTATGGTTGCTAGCCACGTGAATTTCCAGCTCTCAGCCTTCATTCCGGTCATCACCGCTGGAGCGACGCTGATTCTTCTTAGCCGTTACAGCGCACATCGTTTCTGGAAATCGGTGTGTGAAACCCGAGCGACTTTGGTCCAGGGAATGGCACTGATTGTCATGACGATGCTTGCTCAACCCGTGGATCCAGAAGAACAGAACCACTGCGTGCGTCAGATGCACTATTTCCTGATGCTGTCTGATGAAGATAAAGAACGCTTTGAAAAGCGTTTTGCTGTTCCACTACTCAATAACTATGGCTCGACCGAGACCCTGGTTGGAGTTGTCACCGATCCGCCCGTGGGGGAGCGGCGCTGGCCTTCAGTGGGACAGGTTGGTCCTGGCTATGAGCTCAAGATTTGTGATGAATCCGGAGCAGAAGTAGCGCAGGGACACAATGGTGAGATCCGCATTCGGGGCGAGATGGGGATCTCGCTTATGCAGGGGTACTGGCAGCGCCCCGATGCGACTGGGGAGGCGGTCATCGATGGGTGGTATCACACCGGTGACTGGGGATACGTTGACCCCGACGGATGGCTCTTTTTCGTCGATCGGCGACACGACCTCATCAAGCGCAACGGTGAGTCGGTGACCTCGGGTGAAATTGAAAACCTTCTTCGCCAAATCCCGGAAGTGAGCGATGCGGCGGTCGTTGGAGTACGCCACCCCATTCGCGGGCAAGATATTCATGCCTTCCTCACCCTCCACCCGGGTAAGGAGCTGAGCCCTGACAGTGTGTTGGAGTTTTGCCGCCAACGACTGTCTTCCTTCAAAGTTCCCAACGAGGTACGGATCGTCGATGAGCTGCCTCGCGGTGAATACGGCAAAGTCAACAAAGAATTACTCAAAACCCTGTGAAAGGAACAGGCATGGCAATCAATACGGATATGGTCGGACAGACCTTCGGTCCTTTCGTCCGTGACTACACTTTCCGTGATCTTGAGCTGTTTGCTCTTGGCTGCGGTGCAGGTATCGATGGCAAGGACGGCCTCGAATACCTCAACGAGCACGATGAACGTAATCCTCAGCTCAAGGTTCTGCCCATGTTTGGTGCGATGCTCATCGTGGATTCCGAGGTCACTCGTACCATTGACTACGGCTACAACTATGCGGGCTCCCTGCACTGGGGCTTCGATATTCGTTTCCACCAGCCGATCACTAAGATGAGCGATCACTTGGAAACTATGGTTCGCCTTGAAGGCCTCTATGACCGTGGTGAGGGCCGTGGCCTGCTCGCTCAGCATATTGGGGACACCTACGATTCGGACGGAAACCTGCTTTTCACGAACGAATCTTGGGACTGCCTGATTTACGACGGCGGTTGGGGTGGCCCCAAGCCTCCCAAGGACATCGTTGAGATGCCAGAGCGCGAGGCTGACGTCGAGGTTGTTGAGCGTATTCCTGAGAACCAGGCTTTGATCTACCGCCTGTCGGGCGACTATCACCCGCAGCATATCGACTGGGATTATGCAGCTGAGAACGGTGAGCCTCGTCCCATTCTTCACGCGATCTCTTACGCGGGTGTTGTTATGCGTCATGCAATCAACGCTTTCGTTCCCGGAGAACCCGAGCGCATCACCCGTTTCAAGACCCGCATTACTTCGCCGGTTCTGCCCGGAAGCACTCTGAAGACGAAGCTGTGGAAGGTCGGAGAAGGCGAGCTCCGTTTCCAGCTGGTGGACGAAGATGCTGATGTCACCGGTGCGAAGCCGCACCTGAACTGGGGGATTATCGAATACCGCTGAAGTAACCTTGAAAGCATAGCTGCGTGATCACACGATGATCTGCAGTTCTGCTATCGAGGTGTTAGAGGAGATACACGCAGTGAAAAAGGAAGTAACAGATCTCGAAGATCTGGATATGTCGGGTGTGCTGTGGCGCATCATCGCATTTTCCAGTGGTGGTCCATTCCTTGAAGGCTATGTTCTAGGAATTATCGGCGTGGCGCTTTCACGCCTAGGTACCGATATCGAGATCAGTAATTCCATGTCGGGCTTGCTGGGAATTGCCGCTTTGGTCGGTCTTTTCTTAGGTGCCGCAGTCGGAGGATGGCTGACGGACCTCATTGGTCGTCACAAGATGTTCATTCTTGACCTGATTGTCATTGTCGTTTTGTCGGTACTGTGTGCCGTCGTTACGTCTCCTCTGCAATTAGTGGCTCTGCGCTTCCTCATCGGTGTGGCAATCGGCGCAGATTATCCGATTGCCACATCGATGATTGCGGAGTTCTCACCGCGCAAACATCGCGCAATGTCGATGGGCATGATCGCTGCCGCATGGTATCTCGGTGCCAATGTCGCAGCTCTTGTGGGCTACGCGCTTTACGAAACCCCTCACGGCTGGCGCTGGATGCTGGCGTCGTCTGCGATCCCGGCAGTACTAATTCTTATCGGACGTTGGGATATCCCCGAATCTCCCAGGTGGTTGGCATCGAAAGGCCGCCAAGAAGAAGCCGATCGCGTTGTCATGAAGCTTTTCGGTGAAAATGTCCGCCTTCCTGCGCAAGAGGTTGCCGAGAAAACTGAGTTTAAGAAGATCTTCAGTGGTGTTTATCTGCGTCGCGTGATCTTCGTTGGTGTGATTTGGCTCTGTCAGGCAATTCCGATGTTTGCTCTTTACACCTATGGCCCCACAATCGTTGGCTCCATTGGCCTTGGAGAGGGACGCAATTCGCTGATTGGCGAGCTTGTTATCGGCACCTTCTTTATGCTCGGTACATTCCCCGCAATGTACTTGGCTGAACGCGTGGGGCGTCGTCCGCTCATCATCTGGTGTTTCTTCGGCATGACGATTGCGCTTGGTTTGATCGGTTTCTTCCCGCAGGGGGGAATCGTTCTGATTTCCATTTGCTTCATCGCCTACGCACTTCTTGCTGGCGGTCCGGGCAACCTCGAGTGGCTCTACCCCAACGAGCTCTTCCCAACCTCCATTCGCGCCTCGGCAATGGGTGTTGCTATGGCTCTGAGCCGAATCGGCACCGTCTACTCAATGTTCGTCCTTCCGGCATTTATCGCCGATTACGGGATCTCGGCAACCATGCTTGCCGGTGCGCTCATTTCGGCACTTGGATTTGGTGTTTCCTTCGCTTGGGCCCCTGAAACCAAGGGACTGAGCTTGGACGTTACAGGATCAGCGGACTTCAAGGGGCGCTAAACGATGTATCGCATTGATTCAGTGGTTGTGAGCGCGTACCGCACGAATTGCTACGCGCTAACGAATGAAGGCGGGACGATTATTGTCGACCCGGGCGACCAAGCGAGCTTCCTACAGCAATGGACGCAGGACTTGGACGTCGTCGGTATCGTGCTCACCCACTGTCATTGCGACCACATCGGGGCAGTTAATGAACTTGTCGCTCAACACGGGTGCTGGGTCGCCTGTGGAGCTGCAGATGTTGCTGGAACGCGCGACTTGCATCTGTCTGGATTCGATGTCGAAGGTATCGACTACGTCGTGGATCACGTTGATCGGCCTTTGAAGGAAGGCGATGTCATTGAGTGGGGGAGCGATCGCCTTGAGGTGATCGATACCCCGGGACACACTCAGGGACATATCTGTTTGATCGATCGCGCCAACTCGATCCTGTTCAGCGGCGACATGCTATTTGCCGGAACGATTGGACGGACTGATTTTCCCGGGGGAGACCGGGCGCTTATGGCCTCATCCTGCGCGAAACTCGCAGAGGTTAATCAGGATCTTCGCGTACTTCCCGGGCACGGTCCAGCCACCACTTTGGCGGCAGAAAAGGCGCAGCTCACGCACTGGGCGCGCGTTCTCTGTCCGCGGGAAGTGGCTCAGGATACTGCGCGTAGTGACGAATTGAGATTGCCATGAAGCTGATCGTCAATCAAAGCTTCAAGGTAACGCGGAACCTTCAGCATGAAGCAGTCGATGTAGTCATCGGGCAGGCAGAAGGTGCGCATCAGAACCGAGCCTTCAATCGCGTCAAGCAGGCGGGTCACCGACAGGGTGTCCTTAATCTGCCCCGCGCTCTTGAACTCCCACAAGCGTGTGCGAATCGCACCCAGGGGGGTAACGAAAATCTTGTTGTGAATCAGGGCGATCGTCGGATCGTTCGTTTCACCAGCCTCGACGAACAGGCGACGAACTGCCCGACGATTCGGCCCAAGGTACTCGCGAAGGCGGAATTCGGCCTCGTTCATCAAAACTTCCCGCGCGCTATTCCCGCGTGGGCCAGGGCAACGAACCAATCGCGCGAAGGCGTCCTTCAGGAGGGCATCGCGGGTTTCCCAGCGTGTGTAAATGCTGGATTTGCCCACTCCGGCAGCGCTGGCGACCTTGGTCAGGTTGAAAGCGGCCCAGCCGACCTCTCCGTAGAGCGTCAGGGCGCTTTCGATGATCTTGGTTTCGACCACTTCATCGCGTGGCCGACCAACTTTGGGCGCGTCTTGTCGAGGATTCGGCACGACTTGCACCTTTCTTTCATAGCTGCTGGTAAGCGCCATATTACTCGCACCTTGCGGGTTAATGCGTGCGCTTTTCGGGAGCTGAGAAAACTTGGGGAGTCTTCCCTGTATCTATCCGAAAACAACACTCAAGAGAGAAGGACACGATGAGTATCGTTGTCGCGTATAAGTACGCTGCAAACCCGCAGGATACAACCGTGGGTTCTGATGGTGTCGTTGACTGGTCGCGTGCGAAGGCCGCGGTGAGTGAATACGACCCCGTTGCCATTCAGGTGGCACGCACTGTCGCAGATGCTAAGGGCGAAGAGCTCGTTGGTATTTCCGTAGGAGACGCACTGGTGTCCTCCTCAATGGCAAAAAAGGCTGCTCTTTCGCGCGGATTCGACCGTGCGTTGGTCGTTGCCGATGATGCCGCTCGTGATCTGAACGCCACTGCGGTCGCAGCTGCGCTTGCCGCTCTGGTTCGCAAGGTTGAAGGCGCGAATATCCTCTTGACGGGCGACTCTTCCATTGACGAGTCCGCCAAGATGATGTCTGCTCTGGTCGCAGGTTACCTGGGATGGCCCTGTTTCCAGGAGGTTTCCGCGGTTGAGGCCAACGGAAATGGATGGACCATCACGCAGGCTACCGCCTCTGGTACACGTACGATCACGGTCGATGGCCCCGTCGTCGTTGCCGTGACAACAGATGCTGCGACCGTCAAGGTTCCCGGTATGAAGGATGTTCTGCAGGCAGGAAAGAAGCCGATGGACACCGTTGCTCTTGCAGATCTGGGTGTCGAGCCGATTTCTGTTGAGGTCACCGGCCGCCTGCGCCCGGTCGCTCAGGAACGTAAGAAGGAAATTCTCAGTGGTGACGACGCCGCTGTGAAACTGGTCGAGGCGCTGCGTAGCGCTGGTGTGCTCTGAGAAAGGACTTGGACAATGACTAACACATGGATCATTACGACATCGAATCAGATTGCATCCCTCGTCGAGGCCGCGCGTGCGATCGGTCCCGTAACCGTCATCGCTCTTGGCGACGAGGCCACCGGCATCGCTGGTGTTGACCGCGTTGTGGCCATCGGTCGTGGAAGCAATGCGCCTCTTGAGGCTTTTGCCCCCGCAGTGAACGCTGTGTTGGAAGGCGCTGGCGCAGATATCGTCTTCGCCGCGAACCGTCCCGTTGAGCGCGTCCTTGCCGGCGCTGTCGCAGCGCGCCTGGGCCTTCCCCTCATCAACGGTGCGCTCCGCGTTTCCGCTGGCGAGGCCGAAGTTTCGCGCTTTGGTGGCCTGACTCAGGAGACCATTTCCTTCCCCGGCGGCGCTGTTGTCGTCCTCGAAGGTGGAGCCCCCGTCGAAGGCGCAGAAGTTGCGCCCGAGGCCGGCTCGGAAGAGCACTACGAGGCCAGCGTGAGCGCTGTGGAGCCCGCTGGTTCAGGTCCCGCCAATCTTGCTGCAGCGCGTCGTATCGTCGCAGCCGGTCGGGGCTTCAAGGCCGAGGAAGATCTGCAGATCGCCCGCGACCTGGCCGCAGCACTGGGCGCAGAGCTCGCCTGCTCCCGTCCCTTGGCTGAAGGTACCGCTTGGCTGTCAAAGGATCGCTATGTTGGTGTTTCCGGCATGCACGTTGCTCCGGATCTGTACCTTGCTGCCGGTATTTCCGGTCAGGTTCAGCACACCTCGGGTATGTCCGATTCGAAGGTCGTCGTTGCTGTCAATAGTGATGCCAATGCCCCGATCTTTGAGGTTGCTGACTACGGAATCGTGGGCGACCTCTACGATGTCCTGCCTGCGATTACCGCAGCACTTTCCTGAGGAAGAGTATGTCTGAAGAAGTAGAGGTTGATTTCGAGGTCATCGTGATCGGTGGAGGTGTAGCCGGTTGTGTTGCCGCCTATACTCTTGCCGGACAGGGACACGAGGTCCTTCTCATTGAGCGTGCGATGGAACCCGGTTCCAAGAATCTCTCGGGTGGTGTTTTCTACTGCCGAGTAATGGAACAGGTCTTCCCGGACTTCATTCATGAAGCTCCTGTAGAACGCCGAATCACACGTAATATCGTCAGCCTGCTCAATGAAAAGTCAGCGGTCAACATTGACTACTGGGATCAGCGTCTTGCTGAGCCCGCTAATGCAGTCACAGTGTTGCGCGCAAAGCTCGATTTGTGGCTGAGCGAGAAGTGTGAGGAGGCCGGTGTCACTGTGATGCCGGGTGTGAAGGTTGACTCCCTCATCATCGAAAACGGACAGGTTGTTGGTGTTCGTGCCGGGGAAGATGAGCTGCGCTCCCACGTTGTGGTTGCAGCAGATGGGGTGAACTCTTTCATTGCCCAGCAGGCGGGAATCCGCACTAAAGAGCCGAAGAAACACCTTGCAGTGGGTGTGAAGTCGGTGATCGCTCTTCCCGAGAAGGTCCTTGAAGATCGCTTCAATGTTCGCGATAACTGCGGTGCAGCCTACGCAATGGTTGGGGATGCGACCCAGGGCGTTGCAGGCGGAGCTTTCATGTACACCAATAAAGATTCCGTCTCTATCGGTGTTGTCATGCGCCTTGATGACTTGGAAGCATCGGGCTTGTCTTCTTCGGATGTCCATGATCACCTGCTCACCCATCCGGCAATTGCTCCTCTTCTTGAAGACGGCGAATTGCTTGAGTACGGGTGCCACCTGACCATTGAAGATGGGCCTCAGATGGTGACGCATGATCTCACCCGTCCGGGGTTGGTGATTATTGGCGATGCAGCTGGATTCACTCTTAATACTGGTTTGACTATTCGAGGGATGGATCTTGCTGCGGGTTCTGCGCTAGCGGCTTCAACGGCGGTTCATGCTGCCCTTGAATCCGGCGATTTCTCTCAGGCAGCGATGGATCGCTACCTCAGTGAGTTGAAATCTTCCTTCGTCGGGCAGGACATGCAGACCTACGCGAAGGCCCCTGCTTTCCTTGAGCGTCCTCGTATGTACAAGGACTATGGACGCCTTGCTGCAGAGGTTTTCTACGGAGTCTTCAACCATGATCTTCGCCCGCGTCGCCACATCATGAAGGTTGCGATGGACGCGTTCAAGGCTTCTGGCCTGCGTTTGCGTGCTCTCATTAGTGACGGCTTGGCCGGTATCAAGGCGTTGTGAGGCAGGAGGAACAATGAGCACATTGAAAATTGAGAGTGTTCCCGCCCGTCTTTCGCGTAACACTTACAACCTTGACGAGGAAGAATCTCATATCGAGGTCAACCAGGAGCGCGCTCGTGCCACCGGTGCCGGCAAGCTCTTGGAGCGAATCTGCCCGGCACATGTCTACTCGGTAGAAGAGGATGGGACCGTTGGAGTGGAATATGCCGCATGCCTAGAATGCGGTACCTGCTTGGCTATTGCCCCTGAAGGTGTTTTGAAGTGGCACTATCCCAGGAGCGGTTTCGGGATCATGTTCCGAGAAGGCTAAGGGCTTCTCCATTTGAAGTGGTGGGTTGAAAGCGTCTGCTTTCAACCCACCATTCTTGTTGTGTCCCTCGAATCCATAACTGCCTCAATGCATTCGGTGATATTTCCACGGGTGAGGGAATGACCCTCTGCAGAATTCCCGCCTACATGTAGAGGACGCCATTCAAGTGATGCAGTCTTTCTTTCTCCATGGAGTCTTTGTGGGCCATGAGCATTTAGATGAACCTCAAATATGGGAAGATCCCGAGTCGCTGAGGTGCTTTGACCTATCGGAAACAATCGATGCTCATCCGCATGCGTTCCCGTCGCATGTGCATCGGCGTCGATGAATGTGCACGAGGAAGATTCAGCGCTAAGACATATGAGGAGTGAATGTAAGTGTGATCGCTTCGCGCGCATGACGATATCCGTGCAATCTTCTAGGCACAAATGTTTGGCGGAAGAATGAGTGGTGGAGAGGACCAACGCTTCCATTCCGCTTCGTCCCAGTTCCCGGGCAAAAGGGAGAAGGAAAGTGCAGGCGGCTTGTTCCACTTCTTTGCGTGCGCCTAAAAGCCCGACACCAACGATGTTTTGGTAACCCAAGCGAAGTGCTTGGGCTGATGGATCAACTCTGTATCCCAAAGTTTCTGCCGCCTCGTGAACGCGCTTGGTGAGCGCATCGCTGACGTGAGCGCTTCCCCGCAGGACATGAGAGACAGTCCCAACGGATACTCCAGCAAGAAGAGCAACGTCGGACATTGTTGGTGTTTTGGCCATGAGAGCCCCCTTTCTCTGGCCAACACTGTGCCGTAATCGCACGCCTGCCGGGTGCAGAACAAGTAAATTGTGGAAACACGCCGATGGGGTTCTTCCCTGTGCATAGGGAGACTGCGCCTTGCACGCGTGCATATTAAGCTGGTCATCAGGCGACCCTAGGAGGAGAAATGCTGCGACGCCTGACGGACACGATCGTATGTGGAGTACTGCTGATCTTTGATGTGCTGGCGTGGCTCATTGTCGGAACCTTTTCGGGTTTTGATCATTCAGAACCGGGAAAGATTGCTTCAGTGTCCTTGAGTGCTCTCATCATTGTTGCTGTACCCGCACTTGCAACGTGTATGATCGCGGCGCTCGCTCGCATGATCACAAAGACTTCCGCACGTCGTTTCTACGCGTGGGCGCTCTTCCTGAGCGCTGTGGCTGGGGGATTTTGCTACCTCACCGCAATGGTCTCTTCCTTCCAAGGAATGGAAGTCGGTCTGCGCTGGATGGCATGCTATTTCGCGATCCAAGCGATTATCTCCCTGGTCCTGTTGATCGTGGGCCTTACCGGTGGCATCCCGCAGACCGCTGAAGACGCGCACGCTTTGAACCAAGCCGCGCTGAAGAGGTCGTCTTCTGCCGCGAAGCCTTCCTCTGCCGAGGCCTCGGCCCCAACCGTGCGCACCTCATCCGCCGTCCCTCCTGTTCCGTCAATTAGTTCCACGCAAAAGCCAACCGCTCGCGCAGACGCCGAAGCGGCCTCGTCAGAAGAGAAAAAGGAACGTTCATGACCAACGATGAATTCCGGGTGCTCCCGCTGGAATCAACCGGCGATGGCGCGCAGCAATGGGAGGACTCGGGATCGACGGTGACTCGAAGCGTTCTCGACAATGGACTACGCGTTATCACCCAAAAGATTCCGGCGACCCGTTCTCTTGCACTGAGCTGGTGGATTGGCGCGGGGTCTCGCGACGAAGACGAAGACAGCGCAGGTTCAACGCACTTTCTTGAACATCTTCTCTTCAAAGGCACAGCTCGACGCAGCGCTTTTGATATCGCACAGGCATTTGACGCCGTAGGGGGCGAATCAAACGCTGAAACCGGGAAAGAACATACAAACTACTGGGCTCGAGTCCTCAGTGATGACACGGCAATGGCCATTGATGTTCTCGGTGACATGATCTCAGGATCGCTCATTGATCCCGAGGAATTTGAAACCGAGCGCGGCGTCATTTTGGACGAGCTCGCGATGTCAGAGGACAACCCTCCCGAGGTTGTTCACGAGGCATACCAACTGGCAGTTTTTGGCGATAACTCACTGGGGAGGCCCGTGGGGGGAAGCCAAGAGACCATTAGAAGTGTCAAACGGGACGACGTCTGGGACTACTATCGACGCGTCTATGCCCCTTCGTCTTTGATCATTGCTGCAGCGGGGGATGTCAATCACGACGAAATCGTTGAGAAGGTTTGTCGCTCTCTTAGTGGTGCTTGGTCGGAAGAGCTTTCACGCGCTCAAAGCCCCAGGCCGCGACGTTCAACGCAGATGACGAACAGCGATGAATATCAGCCCGAACGCGTGACTCGCTACCGTCATATTGAACAAGCACATGTCATCGTCGGCGGGCCATCCATGCGTGCCGGAGATGATCGCCGTCCCGTCATGTCGGTTTTACTATCGATTTTGGGCGGTTCAATGTCTTCCCGTCTCTTCCAAGAAATTCGTGAGAAGCGTGGTCTTGCCTATTCGACCTATGCATTTGATTCCGCCTATTCGAACGCGGGTGCATGGGGAATGTATGCGGGGACTTCACCTGAACGAATTACTGAAGTTGAAAAACTCATGCTTGGAGAGTTGGAGAAACTCGCAATTTACGGGCCTAGCGAGGAAGAACTCATTCGCGTGCGCGGGCAACTTCGAGGTGGAATGGCTCTGGGCTTGGAAGATACGCTCTCGCGAATGTCACGACTGGGACGTTCCGAGCTTAACGGCAGGTATTTCACTGTTGATGCCGCTCTTGCTCGTATTGAAAGAGTTCAAGCCGAGGATGTTCGCGCGCTAGCGGAAGAACTTGCTGGGCGAAGTGTCTTCACCGCCGAGGTCTTGCCGGGGGAGCGTCAGTGACGAAGCGAAGTGTTCGTCCTGCGCGCCTGAGCGACTTGAATGCGATTGCTGCTCTTGCGCAAGAGTCTTTCACGGAGATCTTTGACGCGTGTGCTCTCCCTATTGATCATCCGCTTCGAGGCCACGTGTTGGGAAGTACTCGCCAGCTGTGGGAGCGGACCCTTTCCACGCAGGGAAAGAACGCGGATTCAGGACACACTTTCGTTGCCCTCGAAGGGGAAAGTCCCGTTGGTTTGATCTCGATCATCTCTGCGCCGGTTCAGTCTCTTGAGCTTGGGCAGGCTAAGGAAATTCCTGCTGGAGTAGAGGTGACAACGCTCTATGTTCATCGCAGTTTCCGTCGAAGCGGACATGGATCGCGTTTGCTCGCAGCAATTGTTGATACTCTCCAACCCGCTTCCCTTCGAATGTGGCTGGCACCCGAAGATACGCTGATGCTCCGTTTCCTTCAGGGAAGTGGTTTTCTACCAGCGGGACTGAAGCGCTCGTTCATGTTTGATGAGGCGCTTCAGGTCCGGCGTGATGAGCACTTGTGGTGGGCACTTCGCTCCTAGCTTGTGTTCCGAGTGGGCCGTGAAAGTCTAGACGTGGCACACTTATTGCATGATGCCTCTGTACGACAACTTGCCCGAACCTGCCCCCTTGGAAAAGGGAAGCCTCCGGATTGTCCCCTTGGGTGGCTTGGGAGAAGTCGGTCGAAACATGAACGTTTTGGAGTTTGATGGCAAACTCCTCGTTGTTGATTGTGGCGTGCTTTTCCCCGAAGAATCCCAGCCCGGTGTCGATCTGATTTTGCCTGATTTCTCTTGGCTTGAAGATCGTTTGGATGACATCGTTGGTATGGTGCTCACTCACGGTCACGAAGACCACATCGGTGCGGTTCCCTATCTGCTCAAGTTGCGTGAAGATATTCCGATTTACGGTTCAGATTTGACTCTTGCTTTCGTTGAACCAAAACTTCGCGAGCATCGTCTTTCCGCCGATAACCTGCGTGTAGTCGCCGAAGGGGATCGCCAGGCGATCGGTCCTTTCGACTGCGAATTCGTCGCCGTCACGCACTCGATTCCCGATGCTCTTGCGCTTTTCGTACGCACTCCCGCTGGAAAAGTCCTCATCACCGGCGATTTCAAGATGGACCAGCTTCCCCTTGATCATCGCCTTACAGATTTGCGTTCTTTCGCCCGCTTCGGCGAAGAAGGCGTCGATCTGTTCATGGTGGACTCGACCAATGCGGAAGTTCCGGGCTTCGTTACCCCTGAGCGCGAGATCGGTCCTGTTCTCGATCAGGTTTTTGCCGAGGCCACGGGGCAGATTGTCGTCGCATCTTTCGCTTCTCACGTTCACCGCGTGCAGCAGGTCTTCAATGCAGCTGCTCGCCACGGGCGTCGCGTTGCTCTTGTTGGGCGTTCGATGGAACGTAATATGCGCATTGCTCAGGAAAAAGGCTACCTAGCCATTCCCGATGGCTTGATCGTCGATTCCAATGAGATTTCTCTTCTGCCTGCAAACCAACGCGTATTTATGGCAACTGGTTCGCAGGGCGAACCGATGGCCGCACTTTCGCGGATCTCTCAAGGTTCACACCGCTTTGTCAGTGTGGATCCCGGCGATACTGTCATTTTTGCCTCGTCACTGATTCCCGGGAATGAAAATTCTGTGTACCGGGTGATCAATGACTTGACTCGCTTGGGCGCAAAGGTCGTTCACCAGGCCAATGCGAAGGTTCACGTGTCCGGTCACGCTGCTGCCGGCGAATTGATCTACTGCTACAACATCGTTCAGCCTGCGAACGTCATGCCTATTCACGGGGAAATCCGTCACCTTGTTGCCAACGGCCAATTGGCTGTTCTCACCGGTGTGAAACCCGAGAATGTTGTTCTTGCAGAAGACGGCGTTGTTGTTGATCTGTGTGATGGCCATGCCCAGGTGGTTGGTGCAGTTCCCTGCGAGTACATCTACGTTGATGGTTCTTCCATTGGAGAGATTTCCGAAGACGAATTGGCGACTCGTCGTACCCTGGGATCTGAAGGCTTCGTCAGCGTGTATGCCGTTGTTGAGCGTGAATCTGGGATGGTTTTGGCATCGCCGACGATTCGCGCGATCGGTATGGCCGAAGACTCCTCGGTATTCGACGAGATTCTTCCCGATGTGACGGCGGCCCTAGAAGAAGCGGCTGCTGGTGGAAATGTCGATCCGCATATTCTGCAACAGGCAATGCGCCGGGTCATTGGACGTTGGGTTGGTCGTCACCTGCGCCGTCGTCCCATGATTGTCCCGGTTGTTGTTGAACAGTAGATTTCGTGCGAGCGAGCTCAGACAATCTGGAAGTAAAGGTAGGGTAGAACTATGAGCGGTCGTTTTATCTCGACGTATTCGGTTGTTCTCTCACTTCCAATGCGCATTTCCAAATTGCCCGAGCGAGGCGGTTCCATCCATGCAGCGGCGGCAACCTCTCTTCCTGCCGGCGGATTTACTACTTTGTGTGCAGCAGCGAAGCTTGGGGTTCCCACCGCAACTGCGTCTCCGCTGGGGACGGGGCCGAATTCCTTCATGGTCCGTCAGCTTCTTGCCGAGGCCGGAGTCAAGATCCTGATTCCCGAGCTTGTCGGTGATATCGGAGTTGCGATTCAGCTGATTGAGGACGATGGTTCGATGACCTCAATCGTGACGACAGGCGTTGAATCAGAGCCTTCTCGCGAGTCTCTCGACCAGTTAGATCTCCATGATGGGGATCTCGTGCACATTTCGGGTTCTGACCTAGTTAGTGAAACGAGCGCTGAAGTTCTTGTTGGCTGGGCAGAAAATCTTCCAAAGGGAATCACAGTTCTGGTCTCCGCCTCGCCCTCCGTCGCTCAGGTCCCCGCTTCAGTATGGTTGCGCATCCTGAGGAGGGCGGATATCGTTTCACGCAATATTCGCGAAGCAGGAACTCTATCGGACATTCTTGGTGGCTATGAACCCGGACTGAGTCTGCAAGATGCTACACGGGAGGACGCTGTCATCGTCCGTCGCCTCGGCGTCATGGGATGTGAGGTCTTTTTAAAGGAAACCGGCGAAAAAATCAGCTTGCCGGCTTACGAATCGAATACGGTCGATACCGCGGGGGTCGGAGACACACACATTGCAACAATGTGTGCAGCATTGCTCCTTGGTCATGATCCTGTTGAAGCAGCGCGAATGGCTAACGCAGCTGCGGCAATTACCATCTCGCACGAATCAGCACTTCCTGTTCCCACTTGGGAACAGATTCATGCAGTGATGAAACACGGTGATGTGACGCATTAGGAACGCTGGATTTCGGCGTGCCTTCAGGGTTTCGCGCCGCTCCGGCGGTAGCGTTTTTCTACCATGGCACGAAAATCCCCATCTTCAGCATCTCCGAAATCTTCTTCGCGATCCGGGAAGCCCACTGCGACTCCAGGGCTTCTTGCTCGTATCTTTTCCGGCATTGGTCGAGGCTGTCTTGCAATGATTCGCGCGTGGCGCGCAACCGATGCACAGGTGAAACGCGATGCCTTGGCTTTCGTTGTGATGGCCGCTGCTGTTCTTGTCGCTTTACGCGAGTGGTTTGGCATCTCGGGGCAAGCCGGTGATTTTATCCATCATGCGGCCGCTGGATTCGTCGGCATTTTCTCCGTCGTGCTGCCGATTATTCTTGTTGCCTTTTCCGTCGAACTCGTTCGAGTGCGCGCGGGTAACTCGGCTCTTCCTCACCGGGTTGCGGGTTGCCTTGGGATCGTTTTTTCCCTCACGGGACTTGTCCATGTCAGTAAGGGAAACCCCGCGTTTGATTCTGCGCAGTCCATTGAAACGGCTGGTGGAATCCTCGGATGGTTCATTGCCCGCCCGCTGGTTTTAATGCTCTCGTCATGGGGAGCTGCAGCGATTCTTCTGCTGCTCTTTGCCTACTCAATTTTGCTTGCGACGCGGACTCAAGTTGCCCAGGTCCCTGGGCTGATCCGAGATCTTATCAACCGCCTCTCAAAGAAAACAAAGCCGGAAGAAGAAGCTGATCCGATCGCTCGCGCGCGTGAAGATGCGCGCCGTTCTCTGGCTGCCGGAGATGACCCCTTCCTCGATTCCTACGATGGGGACGAGGAGTTTCGCCGTGCGGTTGAGCCCTCTACCGAGGAGGAATCACCCAAGCGCGTGGATGCCCAGCGTACTAGGCTCATGCCATCGGCCTCGGCACAGGAGGGGACTGCGGAGAAGGCAACGCCTGCACCAATGGATGCGCCGACGGAAGCTATGCAGGTTCCCGCGCTCTCTGTCACCGAGAACATTGAAGAACACTCTGATCCTGAACCTCCTGCGCACACGGAAGAACCCGCCGGAGGATTCCAGGCAGAGCTGGATGAAACGCTGTCCTATACCTTGCCCTCGAGTGAACTTTTGGTTCGAGGCGCTCCGCACAAGACTCGTTCGGCAGTCAATGATCAGGTCGTTCAGTCTCTGCGTCAGGTTTTTGCCGAATTTAACGTGGATGCGCAGGTTACGGGCTTTTCTCGAGGCCCGACAGTCACTCGCTATGAAGTTACGCTTGGTCCGGGCGTGAAGGTTGATCGCCTGACAAATCTTTCAAAGAATATTGCCTATGCCGTCGCTTCGGCCGATGTGCGTATTCTTGCGCCGATTCCTGGAAAATCAGCGATCGGTATTGAGATTCCGAACTCTGACCGCGAAACCGTTGCTCTTGGCGACGTCCTGCGCTCTGGAGCGGCGCAGCGTAACCAGCACCCTCTAGTTGTTGGTGTTGGTAAAGACGTTGAAGGTGGCTATGTTGTCACCAACCTAGCGAAGACCCCGCACCTCTTGGTCGCCGGCCAGACCGGTTCCGGTAAGTCGTCCTTCGTCAATTCAATGATCACTTCGATCATGATGCGTGCGACCCCTCAGCAAGTTCGAATGATCCTTGTTGATCCCAAGCGCGTGGAATTGACGATTTATGAGGGGATTCCGCACCTGATTTCTCCGATCATTACTGACCCGAAGAAGGCAGCGGAAGCGCTGGAATGGGTCGTCAAGGAGATGGACGCGCGCTACGACGACCTCGCGACCTACGGTTTCAAGCATATTGACGATTTCAACAAGGCTGTCTCTGCTGGACAGGTAAAGGCGTTGCCGGGATTGAACCGCGAGCTGCGCCCCTATCCCTATCTGCTTGTTGTTGTCGATGAGCTCGCCGATTTGATGATGGTTGCTCCTCGAGACGTAGAAGCTTCGGTTCAGCGCATTACCCAGTTGGCGCGTGCTGCTGGTATTCACTTGGTTTTGGCGACCCAGCGTCCCTCAGTTGACGTTGTAACCGGTTTGATTAAGGCGAATGTTCCCTCCCGCTTGGCCTTTGCGACTTCTTCGCTAGCCGACTCTCGAGTGATTTTGGATCAGCCGGGTGCAGAAAAGCTGATCGGTCAGGGCGATGCTCTTTACCTGCCTTCGGGAGCGAGCAAACCTATGCGTGTCCAGGGTGCGTGGGTGACCGAATCTGAGATTCATGCCGTTGTCTCTCACGTTAAGGAACAAATGCAGGCTCAGTACAGGCCTGACGTTCTCGCTCCTGCAAAGACCGCGAAGGTCGCTGAGGATATTGGTGACGATCTTGATGATCTTCTTGCAGCAGCAGAGCTCGTAATTTCTACGCAGCTCGGGTCGACGTCGATGCTTCAACGAAAGCTTCGCGTTGGTTTTGCGCGAGCAGGTCGCCTCATGGATTTGCTGGAATCGCGTGAAATTGTTGGTCCTTCCGAGGGGTCGAAAGCACGTCAGGTCCTTGTTTCACCAGAGCAACTTCCTGAAGTTCTAGCGATGCTGCGTGGCGAAACCTCTCCCGAAACTCCTTCGCAAACCCCTGCTGTTCAAGAAGAAGTCACGCAGACTTTTACTGAACAGTCGTCTAACGGGCCTCAGGACGAGTACGATGGGGGTACGTCTCCTTCGGATCCATACACCGGACACGACTTCGGTGGAAGGACTGACTGGGTTGACGAAGAGCCTGAAGACAACGAAGACGCCTGGCAACTGACAGGACGATAGACAGCAAAGGGGCATAATCGTGGCTACTCACGTGTCGCGTGTCGAGCGTCATGCGAAGGTCTCTGCGATCAATGTGCCGAATGCACTTACTGTTTTGCGTTTGATCCTGGTACCGATTTTTATCTACCTCAAGTTTCAGGATCTGTGGAGTGCGCAGTGGTGGGCGCTTGTGGTCTTTTGTGTTGCCGCAGGTACTGACCAGCTTGATGGAAAGATTGCCCGCGCCTACGGCCTCGTGACGGATTTTGGCCGCGTCGCAGACCCCATTGCGGATAAAGCCTTGACTCTGAGCGCTTTTGTCATCTTGAGTATTCAGGGAGTTTTGCCCTGGTGGTTCACAATTCTGGTCGCAATTCGTGAGCTTGGAATTACGGTCATGCGTGCCTTCTTCTTGAAGCGCGGAATTGTTGTCGCGGCTTCGCAATCAGGGAAGATCAAGACCTTCCTTCAGGTGTTGGCTATTTTCTTGCTCCTGATCCCGTGGGACTACTTCTTGGCGCTTAATCTGGCAAATAAGCCGTGGGCCTCGTTCGGTCTGATGACTGCGCTGTGTGTCGCTGGAGCAGCTCTTGCTGCGACTTTGTGGTCTGGTGTTGCCTACGTCCGCGAGGGGATGCGTCTTGCTCGCGATAGTGAGGAGACCCCGGTTCAGGATGCTGAACAGGAGAACTGAGCTTCGGTTCCAAAGTTGAGTGCCAGTGGCGCAACTTCGATTTTTGTCGTGTATGGTGGGAATACAACACGATGGGATGACGTTAGGATGGACATGATGAAGAAGCAGAAGAACACTGTGCCAATGTCTGCGCGTCCATTGAATGAATCGACGATGCATAAGGTTGCCCAGACGGGCTATCGTCAATCTATGACACCTTCTCAGACAGCGCCGGTTGCGCCTCTCTTGCGCACAGAAATTGGTGATGTGCTGCGTGAAATCCGCCGCAAGCAGGGGCGCACCCTTCGTGAGGTCTCTTCGGATGCGCAGGTGTCTTTGGGCTATCTCTCTGAAGTCGAGCGCGGTCAGAAGGAAGCATCTTCGGAACTTCTTGAAGCAATTAGCGTAGCTCTCGGCGTTCCTTTGTGGTACATCCTCCGCGAGGTCTCAGAGCGTATGGCGATCCTTGATGGAACTGTTGTTCCCGATACTGTGCCCGACGATTTGCTTCCGGTGGCCTTGATCTCGTGACACTGTCAGAGTTTTGGGATGCCGTCGACGAGGTCTTTGGGGCAACTCTTGGGCGCTCGTTGACGGCAGACCTATATCTGCCCGCGCTACGTGCGACCTGTGTTGAGGCGCTGGAGCAGGGAATTTCCCCCGACGAGGTGTGGGGGGAGCTTGTGCGTGAGAGCGGTAGTGACGAGGCTGTGCGCTGGGTGCATCGAATGAATTCGAAAGATCGCGAAAAGCTGCGTCGAGCGATTCGTCGTTAATGGCGTGTCGGCGTGCGTCGAACACCTGTTCCATTTATTCTGTGGAAGCAGTGAAATGTGGGCAAGTTTTCCACAGAAGAAGAAAACTGTTCGCAAATGCCAGTGGTCGAGCATAACTTCACTGAGTAGTCCTCGGAGAGGGGATCTACTACATAGACCAGGACAGTAATGGCCGGAGAGGCTTCGACGAAAGGTACCACCATGGCAGCGCCGCGTAAGGGCTCCTCATCATCAGCTAATGGGGATCGCAATAAGGCTTTGGAACTTGCCCTGTCGCAAATTGACAAACAGTTTGGTAAAGGGTCCGTCATGCGACTGGGAGACGACTCACGTCCGCCAGTTCAGGTGATTCCTACCGGTTCTCTAGCGCTGGATGTTGCGCTGGGAATTGGCGGTTTGCCACGTGGCCGAGTCATCGAAATCTACGGTCCAGAATCCTCTGGTAAGACCACTGTCGCCTTGCACGCTGTTGCCAGTGCGCAAAAGGCTGGAGGTAACGCAGCTTTTATCGATGCCGAACATGCACTGGACCCGGTCTACGCGCGTGCCCTTGGCGTCGATACAGATAATCTTCTTGTCTCTCAGCCTGACACCGGCGAGCAAGCTCTTGAAATTGCAGACATGCTCATCCGTTCCGGAGGCATTGACATCATCGTCATTGACTCCGTTGCAGCTCTTGTTCCCAAAGCTGAAATTGAAGGCGAAATGGGGGATTCGCACGTTGGCTTGCAGGCTCGTTTGATGAGCCAGGCTCTGCGTAAGATTACCGGTGCCCTTTCGGCCACAGGAACGACTGCCATTTTTATCAACCAGCTGCGTGAAAAGATCGGTGTTTTCTTTGGTAACCCGGAAACAACAACCGGTGGTAAGGCACTGAAGTTCTACGCCTCGGTCCGTATCGACGTTCGTAGGATTGAGACGCTCAAGGAAGCAGGCGCGCCGGTTGGTAACCGGACGCGTGCAAAGATCGTTAAGAACAAGATGGCTCCGCCTTTCAAGCAGGCTGAGTTCGACATTGTCTACGGCAAGGGCATTTCACGAGAAGGCTCCATCATTGATATGGGCGTCGAAACTGGAATTATTCGTAAATCCGGTTCATGGTTCACCTACGGGGATGACCAGCTCGGACAGGGCAAGGAAAACGTACGCCAGTTCTTGTCCGATAATCCTGAGCTTGCAGATGAAATTGAACAGAAGATCCTCGTCTCTCTAGGAATTGGACTTCAAGACCAGCCTCAAGATGATGCCGCTGCTGTTGAAATGGATTCCTCGATTGAGGACGCCGGCTTCTAGTCAATGGTCCGCTACTACGACCCGGAAACAACATCTGAGGAAGATGTGCGTCCGCGTGAACGCACTCGTAGCCCCGCCCAGCGACAGGCTCTTATGCGTGAACGCAATGCTGCCCTAGAAGGTAAGGCAGCATTTGACGCCGCAAAAGAAGTCGCGCTGCGTCAACTCGATGTGCGCGCTCGCTCACAACACGAGCTCGAAAGCGCGATGACTTCGCGGGGTTTTTCCTCTGAGACCGCACGCGAGGTCATCGAACGCTTGGCAGAGCTTGGTCTTGTCGACGACCTTGCCTTTGCTCGCGCTTTTGCTCGGGGGCGTTTTGAAGCCGGAGGAAAAACTGGATCTGCACTCAAGATGGATCTTTCCCGTAAGGGACTTTCCTCGCAGATCATTGCCCAAGTACTCTCAGAAATTGATGCTGACGAAGAGTATTCACGGGCGCATGCGTTGGCAGAAAAGAAGATACGCTCACTGACGATGCATGATCGACAGGTGATTCGTCGGCGACTTTTTTCGATGCTCGCTCGAAAAGGGTACGCACCTCAAGTGTGTATTCGCGTCATTGACGAACTGCTTGAAAGTGAGGACTGCGATGAGCTGTGAAGAAGTATCGTGCGCGGAACTGATTAATTTGCTTGAGGCGCACAAGAAAACTATCGCCGTCGCTGAATCCCTTACGGGCGGCTTGCTTGCGGCCGCATTTGTGGAAGTGCCGGGTGCCTCTCACGTATTTCGCGGGGGAGTGTGCACCTATGCAACAGATACGAAGCACTCAGTGTTGGGAGTAAGTGAGCGGAGGTTAGCAGCTACCGGGCCGGTTGATCCGGAAGTTGCGAAGCAGATGGCCATGGGGGTTCGCTCACTCATGGATTCAGATTTTGCACTCTCAACGACTGGAGTTGCCGGTCCCGGGCCCTCGGACGGGCACCCGGCCGGTACTGTTTTCGTTGCTTGCGCATGGAACGGAGGAAGTACTTCACGGCAGCTGAATCTGTCGGGGGAGCGCGATCAGGTGCGAGCGGGTGCAGTGTGTGGCGCGCTTGCTCTTCTCAGCGATCTCCTCAAGACGGAACTTTTGGCCTCGGCACGTTAGAATTTCCGACGATGAGTGTTGAAATGATGGACTTCCCGCGGACCTATGCGGTGCGCACCCTTGGGTGCCAGATGAATGAGCACGACTCTGAACGTATTTCAGGGCTTTTAGAGAAGGCAGGTCTGGTTCCTGTCGAACGCGTACCCGCCGCAGCTGCGCGAGCAACAGATGCGGGAGACATGGGCGCGGACGTTATCGTCATTAACACCTGCTCCGTTCGTGAAAATGCCGCCACACGTCTTTTCGGCAATCTTGGACAATTAGCAGCAGTCAAGCGCGAACGTCCCGGAATGCAGATTGCTGTCGGAGGATGCCTCGCTCAGCAAATGCGCGATGGCATCATCGAGAAGGCACCCTGGGTTGATGCGGTTTTCGGCACTCACAATATCGATGTGCTCCCCGCTCTATTGCGCCGAGCCGAGCACAACCGCCAGGCCGCAGTAGAAATTGAAGAGTCGCTGAAGGTCTTCCCCTCAACGCTTCCTACTCATCGTGAAAGCGCGTACGCGGCGTGGGTATCGATTTCAGTTGGTTGCAATAACACCTGCACCTTCTGCATCGTTCCCCATCTGCGAGGAAAAGAAAGAGACCGCCGTCCCGGTGAGATTCTCGAAGAAGTCCAGGCCGTCGTTGATGAAGGCGCCATCGAAATCACTCTCTTGGGGCAAAACGTCAATTCTTATGGCGTGAGCTTCGGACAACGAGGTGCCTTCTCTGACCTCTTGCGGGCAGTGGGACAGATCGAAGGCCTCGAGCGTGTGCGCTTCACCAGTCCGCATCCCGCAGCTTTTACCGACGACGTCATCGAAGCGATGGCACAGACCCCGACGGTCATGCCCTCCTTACACATGCCCCTTCAATCAGGCTCGGATGCAATCTTGCGACAGATGCGGCGTTCCTACCGTCGTGAACGTTTCATGGGGATTCTGTCACGCGTACGTGCAGCAATCCCAGACGCTGCCATTACAACTGACATCATTGTCGGATTCCCCGGTGAAACAGAGGAAGACTTCCAACAGACTCTGGAAGTCGTTGAAGAAGCTCGCTTCACCTCAGCCTTTACATTCCTCTACTCGCCGCGCCCCGGAACTCCAGCTGCTGACCGTGACGATCAAGTGCCCCAAGACATCGCACTCGAAAGATACAAGCGCCTCCTTGCGCTCCAAGAGCGTATTTGCGCAGAAGACAATGCGGCTCTGGCTGGACAGGAAGTCGAAGTCCTTGTCGCCGCGGGCGAAGGTCGAAAGGACGGCAGCACACACCGCATTTCTGGTCGCGCGCGCGACAATCGTTTGGTCCACGTCGCTCTTCCTCTTGGTATGAGTGAAGCCGATCGGCCTCGTCCCGGGGATATGCTCCGTGCGCGCGTCACTTATGGCGCTCCCCATCACCTCATTGCCGACTCTGCCTTAGAAGAGGGCGGGCTCTTTGAATTACGTCGTACACGCGCAGGCGATGCTTGGCAGGCGCGTCAAGCCCATGAGGAAGACTCAAAGATTTCTTTGGGAATTCCGCGGATCCGCGTCGGTTCCTCAGGGGCGTAATGATCGACCGCGAAACCCCAACTGCGCGGCTTGGAGCAGAGCGTAACTTAATTGTTGCGCTCGTCGGACCGACGGCCTCGGGAAAGAGCGATCTTGCGCTAGACCTTGCGCAACTACTCCCGCAGGAGATGGGGGCCAAGCAAGGCGAACTCGTATCAGCCGACGCGCTTCAGCTGTATCGCGGAATGGATATCGGCACGGCTAAAACTCCGCTCAACGAACGTCGAGGAATTCCGCATCATCAGATCGATGTCCTTGATATCAGTGACGAGGCCTCCGTTGCCGCATATCAAAAATACGCACGAGCAGACATTGCGCAGATTCACGCGCGTTCAAACCTGACTGTTGTTGCAGGTGGTTCTGGACTATACCAGCGTGCTCTTTTAGACCATTTAGATTTTCCCGGTACCGATATGGAGCTACGCAGCAGGCTCGAGGAAGAATCACGAAGTCCTGGGGGAGTGGAGCAGCTCTTTGCGCGCCTCGAAGAATTGGACCCTCTTTCTGCCTCACGTATCGATGCGCATAACGCTCGGCGGATCATCCGCGCACTTGAAGTGATCGAGCTGACTGGAAAGCCCTTCTCCTCGTCGATGCCTCAGTATGTGTATGCTGCGCCGGCGGTCATGATTGCTCTACGCTGGCCGCTTGAAGAACTTGATCAACGGATTTGGCTGCGTACACAGGTGATGTTTGAGCAGGGGCTTGTCGAGGAAACACGAGAACTGGACAAGCAAGGTTTGAGGGCAGCAAAAACTGCCGCAAAAGCAACTGGCTATGCTCAAGCGCTCGCGGTTATTGATGGAGAACTCACAACTGAGCAGGCGATTGACTCTGTTGCCCTAGCCACCAGACAGCTTGCGCGCAGGCAGATCAAGTGGTTGCGTCGCGACCCGCGCATTGTGTGGATTGATCGTTCCTCGCGTGACACTTCCATGTCTGCCGAGGCCGCGCTTAGCCTTGCGCGAGAAACCGTCCTTCGCTCCTGCTCTCTTTTTGATATCGCATAGGCCGTGGTTCAAGAAGGCGACTTCGCAGCTTTTAGGCCTGGGCGCGCACCTCGATAATCCGGTAGCCCTTCTTTGACGCAATCTTTTCGGAAGGAAACCCCTGATCGCAAAGCCACGAAGTCAAAGAATCCGCCCCAAGGTTCTTTTGAACGACAAGGTAGGCGACACCGTCGTGGCTCAAAAGGGAAAGCCACGTGGTCAGTAACTCGTGGAGAGCTTTCTTACCGATGCGGATTGGCGGGTTTGACCAAATGACATCAAAGGTTACTCCCTGAGCCGCAACGATTTTTAAGGCTTCCTCGGCGTGGAGTGCTTGAACATTATCTGCCTCATTGAGAGAGGCGTTGCGTGCGGTCAGATCGACTGCGCGAGAGTTAACGTCGACCGCCCACACACTGGCCTCGGGAGACTCCAGAGCCATCGTGACAGCAAGGGGACCCCAGCCGCAGCCCAAATCAAGGAAGGTTCCACGCGCGGGAAGATCGGGGGCCTCGGCAATGAGCTGGCGTGTCCCCAAGTCAATGCGTCCGCCAGAAAAAACGCGATCGCTTACCCACATTTCGAGGTCGAAGCCCCGAACATGGTCGCGAAGAAGATGCAGTTCGTCGGCGGAGGCTGGTTGCGAATCGGTGAAGTACTGTTCATCCACGCTGTTAAGACTACTTGACGTGGGGTGGGAGCAGCGAAACAACGCGACTTGTCCACAAGGAAGCCCGAGAAGACAGCAAACATGGGAAAATAGAAAACACTATTCTCACGACTTTTGGAGACGATTGATGTCAGAAGATTCCACTGAGCGGGCACGAGGCGTTGTCGCGCGAATTCTTGCGCGTACCGGAACCGCATTGGAATCGACAGCAGGGCAAGAACACTACTCGCAAGCCGGTGAACTCGAGCGAGAGGCACGAGCAGGTACCAGGCGTATCCAAGGTTTGTCGACGGAACTTGAAGAAATCTCAGAGGTCGAGTACCGGCAAATTCGCCTTGAAAAAGTTGTTCTTGTTGGCTTGCGGACAAGCGGGAGTGAAGAAGAAGCAGAAAACTCGCTGCGTGAGCTCGCTGCTTTGGCACAGACAGCAGGATCTCAAGTTCTTGATGGTGTGATTCAGAAACGAAGCCATCCTGATCCAGCAACTTATTTAGGCTCGGGAAAAGCACGTGAACTTGCCGAACTTGTCGCGGCAGACGGGGCTGATACCGTGATTGTCGATGGAGATTTGGCTCCTTCGCAACGCCGTGGTCTTGAAGATGTCGTCAAAGTGAAGGTTGTTGATCGCACTGCGTTGATCTTGGATATTTTTGCACAGCACGCTAAATCACGTGAAGGCAAGGCTCAAGTTGAGCTGGCACAACTTGAGTATCTTCTTCCACGATTGCGTGGTTGGGGCGAATCGATGTCTCGCCAAGCCGGTGGACGAGTTGCTTCAGGTGAAGGCATCGGTTCACGTGGTCCAGGTGAGACAAAAATCGAATTGGATCGTCGTCGCATTCGTACTCGAATGGCGAAGCTGCGCGAGCAAATCCGTCGGATGGAGCCGGCGCGCCGCGCTCAGCGCGCCAATCGCGAGCGCTCGAAAATTCCGGCGGTTGCGATTGCCGGTTACACGAATGCTGGGAAATCGACACTTCTCAATGCTTTAACCGGGGCGGGAGTGCTGGTTGAAGATGCTCTATTTGCGACCTTGGATCCTACTGTTCGACGCACTCAGACCGAAGACGGACGCGCGTACACGCTTTCCGACACCGTCGGTTTTGTCTCGCGTCTTCCCACTCAGCTTGTCGAGGCTTTTCGCTCGACTTTGGAAGAAGTGGGGCAAGCTGACGTTATCGTCCACGTTGTTGATGCCGCACACCCTGATCCCGTTGGGCAGATTCAAGCGGTGCATTCCGTTTTTGAGACGATTGACGGGGCGCGGGACATCCCAGAACTGATTGTCTTTAACAAGGTCGATCTCGCTTCCTCCGAACAACGAGCATTCGTACGTTCCTTGGTTCCCCACGCCGTGCTTGTCAGCGCGGCCACAGGGGAGGGGATCGCTGAGCTCCAGCATGCGATTGCCGACATGCTCCCACGGCCAACCGAAGTCATTGATTGTGTCGTTCCCTATGCTCATGGCGCTTTGATCCATCGAGTGCACGAAGAAGGAGAACTCATCTTCGAAGATTATCTCGAACAGGGACAACGCATTCGGGCACGCGTTGGGGGTGCTTTAGCTGCAGCGGTGCGCGCTGTTGCCTACTCTGAAGGCTTGGCAGGCGAAGACGCGAGCGGCGCCGAAAAGGATGAGTCGTGAGTCGCGGGTCTTCGCTCAAAGCACTCAATCGAGCTCTCAGCGATATTGGTGGTTCCCCGCGGCCCGGGCAAGAAACCATGGTAAGTGCAATATGTGATGCACTTGCCGCGCCAGAGAACCTGCTTGTTCAGGCGGGGACCGGAACGGGTAAATCCCTGGGGTATTTGATTCCCCTCATGGACTTTGCGATGAATCGAGACGAGCGTGTCCTTGTCTCGACTGCGACAAAGAACCTCCAGCACCAGATCCTCACGAAAGATGCGCCGGTAGCAGCCGATGCCATTGAAGCAACGAGCGGTCGGCGGCCTCGTGTTGCTCTCCTGAAAGGCTGGAATAACTACCTGTGTAACTATCGTCTTGGCGGGGGATACCCTCTCGAAGGAACCCTTTTCGACATGGGACCTGAGCAAAGCGAAGACGAAGAGGGAACCCATACCACTGAAATGGGCGCACAGATACTTCGGCTTCGATCGTGGGCTGGAGACACCGAAACAGGGGACCGCGATGAGCTTGACCCCGGGGTGGATGATCGTGCATGGTCGCAGGTGTCAGTGTCAAGCTTGGAATGCCTTGGAAAGCAGTGTCCAATGATTGACAACTGCTTTCCTCAAATGGCGCGCGAGCTGGCCCAAGATGCTGATGTCGTCGTGACGAACCATTCTCTTCTTGGAATCAATGCCCTAGGCGAGGGGGACCTCTTCGGTCCGATCGGCGCGCTCGCGGTCGACGAGGCCCATGAACTCGCTGACAGGGTGCGTGAACAAGCCTCAGTGTCGCTGTCCGTGAAGATGCTTTCAAGGATCTCGAGGCGCTTGCGTTCGTTGGCTTCGATGGACACCTCGGCACTGGAAAGTGTGGGTGCCCAGCTCGATTCGGTGATTCGCACTCTTCCAACTGGGCTTCTTGATGACCGTGCACCGCTATCGGGGATTCTTTCTTCCTTTGACTCGGCTTGCCGTGATTTGGAGACGCAATCCAGCGAGCAGCAGTTAGAGGCAACAGCAAAAGTCATGGTGAAGTCCCTCCTTGACCAGCTTGCGCAGGTGGGAGTTGCGTGGGGGAGAGATCCCGAAAAGAGCGTGACCTGGATTGAGCAAGATGATGATCGAGGCCTCAGTGAACTTGTGATCGCCCCTCTGCATGTTGCCCCCGCCCTTGCCGAGCATGCCTTTGGGGAAAAGCCGACGATTCTGACTTCGGCGACCTTGCGCTTGGGAGATAGCTTCGAGCCTCTTGCCTACAAGACTGGGGTTATGATGGCGCCTCTGCCGTGGAAGGGGATCGATGTAGGTTCTCCTTTCGATGCGGCCAAACAGGGAATCCTCTATATCGCCGCTTCGCTTCCCGCTCCTCGTCCAGAAGGCCCCAGCGTTGACTCTTTGGAACACATGAGTCGTCTGGTGCGTGCCAGTGGCGGTGGTGCTCTTGTGCTTTTTTCCTCGTGGAAAGGTGCCCGTGCGGGAGCTGAGCAGCTTCGAGCTGATGGGATGAAAGACGTCATGCTCCAAGGTGAGGACTCACTGAGTACTTTGATCAAACGTTTCCGTCGCGAACGTGATTCAGTTCTTGTAGGAACGATGTCTTTGTGGCAAGGCGTTGATGTGGTTGGAGATGCGTGTCGCCTCGTTGTCATCGACAAAATTCCATTTCCGCATCCTCACAACCCCATGGTCAAGGCCCTGACGCGAGATGCTGATCGACAGCGGCAGAGTGGCTTTTGGCAGGTGAGTGTCAATCACGCGGCCCTCATGATGGCGCAGGGAGCCGGACGTTTACTTCGATCACACGAAGATCGTGGAGTCGTTGCAGTTTTGGATTCACGCCTTGCGACACGGAATTATGGTGCTTATATCCGTGCTTCCATGCCTAAGCTCTGGCCAACACACGACATTGATGTTGCCTGCTCTGCCCTTGAGCGTTTACAGGCGGATTTGCCAGAAAAATAAAGCGGTACAACTCACCGCTAAGTGGGAGTTTAGCCCTGTCATCCGCTTGAGTGATCTGCAACAATAGACGTGCTCAGTCGTTTAGGAGGTCATTCATGCCCACCCATGCTCAAAGTCTGTATCCCGGATCTTCAGGCCGTCCTTCGAAGATCGCAATTGTTGGTGCCGGTGCGGTCGGTACTGCTGTCGCTTATGCCTGTTTGATGCGCGGGGATGCTCGTGACATCGTCCTTCATGACATCAATAAGCCCAAGGTGGAAGCTGAAGCCTTGGATATGGCGCACGGTATCCAATTCACGCCCTCCGGTTCCGTAGAGGGATCCGACGACGTGGAGATCGTTCGCGGCGCTGACCTGGTGATCGTCACTGCCGGAGCGAAGCAGAAGCCCGGGCAGTCTCGTCTGGAATTGGCCGGATCCACCGTTGACTTGATGCGCAAGATTTTGCCCAACCTTCTCAACGTCGCTCCCGAAGCGCGCTATATGTTCATCACGAACCCGGTTGACGTTGTCACCTACGCCGCGCTCAAGATTACGGGCCTTCCTCGTAACCAGGTTTTTGGTTCGGGTACCGTTTTGGACACTTCACGCCTGCGCTACTTAGTCTCTTTGGAAACCGGAGTCGCAACGCAGAATATTCACGCCTATGTCGCTGGTGAACACGGCGATTCCGAGGTGGCACTGTGGTCCTCTGCTGAGATTGGCAACGTGCCCTTGCGTCACTGGGGACCGACCCTGTCTGGCAAGCTTTTTGACGCTGAGCTGCGTCAGCAAATCGCACTGGACGTTGTGAACTCCGCTTACAAGATTATTGAAGGCAAGGGTGCAACGAACTACGCAATTGGCTTGGCTGCTTCGAACATTGCTCGCGCGGTGCTTCGTGATGAAAACCGGGTCCTGACGATTTCGACCCTCTTGGAAGATTGGGAAGGAATCTCGGATGTCTGCATGGCTGCGCCGACACTGGTTGGGCGAGAAGGCGCTGGGCGCGTGTTGAATCCGCCTTTGACGCTGGCTGAGCGTGACGGTTTGACCGAATCTGCAACGCGTCTGCGTCAGGTTGCTCGCGATCTGGGCTTCTGAGCGCTCCGCTGTTCACTGAAAGGTTTGTGGCCAAGGCATAGGATGCCTTGGCCACAACTATTATGTTTTAGAGCGAACGAATAACGGTGACTACTCTTCCCATAATTGTCGATTCATCGCCCGGGATGGGGGCGTAGTTTTCGTTGTGGGGGAGCAGCCAGACGTGACCCTGAGTGCGTGAAAACTCCTTCACGGTTGCTTCCCCGTCGATCATTGCCGCAACGAATTGCCCGTTGAGAGCTGTTGACTGGCTGCGGATGACGACGAAATCTCCGTCGAGGATACCGGCATCGACCATAGAGTCTCCGTGTACTTCAAGCATGAAGAGTTCCCCGTGGCCTGTGAGGCGGGTGGGGAGTTCAAAGATGTCCTCGATTGCTTGTTCCGCTGTAATGGGAGCGCCTGCTGCAATTCTTCCGACAAGAGGAATTGCTGAAGCTTCTTCGTCAACGTGAGCAGTGGGAATTTCAACTGTGACGACTTTTGTGGAGTCTGGATTCTTCGGTTCTTTGTCTTCCCCTAAAACGGATTTGCCAAGTTCTGAGACTTCAAGTGCACGAGGAAGTCCGGGCACCTTCTGGAGGAAGCCCAAACGCTCGAGAGTGTCGAGGTGATGCTTGACGGTTGATGGGGAAGACAATCCAACGACCTGCGCGATTTCTCGCACCGATGGAGGGAAACCGCGAGTGCGTACTTCGGTGTTAATCAGGCGCAGAATCTCGATTTGCCGCTCGGTCAATTCTGTGTCGCTGCTCACGATAATTCCTTCGAGGCTCAAAAGTGGATGGAAGTGAAAGTGTCCCGTGGTCCACTCTCACCGTTAAGAATACGGGAGAAATCAGCTAAATCAAACATATGTTCGAAAATGGCTCGACATTTCTCGAAAGAATTGCTATCGTACAAGTGTTCGACGAACATGTGTACGACCGAAAGGGGAACATTGTGAGCACACTGACTGTTTCTGCCACTCAAGAGGCAAGCCGTCGTCCGCACCTTGAAATCGTTCGTGATGAACCTCTTGCACGTGTCTATGACATTCAAAACGCACCTTCTGTTCGTCGCCGTCGACAGGTTCTTCGCGCGGACGATCCCTCGATGCGGCGTCATCCCGTCTTGGTGCAGCGTACCCAGATCAATCTGCGTCGCGTGCTCACCTCAGGTCTTGCATTTGTCGCCGCGGTGGGGATTGCGATCGGCGCAGGTCTTGCTCTGCAGACTTCCCCATATGATGGGCCAACGCGGGTTGTCTCCGTTTCCAGAGGGGACAGCGTGTGGAGCTTGGCTCAAGGTGTTGATACTTCTCGTCCCTTGCAGGACGTCGTGACAGACATCGAACAGCTCAATGATATTCAGGGAGCTCTTCAGGTTGGGCAGGAAGTGCGCATTCCGACTCGCTAATGCTTCGTGAACTATCGCTTTGCTCCACGTGTCATAGTTGCGAATCATCACGATCAACCGTAGCGTTAGAGGGTGCATTGCCCCTTCTGTCACAACCCCGATTCGCGTGTGGTCGATACGCGTATTGCGGATGATGGCGCCTCGATCCGGAGGCGAAGGGAATGCACGTCGTGCAAAAAACGATTCACCACGCTTGAGACTTCATCCTTCCAAGTCGTTAAACGCTCGGGTGTGATTGAGCCTTTCTCGCGTAATAAAGTCGTTGCTGGCGTGCGGAAAGCGTGCCAGGGGCGTCCCGTCAGTGATGACGAATTGGCTCTTCTTGCACAGCAGGTTGAAGAGCATCTTCGCACCTCCGGGGTTTCCTCAGTGTCTAGTGATGAAGTGGGGAAGGCGATTTTGCCCTTCTTGCAGGATCTCGACGAAATTGCTTACTTGCGTTTCGCTTCGGTCTACCACGCCTTCAACTCGCTTGATGACTTTGCGCGGGCTATTGACACCCTGCGCCAACGCTCGCAAGAAAAGGCTCAGGCCAGCAAAGCACGCGGCTAAAATCACGGGGTTACTCGTCCCAGTCTTCCATGCCGCGGGGAAACTCGTGGCATGTGAGCGCGTGTAAATCGTGGGTCGCGCGCGTGAGAGCAACGAAGAGATCTCCGCTTCCCTGTTCCAAAATTTCCTGAGGCTCAACGACCACGACGGAGTCGAACTCCAAACCTTTGGCACCAGCTGCAGTCAGGTAGCTCACTCGTTGATCAAGTGCCGCGGCTCCCGATTCATCCGCATGCCACTGGCGAGCTTGGGAATCGGGTACGATGACGCACACGCGGCCATTGCCCTCGCCTTGCTCAAGATTCAAGCGTTCTTCCATTGCGCTTACCGCACCTTGTACGCGAATCCGTAAATCGGCCTCGTCGCGAGCGCGGGAGGCACGGTAACAATGAGGAACATCGCGGACAGCCTCCATGGGATAGAGCACGGGGGAGCCATGCAATGCCATAACAGACTGCGCGATACGAGTGAGCGTTCGAGGAGTTCGATAGGAGATTGAAAGAACAAACTCCTCGCTGAACGCGCGAGCGGCAGGTCCAAGTGCTTGCTTCCATGAAATCGGACGACGGTGCCCACGTTTTTGATCAAGGTCGCCAACAACTGTCATCGAACGAGTTGGACAGCGTCGAAGAAGACACCGCCACGCCATGGGGGAGAGGTCCTGGGCCTCGTCGATGACGATGTGCCCATAGGTCCACGCGCGGTCGGCGCGCGCCCGCTCAGCCAAAGGAACAACTGCGCGAACCTCTTGGGTCTGACGCATAAGCATCTCGGCAGTCACGATGCCGCCACCTAGACCCGTTGCCTGCAAAGCATCGTTTGCGCGTTCGCGTTCTTCCTTTTCACGTTGTTTCTCGGCCCGCGCGCTCTGAGCTGAGGCCACATCAAGAGTGCCCAGAAGTTCTTCGAGCTCGTCAATGAGAGGAATATCAGCAGTGGTAAAGGGGGCGTCGGCACTGCGCTTCAAAGCCGTGAGTTCTTCAACAGACAGGGGAGAGCCAGCGTGGCGATTGGCAGCGGCTAAGAGAGTGGGACGAGACCAGAGTTTGCGCAGGAATGCTGGAGCTTGGGTTGGCATCCAGGCAAGGTTGATGGCGCGCCTGGCATCGATTGAATCGCGAATCTCGGCCATCCATGAATTGAGATCGTCAGGATCAATATCGGCTGCGCTGTGAGCGTCCCCCGCTTCGATAATGAGCCTATTCGCCAAGAGTTCCATGAGTCCCAATGCGAAAGACTCACGAACAACATTGTGGGGGCGTCCGCTGCGGCGTGCGCGCGAAATTGCAGAGCGCACCTCTTCAGCGCTCAAGGTAACGCGTCGGTTCCAGACCTGAAGGACCTGATCGCTGTCGGGATTGCGGGGGATGAGGCGCACGGCCTCGCGAAGGATACGGGCAAAGGCGGCACGCCCCTTGATTTCGGCGCATTCGGGCGATTCCTCGCCACGGCTCGACACTCCCGGGACGAGGTCGCCGATGGTCATCTGGACGACTCCGGACTCTCCAAGGGAGGGGAGAACCTGCTCGATATAACGCAAGAAGGTCCGTGACGGGCCAATGATCAGTACTCCCGAACGCTCAAGGCGTTCGCGCTGGGTGTAGAGCAAGTAGGCTGCGCGGTGAAGAGCAACGGCAGTTTTTCCGGTTCCCGGTCCGCCCTGGACGACAAGGATCCCACGGTCACTTGCTCGAATGACTCGGTCCTGCTCGCCTTGAATCGTTGCGACGATATCGCCCATTCTTCCGCTTCGTGCCGAGGAAAGAGCAGACATCAATGCTCCTTCGCCCTGCAGAGTTAAGCCATGCGTGTGGGCCTGCTCGGCGTCCAAGAGCTCGTCTTCCACGGAGGTGACGGTGCGTGCGCGGGTCGCGATGTGTCGCCTGCGAACAACGCCTTGGGGGTCTTGGGCTGTTGCTTGGTAGAAAGGCGCAGAGATCGGTGCCCTCCAGTCGACAAGGAGGGGAATAGAGTGCTCATCAAGCAAAGAAACACGGCCGATATAGTGCCGAGATTGGTCACTCATGTCGAGGCGCCCAAAAACCAGACGTTCTTCGACGTTATCGAGGCGTGTCGACAGCTCTGCAAAGTGCGAGGCCAAGGCATCGCGCTCGGTCCATCCCTGCGCATTTCCCACACCGTGATTCGCATCGATTTTTTGGCGCTGCTCGCGGTATTGCGCTCGCAGTTCATCAAGGCGCGAATAAGCGCGATCAACGAAGCTTTGTTCTTCGCTCAAGTGATCTGCGGTGCGAGCTGAGTCAGACATCGGGACCTCTCGGTAGAAAAAGTCTGGCGTTCTATTTTGCCGTATCTGGACCCCAAATTCCTGTGATATGCCCTTGGCGCAATTGTGGGATTAACCGCGCTGGAAGGATGTAAACAATGTAGTTTTACTATGAGTAGTGCCCACTGGGGGCGAGTTTGACACCGAAGGAGGGGAACATGACCGAAACCCAGACTCATGGGGATAATCACCAGGCTCCCCACACTCGCGCGCGAATTCTGGTGACGTATTTCGACGGCGCGATGGATGCGGGCGCTTCCGGCCGAATGGCTGTTGAACAGATGCTTCGCTCCCTTCCCGCAACGCATGTTGCAGACTTTGATGCTGAAGACTTCATTAACTACCGTTCGCATCGCCCGGTCATCACAGTGAAGAGCTGGGTGACGGAAGAGGTAGAAACTCCGAAGATCTCTCTTGACCTTTTGCGTGATGACCGCGGAGAGTCTTTCCTGCTCCTCCATGGTCCTGAACCCGATTACCGCTGGGAGACTTTTGCATCCCGCGTTCGAGAAATCATTACCGAGGCCGGGGTTGAGGTGGTTTTCGGGATGACCGGGATCCCTTCCGGTGTTCCTCACACGAGGCCGACTCCCGTCCACGTCCATACGACCGATCCTTCGCTTGTTCCCGCGCAGCCGCATATGTCGGCGCGAATCCAATACCCCGGGTCGATGGTGTCTTTCCTTCAGTGGCACCTGAAGAAAGCCGGGATCGATGGAATGACTCTTCTTGCGATCGTTCCCTATTACATGTCGGAATCGGCCTATCCCGCGGCTTCTTCTGCTCTGCTTCGTAAGCTCTCCGAGTTTTCAGGTCTCTCGCTTCCCGTGGGGGATCTTGAACAGGGAGCAGCGGAGGACTTTGACGCTTTTGCTGCCCTTGTGGATGCTAATCCCGAGGTTCAGCACACAGTCCGTGCCCTTGAGGAACACTACGATTCCTTCTCCGGCGACGGCTTAGGGATTCCTCTTAATGCGGTGCCCTCAGCATTTACCGTTGGTTTAGGGGCTGAAAAAGAAACTGAGATAACGGGGATCTCCGATGCCATCGAGGCCTATCTTGCCTCAGTGACCGAAGGGGCGACGGGAAACACTGAGCCCTCTGAATCCGACGAGAAAGTTATTGAAGAAAAGCCCTCTGTTGACGATCTTCTTGCCGAGGCCCTCAAACGCGTTGCCGAGCGCAAAGAAGGCTCCGACTCGGCCGTGGGTGCACACGTGCCTCGCCACCGCGGCAGTGCTTCCGCTGCGGAGGACAGTCCCGAACGCGCCGAAGGGCCTGCGCCAGAGAGCCAAGAGGGCTCTGCCGAATAAACCCGAAACTAGGTGCCTGCCAACTCGCGGGGCGCCGGGGAATCTCTGTGAAGGCTAGGCCTCGTCGGATCCCCAGCCGATTTCCGCGTCGCTCATGGCCCGCGTCCCAGCCTGCCACTTCGATAGGTCTTTGCCGCGCAGAGGGCGAGCGGGAAGAGGAAGCTTGCGAAGAAGACGGTCGAGCTCGGCCTCGTTAACGGATTGCGGCGAATACTGAGCGAGGAAGACGATATTTCCTCGTCGTGCTCCGCGCCCGACTTTGGGGTCGCACAGGGCTTGGACATCTGCGAAGCTCTCCCGCATACCTGCCAGGTCAATGCGTGCGTTGTCGCTACCTCCGTGCGCGCTGTTGGCCAGCAGAAGACCACCTTCGCGAAGAACGCGATGACACTGCGCAGTGAACTCAAGGGTTCGCAGCTGAGAGGGGACAGATTCCCCGGCGAATGCGTCGCGGACAATGACATCAAAGGAAGAGCCTCGAAGAGAATCAATGACCGCGCGCGCCTCGCCGATTCGTATTTTGAGGATAGGAGAGCGTGGAAGATCGAAGGTCTCGCGCGCAAAGCTTGCGATCTTTGGAGAAATCTCAACAACCGTATGACGCGATGAGGGAAAGAGTAGCGACCATGCCCAGGGGAGCGCGCAGGCCGCGCCTCCCAAATGAAGAACGCGTAGCGGTGCGGACGAAGGAAATGTTGCTTGGAGCGCACAAGTTGCGTGCTGCATGTACTCAAAATCGAGATAAGTGGGGTCCGACGTGTCGATGCAGGATGATTCGGCGCCATCGACAAGAAGTGTTGCGCGCGGGCCGTCCCACCGTACCTCAAGTGATGGGGAGTCTAGAGTACTCATAGAACAACTCTAAGCGGGAAGGAGGATCCGATGTCGAACGCTCCGCGCGATAAGCGTCGCAAACGCTTTTGGGGAGACGATGATTCTCAAACGAATATCTTGCACATTGACATGGATTCTTTCTTCGCGCAGGTTGAGATTCGTCAGGACCCATCGCTTGTCGGTAAGGCCGTCATCGTGGGGGGAAGTGGGAATCGAGGGGTTGTCACTTCTGCGACCTACGAGGCCAGGGGCTTGGGTGTGCGCGCCGGCATGCCTATTGCTCGTGCACGTGCACTGTGTCCGACAGCAGTATTCATTCCTGGGCACTTCGAGCTCTACCGCATGTATTCGCGCAAAGTCATGGAGATCATCGGGCGTTTTAGCCCGCTTGTTGAGCAAGTGAGCGTCGACGAGGCTTTTGTTGACGTCAAGGGGTCAAGGCTTCGTTTCGGAACCCCCACTCAGATCGCGCGAGATATCCGTACCCAGATTCGAGGGGACCTCGGCCTGCCGGCGTCGGTGGGGATCGCCTCGACGAAGTCTGTGGCAAAAATCGCCTCCTCGAATGCGAAGCCTGACGGGCTTTTGTTGATCCCCGCCGAGGCCACCATTGAATTCCTTCACGGACTTCCAGTTGGCGCCTTGTGGGGAGTGGGAGCCAAGAGCGGGCAGATCCTTGAACGTGAGGGGATTCAAACCATTGGGCAGCTTGCTGAGCATCCTGTGCAGCGCTTGGCTCGTCTCCTTGGGGCCGCGGCTGCGCACCAGCTTCATGATCTTGCGTGGGGAATTGATCCGAGGCCAGTTTGCGTCTCGCGTGAAGAAAAGTCAGTTGGTATGGAGAGAACCTTCGAGCTTGATATTCGTGATCGAGGCGTTCTTGAGCAATTTATTACCAAGGCTGCACATGAATGTGCCCGCCGATTGCGCGAAGGCGGGTGGGTATGTCGTCAAGTTGCGATCAAAATGCGCGGTGCGGACTTTTCAACGATCACTCGTCAGCAGCGCCTGGCTGCTCCTACTGACTTGGGAAGAGAAATTTCGAGGATTGCGCGCGAATTATTTGCTCGTGAGACTCTTCCGAGCGGGGGAGTGCGACTTTTTGGGGTGCGAGCAGAAGGACTCATTGCTCGAGAAGAAGGTTTTGAAGTCACGCTTGATCAGGACGAACGCCCTGAAGCTGCTGAGCGCGCCATGGATCAAATTCGTGGGAAGTATGGGGCAGGGGCAATCTCGATTGCATCTTTGCTTGACGAAAACAAGTAGAATGACCCCATGGCACTTTCTGATTACGAGAAGCAAGTTCTTGAGGAGATGGAAGCACAGTTCGACCATCAGCCTTCCTCCTTCCGTGATCACGTGCGCGAAGACGCTCATTCGCCGCGTTCTTCTTCGAAACTTTCCCCCAAGCGGGTTGCTGTTGGCTCCTTGATGATTGTCGCGGGTTTGCTGATTTTGGTTGCCGCTGTCTCTCTGGGGTACTCGGTGCTCTCTTTGATCGTTGGGGTCGCGGGTTTTCTTTTCATGCTTGGTGGTGCTTGGTATGCCTTGCAGGCTCCGCGGGTTTTGCGCCCTGGAGCGAAGAGGTCTTCTTTTATGCAGCGTCAAGAGGAACGTTGGGATCGCCGTTCCGCAGATGAATAACTGATTTTTTTCGGGTGGATGTCTGGTGAGTGTGCTCGCCAGGCATCCATTTTTTGTTATCGGGTTACGGTCACGCGGTAGGCCGCAGCGTTTCCCCACTTTCCTCCACCTCTAGTTGCTTGAGCATATTTGTGCTGGTCAGAAGCGATTCCTGGGTTTTTTGACGAGAAACGCTGAAAATTTCCCCCACTTTCCTCCACTCCTATTTTTCATTGATATTCCGCCGATTTGTCTAGTTAATCTGTTGGTTCAGTGTGGGAAAAGGTCCCAAAATGGCAAAACGTGGAGTAAAGTGGGGGAAGATGTCACGGAGGGGAAGGCGGTGAATGATGTTCCTTGGCACTTACGAGCCCAAGCTCGACGACAAGGGACGCGTGATTCTGCCTGCCCGATTCCGGGAGGACATGGAAGGTGGCATTGTTCTGACTCGAGGTCAAGAACACTGCATCTACGCCTTTCCCGCCCAAGAGTTTGAGCAGATGACGGTGGAACTTCGACGAGCGCCACTGTCATCCAAACAAGCGCGCGACTATGTTCGCGTGCTGCTCTCGGGGGCGTACAAGGAGGTTCCGGATAAGCAAGGAAGAATCACTCTTCCCCCGGATCTTCGTAAATACGCCGGTCTTGACCGCGAACTCACCGTCATTGGTGCCGGGTCGCGCGCAGAGATCTGGAATTCACAGGCGTGGAACGACTACCTGTCCGTCCAGGAAGACGTGTTCTCACAAACTGAAAACGAAATTATCCCAGGAATGTTCTAGCCCGTCATTCCAGGTCTCCTCCCGATGTTCTGACGTCACTTCCCCGATGGCAGAGCACGGTGGGGGACCTGGAACGACGGGTACCCATCACACAGAAGGAGGGCAGAAGTGTCTGCTGACCGCGATGCCTCGCGCTTGCACGTTCCTGTCCTCCTCAACGAGTGCTTGGACATGCTTGCTCCCGCTATTGAAACTCCCGGAGCGGTCCTCATTGACGCGACCTTGGGGATGGGTGGCCACACCGAAGCAGCGCTCAAGCGTTTCCCTCAACTGACCGTCTTCGGCATCGATCGTGACCCCGCAGCAATTGAGCTTGCATCAGCAAGGCTTGCGCCCTTCGGCTCCAGGTTCCGAGCATTCCATACGACTTACGACAACATGGCTGAAGTTGCCGATGAAGCGCCGGGAGCAATGGTTGATGGCATTCTCATGGACCTCGGCGTTTCTTCTCTTCAGCTCGACGAAGAAGAACGTGGCTTCTCGTATTCGCACGACGCACCTCTCGACATGCGAATGAATCCCACCGTCGGAGTGAGCGCTGCCCAGCTCTTGGCCTCGGCCTCGAAAGACGAAATTACGCGGATCCTGCGGGTTTACGGGGAAGAGAAGTTCGCCTCGAAGATCGCTGCGCGCATCGTTCGTGACCGGGAAACTCAGCCGCTCACGCGAACCTCACAATTGGCGCAGATCGTTCGAGACTCGATCCCGGCGGCCGCGCGACGCACCGGAGGAAACCCCGCGAAGAGGACCTTCCAGGCCTTGCGAATTGCGGTCAACGATGAGCTCACGATTCTCGAGGCCGCACTTCCCGCAGCTCTCGAACGACTTCGTGTGGGCGGAAGAATCGTCATCGAGTCCTATCAATCTTTGGAAGATCGCTTGGTCAAGGACATCTTTCGACGTGGGGCAACAGACCAAGCCCCCGCGGGGATTCCCCTCATCCCCGAAGAACTTCAAGCTCGCTTGCAACTCCTTACTCGAGGAGCGCAGTTGGCTGACGACACAGAAAAATCCCATAATCCGCGTTCCGCATCCGTGCGGATGCGCGGCGCACAGATGATACGTCCCTGGAAGGAAAGACCATGAGCGGAGCCACCGCGCGCGCACGCGCGACCTCTCGTCCGGCCTACGTAGGTGAGGAAATTCGACCACTTTTGACGGTGGTCAACTCCACGCGTCCTCGTCGCTCGGTCATTCCCATGACGATCATCGCGCTGGTCATGATCGCAATCGCTATTGTGGTTCCCATGGTGATTAACACCCACATGGCGCAGACCTCGTACGAGATTCGCGAGTACCAGATTCAGCTCAATGAGCTTGAAGCACAGTCATGGACTCTGCAGACTCAACTTCAAGAAAAGGCTTCTCCCGTTGAACTGGAGAAGGCTGCGAAGGCACAGGGAATGGTACACGCCGGCAAGCTCGGCACTATTCGTCTATCCGATGGCACAGTTGAGGGCGGTGTCGCCGCGCGATGAGGTTGTGGCAGCGCACACGCAAAGCGAGTGATACCACTGCGAATCGCGCCCGTGGAATCGGGAGGATGTTCACCGTCCTCTTTGCGTTATGCGTTCTTCAGCTATTGGTTATCCAAATTTTCCAAAGCGCGACTCTTTCATCGGAAGGCGAAAGAGTTCGCACAGCTGTCAGTGAAATCGGTGCAAAACGCGGCAACATCCTCGATGTGAATGGCGTTGTCTTAGCAGATTCAGTTCAGGCCTATCACATTGCCGTCAACCAGCGAGCAATCACGACCTACGAACACAAAGACGACGACGGTAAAGTAGTCGGTCGAGGCCCAGCAGAAGCAGCCAAGCAGCTCGCCCCGCTCTTAGGGATGAGTCGCGCCGAATTGGGCGGCATGATGCTGGGGGATTCCACGTATGTCTACCTCAAGAAAAATGTCGATGCGGTGACATACCGTGAGATCCGCAAGCTCGATATCACTGGAATTGAATGGGAGTCGGTCTTCGACCGCGTCTACCCGAACGGTAATACCGCTGCTCCGATCGTTGGCGCGGTCAATGCTCAAAGCGATGGCGTTTCAGGGCTTGAAGCGTACTTCAACAATTTCCTCCAAGGAACAGCAGGGGAAGAAGCTTACGAGATCTCGCCCAACGGTGCGATTATGCCCGGTGGGAAGCGCACGACCAAAGAGCCTCAAGATGGCGGTTCAGTACGGACAACCCTCCACGCTGACCTTCAACACCTCGTTCAAGACCGTCTTGACGAACGCGTGCGTAAGCACAATGCAGACTGGGGAGTCGTCGTCATTTCTGATGTGTCGACGGGACGTATTCTTGTTCTTGCCGATTCGGGGTCCACGACGCCGGATGCCGCAAAACCTCAATCTGTCATGGGGGTGCAGGCTCCCTACGAACCGGGTTCGGTGGGCAAGCTGCTAACTGTGGCCTCGGCCCTGGAAAAGGGAACGACTACGCCAACGAGTCAATACAGCGTCCCGTATAGCATTAACCCTCCCGATGCCGGCGGTCCGATCAAGGATTACCACGAGCACGGAACTGAGACTTTGACGTCGACCGGTATCCTTGCGGAATCCTCGAACGTTGGAACGATTGAGATTGGCGAGCAGGTGGGCGATCGTGATCGCTACGACTTCATGACGAAGATGGGTCTTAACCAGCCCACTGGAATCGAGCTGGCGGGCGAGTCTCAGGGCATCATGCGAGATTTCGACAATATTCAAGGCCGAGATCGCTACACGATGATGTTCGGGCAGTCCTACGCTGTTACCGCGGTCCAACAGAATCAACTCATTCAGGCAATCGGAAACCGTGGTGTGATGATTGCGCCTCGAATTATCGACTCGACGGTCGATTCGCAGGGGCGTGCCGAGAAAGCTACGGCTCCTCAGCCGAAGCAAGTCATGTCGGCGGATCGCTCAAAAGAACTCATCACCATGATGGAGTCTGTTGTCACTGATGAATTGGGTACTGGCCAGCTAGCAAAGGTCGAGGGCTACCGCATTGCTGTGAAGACGGGTACGGCAGACATCAAAGTCAATGGAGCTGACGCGGTCGTATCAAACACTGCCGGTTTGATTCCCGCGGAATCTCCGCGTTTGGCAATTTCGGTTGTTTTGTACAACCCGCGTGTGGGCGGTTTGTCTTCGGATTCTGCGGCTCCTTTGTGGGGAGAAGTAGCAACTGAGGCAGTGCGAAACCTGGGAATTCCTGCATCTACAGAAACCGCCCAGCTGTATCCCACGAGGCCCTAGTACGCTAGTGTGCAGTAAATGGGTGAAACCCTAAGGAGAAGCATGCATAGGTCCAGCAAGTGGATCGCTCAAGCATTGGGCGCACAGCTCCACGGCACTGATGTTGACGTGACCGCGACAGTTGAAACGGATTCTCGAGAAATTACCCCGGGTTCTCTTTTTGTCGCTCGTCGCGGTGAGACAAGCGATGGGCACCAGTATCTTGAAGCGGCGGCTTCGCGTGGTGCAGTGGCAGCAATCGTTGAACATGTCTGTGATTCGCCGCTTCCCCAAATCGTTGTTTCAGACTCAACCTTCGCCTTGGGAGAGCTTGCTCGCGCCTATCTCAGCGAGTTGCGCCAGTCCCAGCCGCTGGACGTGATCGCAGTGACGGGTTCGGCTGGTAAAACCACGACAAAGGATCTTCTCGCCGCGATCATGAGCGAGGATGCGCCAACCGTTGCTCCGCAATTGTCTTTCAATAACGAGGTGGGGCTTCCCCTGACAGTTTTGCGTGCCGATGAATCGACGCGTCACCTGGTCCTCGAAATGGGCGCGTCGGGGCCCGGTCACATTGATTACCTCACGCGTATCGCGCCCCCTGACGCCGCGATTGAACTCATGGTGGGACACGCGCACTTGGGTGGCTTCGGCTCTGTTGAGGGCGTTCGCGATGCAAAGGCAGAATTGATTCGAGGCCTCGTTCCTTCGGGGGTGAGCATTCTCAATCGCGATGACCCGCATGTGATGGAGATGGCTCCACAGGCTCCGGGACGTATCGTCACTTTCTCTGCTGCCGGAAATGCGGAGGCTGACCTCTGGGCTGAAGACCTTCACCTTGATGAGCAGGGGAGGGCTGTCTTTAATCTTCATCTCGACGGCTTGACTTTCCCGATGCATCTTGGCTTGGTCGGTATCCATCACGTCTCAAATGCTTGCGCGGCAATCGCAGGCGCGTGGGTTTTGGGTATCGCGCCGGAAAAGGCTTGCGCGGCTGTTAATGGCCAAGGGGCGTCGAGTCCTCATCGCATGAGCATTCACGAACTCGAGCTTGACGGTCGCCACATCACTCTCATCGACGATTCCTACAACGCGAACTTGGATTCCTTCCGAGCAGGATGCCGTGCTGCTGCGGATCTGGCAGTAAGGCGCCCCCTGGTCATTGTCGCCGGTGGAATTCTTGAACTTGGCGAGGCCTCGGAAGAAACGCATCGCGAAGTCGCGCGGTTCTTTGAAGATGCGGGTGCGCGCTGCGTGCTTGCTCTCGGCGATGAATCTCAGTTCTACTTCAGTGAGCGAGGCGAGGACGACACACATCGTCGCTTCCGGAATGTTGACGAGGTAATCGACGCTCTGCGCGGCATACTGGAAGATAATGCCGTCGTATTCATTAAGGGATCCAACGGCTCCGGTGCATGGAAAGTTGCCGATCGCCTAGTGGAGGAGGGCACTTTATGATTGGGCTCATTATTGCCTTTGCGGTTGCTTTAGTCCTTTCGATTTCCCTCACCCCGGTTCTGATCCATTACCTGATCCGGCACCAATACGGGCAGTTTATTCGCCAAGACGGGCCGACCGCGCACATGACAAAGCGCGGGACACCCACAATGGGTGGCCTGGTTATTATCCTGGCGACGGTCATCGCCTGGCTGGCTGGAAACCTGATTAATGGCCATTCGCCTTCTTGGTCAGGCTGGCTTCTTGTTTTCCTCTTTGTTGGTATCGGATTCATCGGTCTTCTTGATGACGCCCTCAAGATCATGCACCAGCGCTCTCTGGGGTTGCATGCATGGGCAAAGATCGTTGGTCAGGTTGCTATTGCCTCACTCTTCACGTGGGGAATCTTGGTCAGGCCGAATGTTCATGGTCGTACTCCTGGAATCTTCGATATCTCAATGACGCGCCCCCTGGGATTGACCTTCACGCAATGGGGAATTCTCGCTGCCGTGGTTCTCATTGTCATTTGGGTGAATTTCATCGTCGCCGCATGGTCGAACGCAGTGAACCTGACAGACGGCTTGGATGGCCTTGCTGCTGGTGCGGGTATCTTTGTTTTCGTCTCCTACACCTTTATCTCTTATTTCCAGCTGCTCCAATCTTGTTGGGGCGATACGGTCAATATTTCCGCTTGCTACACCACACGTGATCCTCTTTCGATCGCAATCTTCTGCTCATCTTTGGTTGGTGCTCTTGCCGGGTTCCTGTGGTGGAATGCGTCTCCTGCTCAAATCTTCATGGGAGATACCGGCTCGCAAGCAATTGGTGCGGCGCTCGCCGGAGTGTCGATTCTGACCGACACAGAGTTCCTTGCCGTACTGATCGGCGGTCTCTACGTTCTGACAACGCTCTCCGACGTTATCCAGATCAGCGTCTTCAAGATGACCCACAAACGAGTCTTCCGTATGGCTCCTTTGCATCATCACTTTGAGCTCAAGGGCTGGAAAGAAATCACGATCGTTATTCGTTTCTGGCTCATTGCCGCGCTCTTCGCGGTGATGGGTGCCGGTTTGTTCTATGCAGAATGGGTGTCTCGACTGTGAATTGGCAGGGCCGTTTCGCAATCCTTGGGTGGGGAGTATCAGGAAAGGCATCTGCTCGCGCGCTGCTTGCGCGTGGCGCGCAGCTGCGTGCGTTTGACGGGCGTAGCCCCGATACCTCTTCTCAGGGTGAAGCGCAGACTCCCGCTCAGCCAGACGAGCTGACTGGCGTTGAGGTCGTCTACAAGGCGGATGCTCAGGCCCTCTCACGCGAGGCAATTGCATGGAACCCTGATTGCATCGTTGTTTCTCCTGGAATTCCCGCACACCACCCGATTTTTTCTGCTTCTCAAGATGCAGGAATCCCTGTCATCGGTGAGGTTGAACTTGCGTGGCGTCTACAAGAAGATTCTTCTCATGCGGGACGGCCCTGGCTGTGCGTGACGGGGACGAACGGCAAGACCACGACCGTTGGCATGCTGGGTTCTATTTTGCGTGCCTCCGGAGCTCGAGTCGCTGAAGTTGGCAACATTGGTTTGCCGATTTGCGAGGCCGTTGATACCGACGCGGAGGTTTTCGCCGTCGAGCTTTCCTCCTTCCAGTTGCACACGGTTTCTACGGTTTCTCCTTTGGCTTCGGTGTGCCTCAATGTTGACGCTGATCACCTTGATTGGCACGGTAGTGCGGAAGCCTATGCGGCGGACAAAGCAAAGGTCTACCACGCAACGCAAGTAGCTTGCTTCTATCCCTCTTCTGATATCGAGATCGAGCACATGGTCGCCGAGGCAGACGTCATTGAAGGTGCTCGCGCTATCGGTCTGACCCTTGGGATTCCGTCGATTTCTCAAGTGGGATGGGTTGAAGATGCGCTGGTGGAACGAGCTTTCGTGGAAAGGCGCCATATGCAGGCGCAATTCCTCGCCGAAGTTGATGACCTGCGTATTGCATACCACGATGGGGTAACAGATGCCGCGCGCATGGATGCCACTGCCGCCGCTGGCCTCGCTCGCGCTTATGGAGTGAATCCGGAAGCAGTTGCTCAGGGGCTTCGTGACTTCCATCCTGCTGATCACCGACGTGCGGTGATCTCTCACGCCGCGGACGTTACGTGGATTGATGATTCCAAGGCAACAAATGCTCATGCCGCTGCGGCTTCTCTGCGTGGAATTACTCCAGGAACAGCTATCTGGATTGCCGGGGGAGATACAAAGGGCCAAGAATTTGGCGACCTTGTCGCAAAAATTGCTCCTCAACTGCGCGGAGTCGTTGTCATTGGGGAAGACCGCAGTGCGATCCTTCGTGCGCTCGCGCAATATGCGCCGACAGTTCCCTTCGTTGAAGTTGATGGACACGAAGACTGGATGTTCTCCGTTGTGAATGAGGCCGTTGCCCTCTCGCGCCCCGGAGATACTGTTGTGCTTGCACCGGCCTGTGCGTCGTGGGATCAATTCCGCTCTTACGCCCAGCGCGGGGAGGTTTTCCGCGAGGCGGTCGCGCGCCTTGAAGCTAATTGGGCTGCCCAATGACCTCTCTTCTTGAGCGTCTCCATATTCCTCGCTTCGAATTTGCACGGCGAAATGAGGAAGATAAGGTCTACTCGCCTGTAGCGACCTACTATCTCATTGCTCTACCTGCACTGATTTTGACGCTATTCGGCTTGGTCATGGGCTTTTCTGCATCAGCAGTTACGACGATCTCCCAAGGTGGTAGCCCATACAGTACCTTCGCTCGTCAGCTCGCAATTACCGGAATCTCATTCTTAGTCGCAGCGATCATCATTCAACGTATTCCCTCATCGCTGTGGTACCGAGCGGCACCTCTGGTTTTCCTGATCGCACTCGGTTTTCAAGGCCTCGTCTTGACTCCTTTGGCTGCTTCTCAAGGCGGCAATACCAACTGGGTGTCTCTCCCAGGGCTGGGAACCTTCCAGCCATCTGAGTTCCTCAAGCTTGCTCTGATCATCGCCCTTGGAAGGGTGCTGACTCGAGAAGGCGCAAGGCGCCAAGACTGGAAGCAAATGGCGGTCACGGTGGGCGGCACTGCATTTCTCGCTCTTGTTGACGTCATGCTGGGCAAGGACATGGGAACCGCAATGGTCATGGCAGCGGGAGCTGCCGGAGCAGTGTGGGTTGCAGGATTGCCCAAGCGGTGGTTCCTCACCATCGCAGCAGCTGTGATTCCTTTGGGAGTATTCCTTGTCTTCCAAAACCCAACGCGTTTGAAGCGTATTGCTGCGGTCATGCCGTGGAATCGTCCCGCACGGAACCTGTCTGCTCCCGAACAGATTGACCACGCGCTGTGGGCATTGGGATCAGGCGGCCTGACCGGTCTTGGGCCGGGGGCATCGCGCGAGAAATGGAATTATCTCCAGGCCGCGCACACAGACTTTATCTTGGCGATTATCGGCGAAGAGTTTGGCCTTTTGGGGTCCCTCACCGTTATTACGTGCCTGTGCCTCATGATTTGGGGAATGCTGCGGCTCATTCGCACCACGAATTCATTCTTTGCCGCCATCATCACCGGTGGCGTTGCAACGTGGATTGGGATCCAGGCCTTCATTAATATCGCTTCCGTGACAGGGATGGGTCCCGTTATTGGTGTTCCTCTTCCCCTTGTTTCATATGGCGGATCCTCATATCTCTTTACGGTCTCTGCGATTGCCGTCGTTGCTGCCTGCGCACGCGAGAATGCAGGGATGACAATGGGCCTGAAATTCTCGAGTTTGCGTGACCCCCGCGTCTCATCGCGGCGTCGTCATCCCGGAAAGAAACGTCAACGCTCCACGGAAGGAACACGATGAGTGAGAAGATCGTTCTTGCTGGCGGAGGAACAGCGGGGCATGTGAACCCCCTGCTCGCAACGGCCCTTGAACTGCGTTCACGCGGGTACGAGGTCGTCGCGCTTGGAACGAAACAGGGCTTGGAAACGACCCTTGTTCCGGCAGCGGGGATCGAACTTGTGACAATTGAACGCGTTCCGCTTCCCCGGAAGCCTTCCCTGCAGTTCTTCTCATTGCCGCGTCGCATGAAGCAAGCCATTGCTCAGTGTCGCTCGGTCCTCCAGGGAGCGCAGGCACTTGTTGGTTTTGGCGGATATGTGTCCACGCCTGCTTATCTTGCCGCCCGTAAAATGGGCATTCCGATCATCATCCACGAGCAAAATGCGCGGCCGGGTTTGGCTAATCGCGTGGGTGCTCGCTGGGCCTCGGCTTTGGGCCTGACTTTCCCCTCGACACCGCTGATTGCCAAGCAAGGAATTACGGAAGTGACGGGCTTGCCGCTTCGCCCTGCCATCCAGGAGCTGGCCGCTACTCGCTCCAGTGAGGAAGGACGCCTCGCTGCACGCGAGCAGGCGGCCTCGAGGTTGGGAATTGATCCGAAGATGGAGACTCTCCTCATCACCGGAGGATCTCTTGGCGCTCTCAACGTTAATCGTGCGATGATTGCCGCTGCCGCGCAGCTTCCGCCAAACGTGCAAGTGCTTCACTTGACTGGGAAGGGCAAGGATCAGGAAGTTTCTCAGGCGGTGTCTGCAGCTGGCGTTGCACAACGCTGGCACGTGATTGATTACCTCTCAACAATGGAAGACGCGCTAGCTGTCGCTGACCTTGTTGTCTGCCGTTCAGGAGCAGGCACTGTCGCCGAGATGACCGCACTGGGATTGCCGTGCGTATATGTTCCGCTTCCTATCGGTAATGGAGAGCAGAAGCTTAATGCCGCTGACCACGTTGCTCACGGTGGTGCTCTTCTCGTTGCGGACTCGGATCTGAATTCCCACTACGTTTGTGAGAAGATCTTCCCCCTGCTCGGAAGCGCAGAATTGCAGCAGATGGCGCAGGCATCGCGAGCTCTGGCTCAACCCGATGGCGCGCTTAAACTTGCCGACCTGATCGAATCGACTCTTCATGGGAAGAAGGCTGAAAAGTGAGTACCTCACATCGCTTCCACCTGATCGGTATCGGCGGCGCTGGAATGTCAGTGGTCGCAGAGCTTTTGAAAGATCGAGGCCTTGAAGTCTCGGGATCCGATCAAAAGGATTCACCGGTCTTGGACCACCTACGCAGCGTGGGTGTGAAGGTTTTCGTCGGCCACGATGCTTCGCATGTTCCCGCAGATAGCGTTGTTGTCGTTTCGACCGCTGTCCGAGAGACAAATCCAGAACTTGCTTATGCCCGCAAAGAAGGGCTGAGGGTTATCCATCGATCTCAAGCTCTTGCTCTGGCCGCTAGCGGAATGCGTTTCGTTGCGGTTGCAGGCGCTCATGGAAAAACGACGACCTCGGGAATGCTCTCAATGGCCCTGCGTCAGGCGGGCGCAGATCCTTCGATTGCGGTTGGGTCTGTCATCCCTGAACTTGGTTCGGGAGCTCACTTGGGCAGTGGAGATATTTTCGTTGCCGAGGCCGATGAATCCGACGGCTCTTTCCTGAACTACACGCCGTGGATCGAAATCGTTACCAATGTCGAGCCCGATCACTTGGACCGCTATGGAAGTCGCGAGGCCTTTGAACAAGTTTTCGTTGACTTCGTTGGGTGTCTTCGTGAGGGCGGAACACTTGTGTGCTGCGGTGAGGACGCGGGGAGCGCTCGCCTTGCTCGTTACGCGAAAGGACGCGGTATTGATACCGTGACCTACGGGCGTGAAGGACAGGAAAGCCCTGAACTTGGTGCGCCCTGCGATGTCGTCATCAAAGACGCGACAACCGATGGACACATCGCATCGGCTCAAGTTTTGTGGAACGCAGAAACGGTCGAGATTAATCTGCGCGTCCCGGGCCTGCACAACATTGTGAATGCGGTGGCCGCGTGGATTGCTGGCGTTCGTTTGGGTATCGAGGGGCATCTCATGGCTTCCTCGCTCACTGCTTTCAGCGGGACTTCTCGTCGTTTTGAATTCAAGGGGGAAAACGGCGGACGTCGGCTTTACGATGACTATGCGCATCATCCCACTGAGGTCGCAGCAGCCATTACCCAAGCCCGCAGTGCAGCCGGGAATGGGGAAGTAAGCGTTGTCTTCCAGCCTCACTTGTATTCGCGAACCCAATCTTTCGCGGGGCGTTTTGCTGATGCGCTTTCGCATGCTGATCACGTCTATGTCTGTGATATCTACGGAGCACGTGAAGACCCCGTTCCGGGCGTTGACTCGACTCTCATCACTTCGCACCTGCCGAAGGCACGCTACGTCCCTGACATGCATGAGGCCGCTCGTCTGGCTGCTCGAGAGGTTACTGAAGGGGGAATTCTCCTGACCATGGGTGCCGGATCGATTACCCAATGCGATCAGGATGTACTCGATGAGTGGGAACACGACGGCGCTGGGAGCGCTCAGTGAAACAACCCCCTCGTCCTCGTCGCAGCCGCGCCTTTCCTCCTCAAGAACCGGCGAGCGCTCCTGAATCCGCTCCCGAAGACGATCGCCGAGGCGCAGCTGAGGTGGTCGAGGCCCCGCAGGCCTCGATGCGGGGTGAAGAAAGCGGAAGTGAGCGTGAGGCTCATTTTTCAACGGGTGCACGTGCTTCGCGGATTCGTCGGGGGAGCGAAGCGCGTGATGAGCGCACGGCGAGACGTGAACGCAATCGTGAGTTGCGTCGTTCGCGACGCGAAGCAGCAGCTCGTCCAACCAGTGGTGACCTTCTTCGCCGTCCTATCGGTCAGTCGGATGCTGCGACAGTTTTAGGCTCGAGTGATGAGAGCGCGACTGCAGACTTGGGCGAGCGCCGAAAAGAGCGTCAGTTAGCGCAGCGTCGATTAGTGCTCACTCGGATCGCGACGGTATCTGCTGTATGCGTAGTGGTTGCTGCGCTTGTGTGGGGGATCTTTTTCTCTCCGCTTTTCGCGCTGGACACGTCCAAGGTTTCGATTGAGGGCTTGGGCGAAGATGGTGCAACAACCTCTGAGGTGCAAGCCGCGATTCAGCCTTTTGCTTCTACTCCGCTCCCACGTCTATCGACCTCAAAAGTGAGTGCTGCTATTGGCCAGGTGCGTTTGGTTCGTGAGGCTCAGGTTGAGCGCACGTGGCCACGAGGCCTAAAGATCACGGTGCGCCCGCGTCAGGCGGTTCTTGCGGTAAAGGAGGGGGCTGCTTGGTCCTTGGTGGACGATCAAGGCGTGAGTTTGTCCTCCTCTCCTTCCATGCCCGAAGGAATGGCGCCGACAACTCTGCCTGATGGAGACGAGCGTTCGCGTGCTGCCGGTGAGGTTGCTGCAATTTGGGCGGCAATGGGAGACGAATTGCGTTCTCAAATCACGATGATCACTCATGACGGTCAGACCGTATCGATGACATTGTCGAACTCGCGGACTTTAAATTGGGGAGTCGCTAGCGAGAATGATCTGAAAGCAAAAGTGGCTCAGGTTTTGGTTTCGCAGCGTCAGGCGCGCACCTACGACGTGTCTTCTCCCGTGCATCCTGTCACTTCTTAAGTTCGAGAAGCGACACGCCCACAAATGACCTTGAAGAAGAGGTGTCCTACCCCTACCGTCTTTCCGTCTAAAAGCAGGTCAAACATCAACCTTCCACTTGAGGTTTAAGGTTGGTGCGCAGAAAGAGGGCAGGGTTATGGTCGCACCGCAGAATCATCTGGCGGTTATTAAGGTCGTCGGAGTCGGTGGTGGCGGTGTGAACGCCGTCAATCGAATGATTGAAGTGGGCTTGAAGGGCGTTGAATTTATCGCCGTGAACACGGACGCGCAGGCGCTGCTCATGTCCGATGCAGAAACCAAGCTTGATATCGGTCGCGATCTCACGCACGGCCTCGGCGCTGGCGCAGATCCTGCGGTCGGTCGCCAGGCTGCCGAAGACCACATTGACGAAATCACCGAAGCCCTCGAGGGGGCAGACATGGTCTTCGTGACCGCGGGTGAAGGCGGCGGTACCGGTACGGGCGCAGCCCCCGTCGTTGCAAAGATTGCGCGCACCGCGGGTGCACTGACCGTCGGTGTCGTCACTCGTCCCTTCTCCTTCGAAGGAAATCGCCGTGCTTCTCAGGCGGATGCAGGTGTGGAAAAGTTGCGCGAAGAAGTCGACACCCTCATTGTGATCCCCAACGATCGCCTCCTGCAGATTTCTGACGCGAATATTTCGGTTCTTGAAGCTTTCCGCGCTGCTGACCAAGTCCTCCTTTCAGGTGTCCAGGGCATCACTGAACTGATCACGACTCCGGGTCTGATCAACGTTGACTTCAACGATGTGAAGTCCGTGATGAAGGATGCCGGTTCTGCCCTCATGGGTATCGGCTCTGCAACCGGTGAAGATCGCGCTCTGCGCGCGGTTGAGTCCGCAATTTCTTCGCCCCTTCTCGAGGCCTCGATCGATGGTGCGCACGGCGTCCTCATGTTCTTCCAGGGCGGTTCCGACCTTGGTCTGCAGGAGATCTACCAGTCCTCGCTCCTTGTTCGCGAGGCCGCGCACCCCGAGGCGAACATCATCTTCGGCTCGGTTATCGACGATTCGCTGGGCGACGAGATCCGCGTGACAGTTATCGCTGCAGGCTTTGATGAGGTTGCGACGCAGGCAGGCCCGATCAGTGAACCCGTCATCGCGCCTCGCCCCGTCCAGACTCGCCCCGAAAAGAGCGAACAGCAGCCGGCACCGCAGCGCCGCCTCGGTGAGGTTGCCTCGACTCATACCGCTGCACACCGCGCAGATCCGGAACTGCCGACTCGTACCAACCAGATTCCGATCGCGCGTCCTACCGAAGAAGACGGATCGAAGGAAGTTCCTTCTTCCCTCGAAGTTCCTCGCGTCTTCGAAGAGGAACAGCATTCGGATGTCTTGGACATTCCGGACTTCCTGCGCTGATGAAGCATACTGACCTGCCCGGTGCCCGCGTCTTCTTCACTGAAGTTGGCGCGGGCACCGACCCATACCGGGACAACTATGGCGCGCATGTTCCCGATGACCCTCGGCTTGTTGAAGAACGGCGTTTCGGACTTTTTACTCAGATCGGGGCACCAATCGTTTGGATGAACCAGACTCACTCGGCCACTGTTGAGATTCTTGATCCTGCGAAGATCTCTTGTTATGACTCTGGGCGCATGGGGGAGTGGGGTCCCATCGAGTCTGACGGAATCGTCGTCGATTCTCGTCAATGGGAAACCCCGCCAGCCCTTGCGGTAATGACAGCAGATTGCATGCCGGTATTGTTGAGTTCACGCCAGGGAGTCATCGGTGCGGTTCACGCTGGTCGGGTCGGCTTCCTTCACGGAATCTTGTCGCACGCCCTTGATGCTTTTCGTTGCTGCGGCGTGCAAAATGAAGAAATCTCTATGCTCATCGGTCCGTGTATCTGCGGCAAATGCTATGAAGTTTCGCCGCAGATGAGAGAAGAAAGCGCCGCCAGCTGCTCCGCCATTGCCTCGCAAACGTCATGGGGCACCGAGGCCTTAGATTTGCCGGGTGCTGCCTTACAGTGGGCCCGCGAACGTGGAGTTAGCGCGTCTTGGGTGGGCGAGTGTACGCTCGAGAACCCGGCCTACCATTCCTACCGTCGTTCCCCCGAATGTGGGCGTTTTGCGTCGGTAATTGCGACATGCCGACACTCTTAAGCTGAAGCGATGCTCTGGGGCATTACCTTGTGCACAGGTCCCATTATTTCAAGGAGAGCATGATGTCAGGCTTCGGAGCGAAAGCACGCCAATTCATGGGTTGGTACACCCCGGAAGAGGTCGATGAGAGCACTTTGGACTTCCTTCCCGAAGAGTTTGAGGAGACAGAGGTGGCTCACATTACGCCCACTCCCGCATCGAATGTCACTCCGATCCACCGCGAGGAGCGTCGTAGCTCTCAGCAGGCCGATCTTTCTCGCATCGTGACGGTTCGCCCGCTGAACTACAATGATGCTCCCGCAATCGCTGAGCCCTACCGTGACGGTATTCCGGTGATTATGAACCTCTCGGAGGTTTCCGATAAGGATGCGCAGCGCTTCATTGATTTCGCTGTCGGTCTGACCTACGGACTCCAGGGTGTTTTTGAGCGCGTGACCGATCGCGTCTTCCTCCTGTCGCCCCACAGCGTTGAAGTTACTGGCGACGTCACCGGCTCCAATCGTTCGGCTACCGCGCTCTTCGGACGCTGACAATGCTGTTCCTGCGGTTGGGAGGAGCGATTGCTCTTCTTGCCGGTCTTTACATGCTCGTGCTGATCACGCGCATGATTTTTGACTGGATTCGCCTCCTTTCGCCGTTATGGCGGCCACGGGGAATCATTCTGCTGATCGCGAATGTGAGCTACTTTCTCACAGACCCTCCGATAAAGTTTCTGCGCAAGATCATTCCGCCTGTTCGTTTGGGAGGAAACCTCTCTATCGACACAGCCTTCATGATCGTCTTCTTAGTGACGATCCTGTGTGAAAACCTTGGTGTTTTTATTCGAGGCTTCGGTGTTTGATCTGTGCAGCTGACGCGCGCTCTCGATCCCGTCGCGCTTGCGTGTCACCCGAGTAATAAGTGAAATATGGGGAAATTGGTGTTATTGTGACGCTAGTTCCGCTATTATTCCAGTGTGTAGTTCGGGTCATCCTCATCGGTGATCCGGTGGTGTAAGTGCACTTGCGCCACGTAACAAGTACCGAGAGGTAAACAAATGGCTCTGCTCACAACCGAAGATGTTTTGAACAAAACCTTCAACATCGTTAAGTTCCGTGAAGGATACGACCAGGTCGAGGTCGACGATTTCCTTGATGAAGTTGTCTCCACGATCTACACCCTCCAGGCTGAGAATCAGAACCTGCGCGAAGAGCTTGAAGCAGCTGAACGTCGCGTAGCCGAGCTGTCGAACGGCCAAGCCACCACCTTCACGGCACCCGAAGAACCCGAACCCGTCGTCGAAGAGGCACCTGCCCCCGCAGCTTCTGTCACCGAGACTGTCGTTGCCGCTCCTGTCGCCCCCGCGACCCCGGAGAGTGCAGAATCTGCAACCTCGATGCTCGCTTTGGCTCAGCGTGTCCACGACGAATACGTGCGCGATGGTCGCGAAGAGTCCGACCGAATCATTGCTGACGCCAACGCAAAGCGTGATGAGATCATCGCCGATGCCCAGAACCAGCACCAGAACATCCTCTCCCAGCTGGATCAGGAGCGCTCGCTGCTCGAAGGAAAGATCAACGAGCTTCGTTCCTTCGAAGCCGAATACCGTGCGAACCTGCGTGACCACCTCGAGGGCCTGCTCAAGGAAGTAAACGCCGGTACGCAGAACTGATTGTCTTTTCGACATCCGTTATCTTCCCTATGACGGTGGCGCCTGAGCGGCGTCACCGTCATAATCTTTATGTGAAGAAAAATAACCGCGCAATGCTCATTTGGGCCTACCTCATTGCAATCCTTGCAATCGCACTCGATCAAGCCTCGAAGTTTTGGGCGTTGAAGAATTTAGGAGACGGCACTGTTCGTCCGCTTCTTGGATCTTTTCTCCGCCTTGAACTAACCGCCAATCCGGGCGCTGCGTTTTCACTGGGATCTCATACAACGATCATCTTCACATGCATTGCCTGCGTCGTTGTTACTGCAATCATTATGTATCTTCCCCGCGTTCGTTCGCGCTTCCTTGCCTTTGGCTGCGCTCTTCTCTTGGGCGGGGCAGCGGGCAACCTCATCGATCGATTTATCCAAAACCCAGGCTGGGGTAACGGACACGTTGTTGATTTCATTGGTTACGGGAACTGGTTCATCGGGAACGTCGCCGATATCTGGATTGTCTGCGCTGTCATCCTTCTCTTTATCGGTAGCTTTATCGGCCCCAAACGTAGCGCTCACTGATCATGCCTGAAACTCGCCTCATGCCTGTTCCTGACGCTCTCGTGGGAGAGCGTATTGACGCAGCTCTTTCGCGAATTCTTGGACTCTCGCGCTCGCGCTGCACTGATCTCATCCTTGAGGGCCACATTCGAGTCAATGGGAATCCAGCTTCAAAGTCACTCAAACTTGGCGATAGTGACCTCCTCGAAATCACCATCCCAGATCCGGAAGTTCCTGTCACTCCCGTTGTTGGTATGGATATTCTCTATGACGACGATGACATCGTCGTTGTGAATAAACCCGTCGGGGTTGCTGCTCACTCTGGTCCCGGCTGGACGGGCCCGACAGTTGTTGGCAATCTTGCAGCAGCGGGATATCGCATCACGACACACGGTCCTGTTGAACGTCAGGGAATCGTTCACCGCCTCGATGTGGGAACCTCAGGTGCGATGATGGTTGCTAAATCGGAACTCGCCTACTCGGTCATGAAGCGCGCATTCAAGGAGCGCACAGTCCGAAAGATTTACCACGCGGTTGTTGCCGGGCATCCCGATCCGGCCTCGGGAACGATCGATGCACCCATTGGTCGTCACCCTTCGCGCGAGTGGCGGATGGCTGTGATCGACGGGGGAAAACACGCGGTGACGCATTATGACACCCTCGAGTTGATGGCGGGTGCGGCGCTGCTCGAAGTCCACTTGGAGACCGGGCGTACGCATCAGATTCGCGTTCACATGGCGGCTGTCGGGCATCCTTGCGTCGGAGATGTTTTTTACGGGGCGGATCCGACGAAGGCGGAGGAACTGGGCTTGGAACGTCAATGGCTTCATGCCGTTGAACTTGGCTTCACCCATCCGCGCACTCAACTTCCTGTAACTGTTCGCGCGCCTTACCCGGATGACCTTCAAAGAGCTCTTGATACTTTGCGTGAAGCCTAAGGCTTGGACTCTCGATTCAATCAGTACGGCCTGAAGAGAAACACTAGACTGGAAACATGGCACCTGTGGACTCGTTCGTGCACCTGCACAATCACTCGGAATACTCGATGCTCGATGGAGCTGCGCGAATCAAACCGATGGTGGCAGAAGCCGTACGTTTGGGGCAGCCCGCAATTGGTCTGACCGACCACGGATACCTCTTTGGTGCCTATGAGTTCTACGACGCAGCAACGAAAGCCGGCATTAAGCCCATCATCGGACTCGAAGCCTATGTGACCCCCGGGACCTCTCGTTTTGATCGCCAAAAAGTCACTTGGGGTGAGCCCTGGCAGCGCTCGGACGACGTATCGGCCTCGGGGTCCTACAATCACCTCACGTTGATCGCCTACTCAACCGAGGGAATGCACAATCTTTTCCGCTTGGGATCTTACGCCTCGGTAGACGGACAATTCGGTAAGTGGCCGCGCGCAGATAAAGAACTCCTCGAGCGCTTCCACAAAGGATTGATTGTCTTCACCGGCTGCCCCTCCGGAGCTGTGCAGACCCGCATGCGTTTGGGACAATGGGACGAGGCCGTGGCGGAGGCTGCGGAACTACGCGATATTTTCGGACCCGAGAACTTCTACGTCGAAGTCATGGATCACGGGATTGAGTTTGAACGCCGTACCCAAAAGCAGCTCCTCGAACTAGCCAAGCTCATGGATGCTCCGCTGGTAGCGACCAACGATGCGCACTATGTGAAGAAAGAAGACCGCGGGATCCAAGACGCGCTCTTGTGTATTAACTCGGGGTCGCGGATTTCTGACCCTGATCGCTTTAAATTCGACGGCGATGGCTACTACATTCGTCCCTCCGAAGAGATGCGCTCGATATGGAAAGAACTTCCCCAGGCGTGTGACTCGACACTTGAGATTGCCGAAAGATGCGAGGTCCACTTCCGTACCACCGCGGAAGGCGCCTCGTATATGCCTGACTTCCCGGTGCCCGAAGGAGAAGACAAGACCTCATGGTTCATCAAGGAAGTTGAAAAGGGACTTCAGGAGCGATTCCCGAAGGGAATTCCAGACGCTGTGCGTAAGCAAGCAGAATACGAGGAAGACGTCATCATCAAGATGGGTTTCCCCGGTTACTTCCTGACGGTTGCGGACTACATCAACTGGGCGAAGAGCCAAGGAATCCGCGTGGGGCCGGGCCGTGGTTCCGGTGCAGGATCCATGGTCGCCTACGCGATGAAGATTACGGAGCTTAACCCCCTCAACCACGGGCTCATCTTCGAACGCTTCTTGAACCCCGAACGTATTTCGATGCCCGACTTCGACGTTGACTTTGACGAACGTCGTCGCGATGAAGTCATCGAGTACGTCAAGCAAAAGTACGGCGAAGACCGTATTTCTCAGGTCGTTACCTACGGTCGAATCAAGACGAAGCAGGCTTTGAAGGACTCCGCGCGTATTTTGGGGCGCGACTTCAAAGTGGGGGAGCAGCTGACGAAGGCCCTGCCGCCATCGGTCATGGGCAAGGACATTTCTGTTGCGGGCATCTTCGACGAGAATGACAAGCGCTACGCCGAGGCGGCGGAGTTCCGTAAGTATTACGAAGAGAACCCGGACATTCACGAGGTCGTCCAATATGCCCTGGGCCTTGAAGGACTGACGCGTCAGTGGGGTGTGCACGCCTGCGCTGTCATTATGTCTTCGCATACGCTCACGGACATCATCCCGATCATGAAGCGCCCGCAAGACGGCGCAATCATTACGCAGTTTGACTATCCGACCTGTGAAGGGCTCGGCCTGCTCAAGATGGACTTCTTGGGCCTGAGAAACCTCACCGTCATCTCAGATGCTTTGGAGAACATCAAGCTCAACGGGAAAGAAGATCCAGATCTAGACCATGTGGCGCTGGATGACCCGGCAACCTACGAGCTATTGGGACGCGGAGACACTCTGGGTGTTTTCCAGCTTGATGGCGGTGGCATGCGCGATCTTCTCAAGCTCATGAAACCCGATAACTTCGAAGACATCTCGGCTGTCGGTGCGCTGTATCGCCCGGGGCCCATGGGCGCAAATTCCCACACGAACTACGCGCTGCGTAAGAACGGGCGTCAAGAGATCACCCCTATTCACCCCGAGCTCGCGGAGCCACTCGAAGACATTCTTGGCACGACTTTCGGTCTGATCGTCTACCAGGAACAGGTCATGCAGATCGCCCAGAAGCTGGCAGGCTACTCTCTGGGACAGGCAGATATTCTGCGTAAGGCCATGGGTAAGAAGAAGAAGGAAGTTCTGGACCAACAGTTCAAGGGCTTCCGCCAGGGAATGATCGATAACGGGTACTCCGAGGAATCGATTCAAGCTCTGTGGGACGTCGTTGTTCCCTTCTCTGCCTACGCTTTTAACAAGGCACACTCTGCGGCATACGGTTTGGTGTCCTACTGGACTGCTTACCTGAAAGCGAATTACCCGACCGAATACATGGCAGCCCTGCTGACCTCAACGAAGGACAACAAGGACCGTCGTGCTCTCTATTTGGCGGAATGCCGTCACATGGGCATCACGGTGCTTCCTCCGGATGTCAATCATTCGATGGGAACCTTTGCTCCTGATGGGCAGGATATTCGTTTCGGTTTGAACGCTATCCAAAACGTTGGAGCCAACGTCGTTGATGCCATCGTGGAGACCCGAAAGGAAAAGGGAAAGTTCACCAACTTCCAAGACTTCCTCGACAAGGTTCCCCAGGTTGTGTGTAATAAGCGCACCATTCAGTCCTTGATTCGTGCGGGAGCTTTCGACTCGCTTGGCTACACCCGCCGTTCGCTTCTCGCCCGCTGCGACGAGGCCGTGGATGCAGTGATCGACCTCAAGCGCAACGAGGCAATCGGGCAGTTTGATCTTTTTGGCGGCATGGGGATGGGAGATGAGCCGGGTTCTTCACTGGCCATCGAAATCCCGAATCTGCCTGAATTCGACCGCCGCCAAAAGCTCGCCGAAGAACGCGAGATGCTGGGTCTGTACGTCTCGGACCACCCTCTGCGCGGCCTCGAAGGCGCGCTGGAGAGACACCAAGACGTCGAAATTGCGCAGATCGTCGGTGGGGAAGAATCCATGGTCGACCGAACGGTGAAGATCGCGGGATTGGTTTCCGCGGTCCAAACAAAGGTCACGAAGCAGGGCAATCCTTGGGCAATTGCAACGATTGAAGATCTGAGCGGTTCAGTGGAAGTCCTCTTCTTCCCCCGTGCCTATGAGACTGTCCAGACTTTCCTTGCTCCCGACTTGGTTGTTCAGATTGAAGGGCGCGTCAATACGCGTGACGAACAGGTATCGATCTACGGACAGTCCATGAATATCCTGGAATTGCGCGAGGACGGTAATGTTCCCCTTGACCTGGAATTGGCAGCATCGCGCTGCACACCTGAGCTTTTGCGTGAACTCAAGGAAGTCCTAGAGACTTTCCCCGGGTCGTCACCCGTCCGACTGCATCTGCGTGAACCCGGACGTGTCACCATCGTTGAGCTGGACTCTTCACTTCGAGTCACGCAATCGGGCCCCTTCTTTAGCCACGTGAAGGCGGTTGTCGGTGCGGATGGTGTTCTAACCTCGCACTGATCGCACGAAACCCGGTAGAAAACGCCGCCAATGGGGGAGCGCGGCATCTTTGCGTGGTGGCCGGTGGCCTCGTCGCTTAATCGACGACGCTCACGCGCGCCGCGTAGGTCCCCGTGGCGGTGTGAAGCTCGACGAGTTCTCCATCCTCAAGGGCATGTCCGCGCCTAGTCTCTACCTCGCCATTGACGCACACATCGCCACTTTGGATGAGTTCGCGTGCCTCGGCCCCATCTTCAACAAGGCCAGAAAGTTTCAGGAACTGTCCAAGGCGGATAGCCCCGCGAACCTCGATTGTGGGGACCGATGACATATAGACTCCTAGGTTTCCAAAGTCTTCTTTTTGCTTCGTATTATCACACGCGCCGCGCACGCGATACGATAGGCCAAGTAATCAACACGAAGTGGGAGGGCCCTGTGTCTGAAGACCAGAATCGGGATCTCGATGCGCAATTTCGCGATCTAGTCGCAGGCATGGAAACCGATTTGGACGCGGGCGGTGTGCCGGAAGATGCGGCGGCCAGCCAGAACCCAACCACTGATGATCTTGACACTCCCGTTGATGAGGCTCTTCACCTTGAGGGGGGAAAGCTCTCCGTCGCATTGATCCTCGCGCCGATTCCTTCCGCTGAGGCCCTGCACTCCCTTCTTGCCCTTTCCGGAATTCACGAGGCCGTGGTCCGTCTGAAACCGTGGACGGGAGTTTGGCTTCGCGTGCAGACCCAGACGACGCAAGAAGACGAACTGAACGTCCTGCTCACTGGGCGTCGAGCGATGCCCGCCGAGGTCGACAAGGTTGCTTCTGTGATCTCGCGACTTTCGAAGTATGGAGCAGTTGCGATCATGTCCTGGCTCGTTGAGGGCGATGGAATCGAACCGGGAGTCTCGGGGCAAATTACCGCTCAACGCTACGTCAATGGCCATAGTGAAGACGATATTCCAGCGGGGCTTTTGCTTGGAGCAATGCCTCAGGCAACCGAGGATTTACTTCTTGGGCGTACGGTTCCCGAAGACTATCCCGATTCGATTCAAGCCGATGGTAAAGGCGGCAAACGAGGCCGTTTCATGTGGTTCAGGAAGCGTTGATGGTGGATATCGGAGAGGCGCAGAAGAACCGTTTGGCTCAGCGCTTAGCGATGGCTTCTCACAACCGTGAGGATTCTGGTCAGCTCTTGGAAGCAACCGCGCGGGCTCTTCAAAGCGGTGAAGACGGTAGTGCGTCTCAGCTTGAGGCACTGGTTCATGCCTTCGAAAACGAACGCGTAATTGTCCCGATCCGCGTTGAAGAAGATCCTCGGGTGACAGGGATTCACGCGGGGGAGGCCGGACATGATCCCGTCGGATTTCTTCGCGTTGAAACGGTGGCAGGGCCAGCGATTGCTGCCTTTACCTCCGCGCAGTCACTGGGCGCGTATGACCCGAATGCTCGTCCCATGGCGCTGAGCTTTCGCCGCCTCGCATTGGCTGCATTAGTTGAGAGCGCAGGCAAGGTTATCGTGGATCCTAGCAGCCGCGATATTCTCATCCCTCGCAGTGCAACGAGCGCGCTTGCTCAGGGAGATCATTGGCTCCCAGCATGGAAAGATCAGGAACTACGGGACCTTCTTTTCCGGCAGGCACAGGATGAATGCTCATCGATTATTGATCTGAGCGTCGAGTATGCGGGAATGGGTGTATGTAGGGTCAGCCTCGTCATTGATCCGCAAGCAGTGGAAGAAGCGGATCGTGCGCAGTTGCGCGAAAGAGTCTTGCACACGATCGACGTTCTGAATTCGAATAAGCGTCTGAGAGCCGTTGCTGATGATATTCAGTGGGTTCCGCGCTGGGGGACACTAGCCGGATAGGGGCATCACAGGGCGAGCATGTGAGAGATTCCATCGCTGTGGCTTGTGAAGGGCCTTCGCGTTGAATGGAATCTTTTGCTAAGATTGTTTCGACCAATCGGGGATTTCGCCCCGATCGTGCAAGCGGAGTTTCTCCCACCTTGATTCCCGCCCGGGTTACCGGGTTGCCCACGTAGAGCCAGGGGATCGGGTTAAACGGTAGCATCCGGACGGATGTTGTTGCCGGGATAAGCCTTCGTGCGCACAGTGGCACGGAGGCATTTTTCGTGTCACGGATACGACTGTGGAAGGAGCCACTCATTAGCGAGCCTCGCATCAATGAGCGGATTCGAGTTCCCGAGGTACGTCTCGTGGGACCCGGAGGAGAACAGGTTGGTGTTGTCCGCGTGGAAGACGCACTGCGTCTTGCCGAAGAAGCGGGCCTCGACCTGGTCGAGGTTGCACCCGACGCTAAGCCGCCGGTTGCAAAACTCATGGACTACGGAAAGTACAAATACGAAGCGGCCCAGAAGGCCCGTGATGCTCGCCGTAACCAGGCGAACACCCAGCTGAAGGAAATCCGTTTCCGACTGAAGATTGATGACCACGATTTCTCTGTTAAGAAGGGACACGTTGAGCGTTTCCTTTCTGCCGGTGACAAGGTCAAGGTCATGATCATGTTCCGCGGTCGTGAGCAGTCACGACCCGAAGCGGGCGTCCGACTCTTGCAGCGTCTGGCTGAAGAGGTGGGAGAACTCGCCACCGTCGAATCTATGCCTCGTCAAGATGGCCGCAACATGACCATGGTTCTTGCGCCTACGAAGCGCAAGTCCGATGCGGTGAACGAGCAGCGTAAGCGTCGTGAAGCCGAGCGTGAAGAACGCCGCGGTAAGCGCGCTGAACGCGCCAGTAAGGACCAAGCTCGTGCGGCCTCGCAAGAGGCTGATGCACAGAAGTAGTGAAGGCAGGGGCTCAGCCCCCGTCCGGAAGAAGAAGGATCAAAATAATGCCGAAGAATAAGACGCATTCCGGTGCAAAGAAGCGTTTCCGCTTGACCGGAAAGGGCAAGATCATGCGCGAGCAGGCAGGCGCACGCCACCTCCTCGAGCACAAGTCCTCCCGCAAGACCCGTCGTCTGGCCACCGATCAGGTTCTGGCCACCGCCGATGTCAAGCGCGTCCGTTCCATGCTGGGCAAGTGACCCGCACCTTCGACAAGGAGATTTAGAAAATGGCACGTGTTAAGCGTTCTGTTAACGCCAAGAAGAAGCGTCGCACCGTACTTGACCAGGCATCCGGCTACCGTGGCCAGCGTTCGCGCATGTACCGCAAGGCCAAGGAACAGGTCACGCACTCATTCGTGTACTCGTACCGTGACCGCAAGGCGAAGAAGGGCGATTTCCGTCGCCTGTGGATCCAGCGCATCAACGCTGCTTCCCGCGCACAGGGCATGACCTACAACCGTTTCATCCAGGGTCTGAACCTGGCAGGCGTTGAGGTCGATCGTCGCATGCTGGCCGAACTGGCCGTCAACGACATTGCCACCTTCAACGCTCTCGTTGAGGTCGCCAAGAAGGCTCTGCCGGCAGACGTGAACGCCCCCAAGGCCTGAGCTTTTGGTGAATAACTTTTCTGAACGCCCGTCCATCCTCGATAATCCTCATGCTGAACGCGTGAAGAAAGTCGCGGCTCTGGCCGGGCGTTCGGCGCGTTTCAAGCACGGGAAAATTCTGGTTGAGGGCCCGCAGGCAGTTCGTGAACTGGTCCGGCATCGTTCCTCCTTCGTCGAGGACGTGTATTACTCTGCATCTGCAGCGCGCCTACACAGCGAGCTTATTTCCGAGGCAACGCAGGCCTGCCGCTGGGTTCATGAAGTCAGTGATGAAGTCGCCCAAGCAATCAGCCGCGACAGCCAGGGAATTTGCGCAGTTGCACGTGCAGAGGCAATTGAGACGTCCCTGCCCGAAATCCAAAGTGGGGATACCCTCGTCGTCATTGCTCAGGGGAGAGACCCGGGTAATGTCGGCACCATCATGCGTACCGCAGATGCGATGGGGGCTCGGGCAATTATCAGCGTCAAGGGAAGTGTTGATTCTTCCAGTCCAAAGGTCATTCGCTCCTCTGCTGGCTCGGTTTTCCATCTTCCCATCGTCCCCGCTGCATCTTTTGACGAGGCCTGCCAGACTTTGCGCGGCATGAATGCTGCAATCCTCGGGACTTCCGGTGCGCAAGGTGCCTACAGCCTGAGCTCATTAATGTCGTATGCCGCCTGGGAAAGACGCGGCTGGCTTGCTCAAACCCACGCATGGGTCTTCGGAAACGAGGCACAGGGAATGAGCGATGATGAAATGGCCGCATGCGATGCTCTGGTGATGATTCCGATGAGCGGCCAGGCAGAGTCCCTCAACGTTGCAAGCGCCGCTGCGATGTGCCTCTTTGCGTCGCAGAGCGTTCGCCTAGGCTAGGTCTTCTGCTGGGACGAAGAATCATTCATAAAAGTGCCCGGTGTTTCTTTTGAAACACCGGGCACTTGGTATATGCGAGAGTGAAGGCTACTTGACCTTCTTGATGCGCATGATGAGCCATGCGGCGACCAAAACGACGATGATCGCAACGATGAAAACGACCGTGTAGGCCGATGTCGGCGTTGTTGTCGTATGAGTGATGTTCTTGACGATGACGACAATTGCAGAGGTCATCAGTGAGCCGATGACCATCGACAGTGTGTTCGCCAGGTTCAAAATTCCTAGGTCCTTACCGGCCTCATCAGGGTTGGGGAGTACCGAAACGTTGAGTGCTTGATCAATTGCGTTGTAAACGCCGTAACCGAGCCCTGCGATGCCTGCGAAGAGGTACATGCCCATCTGGGTATGGAAGATCAAGGGCATTGCGGAACCGATGGCGAAGAGGACGCTTGCAAGCGCCACGGGGAGCTTACGACGGCCGATGTAGTCGGTAATCGGACCCGCGCCTAAAGCCGCGACCAGTGAGACTACCAGAGTAATCACTGCCATCGAGGCAATGAGCTCCGCCGCAAGTGTGGTTGCATTGGAATTACCTGCGAAGATGTAGTCCTTAGCGATGTAGAGCAGGTAGGTGTTGATCATCCAGTAGCCGCCCATCATCAAGGTGCGGCCAACAAGTGCGTAGTAGAAATCAGGAGCGTTCTTAGGTGGACGGAAAGATTCTAGGATGCGCTTCACCGAGAAGCTCTCATCGGATTCGCCTCGGTTGTCGCCTTCGCGAGGCCAGATAATGACGGTGACAATACCGATAGCAGCGAAGACGGCTGCACCGAGGAGCCATCCGTGTGTCAGCCCGTTATCGACTTTCAGTAGGCGCGCGCCAACAAGGTTACCAATGGTCTGTCCAGCGGCGATGCCTGCACCGTAGAAGCCCGAGATCGTGCCTCGAACCTCGTCGGGGATGCGGTCAGACATTGTTGCCACAAAGGGAGCAAGCATGACGTTGTATCCCAGCTGGGCGGTGCACCACAGCAATAGGATCATCGGGAAGGAGTTCTGGTTCAGTGCAAGCAGGGCCATTGCACCACCAGCAATCAAACCGCCCAGAATGATCCACGGAGTGCGCTTACCGAAGCGAGAACGCGTCAGATCAGAGAAAGTACCGAAAATAACGTTCGCAAGAAGTGCGACTACGGAACCAACGGCGTTGATCGTACCCAGCATCGACTCTTTGCCAGCGGCGTTAATGTTCTCAAGAACGGCCGGTAAAATCACGGAGGTCAAGGCAACCCAGGGGATCGCGCAGGCAACCGCGCTCAAGGTAAAACCAATGCTCAAGCGAATGAGCTTGATTCGCTTTGTCCTCGATTGAGGAGTGCTTGTAGCCATGATGAGTTCCTTCGGGGATGACTAGTTAGCGACGGGAGGATTGGCAAGAAGATCATCGGTCGTGTGCTCGCCTTGGCCATCAGTCCACGACAGCGAAGCAATAGAACCGGTTTCCGACGGGGCGGCCGGATTGAAAGTGAGCTTTGCACTCGTGCCGGCGCCTTCCCACGCCAGCGTCAGCACTTCGCCATCTCGCTGGTAAGAGAAGGTTCCGTCAAAAGCTGGAAGAGTATTGCGGAACGCGCACAAAGCGTTGAGCGCCTGAACAACTGGGCGCTTGAGGTTCTCTTCAACTTCTTGTGCCGTGTAGTAGTGGCGGTTGATGTCACGCCCGACATTGGTGCGCTTGAGCAGTTCCATGTCATTGGCGCCGGCCATTGCACCCACGTAGTAGACCTGGGGGATTCCCGGGAGGAAGAACTGAACTGCACGAGTTGCCAGGTAATGCTGGTCATTGCAGCCCAATGCCGAGTAGTAGGTCGAATTGACCTGGTAGAGATCCAGATTCGAGGCCGCAGCCCCCGTTGCTTCGCGAGATTCTCCTTGGGTGTTTGCGTGGATTGTTTCGACGAGGCGGTCAACATCAGGATCGGGAACCAGTCCCTTGAGGGAGCGATCCAGCTGGTCTGAACCGATGTCGATGACGCCGATTCCGTCGTGAGTATCCAAAACGGTCACGGCGTTATTCGGACGCACGTTGATCCAGTGCTCAAGAGCATCGACGCTGCCCGAGAAGATTGAGTGGAGCAAGAGCGGAGGAAGGGCGAAGTCATAGACGCGGTCGACCTTGCTGGCAATGTCGATTTGCTTCTTGTAGTAGGAGTGAACCTCAATAAGGGTTTCGAGGCCCCTCTTTGCGCCCTCTTCCTTGATACGTTCGATCAGTCTGAAGGTCTTAGGAATCATGAAGCAAGATGTACGCGCTTCCTTCGCCCCGTAGCCTACGGCGTCGAGGCGAATTGAAGAAACATGGCTTGCCCCGAGCTGATCGAGGATTGACATCAGGTATCCCCAGCCCTGGTCAGAATCGGTATCGATGTCAACCTGTTGCGGAGTGAAAGTTGTCCAGACCAGTCGTGTCTTATTGCCCCATGTGTAATGGGTGAGGGGAAGACCGGGGCGAGGGCGATAGATGCCAGCGACTTCTTCTTCGGTCACGCCTTCGGGGAAGACGCTGGACAAGGTCAGGAACATCGGGGCGAAGGGGCTGTCTTCGCCGTTCTTCATGACATCTTGGAACTGTTCTGATTCCCAGGAAACGTGATTGACGATGGTGTCAACCATGATTTCGTGGCTCTTTGACAGTTCTGCAACGTCGTCCCAAGATCCAAGCCTTGGATCAACCTTGGTGTGATCGACGGGGTCAAATCCTGCATCGGCGCCATCAAAGGGAGTGAAGAAAGGGAGAATGTGAACGCCTTCGTACACCCCCGAGAAATGCCGACGCAGTGTTTCCGTCAGCGAGGAAATCGTCTTGCCGCCGAAACGATCGGCGTAGGTGATGAGCTGAACCTTATTTTGCATGGTTTTCCCTATTCTGGTGGTGTGCGATCAGCGCACAGGCCTCCTCAAAATGGTGTTCCCAAACACATAACATCTGTGAACGTTTTTAGAATAGCGGTTAGTTAACTAAATGCTTCATGGAGTCCACGATCTGCAGCAAGCAAATAAATGCATTTTTGCTGGAAAACTTCTGGGAAGAGTATCTCTTCATCTCTCAAACCGTCTTTGACCTGCACTTTCAGGGAATGGGGTTGCTCAGGTTGATTCTATGGTGGCTGGGATCAAAGGCAGGGTAGTGGAGAGAAGGTAAAGAAAAAGGCCGAACTCGCAAAGCGAGCTCGGCCGATCTCAGTCTGAATCAGGCAGCGCGAACGACTCGATCAGACTTCAGGCACTTGGTGCACACGTTCAGGCGCTTGGGCGTCCCATCGACCAGGGCGCGAACGCGCTGAATGTTCGGATTCCACCGGCGGTTGGTACGAACGTGCGAGTGCGACACGCTCTTGCCGAAGCCGGGTCCCTTACCGCACACGTCACAAACGGCAGCCACGATGTTCTCCTCGGTTTTTCTTACACGATTAGTTGTCTTGACCTTGAAGATCAAGAGGCCATTGGTGACAGGTCACCGCAGGCAACTATGACACCTTATCTGATTTCGCCTCAAATAACCAAGTCCACGGGGGAAATATGCGTGTCAGGTGGCACACATGTGTGTGGGCGCGAAACAATGTCATCATCCCCTTCAACCCACAACAGTACGTTACAAGACGTCGATCAAAGGATAAGTGGTGTCTTTAGACTCTGGAGTGCTCGCACGCAGCTTTCGCATTGCAGCAGACGAGATGACAAAGCTTGCGCCTTTTATCGATGACCTCGATGGTGTCGGTGGTGGCGATTGCGATACGGGAACAAACGCCCGAGTCACTTTTGAAGCTCTCGCCCATTCCCTCAGTGGATTTCCCGAAGATGATCCTTTGTCTGTCGGGCTGGATGTCGCACTCCAAGCCGGAGTACGTGCTTCCTTGGGACACTGCGGAATACTGATCGTCTCCATCTTGCAGTCTTGGCGTGTGGCTCTTGGAGAACAAGAACTCACCCCCATTCGCCTGCGACGTATGCTCGTCGCAACCGCATCTGCCTCCTCAACTATCAACGGTCACACCGCGGCCTTCGATGCGATGATCGCTGAAGCTTCCTCAGAGCTCATGGGACTTGGAGATACTCTGCCAGAAATTCCCGAGGAACTCTCCGCCTTCTGTGCCGCTGCGCAATTTGGCCTCGTCGAGGCCACCGGTGCTTCGACGGGAACAATCGATGCAGGAGCCGCTGTCGTCGCACTCATGCTCAGTGCTCTTGACGCAGCATGTCGCGATGATCTCGGAATGCTCGAGTCTCTTGCCGCGATGCTTGCTGAACTTGCCGGACAAACTGCGAGCCGCGTGCGTCCCGGCGCTCCCGCTCCCGATCGTGCCTTCACCGTTGACGTGATTCTTCAAGGAACTCAAGACGATTGCGAGGCGCACTGTCGTCACCTCGATGCTTTAAACGCCCGCTACTCGTGGATCGGTCAGTCTGATCTCTTCGGGCTGGGGGAGTGGCGCTTCCATATTGATACTGCCGCGCCTCTTTCTGTTCGCCCGCACCGAGGACGCACCCTGCGTTTCCATGTCGCCGATGCGCGGCCTGACGAAACAATCGGTATCGATACTTTGGCCGATGGCGTGACGCACCGCGGGATCCGACTCCTCGAGCGCCAACCGATCCGCCGAGTAGAACGCGCTGCAGTAGTGGCTTGCACTCGCATCCCCGGAATGGTTGAAGACCTTGCACTGTGCGGTGCGCACGTGTTCCTCGACCCTCAGCTTGAAGACCTCGAAGCCTTAGTCCAGCCCGCCCGCTGTGCCTCCAGTGGTGTGGAATTGATCGTTCCTAGTGATCGTGACTGTCTTGCTTTGGCGCAGAGGATCAGCGTGTCTTACGAGCGCTTGGGTGCAGAGCCGGAACTGAGCGTTCTCATCGCCTCGTCGCACAATGAATTGGAAGCACTCGCGGTCAGTCGCGCCTGCGCACCCCTTTTCGTTCCCCAGCCCGGGGGACGGCAAGTGGCTCCAAGGCTTTGCGCGCTTGTTGAAGAAAACGCGCAAAGCGCATTACTCGCCCAGCATTCCAGGCCGATCGAAGCGGATTGGCAAGTCGAGGACATCTCACGTGCTGTGCAAGAACTTATCTCCTACGCCCCTTCTCGGTGGGCTCTCCTAGCCGGTAGTGAAGACTCAGGCACTCTTATCGCCGTGCTGCGCCAGCTCTTAGACGGATTAAACCTCGAAGTGAGCGGTGCAGATCTTGAGGTCATCGACGCTTCTCCCCAGGTGCATTCTCTTGTGCAGGCCCTGTCGTGAATCCGCTTGATACCCCGCTGAATCTGCGCCTTCCTGCCAAGCTCGCGAAGAAACTTGAGAAGGCGGGGATCAATACTGTCGGAGACCTGCTTCTTGAAGCGCCGAGGCGGTACTACCACTGGGGTGCGCTGACCCCCATGCATATTTTGCGCAGCGGTGAAGACGTCACAATCTTGGCGGAAGTCGTCAGTACTCGCCTGATCCCGAATCGCTCGCGGGCAGGAGTGCGCCTCGAAGTGCTCCTCACGGATGGCACAAGCCAGATGAGTGCCACCTTCTTTGCTGCAAATCCCTACAAGCTCAGCGTTCATGAACGCCTACTTCAACCGGGAGAACACTTTCTTTTCGCCGGGAAGGTCGGATCATATCGCGGGAATCTGCAGCTGGTGCATCCCGAATTCGAGGGAGTCGAAGACGATCAAGATGATCGTTCCCTCCGTGAGAGATCGCACCGTCCAATCCCCATTTATTCCTCTAAAGGCGGCATCACCTCGTGGGTGATCGCCCGAGCGATTGCTGTTCTCCTTGAATCGATTGATCTCGATTCAATCCCAGACCCTATTCCGGATAGTATCCGCAGACGCTACGATATTGATCCCCTTGGCCGGTCACTCCTCCTTCTTCACCAAGGAACAAGTGACGAAGAAGTGGCACGAGCGAAGAAGAACTTGCGGTGGAGGGAAGCCTTTATCCTCCAGGCTTTTCTTGCGCACAGACGTCTAGGCAACAATGCGATGCAGGCATGCGTCTCGCCGCATTCCTCGCCCGAATTGACCGCCTTCTTGTCCTCTCTTCCCTTTACCCTGACCGATTCCCAAAAGAAGGCGATTGAACATATCGGCGCGGGACTGGCGGATTCTCACCCGATGCAGCGTCTCCTTGAAGGAGACGTCGGTTCTGGGAAAACCGTCGTTGCACTGGCCGCACTTATCCAAGTTGTCGCTGCCGGGCATCAGGGTGCTCTTCTAGCTCCGACCGAAGTTTTAGCTAAGCAGCACGTGGATTCTTTGCGCGCTTTGCTTGCCCCTCTTGAAAAGGCCGGTTTTCCAATCGACCTGCGCCTTCTCACGTCCTCGACACCCGCTCCAGCTAGGCGCGAAATTGAACGCTTGCTTGCCTCCGGGGCGCCGCTCATTGTCGTTGGCACCCACGCCTTGCTTTTTGCTCGTAATCTCTTCGCCGACCTCGCTTTGGCAGTGATCGACGAGCAGCATCGTTTTGGTGTCCAACAGCGCGATGCCCTTCGTGAAAGCCGTAGTGATGGCTTGCTGGTCCACCAACTGGTCATGACTGCAACGCCAATCCCAAGAAGCGTCGCCATGACGATTTTCGGCGATCTCGATGTCACCGTCATGAAGGGACTTCCCAAGGGACGTCAGCCCGTCGCCACCTACGTCGTTGACGCGGGGAATGAAGCGTGGATGAGTCGAATGTGGCAGCGCGCTCGTGAGGAAATCGACGGAGGTGGACGCGTTTATATCGTCTGTCCCCGCATCGACGACTCTGATACGAGCGATGCGCTCGTCGATTCTGAATCTTCTGTTCCCCTGGCCTCGGTTTCCCAAACCCTGCTCGGCCTTTCCAAGATCGAACCCTTACGCGGGATTGGTGCAGCAACTTTGACTGGGCGTGACAGTGGCGAGGATAAAGAAGCCATCATGAGTGCCTTCGCAAGTGGTGAGTGCCCGATTCTTGTGGCTACTACCGTCATCGAGGTCGGAGTCGACGTTCCCGAGGCGACCATGATGATCATCTTGGATGCGCAGCAATTTGGCCTTTCTCAGCTCCATCAATTGCGCGGGCGCGTTGGGCGCTCCTCTCGAGCGAGCGTGTGCATGGCAGTTCATCCCAGCGCGATCACCGATACTTCCGCCAAGCGCCTCGAGGCTTTCGCCTCCACGACAGACGGCTTTGTCCTTGCCGAGGCCGATCTTGCGTTGCGTAGGGAAGGGGATGTTTTGGGATCGGCTCAGTCTGGAAAATCCTCTCGTCTGCGTTTCTTAAGCGTTGTTCGCGACGGGGAGATTATTGAGGAGGCGCGTTCGTGCGCGCAGGAGCTTCTTGCCTCCGATCCTGACCTGAGTGAGCACACCGAGTTGCGACAAGCTCTCAATGACGCTTCAAGCGAAGAGCTCGTGTGGATGGAGCGTAGCTAACGTAGTCTTAAACCATGACTCGAATTATTGCTGGCACTTTGAAAGGACGAATCCTCCAGGTTCCTCCTTCAGGGACTCGGCCGACCTCCGAACGCGTGCGTGAGGCAATTTTTTCGCGTCTCGAACACATGGGCGTTATCGAGGACGCAAGGGTCCTTGATCTGTATGCGGGAAGTGGTGCTTTAGGTTTCGAGGCCATCTCGCGGGGGGCTACATCCCTGACCTTGGTGGACTCATCAGCGGCAGCGATTCGCACTTTAAAGAAAAACCTTCCGCTTGTGCCCGAAGCCCTGGTCATTGGCGCAGATGCTCTTTCTGCGGTCTCTAATCGCCTGAGTGGTTCATTTGACCTGGTCTTTGTTGATCCGCCCTACGATGTGGCAAGCCAGGACATCACTGAACTTTTAAAAGCTCTGCTTCCTTTATGTTCTCCAGATGCCTCCATCGTTGTGGAACGATCGACGCGTTCTCCCGAAGTTGAGATTCCAGAGGGATTGATGTGTGAAGACCGCAGGGACTGGGGAGAAACTCGAGTCTTTTTCCTTGCGCCTCCACTTGACGAACAGGACCACGAGAGCGAATGAAAGCCGTTATTCCAGGGAGTTTTGACCCCCTTACAGTGGGACACCTCGACATCATTACGCGCGCTTCGCGCATTGCGGATCACGTGATCGTTGCGGTCGGGGTGAACCCGGCCAAGGCCTCGGCAAGCGAAATGAAATGCCGGCTTGAAAGCGCTAGAGCGGGGGTTGCTCATCTGCCCAATGTTGAGGTTCTCCCGATGCGCGGACTGCTTGTTGATTTTTGCGCTGAAAATGATGTTGACGTAGTCGTGAAGGGGATTCGCACCAGCGTGGATATGGACTCCGAGATGACTCAGGCCGTAACGAATAGGGAAATCGGTGGGGTAGAAACACTGTGGATTCCTACCGATCCGCGCTATCAGCATGTCTCCTCGTCATTAGTGCGTGAACTTTTTGGCTGGGGAATGGATGTTTCTCGGTATGTTCCTTCCTCAGTTTTGACTCTGTGGGGAGAAAATAGAGACGTAGTGTACGCGCATCGAGCAACAGGAGGACACAATGACTGAGACCCACGATGAGCAGGCGGATTCGGCGCAGCAGTGGGAGGACCAGACAGTCTACGGTCCCTCGACCGTCATTGCTGCTTTGGATCGAATCGAAGATCTCCTTGAAGCTGCGCGTGCAGTCCCGCTTTCGGCGTCCGTTATGGTTAACCGAGCCGAGCTATTGGATCTTCTTGACCAAGCACGTGAAGCTCTTCCCGATGATTTGAAGGCTGCGGATGCGGTTGTGGCCGATGCCGACGCCGTGCTGGTGCGTGCTGACTCAGCTGCGGAAACAACTATTGCCGAGGCGAACGCGCGTGCTCGTTCGACAATCGACGAGGCCCGTGAGAAGGCGGACCAGCTGGTCGCCGAGGCTGAAGAGCAAGCGCAGCGTACCCGTGAAAAGGCCGAGGAAGAAGCAGCTCGAGTTCGCGCGCAGGCCCAATCGGATGCGGAGAATACGCTGGCCGATGCAAACGCCCAAGCGGAGCGCTTGATCTCAAGCGAAAACATCAAGCAGATGGCCGAGGAACGCGCGCGTGAGATCGTTTCGCAGGCTCGTGCCCAGGAAAAGCAGATGCGTACCGGCGCTGATGAGTACGCCTCGGCTTCGCTCAGTGAGCTGTCCTCGCTGCTCCAAGAACTCCAACGCCGCACCGATGCCGGTCGGCGCGCCATTGCCGAGCGCAATGGTCGTGATTTGACGAATGTGACTTTAGAACATGAGTGAACGTCCTCTAGAAATTTCCCTTCGCGATCTTTCTCGCTCGCCGGGATCAATGCGCGACTATGAGCTGATGTGGGAAGTCCCCGAGGACCTGGGGACCTCCATCATGCGTGTTGCTCCGGGCAGTGAGCTTCCTATTGATGTTGCAATCACCTCGGTTGATGACGGTGTTTTGGTGCGTGTACACGCTGACGTCGACCTTGAAGGTGAATGCGTACGATGCCTTGACGAGGTGCATCGTCACCACAGCGTCGATATTGATGAGCTATTCTTCGAACCCAAAGCTGCCCAGCGCCTTCGCCAGGAAAACGATGAAGAAGCCGATGACTTCCTGACGATCTCGGCGAAAGATACGATCGATATCGAATCGATTGTGCGCGATGGGATCGTCACTTTGATGGAAGACCGGCCACTGTGCAAGCCCGATTGCCAGGGACTGTGCCCGGGGTGCGGAGAAAAGTGGGAGGATCTGCCCGAAGATCACGAGCACGTCGTGATTGATCCGCGCCTTGCGGGGCTCGCGGGGCTTTTTGATCAGCTCTCGCACCGGGATGAGAACTGATGGCTCGTCGATCTAAACTCCCAGTTCCACCACGCCCTCAAACCGATACGTTGCTTGAAGCATGGGGGACCCCGGTACGCCAAGATCTCTTGGACCTTGCACTCATCCATCGCTCCTACGCAAACGAGGCAGGGGGCATCGCGCATAACGAGCGTCTGGAGTTCTTGGGAGACTCTGTTCTTTCCATCGTTATTGCCGATGAACTTTTCCATCGTCACCTTGATGTACCGGAATCTGAGCTCTCACGCATGCGTGCCGCAACCGTTTCTCAGGAACCTCTTGCGCAAGCTGCGAGGCACATTGAGCTGGGGGAGTACATTTACCTTGGTCGCGGGGAAAGCACACACGGAGGACGCGACAAGGATTCGATTCTTTCCGATACCTTTGAAGCTCTTGTCGGGGCAACCTATTTAAGCGTTGGCCTTGAAGGAGCCAGAGAGACGATTTTGCGTCACCTTGGTTTCCTTCTCGTGCATGCAGTCGAACGCGCCGCAGAACAGGACTGGAAGACGACTCTCACCGAGTTTGCCTTCACCCACGATATGGGGGCTGTGACCTACGAAGTGGAGGGCGAAGGCCCCGACCACCAGAGGGTGTTTACTGCACACGCGCACGTCGCCTCGCGAACTGAGCAGGTTGGCCAGGGTGTCGGATCCTCAAAGAAACATGCTGAAAATGCTGCTGCTGCGGACGCTGTTGCCCGTCTGACCAGGCAGCGCTCGCGGAAGAAAAAAGAAGGAGAAGCCCGTGGCTGAAACAGAAGAAGCAATTGAAACTCCCATCCGCGTCATGATCGTTGATGATCATGAGATCGTTCGCCGAGGTATCGCGGAGATCGTCGATCGTGCAGATGACCTTGAAGTCGTTGCAGAAGCTGGAACGGTCCAAGATGCCCTGCGTCGAGCGCAATTGGTCAGTCCCGATGTCATCCTTGTCGATCTTCAACTCCCCGACGGTACCGGGATCGACATCATGGAATCCCTCGGTCAGACAACCCCTGAGATCCGTCCGATCGTTCTGACTTCCTTTGATGATGACGAGGCCTTGGCTGAGTCCCTCGCGAAGGGCGCACGTGCCTACGTCCTCAAGACCGTCCGTGGTGCGGAAATCACCGATGTGATTAAGGCGGTGGCGGAGGGACGTATTCTTCTGGATGAGCGCACGCTGACGCGTCGACGTGCAGATCACGATGATCCGACGGCTGATCTGACTCCTTCAGAACGTAAAGTTTTGGAGCTGATCGGGGACGGACTGTCGAACCGAGAGATCGGTGCAAAACTTGGGGTTGCTGAAAAGACCGTCAAGAACCACATCACGTCTTTGCTCTCGAAAATGGGGCTGCAACGCCGCACTCAAGTAGCAGCGTGGGTTGCCGGGCAGCGCGCTGCCGCTTGGCGTAACTGAAAACTCCGTTTAGGACAGGGGGACGCGCCAGGTAATCCTGGTGCCTTTCCCCTCTAAGCCTGTCCCCAAAGTGAATGTCCCACCGTTCAGGCGCGCGCGTTCTGCCATGTTCGCAAGCCCTGAATTCCGTGTGTGTTCGGGGTCGATTCCAACCCCGTCGTCTGCAATGGACACAGTGAGGCTTCCTGAGTTTGTGTCTCCGTGAAGGTCAACACTGACAGCGCCAGCCGTTGCGTGAGCATGACGGGCAATGTTTGACAGTCCCTCACGAACGACAGCGACCGCGTCATCACTGCGTGAGTCGTCGACCCTAGAATCCACCAATTCCACGAGGCAATCTTCGCTCTCTGCTTGCTCGTTGACGGCTTGGCCATCAACGGATATCAACAGTGAGGGGGCAAAACCCAAGAAAGAACGCGAAAGAGAAGACTCTCGGCGGATACGCTCCACTAGGCCCACATTGGAATCTGGCTCACGCAGGTTGTGAACGATCGCGCGGATCTGGCGCACGGCCTCGTCAATGGAAGCCAAGGAGAGGTCGAGGGCGTGAATGACTTCGCTGACCTCAAGCTGTTCTTCACTGACTTTTTGCTTGGTAGCGTCCAACTGCATTCCCGCAGCAAAGAGCTGTTGAATTGCGAAATCGTGAAGATCCCGACCGATACGGTCGCGCTCATCCAGAAGCGAGGCGACGTCTTCCGCGTGACGCGCTGAAGCAAGTTCCAAAGCAAGAGCAGCTTGAGCAGCGAGGGACTCAGCGAGGGCAAGTTCGGAGTAGTCGAATTCTGGTTTGCCTGGTAAGCGGAGCAAAATGAGGACTCCCGCAGGCTTTCCTCTCCCGCGTAGAGGAGCATAAAGCGCAGGTCCGAATTCGGTGAACTCGGGGATACGCATAGTCTGAGCGCGGGCGAGGGAATCAACGATCATGCCGGTTCCCTCATTAAGCACCGACATCGCGCGGCCCTCGGGTGGGAACATCACGCCGAGGAGGCGATCCGCGTGATGCCCATCGGTGATTTCCGCAGCCCACGTGTCTTTGACCGAAGGCAGAACGATAATCGCCGTATCTGCTTGCGAAACCTCGCGAACGGTCTGGGCAATCAGAGTAAGGCCTTCTTCTTCATCCGCGCCCTCAAGCATCGAAGTCGTGAGCTGTTGGGAAGCGCGGATCCACCTAGCGCGGCGTCGCGCATCTGCATACAGGTGAGCGTTTTCAACAGCAATTCCCGCGGCGGATGCTAGCGTCTGGACAATGCGTAGCGCGCTCAGTCCAAATCCTCCCAGGCGATTAACCAAATACAGGCGGGCATAGACCTGGCCTTGGAAGGTCACTGAAACGCCGAGGAAATTCTCGAAACCCGGGAGGTTTTCAAGCAGGCTCGGATCGTTCAAAATAACGTAGCCCTCGTCGGTAATACGCTCGACGAGTTCGTCGGGAAGCTGGTCCGGTGAAGCGTTTCCGGCGGGGGCATCACCGAATTCGACGGACATCGTCGTATCGCCCCAGGTGTCCAGAACTGACAATCCTGCGTAGCGCGCACCGGTTAATGCGCATGCGCGTTCGACGAAGTTTTCCAGAATTCGCTGGAGGTCGAGGCTCGAGGTCACATCGAGTGCGGCCTCAAGAAGTCGAGAGTCGGTCCTCTCAGGGCTCATTGGTCCTCCTGACTCAGTGCCCAACGGAAGTGCTCGTTGTTTTGAACGAGCTGCTCGAAAGTTCCTCGCGCAGTGATCTGCGCTGGGCGCTTGCGAGGATCTCCATCGGGATACCCCATCAGGATAATCTCATCGGCCAGTTGAAGAGCACTCAAACGGTGCGTGACGATGAGTAAGCCGCGCTGACGGGTACGTTGCGCCAAAGTGCGCATGAGCGCGTCGGCTGATTGGGGATCCAAATGCTCACTGGCCTCGTCGATGAGAATGATAGGCGCGGGGGAAGCAAGAGCTCGTGCGACCAAGAGTCTGCGGCGCTCTCCACCGGAAACTCCAGTCGCGCCGGCGCCTATGAGGGTATCGATTCCTTCCGGCAAAGAAGCGCACCACTGCTCGAGGCCGACTGCGCTGAGTAAGTCGAGGGCCTGTTGTTTGTCCAGATCTGGGTTTGCGACGCGGAGGTTCTCAAAAATGCTTGTCGCGAAAATATGGGCATCTTCAGCGGTCACTTGGAGAACTGATGAGCTCTCCTCGTGGGGAATGTCCGTGAGACTGACATCGTTGAGGGTAAGGCTTCCCTCTCGCGGCGGAATGAGACCCGCAAGAGTGTAGAGAAGTGTTGTTTTCCCGATCCCCGAGGGGCCGACAATTGCTATGGACCGTCCACGCTCGACTTCGAGGTCGAGTCCTTCAACAAGCTCGGGGCTATTCGGCCACGCGATCGAGAGGTTTTCAGCACGCAGAAGCGGCGAGCTCACCATTTCTGGCGTGATCGTTTCCTTGTGCTTTCCCGAGGCCGCGTGGGCGCCTTGCGTGGAGTCAGCTGTTTCTTGGCCAGCATTCTTTGCAGATAGAAGAGCCCTGGGCCCGATGAGTTCATCAATGCGCGCTGCTGCCTGTGCAGAACGCACGAGCTGGGCGACAGCGGAATTCATTTGAGAGGATGCTTCGAAAGAAGACAGGGGAGTGAGTGCAATAACGGCTAAAGCCACCGCACTGAGGATCTGAGCGTTGACGCTGGGGATCCCTACGAGCAAGGCTCCGACAACGGCGCATCCCATTGCTGCTCGATCAATGAACTGAGCCCAAGCGGAGGCGCGCGCTGCGCCCTTTCGTGAGGACTCAATACGGTCCTCAGCGCGTTCAAGCTCTGCCTGAGCGCGGCCGACCAATCCATTGATCGCCAACTCGTCATAACCGTCAATAACTGTGACAAGGGCAGAACTCAAAGAGCTACGTGCCTCAATACCTTCGACTTGGGCAGCTCGTTGTGCGCGAGCGGTGACAAGAGGAGCGAGCACACCCGAAGCGATAAGACACAGTGCCAAGATCACTGCCGCCCCCGGTGATAAGAGCGCCAGGGCCCCGACGGTTCCACAGCCAACAATGGCTGCGACCCCGGCCGGAAGAGCCGATTTCACGATAAAGTCGCCGACTTCATCAACATCGGAACCGATGCGTGCAAGAAGGTCTCCGCGACGCAGGGAAGTGACGTGGCTCAGATCTGCCTGCGTAATTTGGTCATAGAGGTGCAGACGAAGGTGATCCATTCCCTCGAGAGCGACTCGATGGGAGACAAGGCGTTGAATGTAACGCAGGAGTGCACGTGAGACACCGAAGAGGCGCACCGATGTAGCGGCAACGGAAAGAACCAGAACAGGGGGCATCTGGGAAGCACGCGCAATAAGCCAAGCAGAAGTGGCACCAAGTGCAATCGAGGACCCAATGCCCAGACTTGCAAGAAGGAGAGCAGAGACAAAACGCCATTTGTCAACGCGCAGCAAAGAAATAGCCCAGCGTAGGGAGGAGCGTTCTTGAGGAGTGAGGATCCGCATGACTACTTGCCTCCTTCCACTTCTTCGAGTTCTTCTTCGTTCATCTGCATGCTGTGGATCTGAATAATCTGATCTGCTGCCTCGATTAACGCCTGCCTGTGTGCGATAGCGATGACCGTTCGGCCTTGACCGCGCAGGGTTTCAATCGCGCGGAGAACAACTTCTTCACTGGCGGCATCGAGGTGCGCGGTTGGCTCATCCAAAATCACGATGGGCGTGGTGGCCAGGAGCGCACGCGTCAGGGCAAAACGTTGTCTTTGCCCAACGGATAGGCCAATACCTCCCTGGCCAATAGGGGTATCCCACCGAAGAGGAAGCGAATCGAGAACGTCGCTGAAAGCACACAGGGAGGCTGCGGCCTCGAGATCATCATTCGAGGCCGGGGGAAGCTGCTCGCGCAAAGTTCCCGGAATCAAAGTGGGGTGTTGCGGAACCCAGGTGATGGTCTTCCACCATTGCTCGCGACTAAGAGCACGCACATTGATATCTGCGCCCGAGGCTTGAGTGCGTAAACAAATCTCGCCGTGATCTGGATCGATGAGCTGCATCAGTGCATAGATCGTGCTGGTCTTTCCTGCGCCCGAAGGTCCGACGAGAACATTGAGCTTACCCGGAAGGACAACGGCATTGGCACCGGCAGGCGCCCACACGCCGCGAGCAGCAATCGAGAGATCGCGGATCACAATCTGCGTCCTCGACCAGTCAATTGAGTCGAGAGTAGAGGGAGACAGTGAATCTTCCTCAGTGACTGCGGAGGTTTCGAGGATGTCAAAGGCTCGCTCGGCTGCTGCGACGCCGTTCGCGGATGCATGAAATTGCGCACCAACCTGGCGAAGAGGCTCGAATACCTCTGGGGCTAGCATGATGACCGCGAGGCCCGTGAAGAGATCGACGTTCCCGAAAACCATGCGCATACCGACTTCAACGGCTACCAGCGCGACGCATAAGGTGGAGAGGAATTCAAGAACTGCGCCCGAGAGGAAAGCAACGCGCAAAGTCCCCATAGTTGCTCGCGTGTTCGAGGCGGACAGTGCGGCAAGATGCTTTCGAGGGGCACCTTCGCGACCGAGTGCTCGAAGGGTGGGTAATCCGGCAATGAGATCAAGCATCTGCGCGCCGAGTTGTTGCATTGATTCAAGCTTTGCTGAGGATGCATCCTGCGTGAAACGGCCGATTAGCGCCATGAAAATGGGAATTAAAGGAACGACGATCGCTGCAATGAATGCCGACCAAAAATCCAGATAGAGAATCGTGGCCAAAGCGAGGGGAGTGACGGTCGCAGTAAGGACAAGCTGGGGTAGGTAGTCGACGAAGTAGGGAGAGAGATCACTTAAGCCACGCGTAAGAAGTGTCGAGGCCTCGCTGCCGTTTGTTGCTCGCCAACGTGGACCCAATTGCGCGATGTGGTCGATGACGCGTGCACGTAACTCGCGGATCGTTCGGTCTGCAGCGCGGTGGCCAAGGGCCTCGCGAATCCCGATGAGGGCTGCCCGGAGTGCAACTATTACGGCGAGGATGCACAAGGGCATGCGCAGTTGTGCAAGAGTTGCCCCAGAAGTGACCGCGGGGGATAGGGCTGCAGAAAGCGCAAGAGTCTGTGCGATCACAAGAAGCGCCGTCAAAATGCCAAGGATCGAAATGACGATGATGTGGCGACGGGCGCTTCGTGCGTATTTGAGCAGTCGAGGGTCCAGGGGGCGCATTCCTCTATTTTCTTTCCTTTGAGGGGGAGATGCTCGCTGAAAAAACTGGTGGCCCCGGTTTCCCGAGGCCACCAGCTCTGCGGGGATCAGCCCGCGAGGAAATTCTGATCCAGTCTGATCTTGTCGAAGATCAAACCGGTGTCCGTTGACACGTCCTTTGTTGAAACGCGTGAACGGAACTTCCAGTAGGACCACACAGTGTAGGCGAGAACCACGGGGACGAGGCACAAGGCCACGATCGACATAACGATCAGCGTTCCCTGGGTCGAGGATGCCTGCTCGATGGTCAGTGAGTAAGCGGGGTTGATACTCGACTTCATCACCGCGGGAGCCATCGCAGAGAAGATCCACGCGACAGCACCTGCCATTGCAACGCAGGAGAAGAGGAATGCCAATCCTTCACGACGCAGCACCTTCTGAGAGAAGGCTGCCTGGGCGATCAAGCACAGGGCTGCAACGAGAAGCGGGAGCCATGCGAAGACATTCGTCGAGTATGCGAATTGTCCCCAGATGACCCAGATTGCTGCCAGAGCGGTGGCCGCAACCGAAGCGGGAGCCGCAAATGTATTTGCTCGCTCGCGCAAGTCGCCTTCGGTCTTGAGTGCCAGGAATTGTGCACCGTGTGCCAAGCACAGGGCAACCAGTACGACTCCACCAAGGAGGGTGTAGGGGGTGAGGAGAGAGAAGAACCCGCCGGTGAGCTGGTGAACAGCCGTTGCCAAAGATGCAGGAACATCCTCGGGGGCAACCACCGCGTTGGTGCCGTGGGTGACAACTTCGATCTTCATTCCCTGAACCAGGTTGGCGAAGGCAACACCGAAGAGGAGCGGAACGAGGAGAGCTGATACTGCGTGGGTACGATCCCAGACGCTGCGCCACTTCTCGGACTTGATCTTCGAACGCCACTCGATTGCGCACACACGCACGATGAGAGCGAGGAGGATCAGGAAGAGTGCCAAGTACATTCCGGAGAACATCGTGGCGTACCACTCGGGGAACGCTGCGAAGGTCGCTCCACCGGCGGTGAGAAGCCACACTTCATTGCCATCCCAGTGGGGGCCAATGGTACGGAGCGCTTGAGTGCGTTCGCGATCGTCGCGGGCGAGGAATCCTTGGAGCATTCCAACGCCGTAGTCGAAGCCCTCGAGAACCAGGTACATGGTCCACAGGACGGCGATGAGGATAAACCACAAAATACTAAGTGTCATGGGTCTTCCTTTCCTCAGTACCCGAAGGAGAGTGCACCAGCGGTCGCTTCCTCATCGGATGCGTCCTTGGAGCGGGAGTGGAGGCCTTCGGCGGCGTAGCGCTTCATGAGGATGAACCAAATGACGCCGAGGACTGCGTAAACGATCGTGAAGACAACCATCGAGAAGAGAACCTGCCAAGCAGGGACAGTGCTGGAGACACCAGCGGAAGTCATCATCATGACCGAGCCGATGGGATCGCCGCTTTCAAGTCCTGCGAGGTTAGGAACAACAACCCAAGGCTGGCGTCCCATTTCAGTAAAGATCCAACCGAAGGAAGCAGCCAGGAAGGGCATCGGGATGGAGACAAGCGCGAAAGTTCCCAACGCCTTCGATGCAGAAACCTGTCCCTTGCGTGTTGCCCACAGGCCCCACAGCGCCAAGAGAGCTGAGAAAGCACCCAGGCCGATCATGATGCGGAAAGACCAGAAGGTCACCATCTGCGGGGGACGGAAATCATATTGGGATGCATCGCCATAGGTCTTGACGAAGTCTGCATTCGAATTCAGGAGTTCGACCATGCGCTTTTGCTCGTCGGCAACGCCCTTGACGTTGGCCGAGAAAGAATTGTGCGACATGAAGGCGGCAACGCCGGGAACTTCGATGAACTTGGTGGGCTGAGCACCATCCTCACCCAGCGGGCATTCGCCGAACTGTGCAACGGTGAATGCTGCGCCCTGAGTGTCGACACAGACACCTTCTGCAGCTGCCATCTTCATGGGCTGAATCTCGACCAGCTCCTGGCCTTGGAAGTGGCCGGTTGCTGCAGTTCCGATTCCACCGATCAGGATGACGGCGAGGCCGAAGCGCGCGATCGGGCGCCACATGCGTGCGGCTTCCTTTGCGCCTTCTTCACCGCCGAGGCGCTTTGCGCGAGTCATCCACCACACGGAAAGACCTGCAACGAAGGTACCGGCAACGAGCCATGCGGAGGTAATGACGTGGGTGTATTCCCACACAAGAACCGGGTTGGCAACGACCTTGAGGAAGCCTGCGGCTCCATCCAGTTCTGCGCGTCCGGTTTCGGGGTTGAATCGTGCGCCCACGGGGTGTTGCATCCAGGAGTTTGCTCCGAGGATCCACAGGGCGGAGATCATGGTTCCGATCGATGCCAACCAAATGCAGGCAAGGTGCCAGCCCTTGGAGAGGCGTCCCCAACCGAAGATCCACAATCCCAGGAAGGTTGATTCAAGGAAGAAGGCCAAAAGGGCCTCGACAGCGAGCGGAGCACCGAAGATGTCGCCAACGTAGCGGGAATACTCCGACCAGTTCATGCCGAATTGGAATTCCTGCACGATACCGGTGGCAACACCGAGGGCAAAGTTAATCAAGAGCAACTTGCCGAAGAAACGGGTTGCCTGAAGCCATTCCTCTTTACCTGTCTTGTGCCACACGGTCTGCATAATTGCGACCAGGAGCGACAGACCGATGGTGAGAGGAACCAAGACGAAGTGGTAAACGGTCAGGATACCGAATTGCCATCGTCCCAGTGTCAGCGCATCGAGTGCAGCTGGAGCAAAGGTCATGGTCATAATCCTGTCTCAGGGAAATTGTGTTCAGGGTGTGTCATAAGTTCGTCACAGATGTGGCAAAACTTTAACGACGTTGTGTCAACAAATATAGAACGCAACCGTCTAAAATGCTGCTTTTCTGAATAATCAGGGCACTGTGTCGTTTTCTTCAGCGGTGCCATGGGTGACGCATTGAGCTCGGCGCGAACCGCCGAATGGCAGCTCAAGCATGCCTGCGCACCCTATGAGACAATAGGGAAGACGAAATGGTTGGAGCGCACTCTCTGATCATCACAGCGCTTGTTTCTATGAAAACGCGCATGCCTGTGGTCGCCTCATGCGACTTCGAAGAGACTTCCGCTTAAACGCGTGTAAATACAGACCCAGCAGTGCGAGCTCGGTCAACATACTGACATTGTGAAAGAAGAGGCCATGCCTGAAACGCCAGCAGCAACCCTGCTTTTCCAGGCTCCGACATTCCAGGAACCGACTTTTTCTGCACCGCCAAGTGTGCCCCAGCAAGAAAGTGAAGAAAAACCTCAGCGTCGTTCACGCACCCGCGCGGCGCGGAGTGAAGAAAATGCTGAGGAAGCGACGCCCAAAAAGCGTACGCGTACGCGCAAGAAGGTAGCTGAGGAAGAAGCTTCAACCGAAGCTGTGCAGACGAAGCGTCGTCGTGCCAAGCGCAAGGAAACAGAAGAAGAAGCTCCGGCCTCGGAAAAAGAAGCGGTAACGCAGGACGCTCAATCTTCGGAAAGCGAAGAAAATGCAGAAGGCGGCGAAGAAACAAGCCGTCGTCGCCGTCGTCGCCGCGTACGCGCATCCGAAGCTCAAGACGTTAACGATGAAGTTCAAGCCCTTAAGGGCTCGACGCGTCTGGAAGCAAAGAAGCAGCGCCGTAAAGAAGGGCGCCGCGAAGGACGTCGTCATCACCGCATCACCGAGTCCGAGTTCTTGGCTCGACGCGAGTCCGTGAACCGCAAGATGGTCATTCGTGACCAAGGTGGACTCGACCAGATCGCAATCATCGAAGACGACCTCTTGGTTGAGCACTATGTTGCGCGCCGTACCCAAAAGACTGCCGTCGGCAATATCTATATGGGACGCGTTCAAAACGTTCTTCCCTCAATGGAAGCTGCCTTCGTTGATATTGGCAAGGGGCGCAATGCGGTCCTGTATGCAGGCGAAGTCAACTGGGATGCTGTCGGCTTGGAAGGAAAACCTCGCCGCATTGAATCTGCTCTTAAACCGGGCGATCCTGTCCTTGTTCAGGTGACGAAGGATCCCATCGGGCACAAGGGTGCGCGTTTGACCAGCCAGATCACCTTGGCGGGACGCTACCTGGTTTTGATCCCCGGTGGTTCCATGATGGGTATTTCCCGCAAGCTCCCCGAACGTGAGCGCATTCGCTTGAAGAAGATCCTCAAGCAGGTCGTCCCTGACTCTGCGGGCGTGATTGTGCGAACGGCTGCCGAAGGTGCAAGTGAAGAACAGATCCGCGATGACGTTCGTCGTCTGAGCAAGCAGTGGGACGATATTGAGTCCAAGCTTTCCTCGACGAAGAATGCGCCGGTCCTTCTGCGCGGCGAACCGGAGCTTGCTGTCCGCGTTGTTCGTGACATCTTCAATGAGGACTTCTCCGAACTCATTATTGAAGGTCATGAGACCTATGAGACGGTGAAATCTTACGTTGATGAGCTTTCGCCCGAGCTTTCTGACCGAGTTCACAAGTGGGTCGGAACCGAGGACGCTTTCCACGCCTACCGTGTGGACGAGCAGCTTGCCAAGGGAATGGATCGCAAGGTGTGGCTGCCCAGTGGCGGTACCTTGATCATTGACCGAACCGAGGCAATGACGGTTATCGACGTCAATACCGGTAAGTTCATCGGTGCTGGCGGAACTTTGGAAGAAACCGTTACGCGCAACAATCTCGAGGCCGCAGAAGAGATCGTCCGTCAGCTGCGGCTGCGCGATATCGGCGGCATCGTCATCATCGACTTTGTCGATATGGTCTTGGAATCTAACCGAGATTTGGTTCTGCGTCGCTTGGTTGAATGCTTGGGACGCGATCGGACTCGTCACCAAGTCACCGAGATTACCTCTCTTGGTTTGGTGCAGATGACGCGTAAGCGTGTGGGGGAGGGGCTCGTTGAAGCCTTCTCAACCACCTGCGAGGCGTGTGAAGGTCGTGGCTTCATTGTTCACCAGCATCCCGTTGAAATCCAAGGGGCCACTGAGGAAGCACCGAAGCGTTCGAAGAAGACTCAAACCCGCGCCCGGGTCGAGGAATCTCCCGAACATGAACGCGCTCGAGAAGCGCTCACTGCGATTGCTGCGGCGACTGTGCGCGATGATTCCTCGTCCCACCAGGAATCAGGTGCTCACAGTGAACAACCTTTGGCAAAGGACTCTGATTCCAGCGTTCATGAGGCTGAAGAATCCACGCCGAAGGATGAGGCCACAGTGGATGAACAGTCTGGGGTGAACGCCCCGTCGGCAAAGCGTCCGCGTCGTTCTCGCCGGGCAACGCGTCCTCAAGTGGAAGAAAGCGCCGAGGTCTCTACGCCTGAAGAAAAGCCTGAGGCGGCACCTGTAGCGCAGGATGATCCCGCCCAGCTCGCGAGTGACTCTGAGCGTGAGGAAAACGGAAGTGCACAGTCGGTGGCTGCCTCGTCGCAGACTCGGGAAAAACCAGCACGTCCAGGACGAAGCCGCAGGCGTCGTGCAGCAATCGAAGCAAGTGAACCAGTAACGGTTCATCTTGATCTTCCTGAGCCGGCTGCTCCTGTTGCTGCAGTCCAAAGCGTTCATGACATTGTGATCGATGTGCCTGCTCGCTCCGAAGACAGCGCTCCCATTAAGCGCTCTCGGAGGCGTCGGGTCGCTGTTAGTGCGCCCGCCGCACCGGGTGAAGAACAGTAACAGTGCCCAAGCACACACCCAAATTCTGAAAGTTTTCGCTCTAGCGGTTTGCTTGAGAGTCGATTTTCAGCTAAATTTGATCGTCGGCGCAACGAGCGCCAACGGGCTTAGTGTTTCTTGAAGAGGAACGTTGTTCGAACGTGGAAGCCAAGTCCGTCCAAGTTTTCGAGAAGAGATGAGCTTCAACGTGGTCTACGCGATCGTCAAGGCCGGCGGCCGGCAGGAAAAGGTGTCCGTCGGTGACGTCGTCGTCGTCGACAAGCTGGCAGATGAAATTGGTGCCAGCATCGAACTCCAGCCTTTGATGCTGGTCGATGGCGATGCAATCACCGTCGAGCCCAGCGCACTGGAGAAGGTCACGGTCAAGGCAGAGGTTGTTGACTCTGCTAAGGGCCCGAAGATCTCCATTATTAAGTACAAGAACAAGACCGGTTACCGTAAGCGTCAGGGCCACCGCCAGAAGCTCTCGGTTATTAAGATCACTGAGATCGCCTGAACCGTTCGATATAGAAAGTAGACGTCGAGATGGCACATAAGAAGGGCCTTGGCTCCTCCCGCAACGGCCGCGACTCGAACGCCCAGCGACTGGGCGTCAAGCGTTACGGCGGCCAGCTGGTCAACGCCGGCGAAATCATCGTTCGTCAGCGCGGCACCCACTTCCACCCCGGTGAGGGCGTTGGTCGTGGCAAGGACGACACCCTCTTCGCGCTGCGCGCGGGTGCGGTTGAGTTCGCAACCCGTCGTGACCGTAGGGTTGTCAACATCGTTGAGCCGGTCTCTGCCTGAGACCGACCGCTGATTGGGGGCGTCCGGCACAAGGCCGGATGCCCCTTTTCACTATCCTGATTCGCGCTGGTGCGCACTGGCCAAGACGGGGGACACCACAGTGGCAAGCTTTGTCGATCGAGTAACGATTTTCGCCCAGGGAGGCAACGGCGGCCACGGCGTTGCCTCGGTCAAGCGCGAGAAATTTAAGCCCCTGGGCGGCCCTGATGGTGGTAACGGCGGTAACGGCGGCTCCGTCATCCTCGAGGTAGACCCGCAGGTGACCACTCTTCTGACCTATCACCGCAATCCCCACCAGCGAGCGGAAAACGGTACTCAAGGCATGGGTGACTTCCGTCAGGGAAGGAACGGCGCGGATACAATCCTCCCGGTTCCAGACGGCACTGTCGTCAAGTCAAAGCGCGGTGAGCTGCTTGCTGACCTCACCGGCGCGGGAAGTCGATTCGTCATTGCCGAAGGCGGCCGAGGAGGCCTGGGCAATGCGGCGCTCGCCTCGAAAAAGCGTAAGGCTCCCGGGTTCGCGCTCCTTGGAGAGCCAGGGGAAGAACACAATGTCGTTCTTGAACTCAAGTCTGTTGCTGATGTTGCCCTTGTCGGCTACCCCTCGGCAGGCAAATCCTCACTGATCGCAGCGATGTCCGCTGCGCGCCCTAAGATTGCCGATTATCCTTTCACGACGCTTGTTCCCAATCTTGGGGTTGTTCAAGCAGGGGATTCTCGCTACACCGTTGCCGACGTTCCAGGACTCATTCCCGGGGCTTCCAGCGGTAAGGGACTGGGATTGGACTTCTTGCGTCATATCGAACGCTGCGCCGTGATTGTGCACATTCTCGATACCGCAACTTTTGAAGTCGATCGCGATCCCGTCTCTGACCTACGCACAATTGAAGCCGAACTGGCCGCATACGAGGGTGATCTGGGCGAAATTGAGGGTTATGTTCCCCTCATGCAGCGCCCCCGCGTCATTGTCCTCAACAAGATCGATATTCCCGATGGCCGCGATCTTGTCGATATCGTTCGCCCGGATCTCGAGGTTTTCGGCTGGCCGATCTTCGCGGTTTCCGCAGTGACCCACGAGGGCCTTAAAGAACTTTCTTTCGCGCTTGCTTCCCTCGTTGACGAGCACCGCGCCAAGCTGCCCCAGATTGAATCTGCGCGTCAGGTTCTGCGGCCTCGTCCGGTGGGAAGCAAAGACGAAATCACGGTGCGCGCGGTTGAACATGCCGGTGAACTCGTCTACCAGATTCGTGGAACCAAGCCCGAACGCTGGGTGGTGCAAACCGACTTTTCTAACGACGAGGCCGTGGGCTACCTTGCCGATCGCCTTGCGGGAGCAGGGGTTGAAGATCAGCTCATGAAGGCGGGCGCTCACGCCGGCGATACAGTCGTCATCGGTCGCCTCGACGGGGGAGTGATCTTTGATTGGGAGCCCACGCTGACAACCGGACCGGAACTACTCGGACAGCGAGGCACTGATCTTAGACTTGATCGCAACGAGCGCCGCACGACCGCCCAGCGTCGTGAGCGTTATCGCGAAATGATGGACGCGAAGTCTGCAGCACGAGAAGAACTGTGGACCGAGCGCTCGACTGGCGTGTGGACTGATCCGGAGGATGAGCGCTAAATGACTCCAAGGCACATCGCGGTGCAGCAGGCACGCCGAATTGTTGTCAAAATTGGTTCTTCTTCGCTGACCCGTGAGGATGGCGGACTTGACCTCAATCGAATCGATTCTGTCGCCAGACTTGTTTCTGCCAAAGCACGGCGAGGCTGTGAGATTCTGATCGTCTCTTCGGGCGCTGTTGCAGCGGGCCTTGAGCCTCTTGGACTCTCCTCGCGTCCTAAGGACCTAGCAAGCGTCCAGGCGGCCGCGGCAATGGGCCAGGGGTATCTCATGGCGCGTTGGTCATCCGCTTTCCAAGCTCACCACCTCCACGTCGCGCAGATTTTGCTCACCGCAGCCGACGTCATGCAGCGCGAGCACTATACGAATGCAATGTCTGCACTCGATAAACTCCTTGCTTTTGGGGTCGTGCCGATCATCAATGAAAATGACGCGGTCACGACTCGTGAAGTGCGTTTCGGTGATAATGACCGGCTTGCGGCATACGTGGCGCAGATGGTTGGTGCGGATGTCTTGGTCTTGCTGACAGACGTTGACGGACTGTATACAGCACCTCCCTCGCAGCCCGGGGCTCGTTTGATCACCGAGGTTAACGCGACCGATGAACTTGGTGGAATCGACGTGCGCGGAGCTGGTTCCAGCGTGGGGACAGGCGGAATGGCGACAAAGCTCCATGCAGCCTCCATGGCCCAGCACGGAGGGATCGGCGTGATCCTCACCAGCGCAGATCGTTTGAACGAGGTTCTTGACGGACAAGCGGTGGGTACGTGGTTTGAACCCACGAGAAACCGTCCCGCCTCGCGAACCTTGTGGATCGCCCACGTTGCTCCCTCTGCGGGGCAGATACTGATTGACGCCGGCGCACGCCGCGCGATTACCCGGGGAAAGAAGTCTCTTCTCCCTGCAGGTATTACTGATGTTCTTGGGGTCTTCTCGGCGGGAGAAGTCATCGATATTGTTGATGACAGTGGATTGATTGCTCGAGGGATCTCCCGCTACGACTCAGATAGCTTGGCCAAGCTCATGGGCCATATGCAGGAAGAAAAACAGAAGGAACATATGCGTCCGGCTGTTCACCGCGACGATCTTGCCGTTCTTGTTCAGGAGTAAAGGTGAGTAACGAACTGGATATTTTTGAGCTGACCGATCGTGCACGCCGCGCGCAGCGCAAACTTGCCACCTCGACAAGTGCGCAGCGTAACGCCCTATTGCGGGCAATTTCTGCCGCTCTGATCGCTGAGACGGAAGAGATCCTTGAGTCGAATGCGCGTGATTGTGAGCGCGCGCTTGACAAGGGGATGGCTGAAGGCCTCGTTGATCGTCTACGTCTTGATGACTGCCGCGTGCGCTCTATCGCACAGTCCGTTCTTGACGTTGTTGGCCTTGAGGATCCGGTTGGAACAATTATTCGTGGGGGATGCACCGAAGACGGTTTGCGTGTCTCCCAGATCCGCGTTCCGATGGGCGTTGTCGGCATGATCTACGAGGCGCGTCCCAATGTGACCGTCGATGCTTCCATCTTGGCCCTCAAGTCGGGCAACGCCGTGATCCTTCGCGGTGGAAGCGCTGCACTTTCAACAAACGAGACCCTCGTCAAGGTCATTCGTCGGGCAATTGAATCATGTGGATTCTCGGCCGACTTGGTCCAGACCGTTGATTCCTGGGGACGTGAGGGTGCACGTGCGATGATGCGCGCACGCGGTGGCATTGACGTTCTTATTCCCCGAGGCGGTGCGGGCCTGATCCGCGCGGTTGTCGAAGAATCCACCGTCCCCGTCATTGAAACGGGAACTGGCAACTGCCACGTCTATGTTGATAGCGGCGCTGACGTTCAGGCTGCGCTGGCCATCATCATGAACGCGAAGACCCAACGAGTCGGCGTCTGTAACGCTGCAGAAACACTTCTGGTGCACCGTGATATGGTCGCTTCGTTCCTCCCTCTTGCTCTTGAAGAACTCACTGCTGCGGGCGTTACGATTCACGCTGACGAGGCTACCCGTGAGTGCGCTGCTGTGGGCGATTTAGTCAGTTCGCAGCTGATCTGCGCTGCAACGGAAGAAGACTGGGCAACAGAGTACCTTTCGATGGATTTGGCCGTGCGCGTTGTTGATTCGATCGAAGAAGCAGTTGAGCATATCCGCACATACTCTTCCGGTCATACCGAGGCGATCTGCACTCCCTCACTGAAGGCAGCGCACTTCTTCCGCTCCAACGTTGATAGTGCGGCTGTTGCGATCAACGCCTCGACACGTTTCACCGATGGCGGTCAGCTGGGATTGGGCGCCGAGATCGGCATCTCCACCCAAAAGCTTCACGCGCGAGGCCCAATGGGATTGGCTGAGCTGACAACCAGCCAGTGGATTATTGAAGGTGACGGAGCGGTACGAAAGTAAAGGGAGGGGAGTATGCCAACTCTGGACGCGGCCTCGGGAAAGATCCGACGCTCAATCGGGATCATGGGCGGCACCTTTGACCCCATCCACCACGGGCACCTCGTGGCTGCATCCGAGGTTATGGATGTCTTCCAACTCGATGAGGTCATTTTCGTTCCCACCGCAATGCAGCCCTTCAAAGCGGGGAGGAGGGTTACTCCCGCGGAACATCGCTATTTGATGACGGTAATTGCAACCGCATCGAACCCGCGTTTCTCGGTCTCCCGGGTCGATATCGACCGCGGTGGAACGACCTACACGATCGATACTTTGCGTGATCTCAAAGGTATCTATCCGGATGCAGATTTCTACTTCATTACGGGAGCAGATGCTCTGACGCAGATCGTTCAGTGGAAGGACGTTGATTCCCTCTTCGAAATGGCCCATTTCATTGGGGTGACGCGGCCCGGGCACGTCCTTGATGCGAAGAAACTCCCCGCATCCTCCGTGTCTTTGCTGGAAGTTCCGGCAATGGCGATTTCCTCGACAGACTGTAGAAGGCGCGTCGAGCGGAATAAACCGGTGTGGTACCTCGTCCCCGATGGCGTCGTTCAATACATCAATAAGTACCGTCTGTATCGTGCCGAGCGCTAAAGTGCGATGCACCCGCCGGCCGTCGGCGCTCTCGGTGGCTCGCGGGACCAGATAATGGCAGACTGAAAGAAACGAAAGGATAACTGTGGACGTTCAAAGCGACGATCTCATCACAAGTGCGCTTCGAGGCGCTGCCAATAAGCTTGCCCAGGATCCTGTGTTGATTGATGTCTCTCAGCGTCTCGGGATCGCAGAGTCGTTCTTGGTGGTCTCTGCCCCAACTTCGCGTCAAGTTCGCGCGATTGCCGAAGAAATCATGGATGAGATCGGGCGCGACTGGCATGTCGTTCCCAAACGCATTGAAGGACGCAGCGAAGGAACGTGGGTTCTGGCCGATTATGGCGATGTTGTGATCCACGTGATGAGCCAAGAAGATCGCGAGTTCTACGCCCTTGAGAGGCTGTGGGCTGATCAAAGGATCACTCATCTAGAACTTCCCGATGTGGCTCCCGGTGCAGTGCGACCGGTTATGACTCCCGCACAAGTGATTGAGGGGATTGAAGAGTGAGCACCAAGGAAACTGAAGTTTCTGCCGAGGCCGTGGCTGGTTATTCGCGCATTAGTGGCGCCCGTCGGATCGTCTTTCTCCGTCACGGACAAACCGATTACAACGTCGAGCACCGCTTTCAAGGGATCATTGATATCCCGCTCAATAGCATTGGGCATGAGCAGGCACTCGAAGGCGGGCGAGTTTTGGCAAAGCGCCTCGCTGGGGGCGGCCGTATTGGCGGTTTGAATGCTGATTACGTGTCTGCCTCGGAAGTGAGGATTGTGTCTTCGCCCTTGGAACGCGCCTTGAATACCGCTCAAGCCTTGGCACGCGAACTTGATGCTCTCGGTGTTGAGGTGGGGGAGATCGCGATCGATAAGCGACTTCTTGAACGCTCCTACGGTGTTTTCGAAGGATTGGATTTCGACCAGATTGCAGAGCAATACCCGCAGTGGCTGCTTGAATGGCGCCAGACGGGGGAGAGTGCTGGCGCTGGGGTTGAACCCGGTGGCGTTGTGGGAGATCGCGTTCGCGAGGCCGTGCTTGAACACGCTGCGTCTGTTCCTCAAGGCGGTACTTTGGTTGCGGTTTCTCACGGTGCGGCTATTGCCCGTGGGGTGATGTCCACGATCGGTCTAGATCCTCGAGACTTCGACTGTATCCGCGGTGTCGATAATGTGCACTGGTCAGAACTTGTCCTTGCTGGCGGAGGCGGTTCGGGGGCATCTGGCGCTGCACGTTGGCGCTTGGCCTCGCACAACGTTGGGGCTGCCCCGGAGGTCTTCGGAGCTTAACTGAACGGGGCAAATGTGTCAGCTCGCACAGCTCCTTAATTTTGCCTCAAGCGACTTCGTCCGCTATTCTTAACAGGTCCGAGCGAGAGATCGCAACGACCTTGGGGCTATGGCGCAGTTGGTAGCGCGCTTCCATGGCATGGAAGAGGTCAGGGGTTCGAATCCCCTTAGCTCCACAGTCTCCGCCACAATCCTGAGGATCTCAGTGATTGTGGCGCTTTTCTTTTATTGTCGCGATGCGCGTGTGAATACGTGCGTGAATATACGCGTCCTGGATGAATCCAGAGTTCTTCGGAAAAGGGCATCAGAAAATCTGCTTCCCGAATGAAAACGTATGCAGATTACGATTTGGTGAAGCTTTGGGGGACAAGTCCCTATTTATTGACGAGATTGTCGCAAATGCTGTACTCTCTCCGGTGTGGAAACGTATCCACAACTCCGAACTGTGCATAGACAACATATTGCAACGGAAGGCTCAATGATGCGCGCACGCTACGCTGCTCTCCCCGCCGCACTCCTGGCACTTTCTCTCGCCGCCTGCTCTGCCCCCGAAGGCCAGAGCACCCAGGGAGGCTCCGCCTCGGCAGATACCCTGAACATTGCCTGCTCCCAGCAGGAAGATTTCTGCCAGGCGATCGTCGCCGCCTACACCAGGGAAACCGGTCAGAAGGCCACCTACGTTCGCCTGGGTGCCGGCGAAGTCCTCGCCCGCCTCGAAACCAACCCCGGTGAATTCGACGTCTGGTCCGGCGGCCAGGCCGAAAACCACCTCGTCGCCAACGACAAGGGCAAGATCGAAAAGTACGTCTCGAAGAATGCCTCCGCACTGCCCTCGCAGTACAACAACGCCGAAGGCATCTGGTCCGGCTTCTACACCGACTCCATTGCGTTCTGCTCCAACAAGAAGGAACTCGAACGCATCGGCGCACAGGCTCCCACCTCCTGGCAGGACCTGCTCAAGCCCGAATTCAAGGGGCGCATTGCCATGCCGCACCCTGCCACCGCAGGCGTTGGCTACATGGCCATGTACACCGTCGCCACCCTGAACAACGGCGACCAGGAGAAGACCGTTTCCTACTTCAAGGAACTGGTTCCCAACATCATGCAGTTCTCCAAGTCCGCAGCAACCGGTACTGAACAGGCCGGACGCGGTGAAGTGGTCGTCGCCATCGCTCTCGACTCCGACTGCGAAAAGGCCAACAAGGCCGGATATTCCGACCTGGTCACCACCTACCCCTCGGAAGGCACCGGCTACGAAGTGGGCGCAGTCTCCGTCCTCGCGGGTGCACGCAACCCCGAAGGCGCCAAGGCCTTCATGGACTGGTTGCTGACCACCAAGGCTCAGGATCTCTACGCGGACGTCCCCTCCTTCGCAGCACCTACCCTGCCCGACGCCAAGGTCGGTCCGAACGTCCCCAAGCAGGACGTCGTGAAGCACGTGGACTGGGATGTACGCAAGGCAGCTGACTCTCGCGCCAACTACATCGGCATCTTCGAAAGCCAGATCGCCGGAGCAAGCTCCGCCAAGTGAGACCACGGGGTGCGCGAGAACCCACTGAGGAACTCGCGCACCCCGTGTGCGTCTCTCCTGCCGTTTTCATTGGAGACAAGCTATGAGCATTCCACAGCTGCGTAAAGGTCGGCAGCTCGACATCCCCGTCGCCCTCATCACCACGGTGACCATTATCGGGCTGATTCTCCTCCTGGGAATCCCCGTTGCTAAACTCATCGGTATCGGCGTGTCCGAACGCGGGCTGGCAGCTATCACCCAATCCTTCGGCGCCAACGTCGACACCCTGGTGAACACCCTGGTGCTGGGACTGTGCGTCGGAATTGTCGGAACCTTCATCGGATTCGTCACCGCATTCGCCCAAGTGTTCCTCACCTTCCCCGGGAAGAAGCTCCTGCACTGGGTGACCCTCCTGCCCACGATTTCCCCGCCCTTTGCGACGGCCACCGCCATCATCACCCTGTTCGGTAAGCGCGGCATCATCACCTACGGAATCTTCGGCATCGAGAACAACATCTACGGCCTGGTGGGTCTGGTCATTGTGCTCTCCCTGACCTTCGCGCCCGTGGCCTACCTTAATATCCGCGGCATGATGGAAAACTTCGACAACTCCCTGTTCGAAGCATCCGCCACCCTCGGAGCGCAGCCGCTGAGTACCCTGGTGAAAGTCACCATCCCCATGGTGGTTCCCGCAATGCTGGCCTCCTTCCTTGTGCTTTTTGTTGAAGGCATCGCTGACCTGGCAAACCCCCTGGTACTGGGCGGTGACTTCCGAGTCCTGGCCAGTCAGATTTACTTTGCCGTCGCAGGAAGCGGTGACATCGCAAGTGCCGCAGGAATTGCCCTGGTGCTGCTCCTGCCCGCACTCACGGTGTTCGCCGTTCAGAAATACTGGTCGAACCGTAAGTCTGTGATCACCGTGACCGGTAAGCCCGTGGGCTCCCTCAAAGAGGTCACTGCGTCCAGCGTCAAGATCCCCATGCTCATCCCCGTCTACGGGTGGATCGTCTTCGTCATCGTCGTCTACATGACGCTCTTCGTGGGGAGCTTCGTCAAGATCCTCGGCGTTGACAACACCTTCACGATGGAACACTTCTGGTACGTCCAGCGCCTGGGATCCTCCGCAATTGTCACAACGCTGTCGATGACCCTGGTCGCCGCTCCGATCGCAGCCGTCATGGCGCTGATTATTGCGTGGCTGGTCGTCCGCAAGTTCCCGAAGATCGGTAAAATCTTGGATTTCTGGGGCATGCTCGGTATAGCAATCCCCGGCACCGTCCTCGGTCTGGGATTCGCCCTGGCCTACTCCAACCCCACGTGGCTGTTCGGCAAACAGATTCTGCCCACTCTGGCAGGTGGCTTGGCCGTCGGAAGCGGCGCCATCGCCATCATCCTGGTCTACATTGCGCGCGCCATCCCCACCGGCCAGCAGGCCTGTATTTCCGCGCTCAAACAGATCAACCCGCAGGTGGAAGAAGCCGCGCGATCCCTGGGAGCCAGCCAGGTGTCTACCCTGGTGAAAGTGACACTTCCGCTGGTGCGTTCCGGCATCGTCACCGCCGTCACCTACGGCATCACCAAGTCCATGACCATGATCACCGCGATCATCTTCATTACGACGCCTCAAACCAAGGTGATGACCTCCCAGATCTTGGACGAGGTTGATGCCGGGCGTTTCGGCCACGCCTTCGCCTACTGCACCTTCCTCATCGGCCTCGTGCTCATCATCTTGATGATCGCCAACCTTCTTATTAACCGACTGAATCGCTCCACCAGGACGGTAGTGAAATGACGACTGAACACCACACGCAGGCAGGCGCACTCCAGCTGCGCTCTGTCACCAAAATCTACGATGCCAAGCAGGGGCAGCACCGAGCTGTTGACAGCATCAACCTCGACATTGAGGCCGGAAAATTCGTGACCTTCCTGGGACCGTCCGGCTGTGGGAAGACCACGACCCTGCGTATGATCGCCGGATTTGAGGACGTTACGGAAGGCGAAATCACCCTGGACGGCCAGTCCCTGGTGTCTGTCCCGCCCGAAAAGCGCCCCATGTCGATGGTGTTCCAGTCCTACGCGCTCTTTCCACACCTGACGGTGAAAGACAACGTGGGATTCGGCCTGAACTACCAGAAGCTCCCCGCCGCAGAACGTGAGCAGCGGATCGCTGACGGTCTGGCGCTCATGGGGATCGAACAGTACGCTCACCGCTACCCGCATCAGCTGTCCGGAGGCCAGCAGCAGCGCGTTGCCCTGGCGCGAGCACTCGTCATGGAACCGAAGATCATCCTCTTCGACGAACCCCTCTCGAACCTGGATGCGCGCCTGCGTCTGCGCATGCGCAGCGAAATCCGTGCACTCCAACAGCGTCTGGGACTTACCGCGATCTTCGTGACCCACGACCAGTCCGAGGCTCTCACCATGTCCGACATGATCGTGGTGATGAGCGCGGGCACCATCGAGCAGGTCGGGGAGCCGCGTGAAATCTACCATCGCCCGGTGAATCGCTTCGTGGCCTCCTTCATGGGAACTGCATCCTTCGTGGCCGGTACGGTCAGTGAGGTACGAGGCGACCGCTACCTGGTGGCCACCCCGCTGGGTGATCTGGACACCGCGGGAGTCCCCGGACTTGGTGTTGGCGATCACGTGGAGTTGGTCGTCCGAGCAGAAAACACCGCGGTCGGCCTGGATGCACCCGGGAACGAGCAGGCAGGGGAGGGCAGCGACGTGGTTCTGGAAGCCACAGTGCGCTCCGCAGCCTTCGACGGCTCGGTCAACACCTACGTCCTGGACACCGCGGCGGGCACCCTCGAAGGCCGTTCTCACGGCATGAATGAACTTCATGCTGCCGGAGAGAAGGTCACCTGTGTGATTTCGCGCGAGTCCCTGTGGGTGATTCCCGCGGATTCCTCGGAGAAATAAAGGTCGGAACCATGCGACGCTTTTTTGATCGTGAGGATACGCGGTGGCGCCGAGGAAATGGTGCGCTCCACTTCTACCTCGCGCCCCCCGAGGATTCCCCCCTGTGGGACTTGGTGCGCGAGGCGGAAAAACCCCTGTCAGCGCTCCCACAGATCGGTATCCAACCGCCGGAGTGCATCCACGTGACGGTGCAACGCCTCGATCTGTATCGAGACGAGATCAGTGACGCCCAATGGGAGAAACTGCGCTCGCAGATGGATCGCCGCATGGCGCAGATCGACCCCTTCACGTTGACCTTCGCTCCGACGGCCGTCCAGGAATGGGCAGTGGAAGTGATTTCCCCAGAGAACCCCTCATTTACGAGGCTGATCGACGCTGTGCGTGACAGCATCGTTGACGCGGGGCTGGGGGAGGCGCTCACGGATCCGCCGTTCGGCCCTCATTTCAGCCTGGCCTATGCGGTTGCGGGGACGAGTAGCGAAGAGGATCGGGCGCTTGCTGATGCTCTTCACGCTTTGAAAACCGACAATTCGATGGAGTGCTCACAGATCGCTCTTGTCGAAGTCGATCAAGACCAAGAGGCCGGTATTTTTTCCTTCCGTCCTCTGTATACTTGGACGGTCGGAACCCCGCGCTGACGTCGGGGAATACCCACCACTCACTGAAAGACGGATGTTCGAGGATGCCCAGAAAGAAACGAGCCAGCATCATTGATGTGGCTCAAGCAGCGGGAGTGTCGCAGGCGACTGCCAGCCGCGCACTTTCTGGGCATCCCGCCGTCAGTTCCCAAGCGCGCGTCGCTGTGCGCCAAGCTGCCGCCCGCCTCGGATATGTGCGAAACCTCGGTGCTGCTGGGATCGCCAGTTCCAGCACCACCACTGTCGGCCTTTTGGTGCGCAACATTGGACACAGCTTCTATGGGAAAGTTGCAGAAGAACTCCAAGCGCACACCGACGAACTCGGGTTAGAACTGTTGATTACCGCCGGAGGTGACAGCGAAGAAGGCCAGATGCAGGCCATTAACAACCTCGTGGGACACGGGGTGGGCGTGGTTATCGTTGCTTCTGGCCGAGTATCGAACGAGGCCATGCAGTATGCGGCTTCCTTCGTCCCGCTCATTACTATCGGCTGTGGGGAAACCCGCCCTGAATTTGATTCTGTGCGCATCGATCCCGCGTATGAAGCGATGCTGGCGCAAAAAGTTGTGGCCTATGGACACCGGAAAGTTGCTGTCACCGCCACCAGCCACCCCCTCGCGGCCACCCTGCATGCCCGTACCGCAACCTTCATTACCCAGCTGGTTGTCGACGGCGTCCAGCCACATATCGTGACGTCTCACAGCGACTACGGTGAGGATCTTTTCGACGGCATTGACCGGGCGATTGATGCCGGGTGTACTGCGGTCATTGCGGGAAGTGATCTGATTGCGGTGAAAATTTTGGAACACTTGGCGTCGCGAGGGATTGCCTGCCCGGAGCAGGTGTCGGTGACGGGCTTTGACGCGACCGGTCCGTATTCTTCACCGCTTTTGAACCTGACGACGGTTGCACAACCGGTGCGCGAATTGGCGAGGCAGACCGTGCTGCTCGCGCAGGAACGCCTAGCCGGTTCCGAGGCGCGCAACGCCTCGATCCTGGTGCCCGGAGAGTTCATCGAAGGAGGAACTCTGGGGAGCCCTCCTGAGGTCAAATAGGGATCTTTTCTCGTGAAAACGGACTGTGGGTGGAGGGGATCTATAGCTTTCTCCTCCACCCACAGACGTCGCTAGCGAACAATCACTCGATCAATATCAGGAGCCCATGGGGTGTTCCCTGAGATGGTCACAGTATTTGTACCGGAGTGGAGTTCGACTGGGATATCAACGGTTCGGACGATTTCCCATCCGCTGGGCTGCCCGTCATTTCCTTTTCCGGAACGTGGAGGTGTCACCACAATATTGCGGTCGTTGACGCGTAGCAGGAAAGAGCGAGGATCTTCAGAGAGGTATCCGACTGACAGTGTGTAAATTCCTGCCCGGTCTATCAAGATATTCGGAAAAGTGATTGCGCCGTTACTTCCCAGATTTCCTACTTTGCGACCGCCTGAACAGCCGGGGCACGGGGAGATCGATGCCTGCCCGGACGTATGAGACAACTCGGCTTCAAATAACGTTCCCGTGTGATCTTCGCAGGGGAGAGGAGTGCGGGAAATATGAATGCTGATACCGCCATGACGAAGCATGCGCAGATCAAGTGAGTCCCGTGAGGTTACTCGCTGGATGTTTGAGCATCCAGCGGATTTTTGTATGGGAAAAGAGTTTAAACGCGCATGCGTGGCGATAAGAAGTCGTCACTGGGAGTAGTCGCTGAATAAAGCAGGGGGGAGTCGGATTGAATCCGACTCCCCTCAAACTGTAGGTGAGCGACGCTCAGTGCACGTCGAGTGCTTCCTCAGCCTCTGCCTCATCAATGGTAGGAGCGCTATCTGTGCGCGAAACCATGCCGCTTGTCCAACGGTACAGCGCGAAGATTGAACCGAAGAAGAAGAGCGCACCGATGATGGTCGCTGGCGTTGCGAAGGAATCGCCCAGAACGGCAAGCGGTTCTTCGCTTCCTGTGGCGCCAACAATGCCTGCGTAGATCACGCCAAAGAGGCTTTCGCCGACGATCAGACCGGTCGCCAAGAGCGTACCCATTCGACGTGCGCGCTCGGGATCCTTGCGCTTTGCGGACCAACGGTCGTAGAAGAAACCGATGACGCCGCCAACGGGGATCATAATCGTCAAAGAAGCGGGGAGGTACATGCCCATGCCGACCGCGAGAGGCGGAAGAGCAAAGCGGCCCTTCGAGCTCAGCTTGAGAAGCTCATCGACGATGATGATACCCACGCCGATGATTGCACCCAGACCCAAGAGACTCCAGTCTTGAGTGCCGCCCACAACTCCTTGAGCCAGCGAAGAAATCAGAGAGGCCTGCGGGGCTGCAAGTGCATCTTGACCTGCTCCAGGAGCTCCCTGGAAACCGAAAGCGTTCTGCATGAGGTTCAAGACCGGAGGAATGATGAGAGCACCGAAAACAACACCGATGACCAGCGCGACCTGCTGCTTCCAGGGAGTTGCACCCACGAGCTGACCAGTCTTGAGGTCTTGCAAATTATCGTTCGAAATCGTTGCGATACAGAAGACAATCGCGGCGGTAAAGAGGGTGTAGGCGATGAGGGCAGTGGTTTCCGCGCCGGAAGAACCGTGTCCGTGAACGGCAACGATTGCCAGAGCGGTCAAGACTACGACCAAAATACCCACGCCTGAAACGGGACTATTTGACGAGCCGATGAGGCCGGCCATGTAACCGCAAACTGCGGCGACCAAGAGTCCTGCGAGCAGAGTGAAGATCACAGAAACAGCGATGAGCATCGCTGTATTGTGAGCAATCTCGGTGCCGTGGGTGAAGATCCACAGCAAACCGCCCACGGGAATCATCGACAGAACAATCACCAGCGCGACGATCGTAATCGGAATATCGCGTTCAGTCTGGTCGAGTTCGCCGCCCGCGTGACGGGTGCGAGAAGAACGCATGGCATCACGGATTCCCTTGATGATGGGGGAGATGATCTTGACAAGAGTCCAGATTGCCGCGACGGCCATGACGCCGGCGCCGATGTAACGCACCTGGCTAGAAAAGACCGTGTCGACAATGTCAGACAGTGGTGAACCGTCAAGCTGCCCGACACTGAAGTAAGGAATCAAGATGAAGAAACTGACGAACATGCCGATGAGCATGGCAATGCCGACAGTCAATCCCACCAGGTGACCGACGCCGATCAGCGCCAGCGAGAGCGAGGTACCAATCGAGGTTGCACCTGCACCTACACGGAAGGTTGCTGACAGCGACGAGGCCGCAACCTTCATGTAGGACAGCAAGGACATTGCGGCAGAGCAGATTGCCCCCCAAATAATTGCGCGCAAACCAAGGCTGTTGTCGGCTGACTTCTCGTGGGAGTCGCCAACCTTGAGGATTTCTGCTCCGGCAACACCTTCGGGGTAGGGAAGGTCCGAACCCGTAACCAACGCGCGGCGCAAGGGGATCGAGTACATAACACCCAAGATGCCGCCGACCGCGCAGACGGCCATTGTCGTCCAGTAGGGGAATCCGCTCCACCAGCCGACAATCACCAGACCGGGGAGGATGAAGATTACTGCGGAAAGCGTTCCGGCAGCGGAAGCAATTGTTTGGACAATGTTGTTTTCTTGGATAGTGTGATCCGAGAAAAATCGTAGAATTGCCATGGAAATGACGGCTGCCGGGATGGAGGTCGCGAAAGTCAATCCAACTTTCAATCCCAGGTAGACGTTCGCGGCGGTGAAAACCAAAGTAATAATTCCACCGATGACAATTCCTCGGAAGGTCAATTCCTTAAGTGACGAGCGTGAGCTCGTTGCGGGCGTAGACACGTGAATCCTTTCCGTGTGCTGACGCATCGGCCGCACCCTGCGGTCATATGTGTCGGTCCTTGTAGTGATTGACAGTCTAAGCGCCTTATGAAAATCCCGTTCAATGTATGGTCGCAATTTGGGAAAATCTGCTGACCAGAGTCGAAAATGAAGTGAAGAACACAGAAAAATAATGACAGCGCAGCAAAAAACATATTCACGTGCCGCGGTTTCAACTTCCCTGGCATTCGTCGGCATTCTCGCCATGAGTTTAACTATGCGCTCTGGGGCGACCTCGACCGGGCCGCTTCTGTCTACGATCTCTCAGGCCTATTCGGCTCGAGAGGGGGCCCTTGGAGTCCTCTCTGCTCTTCCCTGCCTTGTCTTTGCTGGTGTTGGACTTCTCGCTGTTCCCCTCTCAAAGCGTTGGGGGATGAGCGCTGTGCTGACTACGGGCACTGCACTCAGTGGCCTCGGCTTGCTTGTGCGTCCCTGGGCGGGCAACTTTACGCTCTTTTGTCTTCTGAGCGTCGTTGCACTCATCGGCCCAGCCCTTGCGAACGTCCTTGTCCCTGCCTGGATTAAATTCCACGAGGCCGGACGGCGAACGCTGCTCGTCACCACATACGGAACGGTCTTGCTGATCGGAGGAGCGGCAGGTTCTGCGTTCGCCGTGCCGCTTTCTGGTCATGATGGCCAGCTCTGGCGGTCTTCACTGGCGAGTTGGGCGATTTTTGCTGTTATCGCAGGGGCAATTTGGATCAAGATCAGCGGTCTTGTTCGTCGAGATTCTCCCGATGGAGGCACCCGAAGCGCGGAAACTTCCTCCTCTAATGCGACCAAGCGGCGCCCGATCTATCACTCGAGGACTGCAATTGCCTTGGTCCTCGGATTCGGACTTCAAGCATTGAACGCTTATGTTCAATTTGCATTTCTCCCGCAAATTTTGATGAATGCCGGCTACTCTGCTGGATTTGCGTCCATCATGACAGCTCTTGTGAATTTGTGGGCAGTCCTTGGTGGCCTGGTCATTCCCTTCATGATTGACCACATGGGGACGCATATCCCATGGCTTTCCATTATTTTCGGTCTGCTGACATTCGTCGGCTGGATCGGTTTGGTGCTGGTGCCCGGGTCTTTCGCATTTCTCTGGGTGTCCTTGTTGGCAATCGGGGGATTCACCTTTCCCCTCATCATCGCCCTCATTCCTGCCCGGTCTCGCGACGCAGCTGTGACGGCCGAACTTTCAGCCTTGGTGCAGCCCATTGGCTACGTGATTGCTGCGCTTGGCCCTATCGGTTTCGGGATCCTCCTCCAATTCCTTGGAAGCGAGACTATTCCCTTGCTGGCGATGGCAGTCACGGGCCTGCTCATGGGAGTGACGACCTACGTCGGATCTGGAACGGGAATAATCGATGACGAACTTGCCGTCCTTGGCAAGTAAGTTCAGTGAGCACCGGAGAATGTGCGGTGCGAATCGCCGAGCAATATAAGAAGTTGGGGGCTGCCAAAGAAGCAGCCCCCAACTGATGAATCCTGTGATCAGGCGTCAGCCGCCTGAGCGCCGAGCATGCGCTCGGTGGTTGAAATCTGCTCGCGCAGGAGTCGAATCAAGGCCGCGGAGGCATCCTGGTGCGACTGAATCCAACGCGTTCCCTGCGCAACCAGATCAAGGCCTTCCACGTAGCAGGCGAGGGCCTTCGGGAACATCAAAGTGACGATGTCCTCTGCAATGTGGAAGGTGTGATCTCTCCAGATCTGTTGGAGGGAGTCGAAGTAATCGGCAACGACCGGGACGTACATCTCGGGAGTTGTACGAGCCTGCGCCCAGAAACCAGAAACCATCGCCCAGCGAGTATCGTTCGGGATCGAGGTATCACGCAAAACTGCATCCCAGACCTGCTGCTTCACAGCAATGTCGGCAACTGCAGCGCGGGCAGCAGCTGCCTTCTGATGTCCGGTCATCGTGTCATCTTCGGCCTCAAGAGCCGCGATCTCAGCTTCGCCAGCAACCCCGCCGCGGACAAGTGCCGTGAGCAGTGTCCAACGCAGGTCGACGTCGAGGTCGAGTCCCATGAGGGTTTCGGTGCCCTCGTACAGGCCACGCACCGCCTCGAAGTGCTCGGGGAGAATTGCGCAGTGTGCGAGCTCGCGGACGAAGAGCTGCTGTTCGTCGGAGTGAGCGCTAGCAGTGCGAGCCATGATGAGTAGCGCCGAGGCAACACGCTCTTGCAGTGCACGGCGACGCGCGGGTGCAACATAGGTTTCAAGTGCCTGGTCGAGGTGGCGCAAGTACAGTCGCAGCATGGTTGCGTTGCGCTCTGCGGGTAGTGCGCTGAGCAGAAGCAGCAGGTAGTCGCGCGCGGGCATTTCACCATCGCGGGTCATATCCCACGCGGAAGCCAAGATCACGCCTCGGGTCAACGAATCCTCAAAGCGAGCGATGTTGCGGATCGCAAAGTCCAAGGACTGCGGATCCAAGCGAACCTTCGCGTATGCCAAGTCCTGATCGTTAATCAGAATGAGGTCGGGGCGTGCGATGCCAGTTGCCTCGGAGACAACGGTGGAGGAACCATCGACGTCAAGCTCTTGGCTGAAGACGCGTTCGATAGATCCATCCTCTGCCTGGCTGTAACCCGAAACAATGAGGCGGTGGGGACGCAGTGACGACCCTTCGGAGAAGGGCTCCTGAATGACCTTGAGCTGGGTGATCGCACCGTTGTCATAGACGTCGATCTGTGGGCGCAGCAGGGTGATTCCGGCTTCTTCAAGCCAGACGCGCGACCACTGCTTGAGATCGCGGCCCGATGCCTTTTCTAGCTCGCCCAAGAGGTCTGCCAGTGTTGCGTTCGAGTAGGAGTGCTTCGTCAGGTACTCGTGCAGACCAGCAAAGAAGTGTTCGCGGCCGACGTAAGTGACCAACTGACGCAGGACCGAGGCGCCCTTCGCGTAGGTGATTCCATCGAAGTTCACTTCGACGTCGGCGAGATCGCGGATTTCAGCGGTGATCGGGTGAGTGGTCGGAAGCTGATCTTGGTTCATGCCCCAGTCCTTGCGGAGCATGAATCCAGTCCAGCCTTCGGTGTATTCGGTGGCCTCTGCAAGAGCCAAGTGGCTCATGAACTCAGCGAAGGACTCGTTGAGCCACAGGTCATTCCACCACTTCATGGTGACCAAGTCACCGAACCACATGTGAGCGAGCTCGTGGAGAATCGTATTCGCGCGAGCTTCGAGGTCAGCGGTCGTGGGACGAGTGCGGAAAATGTATTGATCGCGGAAAGTGACGCAGCCAGCGTTTTCCATTGCTCCCGCGTTGTACTCGGGAACGAAAATCTGATCGTAGGTCTTGAAGGGGTAAGGAATCCCGTAAGCGTCCTCGAAGAAAGTGAATCCCGCACGCGTGATATCCAAGATTCGATCGGAATCCAGAGAATCAAGCAATGATGCGCGGCACCAAACACCCAGAGGAATCGTGCGACCATCGCTGGAAACGAGTGAGTCGGTCACGCCCTGGTAGGGGCCGGCGATAATCGCGGTGATGTAGGTCGAGATGCGTTCGGTCTCTTCGAAACGGTAGGTCCACGAAGACTCGTTCATCTCAGGTTCAGGAGTCGCCGAGTTCGAGAAGACCTTCCATCCGGCGGGCACCGTTACCGTGAAGGTGAAGGTCGCCTTCAGATCGGGCTGTTCGAATGTCGTGAACACGCGACGAGCATCCGGAACTTCGAACTGGGAGTAGCAGTAGGCCTGCGAGTCAGCGGGGTCGACGAAGCGGTGGAGGCCCTCACCGGTGTGCATGTACTGGCAGTCAGCCTCGACCGTCAGGGTATTGTGTGCAGCGAGTTGCGGAAGGGCAATGCGGTGATCTTGGTGGATGAGCGGATCCAGGTGCTCACCGTTGAGGACAATCGAGTGAACATTGTTCGACACCAAGTCCGCGAAGGTTGTTTCTCCTTCGGTCGCGCTGAATGTCACGGTTGTGCGCGAAAAGAAATCCTTGTCTCCGCGCGTGAGGTCGAGTTCGACGTCATAGTGATCTACGCAGATCACGTCTGCGCGCTGGATGGCTTCCTCGCGCGTCAGGTTCAGGCCAGGCATTGCTCACCTTCCGATTGTGTTGACGATCAGGACGCGCGGATGCGCGTAAACGTCTTAATTTTTACATGTTTGCCCTTGTGGCGCGAACCTTGCCGCGCCACAAGGGCAATTGTTGTATCGAATTGAAACCTTGGTTGTCCTGGCTACCAGATGTGGACGCGCTCTTCGGGGGCGATCCACAGATCATCACCGGGGGCTACATCGTAGGCCTCGGCGAAGGGGTCCATATTCGCAACGATCTGATTGCAGCGGAATTCTGCGGGGGAGTGAGGATCGATACTCAGGAGCTGTTTGGCGTACTCGCGGCGGATCGCCGTCCTCCATCCGCGAGCCCACGCGGTGAAGAAACGCTGAGCTGCGCTTTGCCCGTCGATTTCAGGGGCAGATTGCGGGGTGAGTCCCTGCTGCGCAAGTCGAGCAACATAGGCCTGCCATGCGATGGAAAGCCCCGCCAAATCGCCGATGTTCTCTCCCAGAGTGAGTGCTCCGTTGACATGGAGCGGGGGTTCTTCCCCTTGGAGATCCCGTGGGGTAAGCGCGTCGTATTGATCAACGAGGCGCTTGGTGCGTTCCTCGAAACGTTCCCGATCTTCATCGGTCCACCAATTCTCCAAGTTACCTTCCGCATCGAAGCGTGAGCCTTGGTCGTCAAAACCGTGCCCGATCTCGTGCCCGATCACTGCGCCGATTGCGCCGAAGTTCGAAGCATCATCTGCATCCGGATCAAAGAATGGCGCTTGCAGGATTGCAGCGGGGAAGACGATTTCGTTCATCGTCGGGTCGTAGTAGGCATTGACGGTCTGAGGCGTCATGTGCCATTCGCTTCGATCGACGGGGCCACCGAGTTTATCCCAGCGGCGCTGAACGTGGAAGCGGGTTGCTGCCTCGACGGCATCGACCAGAGAGTCTGAATCGAAGTGCAAGGATGAGTAGTCAATCCATTGGTCGGGATAGCCGATCTTGGGAGTAAAGGTACTGAGTTTCTTCAATGCTTGAGCGCGGGTTTCTTCGCCCATCCACTCGCAGTGGGTGAGTGCTTGCTCATAAGCGTCGAGAAGGCTGCGGACGAGGCCGTCCATGATTTCTTTATTGGCGGGCGGGAAATGGCGGGAAACCCAAATTTCGCCCATGGCCTCGCCAAGGAGGGAAGAGACCAAGGAAAGGCCGCGCTTCCAGCGAGGGCGCAGTTCCTGGGTTCCTGAAAGAGTTCGTCCGTGGAATTCGAAGGAGGCATTGACGAAATCTTCGGAGAGCAAGGAGGCATACTCGTCGATGAGGGAGTGCTCCATCCACATCTTGAGGACTTCAAGATCGGTGTTATGCCACAGCTGAGTCGCACCCTCAAAAAACTCCGGATGCGACACGTTGAGTGTCTCGATCTTTTCCAAGGGAAGCTTTGCGGCCTTCGCCCACAGGTCCCACGGGAACAACGGGTATTTTTCACGCAGCTCATTCCACGTCATGGGGTGGTCAGCTAAGAGCGGATCGCGGTTTGAGACTGCATCGCGGTGGAGAGAGGCAACTTGTGTTTCGAACTCGCGCACAGCACGCGCGTGAGACATGGCGTCTTCTTCACTGGTCCCGACCAGAGTAAAAAGCTTGGCGACGTAGGCTTCCCAGGCTTCGAGAACTTCGCGATGCTGTTCTTCGCGGTAGTAGGCCTCGTCTGGCAGAGAGATACCGCCCTGGTACAAGTCGAGCATGTGCTGACTTGAATTGTGTGCGTCGGTGCCGACGTAGCTTCCGAAGAGGCCAGCGATTCCCTCGTAGCGGAAGGTTCCCATAAGCGCTGCGAGTTCGTCATGGCTCGTTACTGCTCGCAGACGTGTGAGCTTGTCAGCGATGGGGGAGAATCCTGCTTGGTTGGCAGCGTCTTCATCCATAAATATTCCGTATAAATGGGCGATAAGTTCCCCGTTGTGACCGGGAACTTTACCGGCAGCTGCTTCCTCTGCGATTGCTTTTTCCCACAGCTCAGATTGATCAAGGAGCTCATGGAAGGTTCCGTGTATGGGGCGATCGGCCGGAATTTCGTGGGTCGCGAGCCACTCGCCGTTGGTGTAGCGGTAGAAATCGTCCTGTGGACGGTAAGTCTGCTCTTCAGTCATAAAGACACTGTACGTTGCGGCTCCTATGCGGCGCACGCCCGATTTCTTAGGAAGACCTAAGTTTGCTGTGAATGATTACAGGCTTCAATGAGTAATGTGCACATATGTGCAACACGCCTTGGGAAGATGTGCAGAGGCCCCAAAAGGGTCATGATTAATAAGGAAACAATCAGAAACTCTCTAAGGAACAACGTAACACTATGAGGACGATGGAGACTGATGTCGTAGTCATCGGTGGTGGCTCGACCGGTGCCGGCGTTGTCCGCGATGTTGCAATGCGCGGATTCCGTGCCATTCTTCTTGACCGGGCCGATATGGCTCAAGGAACTTCTGGCCGCTACCACGGATTGCTCCACTCAGGCGCACGCTACATTGCGTCCGACCCTGAATCGGCAACCGAATGCGCGGAAGAAAATGCAATCGTTTCCCGCATCAATGCTGATGCCGTGGAGAAGACCGGCGGTCTCTTCGTGACAACCTCTGTCGACGATGAAGACTACGCCGATCAGTTCATCGCTCGCGCCAGAGCCGCTCATGTTCCTGCAGAAGAGATTTCTCCCGCCGAGGCACTTCGTCGCGAGCCTCGACTTGATCCGGGACTCAAGCGCGCATTCGCAGTACAAGATGGAACCGTCGACGGCTGGCGTATGGTCTGGGGCGCAGCACGCTCGGCCATTGCCTATGGAGCGGAGATCCTCACCTATACCCGTGCAACCGGGATTCAACGCAGCCAAGACCGTATCGAAGCGGTCTACGCGCGCGATGAACGATCGGGCGAAGACATCCGAATTGACTGTTCCTTTGTCTTGAACTGTGGTGGTCCCTGGGCCGGACAGATTGCGGCCCTCGCGGACTGCCATGGAGTGGAAGTTGTCCCCGGTGCGGGAATCATGATTGCCATGAATCATCGTCTTTCGCACAATGTCATCAACCGCTGCATTTGGCCCGCTGACGGCGACATCTTGGTTCCCGTCCACCCGGTCTGCATTATCGGAACGACCGACTTGCGCGCGGAAGACCCCGACAAGCTGCCCATTCTTGCCGACCAAGTCCAGCAGATGCTCGACGCGGGAGAAACCCTGATTCCTGGCTTCCGTAAGTCCCGTGCTCTCCATGCCTGGGCAGGAGCTCGCCCGCTCATCAAAGACACTCGCGTCTCCGAATCAGATACCCGTCACATGGCCCGAGGAATGCACATCGTCGATCACCTGAGTCGCGATGGCGTTGATGGCATCTTGACCATTGCCGGCGGTAAGCTCACGACCTACCGCCTCATGGCAGAACGCATCGTCGACATCATGTGTCAGCAGTTGGGGGAGGAACGGCCCTGCCGTACCGCCGACGAAGTTGTTCCCGAGGCAGAAGGACACTCCAACTACTACATCGGCCACCGCCTCGACGATGTTGAACACCATGGCGAGTCTCCCTCCAGCCAAGAGATCATCTGCGAATGCGAACTGGTCACCCGTGAAATGCTCGAACGCACAATGGACGTTCTTCCCGGCGGCCAACTCGATGACGTGCGCCGTCAAGTTCGCCTCGGAATGGGACCATGCCAGGGAGGTTTTTGCTCCCAGCGCAGTGCGGGAATTGCACATGAACGCGGTGACATCGACGCGCCTCGGACAAATGAACTGCTTCGCCTCTTCCTTAAGAACCGCTGGATCGGACTGTGGCCCATTCTCTTCGGTAAACAAGCCCGCCAGGCTGCTCTGGACAACTGGATCCACGAAGGAACCCTAGACGTCGAGCACCTGCCCACCGCTCCCGACGCCATTCCTCATGAATGCGCGTACTGGGATGCTGTCGAAAGTGGGGAAGAAGCCCTGGAAGATGGAGAAGAAAAGGAAGGACTCACCCATGCGTGACGCAGTCGTTATCGGAGCAGGCCTTGCCGGTCTTGCTGCCAGCATCCGACTGGCGCAGCGCGGGGCTCAGGTCACTCTTGTCACCAAGGGAATCGGTGGACTCCAACTGGGGCAGGGGACAATCGATGCTTTGGGCTACGCCCCGGAACTCGTTGAACGTCCACTAGACGCAATCACGCAGCTCGCAGCCGATCACCCTACTCACCCCTACGCGCGCCTTGGGGCATCATGCGTTGAACAATCGCTTGAGTGGATTCGTGAGCTTCTTGGACCCGAGCGCCTCCTTGGCTCGGCCGATACGAATGTCCGTATTCCAACAGCGCTTGGCGCACTGCGTCCGACCGCCTTGTACCAGCCTTCGATGCAAGCCGGTATCCCCGTCGGGCAAAGCTATGTGATCGTTGGTTTCAAGCGCCTGAAGGACTTCTACCCCTCCCTTGCCGCCGAGAACATGCGTCTCCAAAAAGACGCCAACGGGCAAGCGATTGTGGCGCGTTCGGCCTATGTTGATCTTGATATTCGCGGGCAAGAACGAGACACAACCGGCACGAACTTTGCGCGCGCGTTGGACCATAAGGAGACCCGCGAACGCCTTGTCGCACTTTTGAAAGAAGTCGTGCGACCTGGCGAAACCGTTGGCCTTCCTGCCGTTCTTGGTCTGAACGATCCGGGCGCTTGGCGCGACATCCAAGACATGCTCGGCCAGCCCGTGTTTGAGATTGTTCTTCAGCCGCCGTCGGTCCCCGGCATGCGCCTGAACCAAGAACTTACCGAGATCGCTAAAGCAAACTGCCGCGTGATGCTGGGATCGTCCCTGGTTTCATACGAGGTCGAGGACCAGCAGGTGCAATCCGTGACCATCTCGACCGCTGGGCACGCTCGCACGATCCCGACCAAGTCCGTGATCCTCGCTGCGGGAGGGTTCGAATCGGGAGCACTTGAGATCGATTCTTACGGCCACGTGAGGGACACGGTCATGGGTCTTCCACTGACAGGTGTTGATACGAGCTTGCTCAATGGTGACTTCTGGGGCAGTGAACAGCCTCTCTTCAAGGTTGGCTTTGAGGTCGACGACAAGATGCGCGTGTGCACTCCGGGAGCGGGGCCTGTCTACTCCAATGTCTATGCGGCTGGGGGGAATCTGGCCGGTTCGACGCGTTGGAAGGAAAAGTCAGGCGATGGTATCGCTCTGGCAAGTGCGCTGCGCGCAGCCGATTCGATTGTGGAGGTTCTTCAATGAGTCTGGAAATTGTCCCCGGCATCGAAGAAGCCGATGTTTTGGGGCTCGAGGGTGATGACTTCGGTCTTCGTGCTTCCCTTGACGCCTGCGTGAAGTGCACGATCTGTGAAACGCAATGCCCTGTTATGCGCGTGACTGATCTTTTCGCTGGCCCGAAGTACTCCGGTCCACAGGCAGAACGCTACCGTCAAGAAGGCCAGTTCGTTGATCATTCGATCGACTACTGCTCCTCGTGTGGAACATGCTCTTTGGTGTGTCCTCAGGGCGTGAAGGTCACCGAAATGATCCACCATGCACGAACCGACATGAAGAAGAAGCAGGGAATCCCGCTTCGCGACCAACTCATTGGACGCACAGGCCTGATCGGTAGCGTCATGACACCCTTCGCTCCCATCGCCAACTGGGCGCTGGATGTTAAGCCGATTCGCGTTGCTATGGAAAAGATCATTGGCGTTCACCGCAATGCCCCCATGCCTCGTGCCTATGGCCGCACCTTCGAAAGCTGGTTCAAGAAGCACACTCCGCTTCCCAACTCCGGCACGAAGGGACAAGTGATCTTCTTCCACGGTTGCGCGGGACAGTACTTTGAGGTCGAAACCTCCATCCACTCCGTGCTGGTACTTGAGCACTTGGGCTACGAAGTCCTTGTTCCGCCGCATGGATGCTGTGGCTTGGCTCTGCAGTCAAACGGTCTTTACGACGAATCGCGTAAGTATGTCTCGCGTCTGACCCATGACCTGCGTAAGGCGAATCGGGACGCACCGATTATCTCTTCTTCTGGTTCGTGTGGTGGAATGCTTCGCCATGAGGCTCACGACATCTTGGAAATGGATACCCCTGAACTTGAAGATGTTGCTTCGCGTACCTGGGACATTTGTGAGTTCCTCATCGACCTCTACGATCGCGGCGAGCTCGACATGAACATGGAACGCATCGACGTGACCATTCCCTACCACGCGCCCTGCCAGCTCAAATCGCAAGGTTTGGGGATGCCTGCGGTAGAACTCATGAGTTTGATCCCCGGGGTGACGGTGAAGGAATCCCAGCAGCCCTGCTGTGGCATTGCCGGAACCTACGGAATGAAGAAAGAAAAGTACGCGATCGCACAAGCGGTGGGAGCTCCGGTTTTCGACTTCGTCAAGCAGGTTAATGTTGAACTCGCGGCCTGTGACACCGAAACCTGTCGCTGGCAGATTCGCACGGCAACCGGTGCGAATGTTGTTCACCCGATCTGGCTGATTCACAAGGCCTACGGTCTACCCGAAGGCTGAAATGAAAGAGAATATCCCCGGATGCGCAGATGACGACGCGCGCCCGGGGATATTACTGTTGCACCATGAGTGTCTCTCGTCGCGTCGTTGTCACCGGAGCTTCCAGCGGAATTGGAGAAGCCACCGCCCGTCTTTTGGCAAAGCGGGGCTGGAACGTCGTTGCTGTGGCCCGGCGTCGCGAACGCCTCGAGGCCCTCTCCGGCGAGATTGGTTGTGAGTATTGGGCGGCGGACCTCACCGACCAAGCGCAGGTGGAGGAAATGGCCGCGCATGTCCTAGAGGGCGGCCCCATCGATGCTCTCGTGAACAATGCGGGTGGAGCCATTGGCGTTGATCGGGTCGCAGATGCAGATCCTTCCAAGTGGAGTGCGATGTTCGAGCGTAATGTCCTCACGGCCTTGCATTGCACGCGCGCATTTCTCCCGTCGATGCGCGAGCGGGGAGGCGACCTCGTCTTCCTGACGTCGACCGCCGCCCACGACACGTACCCGGGAGGTGGCGGCTACGTTGCCGCCAAGCACGCCGAGCGCATCATCGCGAATACCTTGCGTCAGGAGCTGGTGGGTGAACCCGTTCGTGTGATCGAAATTGCCCCGGGTATGGTGCGCACTGAAGAGTTTTCTCTCAACCGCCTCGGCTCTCAGGAAGCTGCCGACCGCGTGTATGAGGGGGTTGCTGAGCCCCTCGTCGCCGAGGATATCGCCGAGGCAATCGTGTGGACCCTGGAGCGGCCGCGTCACGTCAACATCGATTCGATGATCGTGCGCCCGGTTGCGCAGGCGACGAATACTCTTGTGTCTAGAACTGCGCCCGAGGTTTAGAGCAGACGCGCCGGTAGCGATTGTTCCCTTGACTTTTGGTTATGCGCGTAGCGTGGCGAAGGCACTCACGCTTGCAACTCCGATCAGGAGAACAATGAACGCCCATGCGAGCGTGGTAGAACTTACCCGACGGGTAAGCTTTGCCCCGAGGATGCCTCCGCACATCGAGGCCGCAGCGAAGCACGCGACCATCGCGCCGGCCTCGGCGCTGATATCTAAAGTTCCCCCCAGCGCGCGCGAAGCCAAGCCGAAAAGCGCTGTGATGAGCATGATCAACAGGGATGTCGCTGATGCTTTCTTCATCGGGTAGCGCAGAACAAGGTGAAGCGCAGGAACGATAGCGAAACCTCCACCCACGCCAAAGAAACCGGTGAGAAAACCTGTCACGCTGGCTAAAAGAACCACTAAGGCTGCCTTCTTCAGTGTCGAAGCAAGCGTGCGCGGGGAATCCACCGGCGCGGCCTCGTCAAGTGATGAAGGGGAGGGGGAAACGTCGGCGCGTGCACGCAACTGTCTATGCACCATAAAGATCGCAACAAACGCCAGAAGAACGCAAAACTCCAGCATGAGCGTTCGCGCTGATACCAGGGGGTTGAGCGCGGATCCGCCCCAGGTGCCGACGATTCCAGCGAAGGCGAAAAGGCTTCCTTGCTTCCAATCAACGTGACCACTGGAGGCGCGAGTAATGAGCGAAACGCAAGCGGTTGCGCCCACGATGATCAGGGATAATGTCGCAGCTTGATGAGGGTTTTGACCCAGGAGATATACCAAGACGGGGACCGACAAAATGCCGCCACCCGCGCCGAGCGCTCCGACAACGATGCCGATCAACACACCAATGAGCGTGGCTTCAATGAGCACGATGTTCCTCCTTGGGTGGGATATGGACTCCCAATGACTGAGCGACCAGGGGATTCATGATTTCTTGAGCGCCTCGTCCACGCGAAATCAAGAAGGCCATTGCGCGAAGTGCGGGCAGCGCGTGCGCGTAAAAGGTCTTATACCCCTCACACAGGTAGTTGTGGTCCGGGCCATTCTCTTGAGCAATAAAACGATCCTTGGGGCAGCCTCCCCAACACAAACGCAGGAAGGGACAGCTCCAGCATTCATCATCCAGATCTTGCTTCTTCGTATCAAAAGCACGCATCTTTTCCGAAGTTGCAAGGGTCGCGAAATCCTGTGAATCGATATTCCCGACAAGCCACTCCGGCTCGACCCAGTGATCACAGGCGTAGACATCGCCATTAAACTCCATTGCCATATTCGCACCGCATGAAGGCGCATGAACGCATACACTCGCGGAACCAAAAAGCGCAGAGAGCGAAGAATCAAAGTCTTGGACAAAGACCTGTCCAACGTCACGAACAATCCACTCGTCGAAAATATCGGACAGGAAGCGACCATACGACGAAGGAGTGGTCGATCGTGAGGTCACGCAGTCTCCATCTTGACGATACAGGAGCGCAGAGCTTCCACTTCGCCACCCAAGTTCGGCTTGGCGCAGGTGTTCGCGGGGAACGCGCTCGACGATGGGGATAAATTGCATGTACTGCGCCCCGAGTTCATCGCGGAAATAGCGGTAGACCTCAAGGCCATGGTCTTCGTTAGCAGCGTGGACCGTGCACAAGATGTTGGTGTCGACTTCGGCGTTGCGAAGCTGCTCCCACCCGCGGATCACCATCGAGTGAGTTCCGTGCCCGCCACGGTTGAGACGGTAGGCGTCATGGAGTTCTTTCGGGCCATCGATCGAGATTCCGACCAGCACGTCATTGTCTTTGAAGAAACGCGCCCACTGCTCGGTAATCAAGGTGCCGTTGGTTTGGACAGCATGATGGACCACTTGTGCGGGGCGTCGATACTTCTCGCATAGTTCAATGAGGCGTTCGAAGAAGGGGAGTCCTCGCAAGGTTGGTTCGCCGCCCTGCCAGAGCATCGTGACATCTCCATCGGGGCTTGCCGCTAGGAAGTTCTTGACGTAGGTCTCTAAAGTTTCTTCGCTCATCGACTGGCGTTTTTGGTCGTAGAGGAGTTCTTTCGACAGGAAGAAACAGTACTGACAGTCCAGATTGCAGGCGGCGCCCGTTGGCTTTGCGACAACCGAGAAGGGGATAGGGCGAGCGGGGGAGAGCGTCATCGGGTTCCCTCGTGTTCCTTCTTGATTGACGAGGCCGTAGTTGTCGCCGCATAGGCAGCTGCTTGCGCGGCGGCGAGGGGGCCAAGTTCAGCGCGAACGACGTCGATATTCCATTTCATTGCGGGGATTAATTCTCTTTCGAGGCCGTGGGCAAGCATATCGGAGACCTGGGGGATCGCCTCGGGAAGTTCCCCAGCCACGATGATCGCACGGGGATTGATGAGAAGAGCAGCGTTTGCGCAGCAAGCGCCGACGGCATCCATCGCATGTTCGAGGATTGACAGAGTTCTGGAATCTCGATTGCTGACTTTCATTGCCAATTCGCTCAAAGAGGAGACATCGCATTGAGCGCAGAGTGCGGGAATGGATGCAAGGGTTTCTAGGCACCCCTCTTTTCCGCATGCGCATGGGGTATGAACGTCGGGAACGCGCATATGTCCCAGTTCCCCTGTGAACCCGAGATCTCCGCCAGAGAGGTGGTATGAAACCACCAAGCTGGCGCCGATGCCGTTGGAGAGTCGAACGTAGAGGATTGATGGGTACCCCTGTCCTGCTCCCCATAATGCCTCGCTCAGGGCACAAAGGCGCGCAGTTGTATCGATGAGAATGCTTCCCTTCCAACGACGCGAAATGATACCGGTGACGCTCTCGCGGCTGGGGTAGGGGGAATGCGGCGAGTGAGAAACATTTGAGCCCATGGGCACGGGGAGACCAACACCAATGGTGTGTACATAGTCGGTAATGATGCCGCGGGTGCGTGCACGCTCAAGGAGTAGCGCCCCTGTGGCGTCGAGCGCCTCAAGATAGTTGATGGGATGCGAGGCGGGTATTGATTGGGCGATCAGGACATCGCCGCCGCGGTTGAGTAGAACTCCAGCGAAAGACGCTCGGCTAATGACAATGCCGAGCGAGTATGCACATGAACGTGCTGATGTGAAGAGAGCTGAAGGGCGGCCTGCTCCAGTCTTTTCTTCTCCTTTGAGGGAAATAACAGCGTGTGCATCGATAAGCTTTGTGATCGCACGCCCCAGCGTTGTTCTCGAAACCCCAAGGGCCTCGCATAGTTCTGCACGTGACGCGGGGGGATTTTCGCCGAGATAACTGGTGATCTGATCTTCCAAAGAGGGCACGGCGGCGTGAAGATCGTAGTCCATGTCCTCTCCTTTGATGCAGTGTGGTGTGGGCCTCCCGCACGCCCCGGAAGGCCCACACCGAAGGTGTGTTACTTACCCATGACCTCGTCAAGATCGCTTCGGGCGGTGTTGACCAGCGGAATATCGAAGTCCGTCATGGCCGCCATCCACTTTGCGAAGGAGTGATCCCCGCGCTCGCGGAGTTGGAGGTATAGGTTCGTTGCGAGTTCACGGCGAATGTCGTCGTAGACAGGCACCGTGTATACATTGTTCATCTCTGCGGGATCAACTCTCAAATCGTAGAGCTCATTGATGGACTCCGGTGAGATGATGAGCTTGAATTCCTTGGTGCGCAGCATTCGCTGTTGTAGCGGGAAGTGATGTCCGTGGAATTCGCAGACGATGTCTTCACGCCAGCCGGGCACGTCTTCACCTCGCGTCAGGTCAACGATCGAGCGTCCGTCTTCGACCAGCGCTGGGTCGAGTCCAGCGATATCGAGGACGGTTGCGGGAAGATCGATCAAAGACACGAAGGCGTCGGATTGGCCGACCGCGGAAACCCCGGGGATGTGTGCGATGAAGGGGACGTTGTAGATGTCGTCGTACATCATCGGTCCCTTGTCGTTGAGGCGGTGGGAGCCAGTGAATTCTCCGTGGTCTGCGCAGAAGAAGACTGCGGTGTCATCGAGAATTCCGAGTTCGCGTGCCACATCCATGATTCGACCGATTTCGAAGTCAATCATGGCGACGTATCCCCAGTAGACAGCGATGAGCTTCTTCCACTGATCGTTGTCGAAGGACGATGTCGACCAGTAGGTCGCGTAGTTCTGCTGGATCTGCGGTTTACCGATGAGCGAGTCACCGAAGTTTTCGGGCAAGGTGACATCGTTCGGATCGATCAGGTCGAACCACTCGTCGGGGAGGAAGTAGGGAAGGTGCGGGCCAAAGAAGTGAACGTCCAGGCTGAAGGGCTGTCCGTTTTCCTTCCAATCGGCCGCATATTCGCGTAGCTTCTCGATTGCTCGATCGGCCAAGAAACGCTCGAAGGTTGCTTCTTCTGGTTGATCGAGGCGTGCTGCGATGATATGTCCATCGCGGCCCCCCGGGAGCTTTCCTCGCCAGAAGTCGTGTGCCCGAACTGGCGGAAGGCCATGTTCGTTGAGCCACGCGACGTACTTTTCGTTTGCGACGGGATTTTCTGCACCCCAGTAGGTATCGTCGTCGGCGCCGAACTTGTCGGGGAGGTTCGCTCCGCAGTGATACTTTCCAACGATGCCAACGTTGTAGCCCGCGTCCCGAAGTGCCTGAGTGTAGGTCCAGGTTCCAAGGGGAATCATCGTTTGGTAGGCGATGTTCCACTCAGGGTTGGCCAGTACCAGGTGCTTTCCTGGGCGCTTTCCTGTCAGAAGTGATGCGCGTGCGGGCGTGCAGATCGCGGTGGGAGTGAAGCAGTTGGTGAAGGCGAAACCGTTGCGTCCCATCTCGTCAATGACGGGAGTTTGGGCGTGTGGGTTACCAAGGCAGCCGATCGTATCCGTGCGATGCTGGTCAGTCATGATCACCAGGACATTGCGGACATTGTCCGGGATGTCACTGGAGCGTTCATATGCGTCAGACATGATGATCCTTTCACTTCTCGGAAGCAGCGAGTTTGTCCATGTCTTCGAGTTCAGTACCGGTGGTTTCCTTCAGGTACTTTGCGGTGAAGATGACGGCTAGGACGCCGAATGCGCAGTAGATCCAGTAGGTGCCTGCCGGCGACCACGAAATCAGGAAGGGGAAGAGCAAAACGACAAGGAAGTTGACGAAGAAGTCTGCTCCCGAGGCCATGGACATTGCGCCACCGCGAATCGAGTTGGGGAACATTTCGCCCATGACGATCGAGAAGATCGGTCCCCACGAGGAAGTGAAGCCCAACAGGAAGGTGCACAGCGCTGCGACTGCGAGGAATGCCAAGACCGGGTTGTCTGCAACGTCGGGCTTTCCGTCCACAACGGGTGCCAGTGTGAAGACGGTTGCAACGACGCCAAGGGAAACAAAGATCAGCGTGCCTCCGTAGATGAGCATCCGCTTACGTCCCACGTGGTCCACAAGCAGAATGCCAGAGACAACACCTACGATCTTGAATCCTGTGATGAGCAGGGTTTGCTGCAATGCCATTGATTCGTTGAATCCCACTGCCGCGAAGAGCGAGTTTGAGTAGAAGAAGACGCCGTTGATGCCGGTGAGCTGCTGGAATGCGGCGATCATCATGCCAACAAGAACCAGTCCGCGCCACTTCGAGGAGAAGATTTCACCAATGCTGAGCTTGCGTCCGCCAGTTTCTGCCATTGAAGCAGAAATTGCTTTGACGCGTGCTGCCGGGTCGTCTTCACCGCTGACCTTTGCGAGGACAGCTTCAGCTTCCTTGGTCTTCCCGACCGACACCAGGTAACGAGGCGACTCGGGGATTTGGGCGGTAAAGATCACGAAGAGGAGAGCGGGAATGATGAGGCATGCGAAAAGAACTTGCCAGGTCTGCAGTCCCCAGAAGGCGGGCTTCGCAGCGCCGCCGGTCAGGCGTACGACACCCATATTGATGAGGCCGGCGAAGAAAAGACCGAGGATGATGGCCAGCTGACGGAAACCGATCAGGCGGCCTCGGATGTCAGCAGGTGCAATTTCTGCGACGTATCCGGGTGCAACGGTGGTTGCTGCACCAAAACCAATGCCGCCCACAATGCGGGTGAGGAGGAGGAAGGGATATCCGAAGCTTCCCAGAACTGGTGAGATCGGTCCAAGGAGTGCTTCGAAGAGAAGGAAGGGACCAACCCACATCAGGGTTGTTTTGCGTCCGATCTTGTCAGAGATACGTCCTGCTCCAAGTGCGCCGATGAGGCCGCCGATTACGCCCGCTGCGCCGGCAACGCCTTGGAGGAATGGGCCGAGGTGGAAGGTGGTGCCGACCGCTTTAATTGCGGCGTTGAGGACCATTCCTTCGAATCCGTAGAAGAATGGGCCCAAAGTAGCGATGAGTGCCAGGAAAGTGGCGTATTTCCGCGCCCGACGCTGGGTTTCGGTCAGCGGAGCTGTCGTACGTGAGGTTGACATGAGGTCCGTCCTAAAGGGGAGAGGAATGAACTCATCGGATTGATCCGTGATGCCTCATCTTTGAGGTACTTACACGCTAACCCTGAGTGAATTTTGGGCGTTGACGTGGACAAAATTATTTTTGTGATGCGCGTCATATAAGTTGCTTTTCTCTTCACAGGAAAACCTTAGGTGCGACATAAAACAGGCATAGAGGTGGTCCGTAGCTTGATGACCAAGACGACAGGGCAGACGCCCCAGAGGAAAGGAACGCACATGAGTGCAGAAGATATGAACAAGGACCACCTGGACGAGACCCGAGTCATCGACGCTCAAGCTCATGACTCGCAGGATCAGGATGCGCATGCTGATAAGACGACCTACGTGAATGTTGCCTACCAGAAGGAAGACGGAACCTACGAAGGTGCTTGGCTTCCCGCTGATGAGGTTGTTCCTCACGAGGCCGCGGCAAAGCCCTCGTGGAAGAAGAAGGCTGCAGCCGCCGGCGCAGCAGCAGCTTTCTTGGTTGCAGGTTTTGGCGCGGGTTGGGCAACGAGCTCGGTTGCATCTCCCGCTCCCGCGCAGCAATCGCAGGCCGCGCCCGGACAGCCCGGTCAGGGTGGTCCTGGTGGCCAGCAAGGCCAGGGCGGTCCCGGTGGACAGGGGATGCCTGGCGGTCAGCAGGGTCAGAACGGACAGCAGGGCATGCCCGGCGGTCAGGGTGGCCCCGGCGGACAAAATGGCCAGCAAGGCCAAGGTGGCCCCGGTGGACAGGGGATGCCTGGCGGTCAGCAGGGTCAGAACGGACAGCAGGGCATGCCCGGCGGTCAGGGCGGTCCCGGCGGACAGCAGGGCCAGGGTGGTCCGGGCTCTCAGAACGGATCCTCCAAGAAGGGATCCGAGAACTCAACTGCAAAGAAGAAGGCGGCAGAAAACTCTTCTCAAAGCTCTGACTCCCAAAACTCTGATTCCTCGTCTAAGTAATGAGGGACTCCCGGTAGGGGTGCTCGACGCTACCATGGCGTCTGGGCGCCCCTACTTCTTTTCGTAGACGAAGGGGGTATCGGGCGGATTAACGGGAGTAATGTTCGTTGCCTTCAGATAGAGAGCTTTTGAGTTGCGGACTTCTAAGGTTCCTTGAACGCGAACCCATTGATCTGCCTGCGGCACGAATGAGGTTGTGTTATTCACGGCAAAACCTAAGGCATAAGCATCGGCCGCACAGCACCACATGGTCATTCGGGATAAGCCGAAGCTGTCATCGGGACCAAAAGGAGGCATCCCTGCCTCTGAAGAGGCTTTATCTTTTGGCAAGACGAAACCGGTCACCTCGATTGTTTTCCCATCCCACTGATCGGGGTGAGTCACCATATCGATGACGCTGTCGTAGTAATTATTTGTGTCGATCACGTGGTCGGCGTGGAACTGTGCTGCGGAAGAAGAATCTGAAGATGAGGGGACAGGCACCTGTGAAATAGCGGTCGTTGAGTTCGTTGACCCAAGGAAGCTTGAAGGGGCCAGAGAAAAAGGCAGGGACCAGGCAACGAGTGGAATGAGAAGATAAGCCGCATTCGCGCGTGTTCGGTGAGTGTGTTTTTCCTGCCTGCGTGCAAGAAGATCCACGATCGCCCACACGGTGAAGACGACACACAAGAAAATGATGAGCGGAAGGAAACGAGGCGGGAAGAAATAGACCCATCGCCTCGAAAGGAAGAGGAACCCTAAGCTTGCCGCGGCAAGCACAAACACCAAAGCGCGTGCCCTCACAATGTGCCTCCCAAACCCCACCAGGTCAAGATAAGCCCGGCCAGCGCAACAACTGCGGTGATGGTTGCGCAGATGCGAAGAGTAAAGCGCGTCGAGAAAACCGCTGACAACATGAAGACGTTCTTCACATCAAGCATGGGGCCCATGAGCATGAAGGTCATGAGCGCTCCTGGGGGAAGCAGACTTGTCATGCTCCGCGCGACGATCGCATCGGATGATGAACACTGAGAAAGAATGAAAGCCATCAACATTGCAACGGCAATGGAGACATATGAGGAAGTATGTCCCGTCATAAACCCAGCAGGGAGAAGCCCCTGGATGACGCTGGAGAGAGCGGCACCGATCAACATATAGGGCACGACCCGTAGGAAGGCCGAGGCCGACGCGGAAGAAAATGAAGAAACGCGTCCTTGCGTAGCGTGCGCCGCGTGAGCGCCGCATCCATGTGAACAATCGCAGGAGTCATCCGACTCGCTCTGGCGCAAAACCGCCGTCAGAGACGGCATGCGGATGCTGAGCAAAAGAGCAATTGTCATGGTGCAGACGATGGCGGCGGCCAATCGTAGCGACACTGCTTTCAGCGATGGGCCAAAGGCATACCACGTTGAAAACAGGACAAGCGGGTTGATGGATGGCGCCGCAAAAAGAATGATGAAAACAGTGCGCGGGGGAATGCCTCGTCGGAGCAGGGTGCGTACAAGAGGAACGGTTGAACAATCGCAGACGGGAAGAAGCGCGGAATAGAAGAAAGCAACGACGCAACCCGCAACGCGGCCTCGTGGGAAGAGGCGTGCAAGTTGGCGAGGGGAAAGAAAAACCTCGATCGCAGCGGCAATGAGGGAGCTGATCGCCAAGAAAGGTAAGGACTGAAGAGTAATCCCCGAAAAGATTGCAATCATGCGGGAAATGGGGATACCTGCAGCAGTCAATGCCTCTTGGAAGCGGTAGGCGCACACCAAAGCAAGGCATACGAGTGCTGTGACAGCCGTCGAGGGACGGGAAATGTCCATGTACTTTCATCCTGCTTTCTTAAGATGGCATGCACCGTTAACTCTATCGCGATGCTGATCTCATTTTTGTGCTTGAGGCGAGATAGAAGTGCCTTGGGAGCGTGCTTTGCGTAAACTAGGACAGGCGTTGATCCGGCTACATCAGTAGGAATCACCGGGGAGCATTCGGAAGAACGGGCGAAAGCCTTAGTAGAACCGAACGGGTAAGCCCGTCACAGCTGTTAATGAGCGGCTACGCAGCGCGTAGCAAGCGGGGTGGTACCGCGGGAATCGGCAACGCTGATCCTCGTCCCTGTGGACCTGCGACACAAGGACGAAACATGACGAAGCACGGCTTCTACCCGCGCCATCGCGATGAGCAAGTGGATCCAAGCCCGTCCTTCCCTCAGATGGAAGGACAGACCCTGGCTTTCTGGGCCGCTGATGACACCTTCCGTAAATCCATTACTCGCCGTCCCGCCGGTAAGGGCGGTCAGAACGAATTCGTGTTCTACGACGGCCCGCCTTTTGCAAACGGCCTCCCGCACTACGGTCACCTGCTGACTGGCTACATCAAGGACGTTGTCGGTCGTTACCAGACGATGCTCGGACACCACGTTGAGCGCCGTTTCGGCTGGGATACCCATGGTCTTCCCGCAGAACTTGAAGCACAACGTCAGCTGGGAATCGAAGACGTCACCGAGATTACGCGTCCCGGCGGAATCGGTATCGAGGCCTTCAATGCGGCCTGCCGTTCCTCCGTGCTTCGCTACACCAAGGAATGGGAAGAGTACGTTACTCGTCAGGCCCGTTGGGTGGACTTCGATAACGACTACAAGACCTTGGATATGTCCTACACGGAATCGGTCTTGTGGGCATTCAAGCAGCTCTACGACAAGGGCCTTGCCTACCAGGGCTACCGCGTTCTGCCGTACTGCTGGCATGACCGCACTCCTTTGAGCAACCACGAGCTCAAGATGGACGACGATGTGTATCAGGATCGTACTGATAACACCGTTACCGTCGGCCTGCGCTTGGAAAAGAAACTGCGCGAAGACTCTGAGCGTCCCGAGCTGGCGTTGATCTGGACGACTACGCCGTGGACCCTTCCCTCGAACGAGGCGATCGCTGTTGGTCCGCAGATCGACTACGTCCTAGTTCAGGTTGCTGCTGATCATGCGGGCAACTTGGCAGGGGAGCGAGTGCTGATTGCGGCAGACCTGGTTTCCGCTTACGCCAAGGAACTGGGCGAAGACCCGCAGGTTGTGGCCTCGTACAAGGGTTCGGAGCTGGTGGGGCTTCACTACCACCCGATCTACGATTTCTTTGATACTCCGGAAAACCGTGCAGAAGGCGCAGCGCCTGGCCCCAACGGTTGGTCGATCATCGCTGCCGACTACGTGACGACGACGGATGGTACCGGCCTCGTTCACCAGGCTCCCGCATTCGGTGAAGACGATATGTGGACCTGCATGGAATACGGAATCGGTGTGGTCCTGCCCGTCGATGAAGGCGGCGTTTTGACTTCTGAGGTTCCTGACTACAAGGGCTTGCAGATCTTCGATGCAAACCGCTACGTGGTTGCCGACCTGCGTGACCAGAGCGGCCCGATCGCCCGTCGCGCGCCTGAAATTCGCGCCGTGCTGGTCCGCGAGAAGTCCTACGTGCACTCTTACCCGCACTGCTGGCGCTGCCGCAAGCCCCTCATGTACAAGGCCGTCTCCTCGTGGTTCGTACGCGTGACCGAGATCCGTGATCGCATGGTGGAGCTCAATCAAGAGATCACCTGGACTCCTGCACACATCAAGGATGGCATCTTCGGCAAGTGGCTGGAGGGCGCTCGCGACTGGTCGATTTCGCGTAACCGCTTCTGGGGCGCACCGATCCCCGTGTGGGTATCGGATGACCCGCAGTACCCGCGTACCGATGTTTACGGCTCGGTTGCAGAGCTGGAAGCCGACTTCGGCGTGAAGGTCACGGACTTCCACCGTCCCTTCATTGATTCGCTCACCCGCCCGAACCCGGATGATCCGACGGGCAAGTCGACGATGCGTCGTATTTCCGACGTCTTCGACTGCTGGTTTGAGTCGGGATCCATGCCCTTCGCGCAGGTTCACTACCCCTTCGAAAACCAGGAGTGGTTCGAAAACCACTACCCGGGCGACTTCATTGTCGAGTACATCGGTCAGACGCGCGGCTGGTTCTACACGCTGCACGTCCTTGCGACCGCGCTTTTTGATCGCCCGGCCTTCCGCTCCTGTGTCTCCCACGGTATTGTTCTGGGCGACGACGGCCTGAAGATGAGCAAGTCCCTGCGTAACTACCCGGACGTGGCCGAGGTCTTCAACAAGTATGGTTCCGATGCCATGCGTTGGTTCCTCATGTCCAGCCCGGTCGTGCGCGGCGGAAACCTCATGGTCAAGGAAGAGTCGATCCGCGATACGGTTCGCCAGGTGCTCCTGCCCATTTGGAACACCTACTACTTCTTTACCCTGTACGCCGGCGCGTGCAATGGGGGAGCGGGCTACGAGGCCAAGCGCCTTGACCTCTCAGATCAATCGGTTGTCGATGGCTTGCCTCAGATGGACCGCTACCTGCTCGCTCACACGCGTTCTTTGGCTGAGGACGCTCGCGGCGCATTGGACGCCTATGACGTTGCTGGTGCCTGCGACGCGATCCGCGACTACCTGGATGTTCTGACGAACTGGTACGTGCGTACTCAGCGCCAGCGTTTCTGGGATGAGGACAACGCTGCATTCGATGCCCTCTACACCGCTTTGGTGACCCTCATGGAGTTGGCAGCTCCCTTGCTGCCGCTGCTTTCTGAGGAGATCTGGCGCGGCCTGACGGGTGGGGAATCCGTGCACTTGGTGGACTTCCCCGTGATTTCCGAGGCCGTGGCTGACTCTGCGCTTGTCGAGGCCATGGACGAGGTGCGTTCCGTCGTCTCCGCTGCTCACGCCCTGCGTAAGACTCACCAGCTTCGCGTGCGTCAGCCCCTGGCGTCCCTGCAGGTTGTTTCGCAGCACTACAAGGAGCTGGAGCCCTTCGCGGATCTCATCGCTTCCGAGGTCAACGTCAAGTCTGTGGTGTTTGCTTCTCCGGAGACGTCGGGCCTGAGCGTGCGCACTGAGCTCTCGCTCAACCCGCGTGCCTTCGATCCTGCTTTCCGTAAGCTCACCAGCCAGCTGTTCAAGGCTCAGAAGTCCGGTGAGTGGGAGGTCTTGGGTGATGGGTCATGCCGTTTCGCTTCGGTGGAAGTTGATGGCGCTCCCGTGCTGCTGACCGGTGACATGTTCTCGGTGTCTACCTCCGTGGACGCGGCCGAGGGCCAGGTCGCGGACGTGCTGCCGTCGGGTACCTTCGTCGTGCTCGATACGGAGCTGACCCCCGAGCTCGAGGCCGAGGGCTACGCCCGTGACGTCGTGCGCGCAGTTCAGGATGAGCGTAAGAATGCCGGCCTGCACATTGCGGACCGCATCGACCTGACGCTGACGGTTCCGGCTGATCACGTGAGTGATGTCGAGACTTGGAAGGACATGATTGCCTCCGAGACTCTGGCATTGTCTGTGTCGGTTGAGGCCGGCGACAAGCTGGCTGTGAGCGTCTCCAAGCACTAAGTCTGAGTGCTTTCAAGCGCGAAGACCGGGGGCGGGCCACACATTAGTGCGGCCCGCCCCCTGTGCATCATTGCGGTGTGCTTTATCCAACCGCGTCGACAGCTTCTTTTGCTGTCTTTAGGCCGACGCCGGTGCGATCTCTGTACGCCTTGACGGCCTCAAGCTTGCGTCCATCTAGCACCAGTGCGCGTTCGGATGGACTCAGTGCTAAATCGATGGATTCTCCGGAGGCTTTTAAGAGTCGTTCGAGATGTGCGACTCGCTCCTTCAAGCGCTCATTTTCTTCGCGCAGTTCGTCAAACTTGCGTGCATCCCCGATCCAGATACCCATGTATGCCCTCCTTTGGGCCGTGTCTTTGTGATACGGGTGATTCTATCAAGGAGCTTATCCGCAAGAAAGGCATCATTGTGTGCCAGATAACAGAGTTATAACGTTTTATGAAAACGTTTTAACTCGCCTCAGTTCACGCGCTACAGTATCGACATGGCCTCACGGGTCCGACTTGTCGACGTTGCACGAAACGCTGGAGTTTCACCGACTACCGCTTCACTCATCCTCAGCGGTAGTCGCGCAGACGCGTTCGCTTCGGCAACCCAAAAGAAGGTTCACGAGGCCGCTCGAAGCCTTGGCTACACTCGTTCAATCCTTGGCTCTTCCCTGAAATCCGGTGCCACGCGGACAATCTGCTTTTTCTACACCCCTCCCATGGACCGCTTCGTCGAGCGATTCCAACTGCACGCGAGCGCGCGCCTCGAAGAAGAAAGTCTCCACCTGGTATCGATCCCGGTGTGCATCGGTGACGAACAGCAGATCGTCAACGCATTGTCGTGCGGGCTCTACGACAGCGCCTGCCTCGCCTGCAATCCAACTAGCGCCGAGGCCTTAATGGATCTGCTCCCCACACCGCCTATTCCCACCATGATCTTTGGCACCCTCCCGCCAAACCCCTCCTACATCGGGGTAACCATTGACGAAACCGCGGGGATCACGCAGGCTCTCAGTGGCCTCGAAAAAGGGGGAGCGAAGAAGATCGCCTACCTCACCCAGCGCCGAAGCGCCGAGGAACTCGAAAACGAACCGCGCTGGCACGCATACACGAAATACCTCAGCGATTCACACCTGGGTACTCCTCAAGTTTTGGCGTACACGGAGGGGAGCATTCCCTCTGCTTTCCAGTGCGCCACCACGATTTTCACCGGTCGGGACGACCTTCCCGATGCGGTGTATTGCGATTCCGACCGAGTTGCCATTGGCGCAGTCCTTGCAGCAACTCAATGCGGAATCGCAATCCCCGATGACCTCCAAATCATCGGCACAGGCGCCTCCGTCGATGGCGGCGACCTTCACCCCGCACTGTCCACAATCGGCCTCGACAACCGAGACCTGGATAGCGCGGTCACTTTACTGTCCACACTCAGCGGTGAAGAACCGGAGTCGACAACGCTGACCCTTCGGTGGCACTACATGCCCCGAGGGACGACGCACTAAACGAGAAAGAACATAAGGAGCGCAACGATGCGACACAGCTCTTCTAAGCGGCTCAGCCGCACTCTGTCGGTATGCGCGGCTTTTGCCATGGCCGCTTCTCTTGCCGCGTGTTCAACGCCTGGTGGAGTTGGACAACAGTCCTCTGACTCCTCGAGCGAATCCTCGCAGTCGCTGGGAATCCAGGGCGATCGCACCGGTAAAGAAATCCTGATCTACATGTCGGCTGGCCGCGATTACAAGGCCTACACCGACACCTTCGCGGCCTTCGAGAAGGAACACAACGTCAAGATCAACGTCCAGTACTACCAGTGGGGCGACCTGCAGCAAAAGCTCACCGCTGACTTCCTCTCGGGCCAGACCCCTGACCTCGTCGAAGAAAACGGCGGCTGGTGGTCCACTCGCTGGGGTGCAGACGGCAACATCATGTCCCTGGATCCCTTCCTCCAAAAGGAACCCGGATTCCTCGATGACTTCGTCGAATCAGGCCTTGCAAACCGTCAGGCCGACGGTAAGACCTACGGTATTCCTCTCCACGTGACCATGGGCGGCCTCGTCTTCGGTAACAAGGAAATGATGGACAAGGCCGGCGTGACCATGCCCAAGACTTGGGAAGAACTACGCGAAGCCTCCAAGAAGATCCAGGAATCCGGCGTTGAGTACGGTCTGGCACTCAACAACGACGCCTCCTACACCGTTCCCTTCCTCATGCAGGCCGGAGTCACCTTCACCAAGGACGGCAACGAGCCCATGACTCCCGCAGCCAAGGCAACCGAAGCCATGCAGTTCCAGTACGACCTGATCTACAAGGACAAGCTGGCCCCGGTCCCCGTCGCCTCGAACGACTACGCGGCACCGCGTAAGGTTTTCACCTCCAAGCGAGCAGGCTTCATCCTCACCGGTCCCTGGGATATCTCAGCAGTGCGCAAGGAAGATCCGAACTTCCCGCTGACCGTTGGTGAACCTCTCAAGGGCGATGTTCAGAAGACCTACCTGGCCGGCTCGGGCATGATGATCCCCTCGAAGTCGCAGAACGCAGAGCTCGCATGGCAGCTCATCAAGGACATGACCAGCCTCAAGGTCCAAGAAGCCGTCACCGCTGAGACCGGAATGGCAATGTCGCGTAAGTCGTGGGCGAACTCCGACGTTGTGAAGAATGATCCGATTCTCTCCGTCGTCGCCAAGTCGCGTGACTATGCAGCGACACCCGACAAGGCATTCTGGGGTAACGAGAACGCCGCGAAGATCTCGGATGCTCGCAAGGTGATGTACGAAGAGATCATCCTCAACGGAAAGGACCCAGCTGCTCAGGTCCAGACCTACGAGACCACGGTTGCTGGACTCCTGAAGCAGTAACTCATGTCCGTCTCGTCTCGGAGCCGGGGGCGTCGGGGAGGGATGCGCGCACGCCAAGCGCGTACCGCGTATCTCTTCCTGACCCCCGCGGTCATCTACTTCGTTCTCTTTATGTTCTGGCCGCTGATCCAGGAATTTCAGCTGTCCTTCACGCGCGGCTTTACAACGCTGCGCCCCGTGGGATGGAAGAACTATTCCTCGATCATCCGTGACCCCGAAGTACAGCACGCCTTCGGAATCACCCTGATCTACGCGGCCTCCGCACTGATTCTGGGTGCCTGCGTGGGCTTGCTCCTGGCTCTCATCCTCAACCAGAAATTCCGTGGGCGCACCCTTGCGCGCACGATGATCCTGACCCCCTACATGACCTCGGTGGCCATCGTTGGCTTGATGTGGCGCAATATCTTAGACCCGACGACGGGTATCTTGAATTCGGTGCTCTCCAGCCTGCACCTTCCCACCCAGCAGTGGCTGACCACCGCGCCCTTGGCAACCCTTGTCGGGATTACCGTCTGGCAAGAAGCCGGCTACTTCATGCTGCTTTTCTTGGCTGGCTTGCAGGGTATCGATCCTCAGATTTACGAGGCCGCGCGCCTCGATGGTGCATCCCCGTGGAAGCGCTTCTGGTCCTTGACTCTTCCACTCCTCGCCCCGACGACGCTGTTCGTCGGTCTGGTCGGAATGATTTCAACGCTCCAGCAATTCGGCCTCCCGTACTTGGTGACCAACGGCGGACCTGGAAATGCCACGAGCTTGTACGTCTACCAGGTGTATCGTGAGACCTTCCAGAGTGGAAACCTGGGCTACGCCTCTGCCATGAGCTTCGCTTTCTTGGTAGTCATTATGGTTTTGTCCTTGATCCAGATTCGGACGGGACGAAGGAAAGAGGCACTATGATGTGCGTACCTACCCCGCCCCCGGCCTCGGCAGTCATTAAAAAGAAGAAGAGCATCGCTGAGGATGAACTCTTCCCGGGAGCACGCCTGATTTCGCTGATCTTCATTTGGATTGCCGCCGCGATCGCTGTTGCCCCGTTGCTGTACATGATCTCCTTGGCTTTCCAATCCGACGCGGAAGTTTCCGGTGGATCAGCGGTGTTGATCCCTGCGAAATGGCAATGGGAGAACATCGGGAGGCTCTTTGCAGCAGCGCCTTTTGGCCGTTTCCTCTTCAACTCGATCTTGGTCGCCGGACTGATCACCTGCTCGCACATCGTTTTCGCCCCGCTGGTCGGATACGTTTTCGCGAAGTTTGATTTCCCGGGCAAACAGGTCTTCTTCATTGCGATCTTGTCGACCATGATGATCCCGCTCTTCGTGCGTATGATCCCGCTCTATGTGTGGTTCTCGCAGATCGGATGGCTTGATACCTATCAGGGTCTGGTTATGCCATTCCTCATGAGCGCTTTCTCGATCTTCCTCATGCGCCAGTTCATTGCGGGTGTGCCCGACTCTTTGATTGAGGCTGCTCGCGTTGACGGGGCCAATGAGCTGCGGATCTATCGCTCGATTGTTCTCCCGCAGTGCAAACCCGCACTGACGGTCCTGGGATTGTTCACCTTCGTTTTCCAGATGAATGAATTCCTGTGGCCTTTGATTGCGACCAGCTCGCTGGAGATGCGAACAATTACTATTGGACTATCAATCTTTAAGAGTGAATCTTTCACCGCTTGGAACCTGACGGCAATGGGATCCCTCATGCTGTTTATCCCCGTGTGCTTGCTCTTCGTCCTCACGCAGAAGCACATCGTTCAGGGCATCGCGATGACGGGTATCAAGTAGGAGTTACCGTGAGTGAGAACCATCCGAATATCGTCCTCATTGCCGTTGATCAATGGAGGGGGGATTGCCTATCGATTCTTGGACACCCCGACGTGCGCACCCCCTATCTTGATCAGCTAGCTGGGGGAGGAGCGCAGATGACGCAGGCCTACGCGGCTTGCCCCACCTGTATTCCTTCTCGGATGGGACTCATGACCGGGACCGCCCCGACCACGCACCGCCGAATCGGCTATCAGGACGGAATTACCTTCGATATGCCGGTTACGCTCCCCGGGGCGCTTCGCGATGCCGGGTACCAGACTCAGGCAATCGGCAAGATGCACTACTGGCCTGAGCGCGGTCGCATCGGCTTTGATGATGTCATTTTGCACGACGGCTATCTTCACTACTCGCGTCACCGCGAGCGCGATTGCCGGATGTACGACGACTACCTGACGTGGCTGCGCGAGCAAGAGGGAGCAGGTGCTGCGGAGGACTACATCGATAATGGCCTCGAATGTAATTCGATGGTTGCGCGTCCCTGGGATAAGGCAGAAAAACTGCACCCCACGAATTGGGTCGTCACCGAGGCAACGCAATGGCTCTACCGGCGCGACCCCACCTGTCCCTTCTTCCTCTACCTGTCCTTCCATCGTCCGCACGCTCCGCTTGACCCGCCTCAGTGGGCTTTCGACAGTTATGACCAGGACGAACTCACTCTTCCGGGCGAGGACAATTGGTCGGATGAGTTGATGAGTGAGGAAAGACGGGATTGGGATCCGACCGCCCTCGCTGCTCACTATCGTGAGCGGGACGTGAGGCTTGCGCGCGCCGGCTACTACGGGCACATGACGCACATCGATTCTCAGATTTCTCGCTTCATCCAGACGCTAGGGGAGTTCGGCCTTGCTGAGAATACGGTGATCGCTTTTATTTCCGACCATGGGGATATGATGGGCGATCACGGTTTGTGGCGAAAAGGTTACCCTTACGAGGCCTCCTCGCACGTTCCCTTCATTTTGTACGGTGCGGGGATTACGCCTGGTGCACGCGTAGATAGTGTGGTTGAGATCCGTGACGTGATGCCGACCCTGCTCGACGTTGCCGGTGTGGAGATTCCTGAGGAAGTTGAGGGCCGCTCTGTCCTTCCCTTGATTGCCGAGGCCGACGATGAAGTTCCGTGGAGAGAGTACCTTCACGGGGAGCATTACTTGTTTGACCAATCGATACAGTGGATTCGTTTCGGAGCCTACAAGTACGTGTGGTTCTCCGGCTGGGGAGTCGAACAGCTCTTCAACCTCGATGAAGACCCCGAGGAATTGATCGATCTGTGCAAACTTTCCGCCGATGCGCGAAGCAGTGAAGTTGGCGAGGCGCTTCTTCGTGGAAGAAACTATCTGATCGCGGAGCTTCAGGGACGCGAAGAAGGATATGTCTCTGAGGGACGTTTAGTTCCCGGGTGCGAGGCCGTGAAGGTCCTGACGCATTCCTATCCGCTTCGCGAAGAAGCACGTTAGGTCTACAGCCAACCCGCTGCCCGCGCCAAGGATGCGGCCTCCGCGCGGGTGCGTGCCTCCATCTTGAGCATCGCTGAGGAGACGTGGTTACGCACGGTTCCTTGACTGAGTCCCAGCGTACGGGCAATGTCGGCGATTGTGCCGCCGCGCTCAACTTCGCGTAGAACGTCTGCCTCACGCGGGGTGAGTGATGATGAACCGCTTGAGAGTGCCTCCACTGCAAGACTCTGGTCAATCGCACGACCGCCTGCTGCGACTGTGCGTACGCCCTCGGCCAAAGCCTCGACCGGCGCGTTCTTCACCATGAAACCCGTTGCCCCCGCATCGAGGGCGCGTTGCAGGTAACCCGGCCGGCCGAATGTCGTGACAATCAGTACGCGTACCCCGGGGAAACGGGCGCGAATTGCTTCAGTTGTCGTGATGCCGTCCATGTGAGGCATTTCGATGTCGACAATTGCGACGTCGGCGGGAGAGGCTGGGCGTGCAGAACTCGTCGGTTTTGCATCGGGCGAAGCGTCTTGCGTTGCTAGACGAGTCAGTTCCTCAAGAGCCTGCACTCCATCGGCGGCCTGAGCGACTACCTCGATGTCACGCTCCAAGTTGAGCAGCCCCGCCAAAGCTCCGCGAATCATTGCCTGATCGTCGGCCACGAGCACACGAATTGTCACGCTCACCTCCTGCGTAGCCATCTGGGCTACTAGGTTAGCGCAGTTGGGGGCGCTATTCCTTGCGCTGGTTCACCATATTGGAGGATGGTTCCTCTTCGCCGAGAGGCATAGAGGGGAAAGTGAGGGAAATCGTCCACGTATGTCCCGATGCGCCCCAGGTCAAGGTTCCCTCATCACCGACGAGCTCGGATAGCCCAACGAGGCCTGATCCAGATCCTGCTGTAGAAGCGGCGTAGGCGGCAGAATAACCGTCATTCCAGACGCTGACGCTGTCTTGAGATAAATGAATACGGACGAGGGAAGGGCGGGCGTGAAGGAGAGCATTCGTGACTCCCTCGCGAATGACATGGGCTGCAGCCGCCGAGCGCGGTCTCGACGCAGGTTCCCCATCGTTTGTGATCTCGGCATCAATGCGCGCGACCTCGAGCAAAGATCGTGCCTCTTGGAGTTCCTCGGAGGGGGATAGTGCGCGCGTGGCCGCAACGATGCGGCGAACGTCAGCCAAGGCCTCGTTTGATTGAGCAGTAACTGAACGGATTTGTTCACGCGCTTCCTCATTGTGTCCCTCGTCCAAAAGACGACCGGCCAATTCAGAAATCATCGTGATGCCCATCAACGAGTGACCCAAGATATCGTGCAGGTCAGTGCTCATGCGGGCTCGCTCAGCTGCCTTTGCGCGCTGGATTGCATCTTGGCGGCGTAGACGTTCGCGAGTCGAGCGCTCCATACGCCAGCGAGCCATGCCCACAAAGATGCCAACCAACGCTAGGTAACACCCCGCCCACAGGGGTTCACCCTCCGCGTAAGCAAATACTCCAGCGATCGCAACGATTGGGACGATCCCTGCAATCACGTAGCGGCTTGGTGCTTGGAACACCCACGCAACCAGGAAGAAGGAAGTCAACATGAAGGCGTAGGGGACACCGACGCGGATCGCGTAGACGAGATAGCCCAGCGTTGTGAGCGCCAGTGCCCCATGGGAGAGGATGAGCGGCCTCGTGAAGGAGTTGCGAGCGGGCAAGGGATTGGCCAGCCACGTCGCCGAGTTAGCAAGCGCGAGGAGCACGCACAGTCCGATGATGCTCGCGCGCTGCGTTGAGGAAGGCAATTCCATGGCGTAGGCGAGGGGAAAGCCTAAGAACAGCATCCACGGGGCCGCCCACGCCAGGGAAATTAAACGTTCCTTCATGGCAATAGCCTAGCGAGCCGTGTCGTGGGATGCGCCCCACCAGGCAATTCCAGCCGTAATAACCGCCCACCCGGCGATGTTGAGCCAGGCGGATGTGGTCATTGGTACGGTTCCGGCCACCGCATAGACCGCTTGCACGGCGCCGTACAGGGGAGTGAAGGGTGCAATCTGAGAGACGAAGGGCGGCAGCTGGTCGAGTGGGATGAACATGCCTGACACGAAGGCACCCATGAGCATGACGAAAGCGGAGGCACTGTAGGCGTTCTCGCCCTTGATCGTGTATCCGCAAGCCAAACCAATGAGCGCACCCAAGGCCGAGAGAGCAACGACGACGAGCCCGCTGATGATCCAGGCACTCGTCTCCATCTTCGAACCGGTCGCAAGCCCCACGCTGAAGCAGATGAGTGCGATGAAAGCGCTCAGTGCCACCAGAGCGGTCAGGCGTACCACGAGGATCACCCACGGCTGGATGGGGGTCAGGGCATACATGCGTGAGATGCCGGTCGTGCGTTCAACGGAGAGCGTCGCGCCAAGAGACCCGCCCACCAGGATGACGCCGTAGGTGGTCATCATGACGACCATGGCAGCGGCGAGGTTCCCGCGTCCGGTCTGTGTAGTGCGCGCGGCCTCGGTCATGCCGAACATCGCGTACATGAACAGTGGGATGGCCAGTGCGAAGGCCATGTTCCACGGATTGAGGATGTGAGAGAGGAAGGTCGAGATCCAGAGTTTCCCCGCGCCCTTGAAGGGGGAGGGGATGGGGCGACTGGTTGCTCGTGCGGGTGCGTGGGTGGTCATGATGCCTTCTTCGTATGGTGTATCTGCGTTCGTGGGCGAGGCTTACTCTGCGTCCGCGTGGGAGGTAATGCGCTCGAAAACGTCTTCAAGGTCTTCGTTGTCGGCGACGACTTGCTCGGTCGGTGCGTCGAGGAGCACACGTCCCTCATCGATGATGACGATGCGGTCTGCATCCTTGCGGGCCTCGGTGAGGTAGTGCGTGGCGAAGAGGAGGGTGCGACCTTCTGCGGCCTCGGCACGCATCGTCTCCCAGAATGCGCGGCGGGCGAGCGCGTCCATTCCCGCGGTTGGCTCGTCGAGGATCAGGAAGTCGGGGTTGCCCGCCAGTGCCAGGGCGAGGCGTACACGCTGGCGCTCGCCTCCAGAGAGCTTGTCGATCGGACGTTTGGCCAACTGAGTGAGTTTTGTGCGTTCGAGGAGCTCGTCGGTAGGGATCGGGTTGGCGTGCATTGAGGCCACCAGATCGATGGTGTAGCCGACCCTGCCGTCTCGAGGCATTGAGCCAGTTTGGAGCATTGCTCCGACGAGGGAACGGCGCACGGCCTCACGTGGACTTATTCCGTAGACGCTGATCTCACCCGAAGTTGGTGTGGCCAAGCCAAGGACGATGTCGAGGAAAGTGCTCTTGCCTGCGCCGTTAACGCCGAGGATCGCAACGATTTCGCCGGGCATCAGGGTGAGGTTGACTCCTCGCAGTGCCTCGACGGGGCCGAAAGACTGGTGGATGTTGGTCGCCTGCAGAGCAGGGGCTGCTTCTGTATTCATGGTTCAAGTGTGTGCGCCCATGAATGAGGCCAGAAGTGTCCTTTGATGCAGGAGTCCCCATGACAAATGTCATGGGGACTCCTGCGCGGATAACACGCCTACTAGGGATGCTCAGAGCTCGTCGGGTCTTTGGATGAATATCCTAGGGCTGAGGTTTTTCGTCGAAGATGATCTCTTCTGTTATCCAGACATCGCTCCAGCGAGGGTGAGTTATTTTGCACTGCGCGTAGTACTTTTGGTTTCCTTCGAAAACATTCATGTACACGCTGTAGTAAGCCATTCCCTTATCGTCTGCGGTCTTTCTGATGGAACGTTTAGAGGTAAGGCTAATATTTCGTTGGAGGTTCTCTTTAAGTGCACGACTGCACTGTTGCTCGACAATCGCTTCTTCGTCTGCATCAGTGCTTTCGTAATGAGGCTGAGTCGCGGAAACTGACGGTGCCACAGAATTTGAGGGCGTTGGTCTTGATGTTTCTTGCACAGAAGGTGATGGGGCAAATGGAAAGCTACGCCACAAGAAAAAGACAGCGGTTATCGCGATGATGACGAGTGCAACCCAGATTATGACAGGCTTCTTTGTCGGGGACTTTGCCGGTTCTGGATGCGGAGATTGTTGTGCTTGGCCGTATCTTTTGAGCGGAGCGTAAGTTTCGACATGTGGAAGATGTGGAGATGCCTGAGGAACGGGGGAGTCGGCGGAAGGCATGAGACTAGGCATGGGTGATCCTGACAACAGGAGTAGGTGTCGGTGAAGAACTATCCGAGATTGTTGGAGTCGGCAAAGGAGTGGGGTCAATTTTCACGTTGGTCGTGTCAAACGAAAAACTGATGCTTTGGACTTCTTTACTCAACACGGCTGTGCAAGTCACGTCATAGGTTTGCACAGCTTCTGTTCCAATGGATCCTGAGACTATTCCGGTCATCATGTATTGAGTGCCGGCTGAGCCATATGGTCCGAGCTTCGTAATGTTCAGTGCTCGGATGCCTACCAGTGAGAAGCCGGGAGTATTCTTGATCTCCATGCTGCACCGGCTAACAACTTGTCTCCCAATCGATTCTCCTACTGGTTGTTCAGGGGAGGAAGACGGTGAGGAAGTTGCGCTCAATGAGCTTGGTCCCGGTGTTGGAACCGGTGAGGCTCCCCGCGTGGAGGAATGCCACAGGAAGAAGCCAATAATCAGTGCAAGCACTATCGCAACTGCAATCCACACAATTGCTTTACCTTGGGGGTTTCGCGGTTTTAGCTGCGTAGAGTGAGGCGTCTGCTGCTCCGTATACTGCCCATGCAGTAGTATCGGTCTGCTACCCTGCGGGAGCGGTGAAGCTTCTTGCCCAGCCGGGTATCCGGATTGCACGGTGGAATCAGGCATGCGTCCCTCGTTCATTGCTGCGGATTCGGGTCGACAAAGGCTTTGATCTCATATGAGTCACTTGCCTTCACGTGAGTAGCTGTGCACTTCATGTGGAAAAGGGCCGACGAAAAATCGGTATCTTCCTTGTACTTTCGTTCTGCATGTACCGTTCCGTCAACCTCGTATTCTTCATCGCCGTTGTCGCGTGTTCCGGTTTTCTTGAGATAATCCGTAGAGACAGCCTTGGATTGGTAATCATCGCGGAGAGACTGAGCGGCTGCACTCGAACACTTGAAAGTAATCATCAGCCATGTCTTTTCATCGATACCGTCATCTCGGTTCTTCGTCGTTGGTGTCGGGGTGGGGAAGAATGATTGAGACGCGGCGGGAAGCAGGGTGAGATCGACTGCCCCGTCAACGTTGAAAGTATCGCTGGCCTCGACATAAGTGACAGGGCAGGTGATTTCGTACCTGCTTTGGACTGAGGATCCCTTGGCATAGCCCGTCACCGTGGCGGTGTAGGTGTACTTCACCTTCCCGGCGGTATTTTTATCGGTAATTCTGAGCGTCTTGGTTTTGATCTGGAGGAGGAGGTCCATCTTTCCGGATGTCTGTGACGCATTGGCGCATTTACTTTGGACCTTCTCAATAGTGTCTTCATCGATGCCATCGTCAATAGGATGGGGTGGAATCCAGTCGGGGAGAGACGCTGACGGTAATGGAACCGATGATGACGTGCTTGGAGTCGGTGCTGGTTGAACCTTCTGAGTGGAACTATTGCGCCACATGAAGAAGACAACAATCAACGCCAAAATGGTGAGAGCTGCGATCCACGTAACGATTGGTCCCTTAGCGATGTTTTCTCTTGGAAGCTCATCGTGAGGAGGCATTGGCAGCTGCTGCTCGTCCTCGGATGTCCGATATTCTCCATCCTGAGGAACAAATGGAGTTCCTTGGGGAGCGGAATCTCCCGAATTTGGGGTGAAATCAGACATGCGCTCTCCTTTCTGTGAGCAGGATGCAAATTGACAGCGCCGATGTCCTTCCTAGCAAGATCACTTCTCGCCGTGGAACGAAAAATGCCCCTCACTCAATCGGATCTGTCCCAATCGATGAATCCTCTGTCTTCCACAGGTCATCATCTTTTACATGGACGACCGTGCAGCGAGCCTCATACTTAGTTTGTCCTTCGAAGGCATGGCCCTTGACGTTATATTGCTGGTCACCATTCGAACGCGTTTCGCCGATCTGAATTTCGTCGACAAAGACGACGTTAATGGGGCGAGTGCTGTTCAGTTTGGCAGTGATCGAACAAGATTTTTCAATGAGCATCGCAGTTTTGTCATCGATTCCCTCGTGGCGAGTTTTAGATGGGCTTGGTGAGGAAGATTTTGCCGTGGGAGATTTTGACGCAGTCGTTGAAGTCTTGGGTTTGGGTGAAGGAGAAGTCGGCTTGGGTGTCGGCGTGGAAGAAGTGGGAACGGGTGTGGGGGAAGAAATAGACGGAGTGGGCGCGGGCGAAACGCTCGTGCTCGAAGACCTCCACAGGAAGAAGGCAAGAAGGAGTACAAGAACCGCAACTACTGCGATCCACACGTATAGAGGGCCTTTGTTGAATGATGAGCGAGGCGCAGGCGGATATGGTCCTTGTTGAGGCTGGAAACCTCCCTGTGGTGCCTGATACTGGCCTTGAGGATATGGAGCTTGGGGATAAGAACCTTGGGGAGTGTACCCGCCGCCGTAGGGTTGGGGGCTTGGGGATCCTGGTGCCGGAGTGAAGTTAGACATCGAATAATTCTCTTTTACTACTACAGATGGCGGACATAGCTTATCTAGTTACTCCCCTTGCAGATCCTAGGGGAGTAACTAGATAAGCTCCTATTTGACGGGATTTTCGTGCACAGTGATCTCTTCCGTCGCCCAGATTTCACTCCACCTGGGGTGAGCGACCTTGCACTCAAGAAGGTACTGAGTATCGCCTTTATATCCGAAGACCGAAACATCGAAACTCATGTCTCCATTTGGAGTCTCAGACCGATACATGTCATCGACTTCGGTTCGGTCGTACTTCTGGTCAACATACTGTTTAATGGCATCGGTGCAGCTCTTCTCAACGAGAATTGCCGTGTTGTAGTCGATGTCGGGGAAACGGGTAGGTGTCGGCTTAGCAGAAGTCTTTTTCTTCGTTGGAGAAGCTGAGTGCGACGCGCTTGTCGTTGATTCGCTTGGAACGGGTGCCGCGGACGTCGGCGTAGGAGTCGGCGGTACCTGAGGCGTGAAACTGCGCCACAAGAAAAAGACAGCGACCAACGCCAGGACCGCAACAATCGCAACCCAGATCATGACCGGACCTTTATTAACTGGCGGCTTTGGAGGAGCAGGATACGGGGATTGCTGGGGCTGGTATTGTCCCTGGAACGGCGGGTAAGCGCCGTCTTGTGGAAACTGTGGTGCTCCCTGGGGTTGAGGGTATTCGGGGTAAGGCGTGAAATCACTCATGGGGTCTTCTTAACAACAGGCGTCGGAGTTGAACTATCTGAGACAGCGGGGGTTGACACAGGCGTGGGCTCAATCTCGACGCTGGTGGTATCGAAGACAAAGCCAACCCCGGCCGCTGCTGGATCGTCTGCCACAACGGCGGTACACGTCATTCGATAGGTTTCTATGGCATCGGATCCGTTTGATCCCGAAACTAGGCCGGTCATCATGTATTGAGTGCCGACATCACCGTAGCGTCCGATTTCTTTGATCGTCAGCGCCCTAATTCCCTCAAACTTGGGGAAGCGAGGGGTGTTTAACACGCCGATCCTACAGTTAGCAACCACATCATGTCCGATGAAGTCATCAACTTTTTCTCCGGTGTCAGAAGAAGCAGTGGCGTTCGATGATGGTGATACCGGGGTCGGAGTCGGAGATGCTCCCGGAGTTAAAGCTCGCCAGGCGAAGAAAGCTGCGACCGCAAGAAGAGCGATGACAACTGAAATCCAGACAATGAGCTTGATGCTGCGCTTTGGAGTTGCCGGCAGTGGGTTCGGCGTTTGCGGAGAGGGATATTGTCCCTGAGGCGGTGGATACACGCTTCCTTGGGGGAACTGCGGGCTACCTTGGGGAGCCGGGTAGCCCGGGGTGGGGGAGAAATCAGACATGAGTTCCTCGTTCATTGGATCGGATTCGGGTCAATCTCTGCCTTCACGTCATATGAATCATCTGCCTTCATATGAGTAGCGGTGCACTTCATTTGGAAGAGGCTTGAAGAGAAATCGGTAGATTCCTTGTACTTACGTTCTGCATGAACTTTTCCAGTCAGCTCGTACTCCTCGTTGCCATTACTCAACGTCGCGGTTTTCTTGAGGTAATCGATTGACACTGCCATGACTTTGTAATCGTCACGAATAGATTGCGTGGAAGCGTTTGAGCACTTTTCAAAGATGATCATCCATGTTTTCTCATCGATGTCATCATCGTGGAACTTCCTAGTCGGTGTCGGAGCCGGCGAAGAAGATTGTGAAGGATCGGCAAGCGGCGTAAGACCCACATCTCCTACAACAATGAACGTGTTACTTGATTGAGTGTGAACAACGCTGCAGACGATCTCGAAGCTGCTCGTTGAAGATGAACCCTTTGCGTAGCCGGTCAAGGTGCCCGTGTACGTGTACTTCATGTCGCCGTTGCCGAACTTTCCTTCAAAGTGCACTGACTTTGTTTTAATCTCCTTGACGGCGTCCACCTTCCCAGACTTGGTAGCCTCGCTCCAGCACGCACCGCGGCTCCCCGAAATGGTTTCTTCATCGATCCCATCATCGACGGACTGTGAAGGGTTCGGATTGGGGGTGGCAGATGAGAAAGACGAGGGATCAGGGGCACTTGGACTTGGCGACGGTGAGGTACCGCGGCCGGACGTGTGCCACAAGAAAAAGACAACAACCAATGCAAGAACGGTCAGTACCGCAATCCATGCGATGATCGGCCCCTTTGAACTGGGGTTCTTCTCAGGTTCGACATACGGAGCTTGAGGAGCCTGATAAGGAGCTTGTGGCTGCGGGTAGGCTCCGCCTTGAGGGATCACAGGAGGGCCCTGGGGAGCTGGGTATCCGGAATTTGGTGGAAAATCAGACATAAGCTCCTCGCACATCTCCCTCGTTTAACGATTAAGTGGTCTCAGTCTACGTTCCAGCACGCATCTGGGTGAAATCTCTTCCTTCCCATCCACGCAACGATACCCACAAACGCGGCGCCCCCATGGCCTCGTCGATAGAATAGGCCCAGCTCAACTTAGGGAGGACTCATGACCGGGGAATCATTCTTCGCGCATCATTCGCATGACGAGGCAGAGCAAGCCGCTCCCGCTTCGCAAGAAGAGCAGCGTCCGGGGACAATTCCAGCTGACCTCATTCCCTACCTCGAAGAAGCTGACCGCGTCGACGAAGAGGACTTCGATAATGAGTCAGCAGATAGTGAGCCCGACGAACGCGATCTTGCCCTCGAGGCGCTGGCGCTGAACTCGATGCTCCTAGGCCCAGACCCGTCAATCCTCGCTGAGCTTGAAGGCGACTACTCCCAGTGGGGAGAAGATTGGGAAGAAGAACTTGCTGAGCGGCGCGCAGAAGACGCACACCGCGAAGCTTTGACGGATGCTGCCCATAGTGCTCGGATGGAAGCGCGCGTTGAGGAAATCTACCAAGAAATCATCGCGAGGGTCCCCGAACATCAGGTTCAACCGACCTTGGATCGTGTGAAAGAAACGCTCGATATCTTGGGTGATCCCCAAAATAGCTATCCCAGCGTGCACATCACCGGCACCAATGGAAAGACCTCAACAACGCGCATGATTGACGCGCTTTTAGCGGCAAGCGGCGTGCGAACCGGACGATTCACCTCTCCGCACCTCGTTGATGTCCGCGAGAGAATCACCATCGAACAAGAATCGATCTCTGCAGAAGAATTCGTGCGCACGTGGGACGATATTGCTCCCTATATTGAAATGGTCGACCGTGCCCACGCCGAAACAGATGGAACCCGACTGTCATTTTTTGAAGTCTTCACGGTTATGGCTTTTGCAGCCTTTGCTGACCACCCCGTTGACGCTGCCGTCGTCGAAGTTGGAATGGGAGGCAGATGGGACGCGACGAACGTTATCGATGCTGGAGTCAGCGTCATCATGCCGATCGCGATCGACCATGAAAAGTGGCTTGGATCGACCATTCGCGAGATCGCAGAAGAAAAGGCAGGAATCATCAAGCCCGGTCAGATCGTGATCGTTGCCCGCCAAGAGGAAGAAGCCTTGCGGGTGATCGAAGAGCGTGCGGCCAGCGTCGATGCAATTGTTCGCCTTGAAGGTCGAGACTTTGAAGTCCTTGATCGTCAGCTTGGGGTCGGTGGGCAAATGATTACCGTCCGTACCCCTGCAGCAGTCTATGAGGACGTTTTCGTTCCCCTATTTGGTAGCTACCAGGCGAATAATGCTGCAGCTGCGATCGCAGCCGTCGAGGCCTTCATGGGCGGGCGTGCGCTGGATGCTCGCCTTGTCGAGGCCGGGATGCTTGCCGCTACTTCACCGGGGCGCCTTCAAGTTGTGCGCCACTCGCCGACGATTATTGTGGACGCCGCGCACAATCCTGCCGGTGCACACACCCTGGGTGAATCCATTTCCGAGGCCTTCGACTTTGAACGCATTGTTGGCGTCTATTCGGGGATGGGGGATAAGGATATCGAAGGAGTGCTCGGCGAGGTTGAGCCCTACCTGGACTCCCTTGTGGTTACACAGATGCCCGGAGTGCGCGCAAAGCCGGCCGAAGAAATTGCCGAAATTGCGCGCGATGTTTTCGGGGAAGACCGCGTGGAAGTCCACGAGGATATTCTCGAAGCAATTGCCGCTGCCGTTAACCTTGGCGAGGCCGGGGACGAGAGTGCACCCGCAACCGGCGTTGTTGTTTTTGGTTCGGTTCTCTTAGCTGGAGAAGTCCTGCGTCTCATGGGAATTCGCCCCTAGTAATTTCATGGCGAGCATGGCATGATTTTGAGTAAATCCAGCTCAGGGGGTAGATAGGGTTGACTCACTCGCGCACAGAGCTTGCCGTGAGCTCATCGCCCTCTGTTCCTGTTGCCGTGATTTCTGGTGGTGGCGGGGGACATGAACCGATGGATTCAGGTTTTCTTGGCCAAGGGATGCTCAGTGGCTGCGCGACCGGAGAACACTTTACTGCGCCTTCTGCCCCGGATATTGCTCAGCTCATCACTCGAATGATCGAAGAGACCCCTGCGGAAGAAGTCCTTGCTATCGTCAAGAACTACACCGGGGATGTGCTCAATTTTCAACTGGCAGTGGAGCTTCTTGAAGACACGGGCGTTGCCTGTACGCTGGTATACGTTCATGACGATCTAGCAACTCGCGGGGTTTCGCAAGGAGCGCGAGGAATTGCAGGCACAGTCTTATACGAGAAAATTCTTGGTGCCGGCGCATCGCTTGCAATGACAAGCGAGGAGCTCGGTCAGCTTGCAGCCGAAATTGAACAGACGATCGTCAGCTATGGGATTTGTTTCCGTGCCCCTACAACGCCCGACGGAAAGCTCTCCTTCGATCTTGCCAAAGGGCATGCCGAAATGGGAGTTGGAATCCACGGAGAAAAGGGCGTTTCAACGCTTCCGTATTCGACGCGCTCCGAGGTCATTTTTCAAGCCGTTAAGGAAGTTTTTAGCCAACTTCCTCCAGGCAGCGAAGAAGTGATCGTTCTGGTGAATAACTTGGGGTCTGCCCCTGAGGAAGACCTGAAATATGCGTGCTCCGCAATAGAAGAATATGCACGTTGCATTGGCGAAACTATCGCTCGTATGAAGAGTGGGCGTTTTGTCACCAGTGACGATATGGACGGTCTGTCGCTGACCTTAATGCGCGCGCGTCCGGATATCCTTACCCTTTATGATGCTCCGACCCTTGCCCCCGCATGGAGTGAATGAAATGAACACCATCAACACACAGTGGTTTACCCAGTGGATGCGCCTGTGCGCCGCCTCCTTGCTTCGCGAAGAAGAACGCCTGACCGAACTTGACCGTCAAATCGGTGACGGTGACCACGGTACGAACATTACGCGTGGTTTTACCCAGGTTGAGAACGCCCTCGCAGATTCCGAGTGGAATTCGCTGTGCGAAGGACTCACCTTGGTTGCGAAGACTCTGATGACTCATGTTGGGGGAGCCTCCGGGCCCCTATACGGCACTGGTTTTCTCAGAGGTGGCCGTGCCCTTGCGCAGAATTCTGATTGTCCGGACAGTGAGGCGATCACAGTCTTGTATGAGGCTATTGCAGAAGGAATTTCACAGCGCGGTAATGCAAGTGCTGGCGATAAAACCATGCTCGACGCATGGCTTCCCGCGGCCCAAATCGCACGAGAATTGGCCTCGCAAGGAAAAAACGTTAACGAGGTACTGCAAGCCGCTGCGCATGCCGCACAGCGTGGAGCTGCACTGACCGAGGGGATGAAGGCGCTCAAAGGACGTGCGTCTTATCTTGGAGAACGCTCGATCGGACACGTGGATCCGGGGGCTGTTTCTTCAGCAATCATCATCATGCAGGCAGCCCGTGCTGCCGCCGACGATTAGGACATAACAATGGCGTGTGTTGCATTCGTGATCATCTCGCACAGTCAGGAACTTGCTGAAGGCGTTGTTGAACTTGCCTCTCAAATGGCTCCCGACATCCATTTCGAGCTTGCTGCGGGGGAGGATACTGGCGGTTTAGGCACGTCTATGAGCAAGGTCGAAGATGCCCTTGATCGAGCGCTCGCACGCATTCATAAACCCGGTAGCGACTCGTGTCGGCGCGGTGTGCTTCTCCTGACAGACTTGGGTTCTTCGACCATGGTCGCCCAGACCGTCCTTGAGCTACGCGGTAACCCGAAAGATTGCATGTGCGTGACTGCCCCCTTGGTTGAAGGGACGGTTGCTGCTGCGGTCGCAGCCCACGGTGGTAGCGGGCTTGCCCAAGTCGCGGTTGCTGCCTGTCAAAGCGCCATTGACTTGGCGGAGCGCGCCCGCACTGAAATTGCGCAAATCACGAGTGTTGTTCTGGAGCCATCTTCTTCCCGAGTTTTTGAAATTACCTCGCAGCAGATTCTTGAAGAAGAAATGACAGTCAGTGACCCTGCTGGCCTGCATGCCCGTCCTGCCGCACTTCTTGTCCGAGCTCTTGCTCCAATGGATGCGCAGGTCTGGATCAATGATGTTGATGCCTCCTCTGTTTTGGAGCTCATGTCCTTGGGGGTTCGCCAGGGCCAGCACATCCATGTCCGCGCGCAGGGCCTCGAGCGCGAAGAAGCAATGCGATGCGTCCGGGAAATGCTCCAAGGACACGGAAGTTGATCGAAATTCTGCTGAATATCTTCAGGAAGCTTTAGGCTTAGATTCGTGCACCTTAAAACACTTTCACTGAGAGGATTCAAATCCTTCGCAAGTGCAACGACTCTACGTCTGGAACCCGGGATCACCTGTGTGGTTGGTCCGAACGGTTCTGGAAAGTCCAATGTCGTCGACGCTTTAGCGTGGGTGATGGGTGAGCAAGGTGCTAAAACGCTTCGCGGCGCGAATATGGCTGACGTCATTTTTGCCGGAACATCAGGTCGCGCACCCTTGGGACGAGCACAGGTTGACTTAACCATCGACAACAGTGACGGCCTCCTTCCCATCGACTACTCCGAAGTCACCATCAGTCGCACTCTTTTCCGAGGCGGTGGCAGCGAATACGCAATTAATGGAACTCCGGCCAGGCTCCTGGATATCCAAGAATTGCTTTCTGATACCGGTATGGGCCGTCAAATGCACGTCATTGTCGGGCAAGGGCAGCTCGACACGATCTTGTCGTCAACGCCGGAAGAACGCCGCGGTTTCATTGAAGAGGCTGCGGGGGTTCTCAAGCACCGCAGGCGAAAAGAACGCGCATTGAAAAAACTAGGGGATATGGATCAAAACTTGGTCCGGGTCCTCGACCTCACCTCAGAAATCGAGCGTCAGCTGCGTCCTCTTGCGCGCCAAGCGAAGATTGCACGTCGAGCCTCGCTCATTCAGGCGCGTGTACGCGACGCAAAAGCGCGTCTTCTTGCCGATGATCTGATGATTGCTCGAGATCGGCTTCAGCGCGGATCTGATGATGCTGACGTCCAGCATGAGCGCCTAGCACATCTGCAAGAAGAAGAAACACTCAGGAGCGCCGATATTCGACGCCTGGAAGAAGAGGAGCGCCTCCGGCACCCGCAGGTCGCACAGGCAATGGAAGAATGGCAATCGCTCACTGCAATTGCCCAGCGTCTCGATGCCACCATGACGATCGCTCGTGAGCGTGTGTTGACTCATTCCCAACCGGAATTGGCCCCTCAAACCGAAGACCCCGCATCCTTGGATGAACGAGCACAAGCCGCCAGCCACGAGGATGCACAGATTCTTCAACGAGTTCAAAGCGCCCAGAGTCGAGTCGACGAAGCTCTTCGTCTTCGCGGCGAAGCCGAACGCCTCGATGACGAGGCCCAGCGTGCCTTGGCACAAGCAAACCGACTTCTCGCCGACTATCGCGAGGCCAGTGCGCGCCTCAGTGCGGGTCTTGCCTCGGCATCGTCACGCTTTGATGCCGCCCAGGCGGAAGCAAAGCGCGCAAAGACCCAGGTAGACGCGGCCCGAGAGCGTGAGGCGAAGGCCGCTCAGGAGGCGCAAGCCTATTCGGAAGATCATCCCAGCAACGATTCACTCGCCTCGAAAGCACTCAACGCTGCACAAAAAACTCGAGAAGAAGCACGCGAGAAGGTCGATGCGCTGCTTGCACGTGAACGCGACGCTCGAGCTGAACGCGCACGTTGGGAAGCGCGCCGCGATGCACTCGCTCAAACTCTCACTCCCAGCGACGGTACCGCCTCGTTTATGGAAGCCAAGGGATCGATGGGTGATCTGCCCAGTGGCGTCCATGTCGATGCCGGATATGAGAATGCAATTGCTCAGCTGCTTTTCCCCTTCTCGGACGCCTTGGTGATGGATACACACGAGCACGCCTGGGAGAACGTTCGCGATGCCGACGAGCGCGGCCAGGGACAAGTCCGTTTTCTCATCGCAGATTGCGCGGCGACTAACCGCAAGCCGGCCCAACTTGAGGGAATTCCGGGCAAATGGGCCAGAGACGCCGTCACCTCGGAGCGTTTTTCTGCTCTCCTCGATGTGCTCCTTGACGGTGCGTGGGTGTCGCAGACCATTGAAGAAGCGCGAATTGCTATTGTCCGCCCAGAAATTGAGTGCGTAGCAACTGCGCGCGGGGACCTCATGACGAATTCATCCGTGCTGGTAGCGGGGGAGGAGAGCGCTTCACCCCTTGCCTTGCGGGCACAGTATGAGGAAGCAGCGGCGGCTGCCGCGGAAGCATTAAAGCGGGAAAGTGATGCTCAAGAGCAACTGAGTGAAGCCAACGCTGCTCTGGACCAAGCTGTGCGTGGAGCAAATGACGCACTCAAGGCGCTTCGTGAAGAGGACGCACGTCAAGCGAAGATCGCACAGGAGGCGGCTCGCGTTCACAGCGGCGCTCGTGCCGCTCACGCGGAAACAACGCGTGCCGAAGAGACCCTGAAACGCGCCGAAGAACAACTTGAGCACGCGCGCATTGCCCACGAAAATGCGCAGGAACGTGCGCGAACCGGCGCACTTGAAGCTCCCGATGTTGATCTCGAGGCCGCGACTCGCCTCGCCGAAGAACGTGCAGCTGCAGCGCGCGCGGCACGGGAAGAAGAGACGCAGGCGCGCCTTGCTTTGCGTGCAGCAGAAGAAGAATCACGAGGCGCAGCCTCGCGCGCCCGTAATCTTCGACAGGCCGCTGCCCGTAGTCGCGAGGAAAGGATTGCCTACCAGCGCAGGGAAGAACGCCGCAAGCGTGAACTCGCACGTGCTCAAAGCGTTCTAGAAGAGGCACAGCGGGGCTTCGAATATGCGCAAAGGGCAGTTGCCGCGGCAAAGGGACGCCGCGACGCCATCGAAGTGGCGCGGCGTGAAGATTCGGAGAAACTCGCGGGAGTTCGCGCTCAACTCGATGCCGTTCGCGCTCAAATTTCTGAGCTCACGCTTGCCTCCCAACAGGCTCAGATTCTGCGCGCGGAATTACGGATGCGTGTCGAGCAACTTGAGGGGCGTTCTTTGGAGGAAATCTCCATGGAAGCAGATGACCTGATCGAGCACTATGGTCCGCATAACCTAGTCCCCATCCTCACCGAGGACGCACTCAACCAGGTCAGCCCTAAGGACGTTGAATCGAATGAGGAAGGACAGCCTGCCCAAGAAACAGAAGATTCTGTGCCTTCACGGCCCTATGTACGCGAAGAACAGGTCAAGGTCCTTGATCAAGCCCTCAAAGAACTCGAGAAACTGGGCCGCGTCAATCCTCTTGCTTTGGAAGAACATGCGGCTTTGGCTAAGCGGCACGAATTCCTTGTCGCCCAAGTACACGACCTCAAAAAATCTAAGGCGGATCTTCTCCATATCGTCGAAGATGTCGATCGCCTGGTTCAAGAAGCCTTCGAAGATGCATGGAAGGACACAGCGAAGCACTTTGAACACACTTTCAATGTTCTCTTCCCAGGTGGAGAGGGCCATCTTGTCTTGACTGATCCCGATTCGATGCTCGATACGGGGATCGAAATTGAGGCCCGACCTGCTGGCAAGAAAGTCAAACGCCTCTCGCTCCTCTCTGGCGGCGAGCGTTCTCTTGCTGCCTTAGCTTTCCTCGTTGCGATCTTTAAGGCTCGCCCCTCTCCCTTCTATGTGATGGACGAGGTTGAGGCGGCCTTGGATGACATTAATCTCTCGCGCTTGCTGGAGATCTTCAAAGAATTGCGCGCGACCTCGCAGCTGATTGTGATTACACACCAGAAGCGAACAATGGAAATCGCTGACGCTCTGTACGGCGTCACCATGAGGGACGGTGTGACTCGCGTGGTCTCTCAACGCCTGAATGAATAGGGCGTGCACTTGGCATAGCTGCGTCACTGATGGGAAAGTTAAGACATGATTGAAGGAATTGCGGTCTACATCGTCACCATGATCGTCATGCTTGCTATTGCCTCAGCGGTCATCTTGGGCTTCGCCCTGCACAGGCGTAGTGCTGATCAATGGAAAGACCATTTGAAGAGTCAATCCAGCCAAGAGATTCCGACCCAGATTCCCGAGATCAGCGTCCGTGAAGAGAATATGAGAAACGTGCTTGATAGCTCTCGTAGTTCTCGCGGTTACATGGTTGCCGATGGCCTCCCTGGTTTCGAGGCTGTTGAAGCAATGACCGAACGTATTGAAGACATTGCAAGCCGTCGAGGCTCTCACGCGAAGTCTCGCCCTCGCCAGCAAGGAGAATCGCAAAGCGGTGCCTCCAGCGACGTTGCGCCGACAGAAAAAGCCTAAAAAGGAAGACCTGAGGAAAGATTGACCCATGCAGGCTCTCATGGATTTTGTTCATAACCCGGTGGCACCCATCATTTTGGTGGGAGTCATTGTTGTGCTCGTTGGTGCGATTCTTGCCTTCGCGCGCTCGCGTAAGCCGAAGGATGCCCAGCTTCCTCCCGCTACGCCTACACAGGTGCCTGCCGAGGCCGCGCCTGAAGAACCCCGTGAAAGCGAGGTGGGCGACTCCGATCAAATTCGCGCCGGGCCGGTTGCCGACGAAGAGACCGCTGCGGAGGGGGACGCGGGCGTTGAGCCTGCCTCGGCCTCGGAAGAAGAACCTGCCCAAGAAGTTGAGGTTCCCGAGTCGATTCCTTCGCGCATGGGACGCCTCCGTGCGCGTCTGGCGCGCTCCGGTGCGCTGGGCAAGTCCCTACTTTCCCTTCTGTCTAGGGGAGACCTATCGGCTACCGATTGGGAAGAGATTGAAGACTCCCTGCTGATCGCGGACTTGGGATTGGACGCAACCGAAGAGCTCATGGAGGCTCTCCGTACGCGCGTCAAGGTTGAAAATACCTCGGATCCGCAGGTCGTTCGTGCTCTCTTGCGCGAAGAACTGCTCAAGCTTGTTGGGCCAGACATGGACCGCTCCGTCAACCTCGGTGTCCGCGACGTCGACGGTGTTCGAGTCCCAGCAACGATTTTGATGGTGGGCGTGAACGGTACCGGTAAAACCACGACGACCGGAAAGATGGCGCGTATTTTCCGCGCTGAGGGACACGAAGTTCTCCTTGGTGCGGCTGATACTTTCCGTGCAGCTGCTGCCGATCAGCTTGAAACCTGGGGAAGTCGCGTGGGTGTTGGCGTTGTCCGTTCTGAGCGTGAGGGAGCGGATCCCGCATCAGTTGCTTTTGAATCGGTTGAAGAAGGCATTCGTCGAGGCTGTGACATCGTCATGGTGGATACGGCTGGTCGACTTCAAACGAAGTCTGCGCTCATGGATGAACTTGGCAAGGTTAAGCGCGTGATGGAAAAGCACGCGCCCGTGAGCGAAGTTCTTTTGGTCTTGGACGCAACTACCGGTCAAAACGGCTTGCGACAGGCAGAAGTGTTTGCTGAGGTTGCAGGGGTAACGGGCATTGTCTTGTCGAAGCTTGATGGCTCAGCGAAGGGCGGAATCGTCGTTTCTGTCCAGCGCACTCTGGGCGTTCCTGTGAAGTTTGTCGGGCTTGGAGAAGGCCCAGACGACCTCGCACCTTTCGACCCGAACTCGTTTGTTGATGCGATCGTGGGCTAGAACCCACTACCCTTAAAACCTGGTTCTGTATTTTTGTGCTCGTGAGGAGTAGTCACAGTGGCTTTCTCGGATCTGTCTGATCGTTTGACAGCGTCTTTTAAGAGGCTGCGTTCGCGCGGTGTATTGACCGAGTCTGATGTTGATCAGACCATCAGCGAGATTCGACGCGCACTCTTGGACGCCGACGTCGCGCTGCCCGTTGTTCGCGAGTTCACGACGCAGGTCCGCCAGAAGGCCTATGGAGCGGCCCGCTCTCGTGCCCTCAATCCTGGTCAGCAAGTCGTTCGAATCGTTCACGACGAACTGGTCGAGATTCTTGGTGGCGAAACCCGAGAACTCCACTTCGCTCAGCGTGGCCCCACAGTCTTCATGCTCGCTGGTTTGCAGGGTGCAGGTAAGACGACTTTGGCCGGAAAGCTTGGAAAGTGGCTGCGCGAAGAAGGCAAGTCTGTCTTGCTCGTTGCTTCGGACCTCCAGCGCCCCAATGCGGTTGGTCAGCTGCAAATCGTTGGTGAGCGTGCGGGCGTTCAAGTGTGGGCGCCACAGCCCGGTAATGGTGTCGGCGATCCGGTTCAAGTAGCTCGCTCGGGCCTTGACTATGCGATTACGAACGGTATCAACGTTGTGATCGTTGATACCGCGGGTCGCTTGGGCGTTGACGAAGAAATGATGGCCCAGGCCATTGCCATTCGCGAGGCCGTCAACCCCCACGAAGTCATGTTTGTCCTAGACGCGATGATCGGTCAGGACGCTGTTAATACGGCGACTGCTTTCCGTGACGGTGTGGGCTTTACGGGCGTTGTTCTTTCCAAACTCGATGGTGATGCCCGAGGCGGTGCTGCGCTCTCTGTCCGAGGCGTGACGGGTGCGCCCATCCTCTTTGCTTCAACGGGCGAAGGCTTGGATGACTTCGAGCGTTTCCATGCAGATCGCATGGCCAGCCGTATCCTCGATATGGGCGACATCATGACGCTCATCGAGCAGGCAGAAAAGCGCCTCGATGCTGAAGAAGCAGAGAAGATGGCCAAGAAGGCCATGTCCGGTGAACTCACCTTGGACGACTTCCTCAGCCAGCTCCAACAGGTCCGCAAGCTGGGTTCAATGAAGAAGGTTCTGGGAATGATTCCCGGAATGGCCCAGATGCGTGATCAGCTTGAGAACTTCGATGAACGCGAGGTGAACCGCGTCGAGGCGATTGTTCGCTCGATGACCCCCGCCGAACGCGCAGATGTTTCGATTCTCAACGGCTCACGCCGTGCTCGTATTGCTCGCGGTTCTGGCGTCACGGTTGCTGAGGTCAATAATCTGGTCAAGCGTTTTGAAGCCGCGAAGACCATGATGGGGCAAATGGGGCAGATGGGACCGGGAGGAATGCCCGGAATGGGATCCATGCCCGGAAGCGGCGGAAAAGCAAAGCAGAAGGCGCAAGCTCGTAAGGACCGTGCTCAGCGAGCACGCGTGGCCAAGAAGGCACGTAGTGGTAACCCTGCAAAGCGTCGTCAGCAAGAACTCGAGGCCCTGCTTCCTCCCGAACAGCGTTCAAGTGCGCCCTCGGGTTCGGCTTTTGGTGTGAGTGAAGCCCCGCAAGAAGGCCCTCGCCCGACTTTGGATGATCTTCCTGAAGATATCCGTCGAATGCTCGGCCGTTCCTGATGTATTTTGACGGGCACTTATTGACCGAATCGGGTTGGGTTCGCGGTGTGTGGGCCCTTGCTCCGGTCATTTCGTCCGTTGATACTATTCCGCGAGGAGCACAGGTTGTACGCGGGTGGGCGACCCCCGGCCTCGTCGATGCGCACTGTCACATCGGTGTCGGTCACGGTGCCCGCGTTCTGAGTGCAGATGAACAGCGTGGACAGCTTCGCACTGAGCTCAGTGCGGGCGTGACACTTCTACGTGATTGCGGTTCTCCCGTCGATACCTCGTGGGTTCAAGGCGAGGCTGGTCTACCAGTCCTTATTCGATGCGGTCGTCACATCGCTCGCCCCAAGCGCTATATTCGAGGCCTTGCTCGCGAGGTTGAGGATGCCAGGGATCTTACTGCGGTTGCGCTTGAAGAACTGGCACGTGGCGACGGCTGGGTGAAGATCGTGGGGGACTGGATCGATCGCAGTAGGGGAAGGGACGCGGATCTTGAGCCTTTGTGGCCTCGCGGTGCGCTTGTCGAGGCCGTCGCGGCGGTGCACGAGTCAGGTGGCCGCGTCGCTGTTCACGCCTTTTCTCATCGCGTCATTGATGATCTCTTAGAAGCTGGAGTGGACAATATTGAACACGCCAGCGGAATGGATCGCGACCAGATTGCGGAGGCATGTTCCCGGGGCGTAGCAGTGTCAGTCACTATGCTGCAACGCGAGCTTTTTGGGGAGTTTGCCGAGCAGAGCCGCATCAAGTATCCGCGTTACTCGGCGACGATGAAGGGGCTATCGAAGAATCGATATGAACAGGCGCAGCTTCTTTTCGACTCGGGGATAACGATTTTGCCGGCAAGTGATACCGGCGGTTATCAAGAACCTGGGAGTATTCGCGGTGAGCTTGACGCATGGGCGAACTTGGGAGTTCCAGCCGATGAGATCCTGTCGCGTGCAACGCTCAAGGCTCGACAGTATCTAAGATCCACTGCGGGTTTTCTTGGCGGGATCGCAGATCTGATGATTTATGAGCAATGCCCCTCACGCTCGGTTGACGCTCTTCTTCATCCGACGCAGATCTGCCGCGGAGGAATGCTTGTTGCCTCGGTCTAGGCTCGGATTCAATCCTGGCGGTGATGAAGACCACCGCCAGGATTGAAGTCTTTATGCCAATCGGCTTGGAATAACCCTTTATTACTGGCATAATTGTTCGCTGTACTCGACGTGCGAAGAGCCCTCTCATCTGAGTTCGTCGCGTCCCGGGATAATCATCGTCTGTGTTTCCCTACCTGACGTATGTCTGTCCCACACCGATTTGAAACAGGAGTGACCACAACAGTGGCAGTTCGCATTCGTTTGAAGCGCATGGGCAAGATCCATGCACCCGTTTACCGTGTCGTTGTCGTTGACTCGCGCAAGAAGCGTGACGGCCGCGTCATCGAAGAGGTCGGTCTGTACGATCCGACCCCGAACCCCTCGACCATCGAGATCAAGTCTGACCGCGTGCAGTACTGGCTCGGCGTGGGCGCACAGCCCTCGGACCAGGTTCGTAACCTGCTCGTCCTGACCGGCGATATCGCTCGCTTCAATGGCAAGGCTGACGCAGTGTCCCGCGTTCAGTACGCAGATGCCGACAAGGCAGCCGCTGCTGCTCAGGCCATTAAGGACGCCGAAGCCGCTGCTGAAAAGCGCAAGGCAGACGCCTCCGCCAAGAAGGCTGAGGAAGAAGCTGCTCGCAAGGCTGAAGAAGAAGCCGCACAGGCCGCTGCCGCTGAAGAAGCTGCAGAAGAGCCCAAGGCTGAAGAAGAAGCTGGCGAGGAAGCCTGATTATGCTTGCTGATGCACTCGAACACCTGGTCAGCGGAATTGTTGACCACCCCGAAGACGTGCGGGTTTCATCCCGTTCCATGCGTCGCGGGCAGATGCTTGAGGTTCGCGTGAACCCGGAGGATCTGGGACGTGTCATCGGTCGTGGTGGTCGCACGGCTCGTGCGCTACGCACGGTGGTCAACGCACTCTCCCCGCGTGGGAATGTTCGCGTTGATGTTGTTGACACCGACCGCGAGTGACAACGCAGTGATCTCAAACGGGGACCTGGCTCGATCAGGTCCCCGTTTGTCGTTCCTATGACAAGGACTTTCCCATGCTTATGACGGCAGCACTGATTGGCCCCGCACACGGACTACGCGGGGAAGTGATTCTCGATATCCGTAGCGATGATCCCGAACTTTTCATCAGCGGGACAGTTTTTGAAACCTCGGAGCAGTCCATGCCCGAGCTGACGCTTCGCTCCATCCGTCAGCATAAGGAACGCGTGGTCGCCTTATTCGAGGAAGTGAGCGACCGCGAAGGTGCAGAAGCTCTTCGAGGCGTACGTCTGCTGACCGACGAACGCGAAGAAGAAGATGCCTGGTATCCTCACCAGCTCAAAGGCCTGCAAGCACTTGATCTGCAAGGCCAGACCCTGGGAACCGTTAAGGGAATTCAGATGGGGGCGGCCCAAGATCTGCTCTTAGTCGCAACTCAGAGTGGTGTTGTGATGGTTCCTTTTGTTCACCAAATCGTTCCCGAGGTCGATGTCGAGGGTGGAACCGTCACCATCGATCCGCTGCCTGGTCTTTTTGACGACGACGCTGTTGAAGCACGCTGATTCGAGCAGGGAAGAAACCACGAATGCGCATTGATCTGATCAGTATTTTCCCGCAGTACTTTTCTGTTCTTGACCTTTCCCTCATGGGTAAAGCAAGAACTAGTGGGCACTTAGATATTCGCGTTCATGATTTGCGCGAATGGACTCACGATCGCCACCGAACAGTTGACGACACTCCCTACGGTGGTGGCGCCGGAATGGTCATGAAGCCCGATGTCTGGGGTGAAGCGCTCGACGATATTATCGGTGACTCCACAAATTGCGTTTTAGCCGTCCCCACTCCCTCCGGTATTCCTTTTACCCAAAAGAAAGCCCAAGAATTCGCAGCTTTTGATCGCATCATTGTGGCGTGCGGGCGCTATGAAGGAATCGACCAACGCGTCGCTGACCACTACCGAAGCCGCGGCCTCGTCGTTGAAGAATTTTCGATCGGCGATTATGTCCTCAACGGGGGAGAAGTGGCCGCGCTCGTGCTTGTCGAGGCCGTTGGCCGCTTGCTTGACGGTGTGATCGGGAATCCCGATTCTTTGGTTGAGGAATCACACAGTGGCATTGGACTTTTGGAGTACCCGGTCTACACGAAACCTCAGTCGTGGCGAGGACTTGAGGTTCCAACGGTTCTCATGAGCGGAGATCACGCGAAGATCGAACGATGGAGGAGCGACCGTTCGCTTGAACGAACCACTCGCCGACGTCCCGATATTATTTCGCGTATCGATCCACATCAGCTTTCAACTCGCGACCGTGAAGTTATTGCGGCGCACGGCCTGCTCGTTTGCGATGATGGGTTCAGGACTGTTGAGATTCGTCGCGCGAGGAAAGAAGAGGCCGAGGCGATCAGTGCGCTTGCCTCACGCACCTTCCCCCTCGCAGTGCCCGACATGATCCCCGCCGAGGCCGCGCAGGACTTTATCCGCACGGGGCTGACTCCCGAGGTTTTTGCGAAGTATCTTGCTGATGAACGCGCGCGGTGCTTTGTTGCCTGCAGCGACGGAGTACTCATTGCCTATTCTCTAGTCTTCCTTAATGCTCCAGCAGATATGCCGAGGGGAAATGGGAAATACCCCCTTGACGAGCATGCGGCATACCTATCGAAGTGCTACGCGGATCTCGATGTGCACGGCAGCGGAATCGCGGGAGCTTTGCTTGAGCACACGATTGACGCAGTTCGCCACGAAGGCGCGACGCAGATCGTCTTGGGAACCCACATCTACAACGAGCGCGCGCAGCGTTTCTATCGCAAACACGGTTTCAAGAAAGCGGGGCGACGTCATTTCCGACTCAATGATCACGTCGATGCCTCCGATGTGGTCATGGTTCGCCCTGAAGGCGTCTAACTCGCTCTTTCGTAAGGCAAATCACCGTTTTTCGGGAAGGTTTTTTCTCTTGGCACTGTTCTTTTCCTCAAAGAATGTGGCAAACTTGAACGGTCTGTGTGTGGCGTAACCTGCCGCGGGGGGCCGCCGGATCATACGGACATATTCACGATCGCAGGCTTGACCTGCCGAAGAGACGTGACTGACCTGCGGCAGAAGCGTCAAGGAGTAAACATGCAAAAGCTGGACGCCGTCGATGCAGCTTCGCTGCGCGAAGACATCCCTGCTTTCCGTTCCGGTGACACCGTCAAGGTTCACGTGAAGGTTATCGAAGGTAACCGTTCGCGTATCCAGGTTTTCCAGGGCGTCGTTATCGCTCGCCGTGGCCACGGTGTGTCCGAAACCTTCACCGTCCGTAAGATTTCCTTCGGTGTCGGTGTTGAGCGTACCTTCCCCCTGCACGCACCGACGATCGACAAGATCGAAGTTGTCGTCAAGGGCGATGTGCGCCGCGCAAAGCTCTACTACCTGCGTGAGCGCCACGGTAAGGCTGCAAAGATCAAGGAGCACCGCTCCGGATCTGCCGAGTGACACTCACTCGCGATTTAAGCCCGGTATCCTTAAGGATGCCGGGTTTTCGCATACGTGTGAGAATTTACGGTAGTAAAAGGAAAGGGAACCGAATATGAGCCGCCGTGGAACGCGCGAAAAAAGTGTACGAATGCCAGTCGCTCACGGCCCCTCGATCAAAGACATCGAGCGTGCTGAGCGTCGCGCACGCAAGAACCCTCTCAATTGGCTGCGGGAGATGGCGATCATCATCATCTGCGCCCTTGTCATTTCTTCGCTGCTTCGCGCTTTTCTTGTGCAGGTCTTTTGGATCCCTTCCGCCTCGATGCGCAACACCTTGATCGAACACGATCGGATCGCTGTTTCTCGAGTCTCGCAGTACACCGGTGATATCCGACGTGGTGACGTGGTCGTCTTCGATGACACTCTAGGGTGGCTGTCGAAAAATGATACGAAGAGCTCAAGCCCGCTTCGAAAGATCGCCGAATTTACGGGAATTCTTCCCGCCGGCGGTGAACAGACCTTGGTCAAGCGTGTGATTGGACTTGGCGGGGACCATGTCACCTGTTGCACGGCAGAAGGCAAGATCGAAGTTAACGGTGTCGCGATTAGCGAACCCTACCTTGCCAGCTCAGGTCCGGCCTCGTCGATGACTTTCGACGTCACTGTCCCCGAAGGACACCTGTGGGTGATGGGGGATAACCGAACGAACTCGGCAGATTCTCGCTACCACATGGGGAACGGACAATCTCCCTACGTTCCCGAAAGCGCAGTGGTGGGGCGGGCATTTGCGGTGATTTGGCCGACTAACCGCCTTACGTGGCTTGGAGATCGCTCGGTTTTCTCTGGAGTTCCTGATCCTCAATGACGTCCTCTTCGCAGGCGCCTCGACAGCGCTCAGCTAAGCTGCAGCCCACGCGTGAGTGGGAGCAAGAACTGCAGTCTCGTTTCGGCGTTGTTGCAGGAATGGACGAGGTTGGGCGAGGTGCACTTGCAGGCCCGGTGTGCGTTGGTCTTGCTTTTGCGCCTCCTACCGGAGACGATGTTCTTCCCGGGCTTGCCGATTCAAAAATGCTCAGTATTCGTGCGCGCGAGGCCTTGTACGAGCCGGTCTATGAGTGGAGTCCTTGCATTGAAATCGGGCAGGCGAGTAACACTGAGATTGATCGTTTTGGAATTGTTGCAGCCTTGAGACTGGCGGGGCGTCGAGCCATGAAGGCTGCCCAGGCTCGTGGTTTCAGTGCCGATGTCATCATTTTGGATGGAAGCCATGAGTGGCTGAGCGACTCGCCGGATCTTTTTGACAGTTTTGACGGCCCTTCCTATCCCGATATTGCTGTTCCACCTGTTGTGACACGGGTAAAAGCGGATGCGCAATGTGCGGTTGTATCGGCAGCGTCTGTAGCAGCGAAGGTATATCGCGACCGATTGATGATGGAATGTGCGGACCCGGGGTATGACTGGGCCGGGAATAAGGGGTATTCCTCCGCGGCGCATATTCGCGGGCTCCGCGAGCTGGGAGCTTCTGACTTTCATCGGCGCTCGTGGAAACTTCCGGGTGTCGACGAATAAAAGACACTGTGGCCCTCTAAGATACTGAGAGCAACACAGGAGGCGGTCATGTCGAACGATATTGAATCTTACGAGAATAACCTCGAACTAGCGCTTTTCCGCGAATATCGCGACGTCATCGGACTCTTTAAGTACGTTGTCGAGACCGAACGCCGTTTCTACCTGTGCAACCATGTCGATGTGCAAGCTCGACCTGTCGGCGGCGATATTTTCTTTGAGCTAACCCTGACAGACGCCTGGGTCTGGGATATCTATCGTTCGTCGCGTTTCGTTCACTCTGTTCGCGTTGTTACCTACAAGGACGTCAACGTCGAGGAACTCAACAAGCCTGAACTTCCTCTCGCTTAAGCACGCTCCAGCGAGGTTTGGTCGCAGGAAGCTGGCGGCCTATTGTTGTTTAGAAAACGGGTTTATCCACAGGATGACGTCTAAACGGCGTTTTCCACAGAATCCCCTTCCTGCCTCATTTTTGCGTGCTGTGCCTGCCATTGTTCCTCTAAGAGGAAGGAGCAATGGTGGATCACAGAAAATACCTTGGCCAGGCAGGGGAAGAGTATGCCTGCCGCTTCATCGAAGACAATGGCCTAGAGGTTCTTGAACGGAATTGGCGTGATTCTCGGCGCGGAGAACTCGACATCCTTGCGCGCGAAGGACGAACAGCTGTCGTTGTCGAGGTTCGCACACGAATCGGCACGACGTACGGGAGTGCACTGGAGTCTGTTGACACGCGCAAAGTACTCCAGTTACGCCGCCTTGCCGCCCGATGGGCACATCAGCACTCCTCCTTTTCCAAGCTCCGCATTGATGTCATTGCTCTGACTGTCCCTCGCGGGTGCGCGAAAGATGTGCGTGAAGGAGGGAGAGTCGATTTCGATCGATATCCCCCGAAGATTGAGTGGGTGAGGGGCATCGCATGAGTTCCTTCCTTGCACGCACGCGAGCTGTCGCTTTGGTTGGCCTCGATGGGACAATCGTTGATGTCGAAACACACGTGGGCCGCGGATTAGTAACCTTCACCCTTGTTGGACTTCCAGATGCCTCGCTGCGAGAGGCACGCGATCGCGTTCGCTCAGCGCTTCAAGCGTGTGAGTTGGAAGTACTGGATCGCCATGTGACAGTGGGACTTTCACCTGCCGGTTTGCCAAAATCAGGTTCGGGTTTTGACTTCGCGATCTCTGTATCTATTCTCCTAGCCTCGTCAAAGATCAGAGCTCAGGGCGTTGCTGGAGAGGTTTTCATTGGCGAACTGGGACTGGATGGAAGCCTTCATACCATTCCTGGAGTCCTGCCAGCAGTGATTGCGGCCAGGCGCGCTGGGATCTCTCGGGTCTATGTTCCACAGGAGGCGCGCGAAGAAGCTTCACTTGTGCCGGGAATTGAGGTGCGCTCCTTTGCCCATCTTGCAGATTTCGTTCGCGCATGTGGAGGAGAAGCAACCCGAGCTCGGATCGTGGGCGTTTCTGGAAACACAGGATCGCGGCCACAACGAAACGAATCAGGAGAAAAATCGGGTCTGACTCGCGCAGAGATCGACTTTTCTCAAGTTCGCGGGCACAACGCCGCCGTGGACGCTGTTGCTCTTGCTGCTGCGGGCGGCCACCATCTGATGCTGATTGGTGAACCGGGAAGTGGGAAAACGATGATCGCTTCTCGAATTCCTTCGATTCTTCCAGAGTTAAGTGAGAGCGATGCTCTGACCGCAAGTGCGATTCATTCCCTTGCCGGGGATCTTCCTGCAGGAGGATTGCTTGACCATGCGCCTTTTCAATCCCCTCATCACTCCATGTCGATTCCTGCGATGGTCGGTGGTGGAAGTAGCTGTATTCGTCCGGGAGCTGTGTCTCTTGCCCACGGGGGAGTTCTCTTTCTCGACGAGGCCACTGAATTCGCGCCTGCGGTCTTGGACTCATTACGCCAACCCCTTGAATCTGGTTGGGTCAGAATTCAGCGTTCGGGTCATATCGCGTCCTATCCCGCGTCCTTTCAATTAGTTTTGGCGACGAATCCATGCCCGTGTGGACATCTTGGCGGGAGAACGAAGAGCTGCACGTGTTCGTCCGTGCAACGACGGCGTTATCTGGGGCGCCTCTCTGGGCCCCTCATTGATCGTATTGACATTACTTTGTCGATGAGGGTCCCCACACAAGCCGATTTGAAGTGCGCAGCAGACTTCACTTCCGCATCGTTAAAGGAACAAGTGTGCGAGGCACGTGAACGGGCGTTACGGCGATTGCGAGATACTCCCTGGCAGCTCAATCGGGATGTGGAGGGTTCATGGATCCGTTCGACTCACCCACCTTCGGAACGGATTTTGTCTCTGATTGATCGCTCTGTTGACCGGGGAGAACTCTCCATGCGAGGCGCAGATCGCCTCCTTCGATTGATGTGGACCTGTGCTGATTTCTCTGGAAAAAATACGATCGGGCTGGAGGAATTCTCCTGCGCACTCCAGCTTCGCCAAGGAGGCGAACACTATGGAATCGGATAATCAACAACTGCTGGACGAGGTGTGGTGGAACTGCATCAGCGAGCCCGCGGACACCCAACTTGAAGTTCTTCGATGCGCATTGGGTGATGAAGAGGCGAAGCGCTGGCTCCTTGCAGAACAGGTCTTGATCCCTGACGCGCTCAAAAGCCTTGAAGACACTTACAGGTCGTGTTGGAAAAGATGGAGGCCCCGGGCTCTTGCAGCTCAACCAGACCTTGAGCTCAATATCTTGGAAAAAATCGGTGGCCACATCGTCTTGCCAAAGGATGAGAAGTGGCCGAAGGGCTTTGTCAAACTTGGGCAAAATGCGCCTCGAATGCTCTGGGTTCTAGGGGAACTTTCGACGCGTTCTTCAATTGCGATTGTGGGCGCTCGCGCGTCTTCAAATTACGGGAACAGCGTTGCGCGTGAACTTTCCCGGGAGCTTTCTCATCGGGGGTTCGGCACTATTTCTGGCGGAGCGATCGGTATTGACTCCTATGCTCACCAGGGGAGCGTTGACGTGGCTGGCTACACATGTGCGTTCATGGCTGGTGGATTGGGCAATCTCTATCCCGCATGCAACACGGATCTCTTTCGAACAATCCTTGCCTGTGGGGGAGCGCTCATCTCTGAAGTTCCATGCACATTCCGTCCTGCAAAGTGGCGATTCTTGGGAAGGAACCGCTTGATTGCTGCCGCTGCAAGCGGAGTTGTCGTTGTCGAGGCCTCGCCGCGTTCAGGGGCACTAGCAACCTCTCGTTGGGCGCTCGAGCAGGGAACACCCGTTGGTGGGATCCCCGGATCTATATATTCGGAAGCATCGCGCGGGGTCCATGATTTGCTTCGCAATGGGGGAACTCTAATCCGTGACTATGTCGATGTCCTCGAAATGATAGGGGAGGCAAACGCGCCAGAGATCCACGAGCTTCCATTGTTCGGAGATCCTACTGCTCCTGATGGTCTTGTTGATTCCCTCGAACCGCTACTACGCCGGGTTTATGAGGCCCTTCCCCAAAGACGCTCCATGACGACCGAGCGTCTTGCTGTTGCGGCTGGCCTCGATGAAGAATCCGTTAAGGTTGCTCTTGTTCGACTTCAGCTCAGTGCATTCGTCGGTGTCGATGAGCGCGGCTGGCATCGCAGTCTCGGGCAAGGCCGATAGACTTGCCCCGTGGAGGAGTCTTTGATCGATGCATGGGGCGTGTATTTGCGCGCAAATCTTGCGGTATCAGAGCACACCCTTCGCGCCTATGTCAGTGATCTGCGTTCATTCACTACTTATTGTCAGGTCGATGAACTCTCAACAGAGAACATCCGCAGCGTCGTTACTCTTCGGGCAATTCGTGCCTGGCTCGCCAGTTTGGTTCAACAGGGGAAATCGCGATCGACAATCTCTCGCAGAACCGCTTCAATTCGTTCCTTCACCGCTTGGGCATATCGCCGCGGGTACCTCGACAGCGACCCCGGGTTGCTCGTGACCAGCGCTCGCGGGGACCAAAAGCTTCCACAGGTTCAGACCCCTTCCGATACGGCCGAGCTCCTGTCTTATGCAGCCACTCGTACGCGTGAGGAGAATTCGCCGGCGGCGATACGCGATTGGGCCATCCTTGAGACGATTTACGCGACCGGTATTCGCGTGAGTGAAGTGTGCTCGTTGGATACGACGTCTATTGACCAGCAGGGTATGACATTAAGAGTGATCGGTAAGGGCAACAAAGAACGAGTTGTTCCTTTTACACGCGCGTGTTTGTCCGCACTGCAAGCATGGCTTTCTCATGGCCGCCCGAGTTTGGCGATTCCCGAGGCGGGACGTGCTCTCTTTGTTGGAGATAAGGGACGGCGCATTGACCCTCGTGTGATCCGCGCGATGATCCATCGAATGTGCGCACAGGCAGGCGTGCGAGACCTCGCCCCTCACGCCCTTCGCCACACTGCTGCGACCCATATCCTGGCTGGAGGCGCAGACCTCAGAGCCGTGCAAGAAATGCTTGGACATTCTTCACTTCAAACAACTCAGCGTTATACACATGTGGATGCTCAGCGCCTGAGCGCTATCTACAAACAAGCGCATCCTAGGGCTTAGCACTCATTGAAGAGTTTTCAACCGCGGGTGTCCTTGGAGCATTCTGAGCGGATTGATGTAGCGATAACGACTAACTTTCGCACCCCAGTGAAGATCGCCCTTCCGCATGTGCGAATCCTCCTGCTTGGGCGGGGCAACCTCACCGATGCGCTGCCCGCGCTGCACGGCCTCGCCAATGTGGAGGGAAGAAGTTGCTGGCTCAAAGGTGGAATGGATTCCCGAGCAATCAATGGAAAGGACTTCGCGTCCGGCGAGCATCCCGGAAAAGACTACAGTTCCGTTGCACGGGGAGCGAAGCGAAGGATCCTCACTTCCGATGTTGACCCATATTCCTCGTGAGCCTGAAAGCCATGGTTTATCAGGTGGGGCAAAACCTTGAGTAAGAGTAAAAGGTTCAGAAAAAGGAAGAGTCCACACGGAAGAAGCGCGTGGCATGGCTGGTGTTGCAATTCCAGGGAAACAAAGGCTCCAAGCGAAGATGAATGTCGCCACAGTAGGGATGAGCCGCAGAAAGCCATACGTACGTTGATTCATAAATCCAGCCTGCAAATAGGGAAACGATGTGGCTCGCGCAAAATGAAATCTGTGGAAAACGCCGAGTAAATATCCTTCCTGTGGATAAAGGCATGTGAGCTATTGCAAGTGAAATTGCTGCATTTTGTACCCCGCTGGGTCCGAAGAGCTAGGTGAGATGAGATAAGATTGGACAGCATTCGCTGTGCGAATGACTTCGCGTGCTATTTTCCGAGCACCTCACGGAAGTGAAAGTGCCGGGGCAGTTGCGTCACGGTCCAATGGGTCGCAACGCCATAGCACCAGGGCCGAAAAGGCACATTAACCGAGAAAACCGGGGGAAACCCCACGATCCCGCCCAGCGGGGAAAGGACGATGCAATGGCAGTCGTCACCATGCGCCAGCTCCTGGAATCTGGCGTGCACTTCGGGCACCAGACCCGTCGTTGGAACCCGAAGATGAAGCGTTTCATCCTCACCGAACGTAACGGCATCTACATCATCGACCTCGAGCAGACCATTGCCGACATCGATATTGCCTTCGATTTCGTGAAGGAAACCGTTGCTCACGGTGGAACCATCCTCTTTGTTGGCACCAAGAAGCAGGCTCAGGAAGCTGTTGCCGAGCAGGCACAGCGCGTTGGCATGCCTTACGTGAACCACCGTTGGCTCGGCGGTATGCTCACCAACTTCTCCACCGTTTCCAAGCGTCTGCAGCGCCTGAAGGAACTCGAGCAGATTGACTTCGACGATGTGGCATCTTCCGGCCGCACCAAGAAGGAACTGCTCATGATGCGCCGCGAGAAGGACAAGCTTGCTCGCACCCTCGGTGGTATTCGCGATATGGCCAAGGTTCCCTCCGCAGTGTGGATCGTTGACCCGAAGAAGGAACACCTGGCGGTTTCCGAAGCTCGCAAGCTCAACATCCCGATCGTGGCCATCCTCGATACCAACGCAGATCCGGACGAGGTTGACTACCGCATTCCCGGCAACGATGACGCCATTCGCGCCGTTGCACTGCTGACCCGCGTGATCGCCGACGCAGTTGCCGAAGGCCTGCTTGCACGCAGCGCCGGCCGCAAGAATGCTTCCGAGGAAAACGCAGCTGAGCCTTTGGCTGAGTGGGAGCGCGAGCTTCTCGAAGGCGAAGTTGCCGCTGACGAGGCAGCAGCACAGGCCGTGGCCAACGAGTCTGAAACCCCCGCACAGGACTGAAGCTCAGAAAGAAGGAAATCAGTAATGGCTAATTTCACCGCTGCTGATGTGAAGGCTCTGCGCGAGAAGACTGGCGCAGGCATGATGGACGTCAAGAAGGCGCTCCAGGAAGCCGACGGCGATGCCGAGAAGGCTCTCGAAATCATTCGTCTGAAGGGCCTGAAGTCGCTGTCCAAGCGCGAAGGTCGTCAGGCATCGGCCGGCCTGCTCGCTGCCTCCGTTCAGGACGGCGTGGGCGTCATGGTCGAGGTCAACTCCGAGACCGACTTCGTTGCCAAGAACCAGAAGTTCATCGACTTCGCACACTCTGTCCTCGAGGCCGCTGTTGCCTCCGGCGCATCCGACGTTGACTCGCTGCTTGCAGCTCCGATGGGCGACTCCACTGTCAAGGAACAGCTTGACGCAATGGCCGCAGTTATCGGCGAAAAGCTCGAAATCCGTCGCGTGATTCGCGTTGAGGGCGAGAACGTTGATCTCTACCTGCACCAGACCAGCCCCGACCTGCCCCCGCAGGTTGGTGTCTTCGTCGTCACCGACGCAGCTGGAGCTGGCGTTGCACACGATGTCGCGATGCACGTTGCTGCCTACATGCCCGCTTACCTTGACCGCGACTCGGTTCCGGCCGATGTCTTGGAGAAGGAACGCGCCACCCTCGAGAAGATCACCCTCGAGGAAGGCAAGCCCGAGAAGATCGTCCCCAAGATTGTTCAGGGACGTCTTGAGGCATTCTTCAAGGACAACTGCCTGGTCGATCAGGCATTTGCTCGCGATCCTTCAAAGTCCGTCGGACAGGTTCTGCGCGACGCTGGTGCAAAGGTCACCCAGTTCGTGCGCGTCCACGTCGGCGCCTGATTTTGTGTGATGGCCCCGCTTAATGCGGGGCCATCACCCTATCTCTTAGGACTCAGCACTCATTCAAAGGAGAAGTACTCATGCCAGCTGCTCGTCGCGTCCTCCTCAAACTCTCAGGTGAAGCCTTTGGCGGAGGTTCCGTCGGCCTCGATCCCACTGTCGTCCGCTCAATTGCAGAGCAGATCGCCGAGGCAGTTCACGCGGGGATCCAGGTTGCAGTCGTCGTTGGCGGTGGTAACTTCTTCCGCGGAGCCGAGTTGTCCAGGCAAGGTCTGGACCGCTCACGTGCAGACTACATGGGAATGCTCGGCACCGTCATGAATGCCCTGGCGCTTCAAGATTTCATCGAGCAGTCTGGTGTTCCCGCTCGCGTCCAAAGTGCAATTGCAATGCAACAGGTCGCAGAGCCCTACATTCCGCTGCGCGCTATTCGTCACCTCGAAAAGGGGCGCGTTGTTCTCTTCGGCGCAGGTGCAGGATTGCCCTATTTCTCTACCGATACGGTCTCCGCGCAGCGCGCATTGGAAACTCATTGCGATGAACTTCTTGTTGCAAAGAACGGTGTTGACGGCGTCTACGATGACGATCCTCGAGTCAACCCGAATGCGCATAAGCTTGACTTCGTCACCTATCAAGATGCACTGAGCCGTGGTCTGAAGGTCGTTGATGCTGCTGCCTTTGCGCTTGGCCAGGAAAACGGGCTGACAATGCGAGTCTTTGGAATGTCAGAACCCGGTAACGTTACCGCCGCGCTCCGTGGCGAAAAAATCGGTACGCTTGTCCTCAGCGAATCACACTGAAAGGAAGATTTCCGTGATCGACGACATCCTGCTTGAAGCAGAAGAAAAAATGGATAAGACGGTCGAAGCAGCCCGTCATGAATTCGGTAATATCCGGACCGGACGTGCAAATGCTGGCATGTTCGAGCAGCTCCTTGTTGACTACTATGGAGCCCCGACCCCGATGCAGCAGCTGGCTTCTTTCCAGATTCCTGAAGCTCGTACCGTTCTGATTTCGCCTTTTGATCGCACGGCGACCCAGGAGATCATCAAGACTCTGCGCGAGTCCGATTTGGGGGTCAACCCGACCGATGACGGAAACGTTGTACGCGTTGTTTTGCCTGCTTTGACTGAAGAGCGTCGTAAGGAATACGTCAAGCAGGCAAAGAACAAGGCAGAAGATGCCCGCGTTTCGGTTCGCTCCATCCGTCGTAAGGCAAAGGAAAGCCTCGATCGTCTGAAGAAGGACGGCGAAGCAGGAGAAGACGAAGTCGAGCGCGCAGAAAAGGCCCTCGAGGCTGCAACGAAGGCTCGCGTCGAATTGATCGACCACCTTCTTGCAACTAAGGAAAGCGAACTTCTCACCATCTGATGTCCACCACATCCCATCAACACGGTCCATCGGTGTTTTCGCGCGTCTTTTCACCTCAGCCGCGCGAAAACACCCAGCCGCTAGCACCAACGGGGAAGGCCGGTCGCAATCTTCCGGCAGCGGTTTCTTCTGCTGTAGTCCTGATTGCCTTGCTCGTCGCCTCGCTACTTGTCGTCCAAGGGCTCTTTGTCGGCTTCGTGTGCTGCATCGCTCTGCTTGGATTGTGGGAGTTGGGAGGGGCTTTCGCGAGAGTCGGAACTCATATCGCCCTTGCCCCCTTGTACCTTGGCGCAATCGGCATGATGGTCTGCGCGTGGCTTCTTGGCCCCGAGGCCCTCACCATGGCCCTCTATCTCACTGTTTTTGCGGTTGTGGTGTGGCGCCTCATTGATGCCCCCACGCCTTCTCGGATTGCTGATATCACGGCCAGCGTGTTTAGCGCGATCTACGTTCCGTTCCTTGCCTGCTTCGTTGTCTTGATGCTGCGCGAGTTTCGTTCGCCTGCAGTTATTGGGGTCTATGTTGCGGTGACCTGCTTTAACGATATTGGCGGCTGGCTTGTCGGTATTCTCTTTGGAAAGCATCCGATGGCGCCGCGTCTGTCCCCAAAGAAGTCGTGGGAAGGATTCATTGGATCGCTTGCGTTCTGCATCGGTACCGGCGTTGGCGGCTTCTATCTTCTGGGCGCACCGTGGTGGTGGGGTTTGATCGCCGGTGCGTGTGGCTGTGTCTGTGCGACGATCGGTGACCTCACTGAATCCTTGATCAAGCGTGAAGTCGGTTTGAAAGATATGTCTGCTTTGATCCCCGGGCACGGCGGCGTCCTTGATCGCGTGGACTCTCTTGTCATGACGGCCCCCGTTTTCTATGTGATTTTTCTTCTCGCACTTCGCTAAGCACAGCTAGCGATGGACGAAGATGCCGGTGGGAGCGATTAGGCTATGCACGTGGAAAGGAGGCCGTTGCGGTGAGCATAGAACAGCACAAGCGACGTGAGGTACGTCCAACAGATCAATTGCCTGAAGGCGCGACATCGCCTGATGCGAAGCCTCAGGTGACTTTTACTGCGCGTAGGCGCGGAAAAGCCCCTCGTCATCTTGCTGATTTTGACCGAAGTGAACGCAAGGCTTTCGTTTCCGAGGCCGGGCTGCCGCCTTTCCGCGCTGACCAACTTTCGCGTCACTACTTTGAACGCCACGTGAGCGATCCCGCGCTGATGACGGATATGCCGAAGAGCGCGTATGACGTCATTTCTGCGACACTTCTTCCTTCTCTTGTGCGTGAGGTCGCTGTTCTTGAGGCCGATCGTGGAGAGACTCTTAAGCACCTGTGGGAACTCTACGACGGGGCCCGCGTGGAATCTGTCCTCATGCGTTACAGTGATCGGACGACTTTGTGCATTTCTTCCCAGGCTGGGTGTGGGATGGGCTGTCCTTTCTGTGCCACAGGTCAGATGGGGCTGACACGTAATTTGTCGACGGCCGAAATCATTGACCAAGTACGCTGCGCACATCAAGCGTGTGAACAAGGGATGGTTGGTGGATCGCCCACGCACCTGTCGAACATTGTGTTTATGGGAATGGGGGAGCCCCTGGCAAACTATAAGGCAGTGGTGGGAGCTCTCCATCGGATCATTGATCCTTCGCCAAGCGGTTTTGGCATGTCGGCACGCAATGTCACCGTATCGACGGTCGGTCTGGTTCCTGCGATTGATCGCCTCGCGCAAGAAGGCCTGCCCGTGACTTTGGCCGTGTCCCTGCATACTCCAGACGATGACCTCAGAGATGAGCTCATCCCTATTAATTCCCGCTGGAAGGTCGGCGAGCTTCTTGACGCTGCGCGACGTTACTTTGTTGCGACTGGACGTCGCGTATCTATTGAATACGCCTTGATTAAAGATATGAATGATCAGGTTTGGCGTGCACAACTCCTTGCTGACGAGCTCAACAAGCGCGGCAGGGGATGGGCGCATGTCAACCCCATTCCTCTCAACCCAACTCCGGGATCCATTTGGACAGCGTCCACTCGTCGTGCGCAGGATGCATTCGTACACACACTGCGAGACAATGGAATCTCGACAACGATTCGCGATACCCGCGGCTCTGATATCGACGGTGCCTGCGGGCAGCTTGCGACGGCTGTCAATAACCGCGAGCGTGCGCGTCAAAGTGCACGTGAGAATAATGCACATGAAGAGGAGATGCGATGAGCGACGCTTTCCCGACGACGGGAATTTTCCGGCGTGGTTACGGTAAGGACGCCGTAGATGACTTCTTCGTCGATGCTCGTCATGCCTACGAGGGAGGCCTTCCTGCTGAGCAATTCAGTGCGGAGCAGGTCCGGCAGGCTTCCTTCCCTCGGCAGCGCAACGGTTATGACACCCAGGCTGTCGATGCAGCGATGAGCCGCCTTGAAGCTGCTTTTGTTCAGCGTGATCGTGCTGACCACATTGCAGTTAACGGAGAGGCTGCTTGGTACGAAAAAGTCGCCGACCGTGCGACCACCTTGTACCCGCGATTGCTTCGCCCCTACAAGGATCGCTTTGCTCACCCAAAGTCCGGAATTGGCTACGATGCCGAGCAGGTCGATGATCTTTTGGATCGGATCGCTGCCTTCTTCGATGATCGTGAGGAACTTTTGGCTGACGATGTTCGCCACGCCTTGTTCAAGTCTGCGCGCGGCAAGAAAGCATATGCGATGGGTCCAGTTGATGCCTATCTTGGCCGTGCAGTCGAGATCCTTCTCTCCGTGAATTAAACGATGACGCAGCAAGTTGTCCTTCTAGGCTCGACGGGATCCATCGGCACCCAGGCTCTGCAGGTTATCGACCAATATGCAGAACGTTTCGATGTTGTCGCGCTGAGCGCGGGTGGACACTCCCTAGAACTCCTCGCTGAGCAGTGCGTGCGCTACCGCCCACAAATCGTTGGGATCCACAGCGGCAATGTTGATGAGCTCGCCCAACTCATTCGCTCCAAGGGGGGAACTCTCCCGGAAATCCTCCACGGCGTAGAGGCCTCGACGCAGATCGCTGGATCTTTCCCCAAGGCCGTGGTTTTGAATGGGATTACCGGAGGCGTTGGCCTCGGACCTACACTCGCCGCACTTGAAGCGGGTGCAACCCTAGCCCTGGCAAATAAGGAATCCTTGGTTGTTGGCGGTTCCTTGGTACGCAGGCGAATGCGTCGACCTGGACAGATCGTTCCCGTTGATTCAGAACATTCGGCGATTGCTCAATGTCTGGAAAGCGGTGTGCATGAAAAGGGACTGACTGCTTCCCGCGTGACGGGGAAAAGCGAGGTCGCCCAGCTCGTTCTCACGGCCTCGGGCGGTCCTTTCAGAGGAAAGAAACGCCATGAACTCACGGATGTCACTCCCCAGCAGGCTTTGGCGCACCCGACGTGGAGCATGGGGCCGGTTGTTACCATCAATTCCTCAACGCTGGTCAACAAGGGCCTCGAACTGATCGAAGCGCACCTTCTTTTTGATATTCCAGCAGATGATATTGTGCCGGTTGTTCATCCCCAGTCCATCGTTCACTCGATGGTGACGTGGAAAGATGGCGCAACGATCGCCCAGGCTTCTCCGCCCGATATGAAGCTCCCGATTGCTCTGGGACTCACCTGGCCTGAGCGGCTTCCTGATATTGAAAGACCCGTTGATTTTCTCCGCGCACAGGAGTGGACCTTTGAACCCGTCGATTTTGAGACTTTCCCGGCCCTGACTCTTGCTCGCGCAGCTGTTTCAGAATCGGCAACGCACCCGGCAGTCTATAACGCGGCGAACGAAGTTTTCGTTCAAGCCTTCCTCGAAGAGAGGCTTCCCTATCTGTCGATTGTCGACCTTTTGGCGCAGGTTCTTGGCGAACACTCTGGTATTGCGCAGCCAAGTGTGGAAGATATTCTCGGCGTTGAAGAGTGGGCGCGAAATCGGGCTGAGCACTTGTGTGCTTACTGATTGTGCCTGCGGATACGTACTAGATGCCGCTAGGCTGGAACAGGCTAAATAGGTCGGGGCAGTAGGAATACCGTCGCACGCATTGGATGAGGACGAAGGACGAACGTGGGAATTATCGGTGTAGTCATTGTCATCGTGGGTTTGCTGATCTCGGTTGCCCTGCACGAATGCGGTCACATGCTTCCTGCCAAGAAATTCGGCGTTTACGTTCCTGAGTTCGCTGTCGGTTTCGGCCCCAGACTTCTTGCGTGGAAGAAAGGCGACACAACCTATTCCCTTCGAGCAATTCTTCTGGGCGGCTACGTCCGTATTGTCGGAATGTTTGCTCCGGCGCGTGAGGGGATAAAGACAACGAATAGCAGGGGAAAGCCCACTCTCGCCCAAGAAGCCCGCGAAGCAAGCATGGAAGAAATTCCTCAGGGCTACGAATCTCGCGCATTTTATCTCCTTCATCCAGCCAAGAAGATCGTTGTCATGCTGGGTGGGCCGATGGTCAATCTCTTCCTATCCATCGTGCTCATGACAGTTGCTTTAGTCGGGATCGGAATTCCTCGCGCCTCGCTGACCCTCGGCGATGTTCCCCAAGAGCTGTCCTCGCAAGGAACAAGCGTCCAAGCTCCCGCATACGCGGCTGGAATTCGGCGTGGGGACACGATTACCGCGATTAACGGAACAGGCGTTCAGTCGTGGGATGAGATGCGCCAAGCGATTGCAAGCTCGCAGGGTGAAATTGGCGTCGACTATCTACGCCAAGGCCAGAGTTATCATGTTCAGATCGACCCGCTGCGCACGGCTGATTCTGTGAACATTGGTGTGATTGCCGGAATCGAATACCATGCGGCAAGTCCAGCGACCGTAGCCTCGTCAGTGTGGCAGACCTTTACCGGTACCGTACAAGTTGTCGTTCGCTTGCCACTTGCCTTGTGGGATGTTGGGCAATCGCTCGTTAAGGGCACACCGCGCGATTCTGCAGGCGTGATGTCGGTTGTTGGAATTGGTCGAATCGCAGCAGATGCGACTTCTTCGGAGGTCACTGCTTCCAGCGGGGGATGGATGCGCTCGCTTGCACTACTTCTGTCGATTTTGGCTTCTCTCAATATGGCGCTTTTTGTTTTTAATCTTCTGCCTTTCCCCCCGCTTGATGGTGGGCATATTGTTTCCGCGCTTTACGAGTGGATTCGGCGTGGGATTGCTCGTGCCAGAGGCAGGCAAGTTCCGCCGCCCGCCGATACTGCTCGCTTGATGCCGCTGACATATACGATGGGCGCACTCCTGATCGCTATGACAGTCTTGCTGGTCGCAGCTGACATCATTGCGCCAATTTCTTTGCAATAGAGCTGAGCCCGCGTGCCAGCCAGTTTCGAGTGGGAGATAATAACAAGGTGACTGAGATTAACTTAGGGATGCCGAGCGTCCACGAAAGCCCGTTTCCGCGTCGAAAGACTCGTCGAATCATGGTGGGGGATGTACCCGTCGGTGGTGGGGCTCCCGTTTCTGTTCAGTCGATGACGACAACGAAAACACACGATATCGGTGCGACACTGCAGCAGATTGCCGAGTTGACCGCAGCGGGCTGCGATATTGTCCGCGTTGCCTGCCCGACCGATAAGGATGCTGAGGCGCTTCCGATTATCGTTAAGCAATCCCGTATTCCCGTGATCGCTGACATCCACTTCAATCCGAAGTATGTTTTCGCGGCGATCGAGGCCGGTTGTGGTGCAGTTCGCGTGAACCCGGGAAACATTCGTAAGTTCGATGACCAGGTGAAGGAAATTTGCCGCGCGGCTTCCGATCATGGAACGTCACTGCGTATCGGTGTGAATGCTGGGTCTTTGGATCCGCGCCTTCTCAAGAAGTATGGTCGAGCAACTCCCGAGGCCCTGGTTGAGTCTGCCGTTTGGGAAGCGTCGCTCTTCGAAGAAAATGACTTCCACGATTTCAAGATTTCCGTCAAGCATCATGATGTGCTCACGATGGTTCAGGCCTACCGTCTTCTTGCAGAGAAAGGCGATTGGCCTCTTCACTTGGGAGTGACCGAGGCCGGCCCCGCATTCCAGGGGACAATCAAGTCCTGTGCGGCTTTCGGTGTCCTTCTTGCCGATGGAATCGGCGATACGATTCGCGTCTCGCTTTCTGCGCCTCCCGTAGAAGAAGTTAAGGTTGGCACGAAGCTTCTTGAATTTATGGGGCTGCGTGAGAAGACTCTTGAGATCGTCTCGTGCCCTTCGTGTGGGCGTGCCCAAGTTGACGTGTGGACGCTTGCTGAGAATGTCACTGAAGGCCTCAAGGACCTTACTGTTCCCCTTCGCGTTGCCGTCATGGGCTGCGTGGTGAATGGTCCCGGCGAGGCTCGTGAAGCTGACCTGGGTGTGGCCTCGGGAAATGGTAAGGGACAGATTTTTATCCGTGGAGAAGTTGTTGAGACCGTTCCCGAAGACAACATCGTTCCCACCTTGATCAAGCACGCTAATCTTTTGGCTGAAGAAATGGGCTTGGAAGAGGGGGAAGGCTCTGTCGAGGTCATGCCCATCATCCGCTAGGGGAGTTGCGCGATTGCGCTTCACGTATCCTTCACTACTAAGAAAACAATTGCTACTACCGCTTCAATGAAGGGGATTGTTATGAAGATTCGTCACGTATTGGCTCTGGGCGTGCTGGGGTGTGCGGGTGCGATCTGCGCGACGGGTTTCCCGCGCCGTATCGGATTGACCCGTTCCGAGGCCGCGGTTTCTCTGCCCGGAGACCTTGAGCTGCCTAACGCTGATGTCGTCGTCGATCGCTCGGTCGTTATCGATGCTCTTCCGACGCGCGTCTGGGAAGTTTTGGACGCTGCTTTTGAAGAGGATGAAGACGGTCGTGTGCTGATCCGCCAGGAAAACGACTGCTTGGTTATTCGCGTTCCTGCGCCTGGAAGCAATGTTGAGTGGGAAGACCAGGTTGAGGACTACACCGGTACCTGTACTTTTGCTCTTCTTCCCGAGGCCAACGATCGTACTCGCCTGCACCTGCGTGAGCGTCATCAGGCAACTGAGTCTGTTCCTGCGTGGCGCCTGTGGGCTGGAGTGTGCGCTGAGTCGTATTCCACCATGTCGATGCTGCGTGATTTGAAGGAAGCAGCAGAGGCTTTGTGAGCTGAACAATATGCCACGGCGGGTGCAGGCTTCGTGCCTGTGCCCGCCGTGCTTTAGGATTGAGGTGTGTTAAGAACTCTTTCCTCTTTTTTTCTGCGTACTTTGCGTGAAGACCCGGCAGATGCCGAGGTAATTTCGCATAAGCTCCTTGTCCGTGCTGGCTACATTCGTCGTACAGCTCCTGGCATCTACACGTGGCTTCCTCTGGGCCTACGCCTTTTGCGTAAGGTTGAAGACATCGTTCGTGAAGAGATGGATGCGATGGGCGCTCAGGAAGTTCATCTTCCTGCGCTTCTGCCGGCGGATCCCTACAAGGAGACACATCGCTGGGACGAGTATGGCCCAACGCTGTTCAAGCTTCAGGATCGTAAGGGCGGGGACTACTTGCTGGCCCCGACCCATGAGGAGATGTTTACCCTCCTGGTGAAGGATCAGTATTCCTCCTACAAGGATCTTCCTTTGACCATCTACCAGATCCAGACGAAGTATCGCGATGAAGCGCGTCCGCGCGCGGGTCTGATCCGTGGCCGTGAGTTTGTCATGAAGGATGCGTATTCCTTCGATATCGACGATGCCGGGCTGGATGTTTCCTACCAGAATGAGCGCGACACCTACGAGCGTATCTTCAAGCGCCTGGGCTTGGAATACGTCATCGTTTCGGCGATGTCTGGTGCGATGGGCGGTTCTCGCTCCGAGGAATTCCTTCACCCCAGCCCGATCGGTGAGGATACTTTCGTGCGTTCCCCGGGTGGCTACGCCGCTAATGCCGAGGCCGTGGTGACCCCCGCGCCGGAGCCGATTCCTTTCGACGGTATTCCTGCGGTTGAGATGCGTGAGACGCCCAATGCCCCGACGATCGATGCTCTGGTGGAGCGCTCGAACGAGCTCTATCCGCGTGAGGATCGTCCGTGGCAGGCCTCGGATACATTGAAGAGCTTTGTGGTGACCTTGACCCATCCCGATGGGGAGCGCGAGGTTGTGCTGCTCGGCGTGCCTGGGGATCGTGACGTTGATATGAAGCGCCTCGAGGCCTCGGTTGCTCCCGCTGAGGTGGAAATGTCGACACCGGAAGACTTGGCGAAGTACCCCGAGTTGGTTCCGGGCTACATCGGTCCTATGGCCGCTGGTCCGAACTCTCCCGCACGTCATCTGGATGAAGACGGCAACCCGGTTGGCGGGATCCGTTTCCTGGTTGATCCTCGCGTTGTTGATGGAACGACGTGGATTGCGGGTGCGAATACTCCCGGTAAGCACGTTTATTGGTTGACCATGGGTCGTGATTTTACGGCTGATGGAACGATCGAGGCTGCTGAAGTCCGTGAGGGGGATCTTGCTCCCGACGGTTCTGGTCCTCTGCACCTGGAACGTGGCATCGAGGTCGGTCATATCTTCCAGCTGGGACGCAAGTATGCGAAGTCCTTGGGACTGACGGTGCTTGACGAGAACGGTAAGAGCCAGGTCGTCACTATGGGTTCCTATGGAATCGGTGTCTCTCGTGTTCTGGCCGCGCTTGCAGAAACCAACAGCGATGAGCGTGGTCTGGCATGGCCCGCGAATATCGCTCCCTTCGACGTACACGTCCTGGCCACGGGTAAGACAGACGAGATTTTCGATACCGCAGTATCGATTTCATCGGCCCTGGACCGCGATGGTTTGGACGTCCTTTTTGATGATCGTCGTAAGGTTTCCGCAGGCGTGAAGTTCGCGGACGCTGAGCTCGTGGGTATCCCGGTTTCGGTCGTCGTTGGACGAGGCCTTGCTGAAGGCAAGGTTGAGATTCGCCTGCGCGCGAGCGGAGAGTCTTTTGAAGTTCCGGTCGAATCTGCGGTGGAGCGTATCGAGCAGATCCATCGTGATCTTTTGGGAAGGTGAAGTAAATGGCTCTTCGCGAGATTCGAGTGATCGGTGATCCGGTCCTGCGCACTCCCTGTGATCCCATTCGCGATATCGATCAGAGCGTGAAGGCGCTGGTTGAAGATCTCCTCGAAACTGTGGATATGGATGGTCGCGCTGGTTTGGCTGCGAATCAGATCGGTGTTGGACTGCGCGCCTTTTCTTACAACATTGACGGCGAGATCGGCTACGTGCTTAATCCCCGGATCGTTGAACTCAGTGAAGATGAGTATCAAGACGGGGACGAGGGCTGCCTTTCTGTACCGCAGTTGTGGTTCCCCACTCAGCGTGCATGGTATGCGCGTGTGGAGGGCATCGATTTGGATGGCAAGCCTGTTGTCGTTGAAGGCGAGGAGCTCATGGCTCGGTGTCTTCAACACGAATGTGATCACTTGGACGGGATGCTCTACATTGATCGCTTGGATCGTAAGACTCGCAAGCGCGCGCTGCGCGAGATTCGTGAGCAGAACTACTAAAAGCAATATGTGAACATCAATCACACGCAACTGCGGCGGATCCTTTGGGATCCGCCGCAGTTTTTAGGTTAGAATAGCTTTACACCGTTTGTTTGTGGCATTGATGGAAGAGGACGTAGGGGAAGACGATCCTCAAACACAGGAGGCCACAATGCGAGGGACCTATACCCGCGGTGTACTTTTCATACACTCAACCCCGCCTGCTCTTTGTCCGCACATCGAGTGGGCCGTTGGTGCTGCCTTGGGAACTGAAGTTCATTTGCAGTGGACTCCGCAAGAAGCTGCTCCCGGGATGTTGAGGAGCGAGTACTCGTGGGTGGGCAGTGCCGGTTCTGGAGCCCGCCTCGCATCTGCACTTCGCGGTTGGGAACACCTGCGCTACGAAGTGACCGAAGAAGCAAGCCCGTCATGCGATGCTGGCCGGTGGTCTCACACGCCGTCTTTGGGAATCTTCCATGCCCAAATGGATAGCGTGGGCAATGTTGTTGTTCCCGAGGATCGCGTTCGCGCTGCAATTGAAAACGCCACTTCCTATGAGGAACTGCGTGAAGGATTAGATCTTGCTCTTGGCCAGGCATGGGACGATGAACTTGAACCTTTCCGTCATGCTGGAGCGGGTGCTCCCGTACGCTGGTTGAATCGAGTGGGCTGACGGATGGGGACCATTGGCGATCTCCTAGGAGATGCACTCGGTCAAGCCTTGGCCTCGAATGCCGAAAATACTCCTGTAGACGCGATCGAGGGCGCACGCGAGAAAGCGCAAGAAGAAAGAAGTGCGCATGTTCGCGAGGTTGTCGTCAGTGCGGTGCGTGCACATACTTCTATCGAGGAATCTCAGCTTCGCGACGGCCTTTCATTGGAGGAGCTCGACCTCGATACTCTTTCTCTCTATGCGATTGTCACGGCAATTGAACATGAACTGAACATCAGCATTGAGGATGCCATCATTGCTGACTGGCACAGTTTTGGGGATATCTTCGCCAGCGTCGATGAGCTGACTCACTAGTTCTCAATTCGTGTCCTAAAATCAAAGAGAGCCATAGCTGACGCACTGAATCAAGGAGATAACAGGTGGCACGTATCGAAGAAGATCTGCTGGGCACGCGTGAGGTTCCCGATGATGCGTATTGGGGGATTCATACCCTGCGAGCTCTTGAGAACTATCAGATCAGCGGCCGCAGTATCAATCAAGTTCCTGAACTGATTCGTGCCATCGTCCAAGTGAAGAAAGCCTGTGCGCTGGCAAACCGCGAATTGCGTGTGATTAGCGCGAAGTCAGCTGATGCGATTGTCGCCGCTTGTGATGACATTTTGACGAATGGTTCATGCATGGACCAATTCCCAATCGATCAGTTCCAAGGTGGCGCTGGGACAAGCGTCAATATGAACGCGAACGAAGTCATCGCTAACCGCGCACTCGAAATGATGGGGTTGCCTCGAGGGGACTACTCGGTCATTAATCCCAACGATCACGTCAATCACTCGCAGTCCACCAACGATGCCTATCCAACGGCATTCCGTCTAGCCTTGCACGGTAAAGTCGAAAGACTGCGCACTGCCATCGAAGACCTCGCAGGGGCTTTTGACGCAAAGGGAGAAGAATTCCACGACATTCTCACCATGGGTCGTACGCAGCTTCAGGATGCTGTTCCCATGACTCTTGGACAGGAGATGACTGCGTTTGCAGTGACCTTGCGCGAAGAGGATCCGCGTCTCGAGGCGAACTCGGAGTTGCTTCTTGAAACTAACCTGGGTGCAACCGCTATTGGCACTGGGCTCAATACTCCTGCGGGTTACCAGGAAGCAGTCGTGCGTCATTTGGCTCAGATCAGTGGGGCTCGAGTAAAGGCAGCAACCCACTTGGTTGAGGCAACGTCAGATACTGGCGCTTACGTTTCGATGCACGCAGCGATTAAGCGTACCGCGGTGAAGCTTTCGAAGATTTGCAACGACTTGCGCTTGCTTGCTTCGGGGCCGCGCGCAGGATTGAACGAGATTAACCTCCCAGAAATGGCAGCGGGTTCATCTATCATGCCAGCGAAGGTCAATCCCATCATTCCCGAGGTCGTCAATCAGGTCTGCTTCAAGGTCATCGGAAATGACCAGACTGTAACGATGGCGGCTGAAGCCGGCCAGCTGCAACTCAACGTGATGGAACCGGTCATCGCTCAGGCGATCTTTGAATCGATCGATCTTCTGGTCAACGCTTGTGACACTCTTCGTGAGCGTTGCGTGAAGGGGATTACTGCCAATGCCGATGTGTGCCGAGCCTACGTCGAAAACTCGATCGGCATTGTCACCTACTTCAATGACGTGATCGGACACCATCTGGGTGACATCGTTGGGAAACGCGCCGCTGCCGAGGGGAAGACCGTGCGAGAAGTTATCGCAGAGATGGGGCTTCTCTCTGACGAAGAAGTCGAAGCGATTTTGTCGCCGGAGAACCTTGCAAACCCGCATTACAGGGGCGCTCACGTCGACTGATTAGTTTTGATGAGACGCTGCTACCCGGTGAGTTTGTGCCCCGGGTAGCAGCGTCTCGCGCTATTTGCATGTATGAGTGAAAAGCTGGATCAATGACAAAAGTGGGTGCGAATCCCGTTTGGGATCCGCACCCACTTACATCAACTGCCCATCGGTCAATATGAGCCTTCGAGAGGATCTTTACTCGTCGCCGGCGTGATCGTTTCCGGAGATCGAGTAGTTGAAGAGCTGGTAGCGGTTGATCGCCTCTTGGACGAGGGAACGATCAATCTGCCCGCGGTCAGCAAGCGCCTTGAGGACTCGAACAGTCATTGACTCAGCATCGATATGGAACCAACGGCGCGCAGCGCGGCGGGTATCCGAGAAGCCAAAACCATCCGCGCCCAGCACGTGGTAGTCGCCGGGGACCCACTGACGGATCTGGTCAGGGAGCATACGATCGAAGTCAGAGGAAGCGACGAAGGGTCCTTCGCTTCCCTGCAACTGAGAGGAAATGAAGGGGGTGCGTGCCGCTTCGCTCGGGTGGAGGAAGTTGAATTCTTCCGCCTCCAAGGCCTCGCGACGCAATTCTGTCCACGAGGTGACCGACCATACCGCAGCGTCAACGCCCCAATCACGGGCGAGGAGTTCGCGGGCCTCACGTGCCCACGGAACACCGACACCGGAGGCAAGGAGCTGTGCCTTGGGGCCGCCGAAGTTCTGGTGGTCATCCAAGCGGTAGATTCCCTTGATTAGACCGTTAACGTCCAAGTTCTCCGGCTCTGCAGGCTGGTGGATCGGTTCGTTGTAGACGGTCAGGTAGTACATAACATTCGGGTCGCGTCCGCCTGCATCACCGTACATGCGCTCCAGGCCATCGCTCATGATGTGGCGCAATTCGTAGGCATAAGCGGGGTCGTAACACACGAAGGCGTGGTTCGTCGCCGCAAGCACCTGAGAATTTCCATCCATGTGCTGGAGGCCTTCACCCGTCAAAGTCGTACGACCCGCAGTCGCGCCAATGACGAAGCCCTTCGAAAGCTGGTCCCCGGCAGCCCAGAACTGATCGCCTGTGCGTTGGAAACCAAACATCGAGTAGAAGATGTAGAAGGGGACCATGGGGAGGTTATGAGTCGCGTATGCGGTACCGACTACCTGGAAGGCTGCAGCACTTCCGGCCTCGGTGATACCGGTGTGCAGAACCTGCCCCTGCTCGGATTCACGGTAAGAGAGCATCATGTCCGCATCAACCGGAGTGTATGCCTGCCCCGTCGTATTAAAGATCTTCGCAGAGGGGAAGATCGCATCCAGACCGAAGGTACGAGCCTCATCGGGAATAATCGGCACGAAATACTTGCCGACATTCTTATCCTTGATGAGATCCTTAATGAGGCGCACCAAAGCCATGGTCGTTGCCACCTCAAGCTTGCCTGAGCCCTTGGAAAGAGCCTCGAAAGGCTTAACGGGAAGCTCGGGGAGCTTAGGCTGGTGGTCTCGACGCTCGGGCACCCAGCCGCCCAGCTTTTCACGAAGCTCGTTCATGTAGAGCAGAGCCGGGTGATCTGCCGGCGGCATGTAGTAGGGAGGCATATAGGGATCGCGCTCGAGTTCCTCATCTGTGATGGGGATCTGCAGACGATCACGAAGCTGCTTTGCGTCTTCCAAGGTCAGCTTCTTCATCTGGTGCGTCGAATTGCGACCAGCGAAGTGACTGCCCAGAGCGTAGCCCTTAATGGTGTGTGCAAGGATGACGGTGGGCTGACCGGTGTGTTCCATCGCAGCCTTGTATGCAGCGTAGACCTTACGGTAATCGTGGCCGCCGCGCTGCAATGCCCAAATCTGGTCGTCGGTCCAGTTTTGAACCATGGCCTTGGTACGCGGGTCGCGTCCGAAGAAGTGCTCACGGATGTAGGCGCCGTCGTTAGCCTTGAAGGTCTGGTAGTCGCCGTCAAGCGTTTCGTTCATCAAGTGAACAAGGGCATCGTCCTTGTCGGAAGCGAGCAGCTGATCCCATCCGCGGCCCCAAATCACCTTGATGACGTTCCAGCCGGCGCCCTTGAAGAAGGCTTCCAGTTCCTGAATGATCTTGCCATTACCGCGGACCGGGCCGTCCAGACGCTGCAGGTTGCAGTTGATGACGAAGGTCAGGTTGTCCAAGCCCTGCTGGGCTGCCAGCTGGAGCATGCCACGGGACTCGGGTTCGTCCATTTCGCCATCGCCGATGAAAGCCCAGGTGTGTTGGAGTGAGGTGTCCTTGATACCGCGCAGGTGAAGGTACTTGTCGAACCATGCCTGGTAGATGGCCTCGGCAGGGCCAAGACCCAGCGACACCGTCGGGAATTCCCAGAACTCGGGGAGCTGACGCGGGTGCGGGTAGGAGGGCAGGCCGTGCGCGGTGGAAACTTGCTGGCGGAAACCGTCCATCTGTTCTTCGGAGAGACGTCCCTCGATGAAGGCACGGGCGTAGGGGCCGGGGGAGGCGTGGCCTTGGAAGAACACGTGGTCGCCGCCGCCGGGGTGGTCCTTTCCGCGGAAGAAGTGGTTCAAGCCGACTTCATAAAGAGTGGAGACCGAGGCATACGACGAGATGTGTCCGCCAACCTTGACGCCGGGGCGCTGTGCGCGCGTCACTTGAACGGCTGCATTCCAACGGATCCAGCGGCGGTACTGGCGCTCCATGGCCTCGTCGCCGGGGAAGTAAGGTTCCTGATCAACGGGGATGGTGTTGACGTAGGGAGTCGTGTATTCCTGGGGGAGCTGGATGCCTTGGCGCCTTGCCTCATCCAGCATGTGCAGCAGGATGTAGCGTGCGCGCGGACCGCCCTTTTCCTCGATGAGACCACTTAGGGATTCGACCCATTCGGAGGTTTCAGCAGGGTCGTTATCGGGAACCTGGCTCAATAGGCCGTTGACAACGGGATGGTTCTCGCTCACTTGATCTCGAACTCCTCTGGTTGGTTAATGGAAGCGTTTTATCGGACACGCCCTCGTGGTTACGGGTCTATTTTCGTCCCTCGGGACAGAAAAAGCGAGCGAGAATAGGACTTCTGGCCCATGATTCTTGCCTCATTTGTTGCGGTGATAATTTCCGTGACACTGGGAAAATGACCGGAAAATGGAGAAAGAGAAAATTATTGCTCTGAGTGCATTACGATAAGACCCGTGATAAGCGAAGAAACACTGACAATGTCGTGGCTCAAAGGGGAACTCCGGTGAGTGTCAAACTAGGGTTCACAAAGGGCCAGATTATTCAAGAGTTTTATCTCGACGATGATGCGGATCAGAGCTTGCGCCAACTCGCTGAGGAGGAATGCGGCAACGAGCTAGTTGATCCCGACTACGAAGATGTCGTTGACGGAACAATCGTGTGGTGGCGCGCGGAAGACGCTGAAGAAGAAGATCTTGCCGATCTCCTGGTCGATGCCATGTCGAATCTTGATGACGGTGGCTTGATTTGGGTGCTTATTCCCAAGCCGGGCCGTCCTGGTGCAGTTCCTGTTTCCGATGTTGAAGAGGCCGCACATACAGCCGGTCTTCACGCGACTTCTGCAAGTGCGCTCGCGCCGGAATGGGCAGGGATTCGTCTTACTGCTCGTTCAAGGACCCGCTGAGGATTTCGCGCGATACCGTCTCGGTAAGGCAGTGCGTGCCGCATGTTTTACATGCGCGCAATGAATCTCACAGCATCTGATTCCAAGTAATAGCTGCTTGTACTCTATGCTGTACTGGTGCGTTCAACACCGAGCGCGCTTTGGGCCTTTAGCTCAGTTGGCTAGAGCATCTGGTTTACACCCAGAAGGTCATCGGTTCGAGCCCGGTAGGGCCCACTCAATGAGAAGGACCGGAAGCGAATGCTTCCGGTCCTTCTCATGTATTGCAATGCAAGAGAACCTTGTGCGCGCAGACCTAGGATTGCGGCTCAGATTCGCTGTGCTCGTCTTGAGCAGAATGAACCAGTTCCTCCACGACGTCCTCACCGGCCACTAGCTTTCCAGATACGCCACTTCCGAGCTGTTCCATTGCGAGGCGTGCGACGAGCTGTTGGTTTGTTGTGGTCCTTTGTGAGCGTGCTCCGGAGAGGAAGCTGAAGAACCAATTGACCAGGGTGCCTACTTGGGACTTGAATCCGACGATATACAGCAGGTGGAGGAAGCACCATGAAACCCATGCGGTAAAACCGGTCAGACTTACCTTGCCCATTTGGACGACCGCTTTGAAACGTGCGATCGTCGCCATTGAGCCCTTGTCGAAATAGGAGAACTCTGTGCGCTTGGGTGCGCGACCGGCTAGGCGTGCTCGTACGGTGTCTGCAGCGAAACGCGCCGATTGAATGGCGCCCTGGGCAACTCCCGGAACACCCGGGAAAGCCATCATGTCACCAAGGACGAAAATTTCGGGGTGGTTGGGAAGGGTAAGGTCCTTGTTGACTTCGACGCGTCCTGAGCGATCAACTTGGGCACCTGTCGCCTTGGCAAGTTGAGCTCCCAAGGGACTCGCGGATACACCTGCCGCCCAGACCTTGCAGACGGATTCGATCGTTTCTTCTTCCCCGGACTTGTACTTCAATGTGACGCCATCTGCATCGACATTCGTCACAAAGGCATCCATCTTCATCTCGACGCCGAGCTTCTCAAGCTCGCTTCGAGTCTTCTGCCCGAGTTTTTCTCCAAAGGGCGGTAGGGGATAGGGGGCTCCGTCGACGAGGATCACGCGAGCCTGCGTGGGATCAATTTGACGGAATTCACCCTTGAGAGTTTTCGAAGCAAGTTCTCGGATTTGGCCGGCCATTTCAACACCGGTAGGACCTGCACCAACGACAACAAAAGTAAGCAGTCGTTGAATTTCGGCTGGATCTGTGGCGATCTCTGCCTGTTCGAAAGCGCTAAAAATGCGCGCGCGCAGTTCGAGCGCATCATCGATAGTCTTCATTCCTGGTGCAAACACGGCAAAGTGGTCATTACCGAAGTAGGACTGTCCAGCGCCCGCTGCGACAAGGAGAGTGTCGTAGGAAGTTTCGTTGTATTCGTTGTGGTTACGCCACCGAACGATGCGGTTCTCGACGTCAATATCTTCGACCAAAGCCTGTAACACGCGAACATTCTTCTGCTTGCGTAAGATTTCGCGGGTCGTGGGGGCAATATCTCCCTCTGACAAAATTCCTGTTGCGACCTGGTAGAGAAGCGGCTGGAAAAGATGGTGGGAGGTTCGTGCTAAAAGCGTGATATCCGCATCCGCATGCTTAAGGCGACGTGCGGCGGTGAGCCCAGCGAAACCAGAACCGATAATGACGATGTGATGACGAGACATTGACCTTCCTTAATTAGGTAAGGTCAATCTTACTAAAATGCGAAATGCTGTGCTAGAGACGGATGCGTGGTGCTCGTTATACTCTTCCGTCTTTTCTGCGACTAACTCTGGGATGACAGGGTTGATGCTCGCGCGACCAGCTGAGGATCTTGATCGGAGACCGTCCGAGCTTCTTCTCCCTGGAGCTGTTCCAAAAGAAGCTGTGCGCCCGCATGTCCCATCGTTGCAGGGTTTCGCGAAATTGCAGTAACCGCAGGAGAAAACATGCTGAGCATGGGGGAGTCTTCGCAGGAGCAGATTTTAATGTCTTTCCCGGTCTTCAGGCCGCTCTGAGCGATGGCTTGGAAACCCCCTAGCGTGAGGATCTCGTTCGCGAAAATGATCCCCTCGGGCATGGAGGGAGCTTCGAGGAGCGCTCGCGTCGCTTCCAGTGCCGAGGCCTCGGAAAATTCGTTTTCGGGCGAGATAGTAACCCGTGCTCCTCGTTCGTGAGCGAGGCGCTGCAGCGTGGCGATGCGCTGCTGGATGTGAGAAAAAGAGCTAGAGCCGCACACGAAGGCGATGTGTCGGCATCCCTGCTCAAAGAGGTGTTCGGCGAGTAGGCGAATCATTTGTTCATCGTCACCAATGACCGCGCCGCATTGGTCAAATTTCTGGCCAATGACAACGGTGGGTAGAGAATACTCATTGAGTTTTTGGGGGCGTGGGTCACCATCTCGAGGATCAACAACGATGACGCCGTCGACGCGGCCCTGTACCCACCACTCCTGATAGGCTCGAAGTTCTTCCTCCATTGAGTGTGAGAGGTGGAGAAGCAGGTCGATGCCAGTGTTGTCTAGTCCGTCTTGGATTCCGGTGATGAAGTCGAAGAAGAATCGTTCGGATGAATTGTTGACGCGTGGTCTTTGAAGGACGAGGCCGATGGCGTTGGATCGCGAGGATGACAGTGCTCGCGCGGTTGCGTTTGGTCGCCATCCCATTCGGGCTGCGATTTCAAGAATTTTTGCTCGGGTACTCGGCGATACGCCGGGGCGATCGTTGAGGGCAAAGGAGACTGCTGCTCGGGAAACCCCTGCTTCGCGGGCGATATCACGGATTGTTAAACGCGCCATTGCGAAACTCCCTTAAGGTGTGATCGGATTGTTATGAGTTTAGCAGGAGCTAAACCGAATTAGTTGTTAATCTGTGATCAGAGCCGCAAAGCAGCGGTAAGGCAGAAACGGAGTCGTGATGCACGACAATAAAGAAATCCTGATGCAGCGTGTCACTCGTACGCTCAAGGAACGCATCCTTCCTTTCGAGTACACAACAGTGTCTTCGCTCGACGTCAGTCAATGGCGTCAACCCCTAGAAGACGGAGTGATTTCTGAACCAGTTCGCTTTAAGGAAGCCCTTCAAGCAAACTTTGTTCCCTTCGAACTTGGACAGACATGGGGTGGAGCGTGGCAGACCACCTGGTTCAAGCTTCACGGACAAGTTCCGACCGACCTCAGCCTCACCGAGGAGCAGCGTCTTGAAGTACGCGTTGACCTCGGCTTTGAAGAACACTTTGTCGGTTTCCACGCCGAAGCACTTGTGCGCGATGTGAATGGAAAGACCATTAAGGCCCTGAACCCGCGTAGCCGTTGGCTTCCGGTAGCTCAAACTCCTGGATCAACAATCGACTTTGTCGTGGAAGCTGCTGCAAACCCCCTGATCCTCGGAGTTCCTCCCTTCCAGCCGACTTTGAACGGGGACAAACTCACCGCTTCTCATGAGGAGCTCTACCACTTCCGTCAGGCAGACCTCGTCATTGTGAATAAGGACGTCTACGGACTCGCCCTTGATATTCAAGTACTCCACGAGATGATCGAGGCTGCGCCTCACTTTGGCGATTACGAGTGGAACCTTCTCTTTGGATTGAACCGTGCTCTGGACTGCCTCGACCTGGATGATGTTGTTTCCACTGCAGGTGCGGCGCGAGAAGTCCTCAAGCCTTTCATGGAGGCGCCGGCACTTCCCGGTGCTCACCGAATCAGCGCTGTTGGGCATGCACACATCGACTCCGCATGGTTGTGGCCACTGCGCGAAACCCGCCGCAAGGTGAATCGCACTCTTGCCAACGTCGTTCGTCTCATCGAGGACGGCTCATCCTTGATCTTTGCTCTTCCTGCTGCCCAACATGCAGCTTGGCTCAAGGAAGACGACCCAGAACTCTTCGAACGAGTTCGTGACCTTGTTGCAAAGGGACGCATCGTTCCTGTCGGCGGAATGTGGGTTGAACCCGATGCCGTTCTTCCCGGTGGCGAGGCCATGTGCCGCCAGCTCGTAGAAGGCCTGGACTTCTTCGAAAATGAACTCGGCGCATCTTGCCAAGAAATCTGGCTGCCTGACTCCTTCGGGTATTCCGCAGCCCTCCCGCAGATCGCGCGTGAAGCTGGAATCGAGCGCTTCCTCACCCAGAAGATTTCATGGAACCAAGTCAACACTTTCCCGCACCACACTTTGCTGTGGGAAGGCATCGACGGCTCGCGAATCTTCACGCACTTCCCGCCCATGGACACTTACGGTGCAGAAGTGACGGGCCAGAACTTGACCCACGCTGTCGAGAATTTCAAGGACAAGGGGCACGCAAGCGTCTCGCTCATGCCCTTCGGCTACGGTGATGGCGGCGGCGGCCCCACCCGTGAAATGCTCGAGCGCATCGATCGTTTTAGCTCTCTTCGCGGTGCTCCTGAAGTTGTCATGGAAACTCCGAAGCAGTTCTTTGACCGTGCACGTGAAGATGCTGATCAAATCCCCGTGTGGGTGGGCGAACTGTACTTGGAACTCCACCGAGGAACCTTCACCTCTCAGATCGACGTTAAGCAGGGTAACCGTCGTGGTGAGTCCATCCTGCGTGAAACCGAGCTGTGGTGCTCCTATGCAGCCATTAAGGGGCTCATGGACTACCCCTACGAAGAACTGCGTTCCTACTGGCGCACACTCCTACTGTGCCAGTTCCACGACATTCTTCCGGGCACTTCGATCGCATGGGTCTACCGTGAAGTTCGCGAACTTCACCAGAAGATCCAGGACGGATGCGAAGCCCTCATTCAGCAGGCCCTCGCAGCGCTCACGGGTGCCCAGGAAACTGGCCAGGCGCGCGCTTTGCTCGCCAACGCCTCGTCTTTCCCACTCCACGGCGTCTCCCCGCTGTCTGCGGGCATTGCAGGCGAAGAAAAGGACACCGCGGGAGTACACCTCCTCCAAGTAGAGGACGGCTACGAGGTCACGAACTCCTTCTACAAGGCTCGCATCTCAAGCAGCGGTGAGCTGACTTCACTGCGCGAAAACACTGGCGGTCGCGAGTGGATCCCCGCGGGACAAAAGGCCGGCGAATTCCACATTCATCAGGACTTCCCGAATATGTGGGATGCCTGGGATCTAGATCCCTTCTACCGTAATTCCCTGCGCGTTGTTTCTGATCGCTCAGTGAGCAACGTTGTTGTGGAGCATGATCGAATTGAAATCCACACACACGCTCGTGTTGATTCCTCCACGATGGAACTCGTGTGGATCTTCAGGTCTAGGGTTGCGGGAATCGATGTTCACGTTGAAGCTGACTGGCATGAGCATGAGAAACTGCTCAAGCTCGCTATCCCGGTGGAGATCCACACGGACCACGCTCAGTACGAGACTCAGATGGGTTACATCACGCGTGCTACCCATGAGAACACATCCTGGGATGCCTACCGTTTCGAAGTATCGGCACACCGCTGGGTGCGCTTGGAAAACGCATCGCGTTCGTGGGCAATCGCAAATGATTCAACCTATGGATGGGATGTGACGCGCCACCAGAGCGATCGTCGTGGTACCTGGTCCCAGGTCCGCGCAACCCTTGTGAAGTCAGCGCGCTTCCCCGATCCTCAGCAGGATCAGGGACACCACGAGTGGAACTTCCGAATTGTTCCTGACGCCTCAGTTCTTGATGCCGTTGCAGCTGGTCAACAGCTCAACCTGCGTGAGCGTGAAGTTAGCGGTCTTCCTTTCGAAGCACCCTTCTCCATCACTGGTGCAGTGGTTGAGTCCGTTGCGATGGCTCCTGATCGCTCCGGAGACCTGGTCCTTCGCGTCTACGAGGCCCAGGGTGGTCCTTCACAGGTGACCTTGACTGCGCCCGAGGCGACCTCAGTGACCGCCTGCGATCTGCGCTACCGCCCCAGCGAGGACGAACCGCATCTTCGCGGTGGAGATGGGCAGTGGTCCTTCGATTTGTCCGCTTTCCAGATCACGACGCTTCGACTTTCCTTCACCAAGTGAAGAGAAAGAAACGATGAAGTTTGGTGTGAATTACACCCCGCGGCGGGGATGGTTCCATTCGTGGCTGGATTTTGATGCCGAGGCCGTGCGTGATGACTTCCATGCCATCCGCGCCATCGGTGCCGACCACGTTCGGATCTTCCCGCTGTGGCCACTTCTGCAGCCCAATCGCACCCTTATCCGACATCGGGCAATTGGCGATGTTGTGAGAACGGTTGAAATCGCGGGGGAGTGCGGACTCGAAGTGACGGTCGATGTTCTTCAAGGACATTTGTCGTCCTTCGATTTCCTTCCCTCGTGGGTCACGTCGTGGCATCGCCGCAACCTCTTCATCGATCCCGATGTCGTCTCAGCACAGCGGAATCTGGTCGCTGAAATGGCGCGGGCGTTACGTGGGATTCCTGCGGCAGCTGGGCTATCTGTGGGCAACGAGTTCTTCCAATTTGCTGCATCGCGTCATCCTTTCGCGCACGAGGTGAGCGAAGATGACGCGATGCAGTGGCTTAGGGGAATTCTTGAAACGGCAAAACAGGAGTGGCCGCACGGGATTCACACTCACAGTCATGATGATGACCTGTGGTTTGAAGACGATCAGCCTTTTACTCCTGCGTGCGCAACTACCGTAGGTGACCTCACCACTGTGCACTCATGGATCTTCGGGCGCATCGGACCACGGCTTGGAAAACAAGCTCCACAGCTTGTCTGGTTTGCCAGATATTTGTGTGAGCTTGCCGCCGCGTGGAGCGAGGATCCGGGCAGAGGCGTATGGCTTCAAGAAATCGGTGCTCCTGAGAACTATGTGGACCAAGACCAGGCTCCGCAGTTCCTCATGGAGACCCTTGAAATTCTCATGGGAGAGCGAGGCGGGGGAGTATCCCCTGGCCTTGAAGCAGTCACTTGGTGGTGCTCTCACGATGTCTCCCGTGAACTATCGGACTTTCCGGCCATCGAGTATTCCTTGGGGCTGCTGGGACAAGACGGCAATCCGAAACCAATCGGAGAGGCCTTCCATCGTGCTGCTCAGCGTTGGGCGGATCTGCGAGTTCAGGGTGAGCAGCGTTCGTCCCTCCTACTGACTGCACAGGAGTGGACGCGCGTCGATACTGATGCTCGGCACGAGTATTTCGATCGATGGATGGAACTTGCTTTGGCAGGAGACGTTCGTTGCATCGAATTGGACCGTTCTCGTTATCTTCCTCGTGGAGATCACGGGAACAGAGGAAAAGAAACTTTCCTCTCTACGTGGGACTCGTAAACCCACAGCGTTCTCAAAGTAGTTTCTTCGAAGGAGAAGACTATGCGTAAGTCGCGTACTTTCCTGACTGCCGTCGCACTGAGTGCGGCGTTCAGCCTGGCCGCTTGCACCGGCGGTTCCGGAGCAAGCTCCTCCTCGAATTCTTCTGCTGCAAACGCTGGTGTTGGCGAGATTTGATTCGAGAGGTAATCGCTCAAGAACGATCGCTTTACCCCTAGTTCGAGACGCTGATCAAGGATTTCGAAGCAGCATACCGGGTGACATTGATCCCTCTGATCGTTCTCTTCGCATGTGCTTAGAAGTTCTTCTTCAAGAGCTAAGAAAGTCTTTCTTGCGATGTGTTTGCCGCGGGGTGTGGGCCCACAAAGCCCACGCCCCGCTTCTCTATGCAAATAGGGATTGAGCCTGGGAAAAATCCACTTTCCCTGTCGTTGTCTTTGGGAGAGCCTCAACCCAGCGGATGCGGCGAGGGTGCTGCCACGGGGCCAAGGAATCTTTGACCAGATTCCGCACGTTTTCGGTGGAGAGTTCCTCATGCGTCGCCGGAACGAGCGCCGCTGCAACGATTTGTCCCCATCGTTCATCATCGAGGCCGACAACGCAGACATCAGCCACGCAATCCAAGGCACGAAGAGCTTCTTCAACGTGCGCGGGGGAGACAAGCTCTCCACCCGTATTGATAACCCGTGAGGAACGGCCGATCATATGCATGCAATGATCCTCATCGAAAACAGCGATGTCTGAGGAGGAAAACCACTCATTCTCGCGTTCTTCTTCACCCCAATAACGCGAGGCAACTCCCGGGCCGCGTACTTCAATGATCCCGGCCTGTCCGGCCTCGGTAATGAGGTTGCCCTGCGCATCACGGAGACGGCACTGGATATAGGGGAAGGGGAAACCAATCGCACCCGGGTGAGCAGGCCAGCGCTCGGGACTCAAGAATGTTCCGGCGCCTCCTAGCTCAGTCATTCCCCACACATGAATGGGGGACAGGCCCATGCGTGACATTTCGTCAAAAAGTGATGCCCCCATGGCATCTCCGCCGACCAGAGGGCGGGTCCACGAGGACAGATCGATTGTGGCCTCGCGTGCGGCCTGCACGAGCATATGGCACATAGCGGGTACCGCAAACATGATCGAGATACGCCATTTCTCGATGCCGCGAGCCACTTCAAGTGGGTCGAAAGAGGCGAAGACGACGAGGGTTCCTCCGTGAGTAAAGATATCCATCGAGGTGCCGTTGAAACCGCCGATATGAGATAGCGGTGCGACTACCCCACAAACCGCTGATCCGGGACAGTATTCGAACCCATCCCTAAAGCACTGAGAAGCCCACCACAGGTTCGCATGAGTGAGCTGAGCTGCTCGCATCTTTCCTGAGGTGCCGGAGGTGAAAACTAAAGCGGCGGTTTCATCGTGGCAGGGGAGAGGGGAGAAATCCGCTGGGCACTTGTTACTGGTTTCACGCGCGAGCATGTTGAGATCCTCAAAAGACAAACATGCCAGCAAATTGCTTGTGTGAGGCGTGAAGTGCTCTTCTCCAATGATGAGCGCAGGTGCGACTTCGTCATACAGGCGCCTGCGCACTGCCTCGGGGAGGAGAGGCGAAATGGGAACAGACACCGCATGAATCCACGAAGCGGCGGCGTGAATCAGAAAATGCCACACGCTATTGGGAGCACATACAACGATGCGGTCCCCCGCACTCAGCCCCGAAGTCGTGAAATACCAAGCAAGCCTGCGAACGCAGCCGGCGCTCTGTGCAAGAGTAAAAGTGCGTTCGCTCTCAGCATCGATCAGGCTGAGTCGGTCTGGATGCTGATGGGCTGCAGACAGCAGCGCGTGGGCAGGCGAGAGATCGGGCAAAACTTCCGCCTGACACCCGGTGTTCATCGAGCGCCGGCCATCTGACGGTGAAGCTCTTGGCGTTTCTTCAGACGCTCAAGGACCGATCCAGCTTCCTGCAAGGTCGAACCGGAGTTCTCGATGTGTGCGAGTTCTTCCGGAATTTCGAAGCCTCGGGCGCGCATTCCCTTCGCCCACAGCAATCCCGCGCGATAGGAAGAACGCACGAGGGGGCCGGCCATGACCCCGGCGAAGCCCATGGCCTCGGCCTCGGCAGAAAGCTCGATGAACTCTTCGGGATGCACCCAACGGTCGATTGGATGGTGCAGGGGAGAGGGGCGCAGATACTGCGTGAGAGTCAGCAGATCGCAGCCGGACTCGTGCAAGGCGCGCATGGCTTCAAGAATTTCCTCGCGGGTTTCGCCCATGCCCAAAATCAGGTTAGATTTCGTGACCATTCCACCGTCGTGTGCGCGTTTAATCATTGCGAGTGAACGCTCGTAACGGAAGGCTGGGCGAATTTTCTTGAAGATTCGCGGGACCGTTTCGAGATTGTGAGCGAAGACCTGGGGAGCGGCTTCGATAACCATATCGATAGACTCAGCGCTGCCTCGGAAATCGTCGACGAGAAGTTCAACTCCTGTTCCTGGGCTCTTTTGGCGGATTTGGCGCGTGGTTTCTGCATAGAGCCAAGCCGCGCCATCGGGGAGATCGTCGCGGGTGACGCCGGTGATCGTCGCGTAGCGAAGTCCCATTTGAGCGACCGATTCGGCGATGCGTCTGGGTTCGTCTTGGTCGTATTCCGTGGGACGCCCAGTTGCGATATCGCAAAAATCGCACCTTCGCGTGCAAATTGCACCACCCAAGAGGAAAGTTGCTTCACGGTCTTCCCAGCATTCGTAGATGTTCGGGCATCCAGCTTCTGCGCATACGGTGTGCAGCCCTGCGCCGCGAGCAAGAGAACGCATGTCCTGGTAGTTTTCACCCGCGCGTGCGGTCGTACGAATCCACTCGGGCTTATTCTCGATGGGAGTTTGCGCGTTACGAACCTCTACGCGCAAAAGCTTGCGTCCCTCGGGATCGGGGAGAGTACTCATTGGGTGCGTCCTTCCGAATTTTCCATTGCCGAGGCCGCCGGTGCGAATGCGCCGATGGGGGCAGTTTCCCAGTGGAGCGGCTCTGGAGCTGAGTGAAGCTGAGGGGTGATCGATGCGATCATGTGCGGGACCAAAAGCTGAGCAGCCTGGGTCACATCGCTGGAGATTCCTTCCCATGACAGGGAAGCAACGTCTGCGTCGGTCAGGCCACAGGGAATAATGCCGCTGAAGGCATACTGGGGGTCGATATCGACATTAAGAGCAATTCCGTGCATGGTTGCGCCTCGTGCGACCTTCAAACCGATTGCACAAATCTTTCGGTCGCGGCCTTGGTCGCCGCGAAGCCATACCCCTGCGCGGCCTTCAATGCGTTCTACGGGAAGTCCCCATTCTTCGCGCAGAGTCTCAAGGACCCCATTTTCAACGCTGCGGATCCATGCGTATAGATCGACGGGCTGACGAAGGCGCACGATCGGGTAAATAACGACTTGCCCGGGACCATGCCATGTCGCGGAACCCGCACGATCAACGTGGATGACGGGCAGCGTTGAATCGGGAATATCTTGGGGTTTTGTATGGCGTCCTGCTGTCCATGCCGGGGCAAACTCGCCGACGATCAGGGTGTCTTCCGCCTCGCCGCGGGCGACCTGGTCATGAAGCGCATGCTGGTAGTCGTTCACGGCGGAGTAATCAGTCAGTCCACTGGGGATGAGATTCAAAATCCGCACTCTTCGATTTTAGAGGCGTGCTAGGTGCATTTCCTGAGCTTAGAGTGGGACATTCGTCCCACTGCTGTGACCTATCATGCATCCGGTTAGACTGAAGCCATGACGCAATGGACCGTTGACAGCATACGAACGCTGATGAATCAGTGGTATCCGCCCTCGACGGCGCATGGGTGGGACAAAGTTGGACTCATTACCGGCGCGCCTCAGGCACCGGTTCACAAAGTGCTTCTGGCATTAGACCCCACGCAAGCAGTGGTTGATGAGGCATGTCAGTGGGGCGCTGACATGGTCATCACCCATCACCCGCTCCTCCTCAGGGGAGCGTCGTTCCTTTCGGAAGAAAGCGCGAAAGGGCGAATGGTCGCCACTCTCAATCGTTCCCGTATCGCTCTTTTTAACGCGCACACCAACGGGGATGTTGCAATCGACGGGGTGGCGCAGGCCTGTGCAGACGTCATCGGTCTGAAGGACACCGAAGTTTTAGCACCCGAAGGGACGAATGATCAGGGGCATATGATCGGGCTTGGGCGCATTGGTACCGTTTCTCCGATGAGCCTACGGGAGTTCGCGCGTGTTGTTGCACAAGCCTTACCAGCAGGCCCAACAGGACTACTCGTCGGCGGTGATCTTGACGCGATAATTCACCGAGTTGCGGTGAGCCCGGGAGCGGGAGATAGCCTACTTGACCTAGTCCTCACCAGCGGGGCAGATGTCTTTATCACCGCTGATCTGCGCCATCACCCCGCCAGCGAATTCCTCGAAGAAGGGCATTGCGGCCTAATTTGTGCAAGCCACTGGGCAACGGAGACACTGTGGATGCCGGTACTTGCTCGCAAATTGAGGGAAGAAGCACGCCGATCAGCTATCACCTGTGAGGTGAAAGTCTCTACCATTGTGACAGAGCCGTGGAACGTTCATTTGAATACGGAGGGAAGTTACCTGTGAAAGCGCCTCACCCCCAGCAATTGGTCTTACTCGAGCTGCAAAAGCTCGACCAGAAAGAATCTTCGCTCCGCCACCGTCGTCAAGCCCATCCCGCACATGAAACTGTGCGCGAACTGGCTGCTCGTCTTGCTGATCTGCGCCGTGCAGCAGTGTCGCAAAGCGCTGTGATTTCAGACTGTGAGCGCGAGAGCACCCGCATCGAAGAAGAGATTGAACGCGTGCGCCAACGTCGCGATCGTCAAAGTGAGAGAATCGAAAAGAACCAGGTTCCCCTGCGCGATATTAATTCCATGCAGCACGAGATCGCGCAGATGGACGAGCGCATCAAGCGCCTCGAGGAAGACCAACTTTCCGCAGAGGAACGAACCGATGCGGCAAGAAACGCTCAAACTCAGATGAACGCTGAAGCAGAAGCAATTGAAGCCGATATTGAATCGACGAAGGCTCGTTTCCTTGAAGAAACCGCCGAACTTGATGATGAACTTCGCAGCGTGATTGCGCAGCGTCGTGAGCGTGCTGCTCAGATTGATGCTGCTCTTCTTGAAGAATACGAGGCCGCGCGTGACAAGAATGGTGCCCTTGCAGTGATCGAGGTGCGCGACGGTAACGCTATGGGCTTTGCTGAGCTTTCCCCGATGGAACTTGAGCGTATCCGCCTCACTCCCAGCGATGAACTCTACTTCGCGGAAGACACCGGGCAGATTGTCGTTCGGACCCGAAGCTAAAACAAAGAAAGGCCCCGCGATGCGGGGCCTTTCTTTTAATCCTCAGCGGTGATCAGAGTCAGAGTGCGCGTACTTCCACGGAGTCGAGTTGAGCGCGGTGGCGACACTTCGATCGCCTTCACGCGGCTTGTCACTCCGCGTGCATCACAGGTACAAATCCTGGGAATGATGTCGTGGAGGGCTTCTTTAAGTTCTATTTCCTGAGTGATGGTGGAGGACGCAGGTGCCAGCGCGGCAGCGAGGATTCCGCGCCACTTCTTCGCATTGTGCGAGACAACGCTTCGTTTCCCGTTTTTCTCGCGCTCAACGCGGACATCCCACAGATGTGCCCACTGAGCCGAGCAAGCATTCTTGTAGTCACTAGAGCGGCAGTCAAGGATCGTGTGCTCAGCATAGTGATCCTTGAGTTCTTCGTTGAGGACTCGGCGCCACAGGGCAGAGACTTTGCCCAACGGGGGCAAAGTTGCGCCCATCGCGAGGCGGTGGAGAGGAATCATGTCATCAGCACGAAGCACTCCAAACATTCCCGAAAAGATGAGGATGCGTCGGGCTTCTGGTCCTTCCCAGATTGTTGGGTTGTGCTCGCGAAGGGCTTCGTAAAGCACACCAGTAAATACAGTTGACGCTGGGGCGCATGGTTGGCTCATGAGAGCACGGTTGGCGGCAAGTTCTGCTTCGTGCTTCGCGCCGATATTGAAGACGCGCTGCGCTGTGTGCGTCTCGGTGATTTGAGCGCAGGCCTTTATTATTTCCGCGCGAGTCGAATTCAAAATCGGAAACGATAAAGAATCAAGGTTCAGATTGGGGCCATCGCTGGGTGCATTCTTGCCTTCTGAGGGCGGTAACCAGATATCCACGACTCCACACTAGTGATAAACGCGCTAAACTTCCCTGTGCATACGAGTTGGCTGGGCGGCCGCGCGACTTTAAGTCTCGAGGAACGTCCGGGCTCCACAGGGCAGGATGGTGGCTAACAGCCACCCGGGGTGACCCGCGGGAAAGTGCCACAGAAAAGAAACCGCTGCGTAAGCAGTAAGGGTGAAAAGGTGAGGTAAGAGCTCACCAGCGTTGCGGGCGACCGCATCGGCTTGGTAAACCCCATCCGGAGCAAGACCGAGCAGCAGACGTAAAGAATTGCCCGTTCGATGTCTGCGGGTAGGTTGCTTGAGGCCATCGGCAACGGTGGTCCTAGATAGATGGTCGCCACTACGGAAGTAGGACAAAACCCGGCGTACAGGCTGACTCGAATGCACTTGAGGGCCGCTTGGTATTCCAAGCGGCCCTCAAAATTATGGTCGAAAGGGAGAAATCCCTGTCCTGTGCTACGCGCGAGACTCGCGTGCGGCCTCGAAAGCTGCTCCGACGATGCCTGCAGTGTTGCGCAAGATTGCAGGCACAACGGGAGTACGCAGGTTCAAGAGCGGGAGGAACTTTTCGTGGTTGGCGCTCACGCCGCCGCCGATGACAAAGAGATCGGGGGAGAAGAGCATCTCAACGTGCGAGTAATAGCGCTGAAGACGACCAGCCCACGTGACCCAATCAAGGTTCTGTACTGTTTTTTGGCCTGCCGAAGCCTGAGTCTCGGCATCGTGGCCATCGATCTCAAGGTGGCCGAGCTCCGAGTTGGGGAGAAGGATCCCGTCATTGATGATCGCCGAGCCGATTCCAGTTCCGAGCGTCGTCACGATAACGACACCGGGAACGCCTCGTGCGGCGCCGTAAATGGCCTCGCCAAGTCCCGCAGCATCCGCATCGTTAAGGGCGACGATAGTGCGCCCCAAATGACGGTCCATGAGCTCGACGACATCGATTCCTGCCCATGAAGGGTCGAGGTTAGCCATGAAGGGAACGCGCCCGTGTACGATGGGGGCGGGGAAGGTAATTCCAACCGGAATTTCTGGGGTGACGCCAAGTGTTTCAAGGACCTGACCGCACACCTGTGCAACAGCATCTGGTGTTGCAGGGGAAGGCGTTTTAATAAGAACACTCTCGCCGGAGTATGTTCCGGTTGTGAGGTCGACAAGTGCGCCTTTGACGCCTGAACCGCCGATATCAATTCCGCATGCGAGTTTCATGTTCTTCTCCTTTGAGTGGCCGCATCACTAAGAATAACTGCGATCACAGAGCGGATAAAAATTTGCTTCCGTATCAGGGAAGAGTCAGGATTTCTGCACCGTCTTCAGTCACGACGATCGTGTGCTCGAATTGTGCCGATCGGCCGCGGTCCTTTGTGACGACAGTCCAATCGTCATCCCACTGTTCCCACTCAATTCCACCCAAGTTGAGCATGGGTTCGATGGTGAAAACCATACCTTCTTCCATGACTTCGTTATGTGCAGGCGCCGCATCGTAGTGAGGGACAATCAATCCTGAGTGGAATGCTTCACCGACTCCGTGCCCGGTGAAATCGCGAACGACACCGTAGTCAAAGCGATGTGCATAGGATTCAATCACTCGACCGATGACGTTAATCTCGCGGCCAGGACGCACAGCTTTGATGCCGCGCATCATTGCGTTACGGGTACGTTCAATGAGGAGATGGGACTCTTCATCCACATTTCCTACCTCGAACATCGCACAGGTGTCGCCGTGAACACCGTCGTAGTAGGCCGTGATGTCGACATTGACAATGTCCCCGTCTTCGAGGGGACGATCATCAGGGATGCCGTGGCAGATTACTTCATTAATCGAGGTGCACAGAGACTTGGGGAATCCCATGTACCCCAAGCATGACGGATAGGCATTATGCGAAATGATGAACTCGTGGCCTATACGATCCAATTCGTCCGTCGTTACCCCGGGACGAACCGCTTCACCGACTACCTGCAGCGCCTGTGCAGCGATACGGCCAGCCACACGGATCTTTTCAATCGTTTCGGGGCTTTTAATATCGCCGGCCGTCACGACTTCGGGACCGGAGTGATACATGTACTCAGGACGGTCGATGTGTGCGGGAACCGCACGTCGCGGTGAGATCTTACCGGGCTTCAAAGTTCCAAGCGGAGCGCGCTTTGCGCCAAGTGATTGCGACATTGTTTATTCAACCTCATTCACTACGGTAGTTATCTGAACCGGGAAATTCGCCACTGCGAACGGCGGAAATATAGCTGCTTGCGGCCGATTCAAGTTCGCGGCCGAGTTCAGCAAAGCGCCGGGCAAAAGATGGGGACCATGAGGTCATACCAGCCATATCGGACCAGACGAGGACCTGCCCATCCGTATAAGGGCCTGCTCCGATCCCGATCGTGATAATGGATAGTTCTTTTGTGAGCTGCGTTGCGACGGGCTCAGGAACCATTTCGAAAACGACTGCGAATGCACCGGCGGCTTCTAATGCGCGAGCGTCGTCCATTAGCTTCTTTGCGCCTTCTCCGCGTCCCTGCATACGCGGTCCCCCCAAGGAATTTTCGGATTGGGGAGTATAGCCGAGGTGCGCGACGACGGGGATTCCCCCGCCTGCAAGCAGAGCGACAGTTTCAGCTCGCGCCGCACCTCCTTCGAGCTTGACGGCGTGCGCACCGGCTTTCATGAGTCGTGCTGCACTGGCGAAAGCCTGCTCAGGTGAGGCCTCGTAGGTGCCAAAAGGAAGATCAGCGACGATCAAAGCACGGGAAGCTGCTCGCGCAACGGCGGCAGTTGCGCGTTCCATATCATCGAGAGTTACGGGAAGAGTAGAGGAATACCCCAGCACAACGTTGCCCAGCGAATCCCCAACCAAAATCATATCGATTCCCGCGCGATCAAAGATCGAGGCGGTGAGAGCGTCATAAGCGGTCAGCATCGATATTCTGACGCCCTGTTCTTTAGCCGCTTGGAGATGCTGAATACGGATGCGCTTCTTATCCAGCGGTCCACGTCCGGGCTGTGGCGAGAATGAAGGCAGGGGAGCTGAAGCAGTTGAATCGTCAGCGAGGTAACCCGTCATTGTTGTCCTTTCGTCGCCCTTTGAGAGTAGTCCGCACTGCGGCTTCATTCCAGCCGGAAGAAGCTGTTGACCTACAATGGAAGAAATCCTCGTCCTGTCACGAGGCAAAATGCTGACCCAATCATAGGAGAGTAGGACATGACCGGCACCGCTGGTGGCCTCAATCCCTTAGATGAGCACGCAATCGAAGAGCTTGTCACTCAGGCAACCCAGGCGATCGCTCACACTGAAGACCTCGATGAATTGAAGGCCGTGCGCCTGGAGTTTATGGGAGACTCAGCTGCTCTCGTCCAGGCAAACCGCGGTATCGGCAAACTTGACCCGAAAGATCGCGGTCTTGCCGGTCGTCTGCTGGGATCTGCACGTTCGCAGATTAATGCAGCTCTGCAGGAACGCCAGGAACTCCTTCAAGAGCGTCACGATGCGCAAGTTTTGGTCAGCGAGGCCGTGGACATCACAATCCCGACCGCTCGCGCTCGCGCAGGCGCCCGTCATCCCCTCGAAACGATCATGGAAGAGATCTCAGATTTCTTCATCGGAATGGGGTGGCAAATCGCCGAAGGACCGGAAATTGAACACGAATGGTTCAACTTCGATTCCTTGAATTTCGATATTGATCACCCCGCACGTCAGATGCAGGACACCCTCTACATCGATGGACGCAGCGTCGGGGGAGACAGTGAGGAAGACGGTCACCTCGTGATGCGTACGCACACTTCTCCTGTGCAATCGCGTTCGATCCTTTCTCGAGGCGTGCCGCTGTACATGGCGTGCCCCGGTAAGGTATTCCGCTCCGATGCTCTTGATGCAACGCACACCCCGGTCTTCCACCAGGTTGAGGGCCTCGCAATTGATCGCGGGCTGACAATGGCGCACTTGAAGGGCGTGCTCGACCACTTCGCCCGTCACATGTTTGGCCCCGATGCGAAGACCCGTTTGCGTCCCTCTTTCTTCCCCTTTACCGAACCCAGCGCGGAGATGGATTTGTGGTTCCCCCAGAAGAAGGGCGGAGCCGGATGGATCGAATGGGGTGGCTGCGGAATGGTCAACCCGAATGTTCTTCGAGCAACGGGTATCGATCCTGAGGTTTACACGGGTATTGCATTTGGTGTTGGTGTTGAACGCACGTTGATGCTTCGTGACGGTATTGCCGATATGCACGACATCGTTGAAGGAGATGTGCGTTTCTCCGAGCAATTCGGTGTTAACGGAATGGGAAGGGGCAACTGATATGCCAATGGTTCCAATGAGCTGGCTGCGTGACTATGTCGATGCAGACCCGGCGATGACGACCGAAGAACTCGCGGCTGCTTTGGTTCGCGTCGGACTCGAAGAAGAAACCATCCACCCTGCGCGCGTTACAGGGCCTCTCGTCGTGGGCCGTGTGCTCAGCCGCGAGGAATTCGAAGCCTCGAATGGTAAGAGGGTCAACTACTGCCGTGTAGACGTCGGAGAACATAATGACGCGCCCGGTACTGGAAAAGAGCCCAGCGATCTTCCCTCGCGTGGCATTATCTGCGGTGCGCACAACTTTGATGTCAATGACCTAGTTGTTGTCTCCCTGCCGGGTGCTGTTCTTCCCGGACCTTTCGAGATTGCCGCACGAAAGACTTACGGCCACGTCTCTGATGGAATGATGTGCTCGGCGCGTGAACTTGGCTTGGGCGAGGACCACAACGGCATCATCGTCTTGCAGAAGGATTTCCCGGATGCAGATCTTCCCGCTGTTGGCCAGAGCGTGATTTCTTTCCTTGGTTTGGGCGAGGAAGTTCTTGAGATCAACGTGACGCCGGATCGAGGGTATTGCTTCTCGATGCGAGGAGTTGCGCGCGAATTCTCCCACTCGACGGGTTCGCCTTTCCGTGACCCGGGTCTTGTAGGGACTCTCGTTGAGTCCGTTCCTCAGGCGAACGAGGCCGGATTCCCCGTTGTGGTCGCTGACGATGCCCCTATTCACGGACGCTGCGGTGCAGATCGCTTTGTGACTCGAATCGTGCGCGGCGTCAATCCTGCAGCTCCCACTCCTCGTTGGATGGTTGAGCGGCTTGAAATGGCGGGAATGCGCTCGCTTTCTTTGGCCGTGGATATCACCAATTACGTGATGCTTGACCTTGGTCAGCCGATGCACGCCTACGATCTTGCTGCTCTTGAAGCTCCGATCGTTGTTCGTCGCGCGCGTCCGGGTGAAGAGCTGACGACTTTGGACGAGGTTGCTCGCACTCTGGATCCTGAGGATCTAGTCATTTCTGATTCGCCTAGTGGTAAGGAAGGATCGCGCCTTCTGGGGATCGCCGGTGTGATGGGCGGTGCATATTCCGAGGTCGAGGATTCGACGACGGACATCCTTCTCGAGGCCGCGCACTTCGATGCTGTATCGATCGCGCGTTCCTCTCGTCGTCATAAGTTGCATTCCGAGGCCGCGAAGCGTTTTGAACGTGGAACTGACCCGCTTCTTCCCGCGATTGCAGCACAGCGCGCTGTCGATCTCCTCGTTCAATACGGTGGCGGTCATGCGGATCCTGCGGTCTTTGACCTCAATAACTTGCCTGAACCGACGAGCTATGAGTTCGCACTCAGTGATGCTGAGCGTTTGACCGGTGTCGCCTACACGCCCGAACGCGTCCGTCAGCTGCTCGAAGAAGTTGGTTGCGCTATCGAGGCCATTGACGATGAACGTGTACGCGCGACGCCTCCCTCGTGGCGCCCCGACTTGACGGGAGCCGCTCACTTCGTCGAGGAAATTGCGCGTCTTGATGGTTACGACAATATTCCTTCGGTTCTTCCGACTGCTCCCGCTGGGACAGGCCTGACGCTTGCCCAGCGAGCGCGACGTTTGGTCGCCCAAGGACTCGCGCATGCAGGCTTGACGCAGGTAGAGAGCTATCCCTTCGTCTCTGATTCTTTCGATCGCCAGGGAATGAAGGAAGACGATCCTCGCCGCCAAGCAGTCAAGCTGCGTAATCCTCTTGCTGACGATGCGCCACTGCTGCGTACCTCAGTTTTGGACACACTTCTTGACGTAGCGGCCCGCAACTGTGCGCGCGGGATTCCCTCGGTTGCAATTTATGAAGTTGCGAAGGTGGTGCACAGTCAGGGTGTCGTTCCTACGGGACTGATTTCGGCCGAGCAACGTCCCAGTGACGAGCAGCTTGCTGCATTGGAAGCTGGAACCCCTCCGCAGCCGTGGCATGTTGGTGCTGTTCTTGCAGGACAGGCACTCCCGGCAGGCATTGTGAGCACTCAGCGTTCTTTCGATTGGGCGGATGCAGTCCAGGCGGTGCGATCGATTGCTGACCAGCTGGGCGTGCGAATCGAAGTGACGCGTGCGTGGCTTGCACAGCCGATGACTCACAAGGGGCCTCGTCTCCCCGAGGCAGCAACGGATCCCGCTGAAGTTGCTCCCTATCACCCGGGTCGGGTTGCGCGAATCTTTGCGCGAAAGGGTAAGGATTTCGTCGAACTCGCCTTGGCGGGTGAGCTCTCACCGAAGACCTGCAAGGCTTTCGGACTTCCGGCGCGTTCATGTGCCTTCGAACTGGACTTGGATGCACTGATCGCTCTCATCAGTGATGAGCCTTTGCAAGTCAAGCCTGTTTCGACGTATCCGGCAGCGAAGGAAGATCTTGCTCTGGTTGTTGCCAATGACCTGCCTGTTTCTCGCGTTGAGCAGGTTATTCGCCAGGCGGCGGGGGCTCTCATCGAGGATCTTTCGCTCTTCGACGTATACGAGGGCGACCAGGTTCCCGAAGGATTCCGTTCTTTGGCCTTCTCTCTGCGTCTTCGCGCCAGTGACCACACTCTGACTCCCGATGAGGTACAGAAGGTCCGTGCGGATGTCATCGCAAAGACGGAGAAGGTTCTAGGGGCAACGCTTCGCGGGTGATCTGGTTGCGCCTTGTTAGGATGAAGCCAGGCTCGTGTGTGAAGGAGTATCAATGAAGGTTTTGCTGACTGCAGCTTCGCAGCATGGTGCAACCACAGAAGTTGCAGAGGCGATTGCTCGCAGGCTGAAGGCTGACGGCCTCGAGGTTGTCTGCAAACCGCCGCAAGACGTTGACTCTCTTGAGGGATTTGACGCTGTTATTTGCGGTTCTGCTGTCTACATGACTCAGTGGATGCCCGCCGCCCATGATTTTATGGAGCGTTTTGCGCAGGAACTGCACAAGGTTCCGGTGTGGGCTTTTTCCGTCGGCATGAACGGTGTCCCCAAGCATGTCCCGCAGGATCCCAGTCGGATTGGTCCTGTGCTGACGCGTATCGATGCGAAGGAGTTGCGTTCTTTTGCGGGACGCTACGATCCTTCTCTTCTTTCGCTTCGTGAGAGGGCGATCGTTCGCCTCGCGGGTGCAGTGGAAGGCGATTTCCGTGATTGGGATGCAATTGATGAATGGGCTCACGGCATTGCTCAAGAGCTGACACGTCAATAACTTTGATATTCCACGGTTGAATGTCGATGGAAGGGGGCCTATGCGATCCGATTTTCGCATAGGCCCCCTTTCTTCCCTTATACTTGCCTGAACGGGAGTGGAGTCAACGTCGATTCGCGACTAATTAAGGGGATTTTGATGTCATCTGAAGCGACACCGCAGACGAAGGCTGGGCGCCATGCAGCAATTCGCAATCTGTTAGTCTCCCAAACTATTAGTTCTCAGGAACAACTGCGTTCTGCTTTGGGGACTCTCGGTATTGAGGTCACCCAGGCAACTTTGTCGCGTGATCTTATGGAAATGCGCGCGACGAAAATGCGTGACCGCTCGGGTACGTTGATTTATTCGGTCCCTAACGCAGATGGTTCTCAATCGCACGAAGCTGAGGCCAGCGTTGAGCGCTTGCAGCGGTGGCTTCAGACCCTTCTTGTGACCTCAACCTGCGTAGGCAATCAATTGGTTTTGCGCACTCTGGTTGGCGCGGCAAACCTTTTGGGTTCAGCTCTCGATGTGGCTCGTATCGACGATGTCGTGGGAACAATCGCGGGTGACGACACGGTTTTGATCATCTGCACTTCCGATCAGGGAGCGCTCAACGCCCAGGAATATTTGACCTCTTTGGCCGGAGGCGGATCGCATCAAAGCGTCCTGTAAGAGGCGGTTTTTTTGAAGAGAATTGCTGTGTAGAACATGCCCGTTAGCCGTGTGGCTAGCGGGCATGCCTTCTTACGGCTATTCTCCCTACTGGAACTGGTTCTAGTCTTGAGGAATTACGTGAGTACAACAGTGAGTTCGAGGGCCGAATCTCTACTGCCGGCCGTAGGCGTTGCGATATTCTTCTTGGCTTTTGGTGGCCAAGGGGTACGTAATCTTTTTGGCTGGGTCGGTTTCGGAGTGATTGCGGGGATCGTCCTCATTGCCGCGTGGGTGATTTTCTTCCTAGCGGGTAGGGCAGTGACGCTGCGCCGATTGTCTCTTTCGGTTTCTTCCTACATTCTGGTCTGCTGTCTGTCGGTGATATGGAGCCAGTATCGTTTAGAGACTTTTGGCTCAGCCTTGATTACTCTGGCGACAAGTTCAGCAGGGGTTCTCGTTGCAATTGCATTTCCGCTTCGACAGATGTTGGATGTCTTCACTCAGGCGATGAAGATCATCGTCGCTGCCTCCTATGCCCTTGAATTATGGGTTTCTTTGGCGGTTGGGCATCGCATACCGCCGATGTATATGCGCAATTGGAAAGAAGTCCCGGAGCTTTATTACTGGGTAAACGATGCTCTCTTTAAAGGCGGGCCGATTCAGGGTTTTGTGGGAAACCGGAATCCTCTTGCCTTCATTGCGCTTCTGCTCATGCTCTGTGTTCTGGTTCTTTGGGCCGAGGACAGAACCCATCACCTGCGTAACGGAGCGTGGCTCCTTGCGTGTGTGGGTATTTTAGTTTTGACCGGCTCTGCAACCGTTTTCGTTGCCATGCTCGTCTCGGTGAGCGCCCTTGTTTTCTTCTTGATTATTCGCCGCTTGGGCTTTTATGAACGTCGCTTCGCTGTCCGTGTTGCTCTTACCGCCGCGGCAAGTTTCCTCTTGGTCGCCGTCATCATGAAGGACCAAGTCACTATCTTGCTGGGGCGCAGTTCTGATATGACTGGCCGAGGTGTGATCTGGCAGAAGCTCTTGGAGCTGTGGCAGCAGCACCCCTTCCTTGGATGGGGCTGGGTTGTTTTGTGGCCACCGTGGTTGCCTCTGTTTAAGAACTTGGTTGTTCGTCCCGATGGCACTCCCACAATGCAGGCACACAATGCCTACATTGAGGCTCTGTTCCAGACCGGAATCGTCGGTCTTATGCTTTTGGCTTTCGCTGTTTTGTGGGTGATGATTCGTATCTTCCGAGTTGCGCTACGCGATCTTGAAACCGATTTAGTGCCGACTTTGGCTGCAGTTCTGATGCTGGCAATGTTTGTGCAGTCTTTTACAGAGTCGCGTCTCTTGACGGAAGGCAATTGGGTGCTCTTCGTTGCCTTTGCAACTTGGTTGAAGGTTCGTGCAGAGTCCTATGATTTCCACCCTCCCCGCCGAGCAGTCCCAGGCGGCCGGACTAGCACCACCGCGGCCTCGTAAAGGTAAAACGAACGCTTCCACAGAGGCGAACACTTATCGCGTAAACTATGACTTGTATGTCATTCCAATAGGAAGAGGAAAATTCAGTGACCGATATTATTGACGACCTCCAATGGCGTGGTCTGATTGCTCAGCACACCGACCTTGACGCGCTTCGCGCTCACTTCGCTGCGGGCCCGGTCACTTTCTATTGCGGCTATGATCCCACCGCTCCGTCTCTTCACCATGGACACTTGGTTCAGCTGATCGTTATGCGTCACTTGCAACTGGCTGGACACAAGCCGCTTGCTCTTGTCGGCGGTGCGACGGGCCAGATTGGTGATCCTCGCCAGAGCGGCGAGCGCCAGCTTCAACCGACTGAAGTTGTTCAGGGCTGGGCAGACCGTTTGCGCGCACAGATTTCACGATTCTTGGATTTCGAGGGGCCTGCAGCTGCTCGCATGGTGAATAACCTGGACTGGACTCAGGAGATGAGTGCAATCGATCTTCTGCGCGGGATCGGTAAGTACTTCCGCGTGGGCACCATGCTGAATAAGGACATTGTTGCTCGTCGTATCGCTTCTGACGAAGGTATTTCATTCACCGAGTTCTCCTACCAGGTTCTTCAGGCGAACGACTACCTCGAGCTTTTCCGTCGTTACGGTTGCACGCTCGAGACCGGTGGAAACGACCAGTGGGGCAATATGGTTGGCGGCGTCGATCTGATTCACAAGGTCGAGGGTGCCGATACCCACGTCATGACGACGCCCATTATTACTAAGGCTGACGGAACAAAGTTCGGTAAGTCCGAGGGCGGTGCAATTTGGCTCGACCCCGAGATGATGAGTCCGTACGCCTTCTATCAGTTCTGGTTGCAGGTTGCTGATGACGATGTCGTTCGCTTCTTGAAGATCTTCACCTTCTTGTCGCGCGAAGAAATTGAGGCGCTTGAGGTTGAAGTTGCCGAGCGTCCTCACGAGCGTGCCGCCCAGAAGGCCTTGGCTGCGAGCGTGACTGCTTTGGTCCACGGTGACGAGGAGCTTGCGCGCGTGCAGGCTGCGACCGATGCGCTGTGGGGGAGCGGAGATCTTTCTTCCATTGACGAGGCCACCCTGGCAGCAGCTACCAGTGACCTTCCCCGCGCGGAGCTTTCGTTGGGGGACTCTCTTATTGACGCTCTTGTTGAGACCGGACTGGAGAAGGGGCGTAGTGCTGCACGTCGTACCCTCGCGGGTGGTGGAGCTTACGTCAATAAGGTCAAGGTCGAAGACGAAGAGGCTGTGCTGCGTGCCGATGACCTCTTGGCAGGTGGCTTGGTTTTGATCCGTAAAGGTCGCAGGAATCTGGCTGTAGTTGCGGTCCGATGAGCTGTTTTTCAAGGTGTGCTCGTCATCATAGTGTTTTGATTTGACGACGAGCCCCTAAACGGCCTAATCTATAACTCGTTGCGCTGAGGGCGACGGAAACGTTGCAAAGCGCGAAAGCCCCTTTGAGATTCGCCTCGGGTGAATTGCAAATGTGGGGGTGTTGTTTGTGAACTCGATAGTGTGTTTGTTTTTTGTTTTTATGCCTGTTTTTTGTTTTTGAGTATTTTTTTTGGTTGGGATTGCCTGCTGCTTTTGGTGGTGGGTTTTCCGGGCTTATTGTTTTTACAGTTTTGTTCGGAGAGTTTGATCCTGGCTCAGGACGAACGCTGGCGGCGTGCTTAACACATGCAA
>NZ_JRMV01000274.1 GCF_000758755.1 Actinomyces sp. S6-Spd3 | reverse complement strand
GAGCGTTCGCTGCACAATTTCGACATCGGCCGTAACACTTTCGTCTGGGGCCGCCCGATGGTGCGCGCACTGGGAACCCTGAAGAAGGCTGCTGCGCTGGCAAACGCCGAACTCGGCGAGCTGCCCCAAGATATCGCAGACCTGATTGCACGCGCCGCCGATGAGGTCATTGAGGGCAAGCTTGACGACCATTTCCCACTGGTTGTCTTCCAGACCGGTTCGGGCACCCAGTCGAACATGAATGCCAACGAGGTGATCTCGAACCGCGCCATCGAACTTGCGGGCGGCGTCATGGGCTCCAAGACTCCCGTTCACCCCAACGACCACGTGAACCGCGGCCAGTCCTCAAATGACACCTTCCCCACCGCAATGCACATTGCTGTGGTCCAGGAGCTTCAGGCGATGTACCCGCGCGTTGAGCAACTGCGCAACACCCTGGACAAGAAGTCGAAGGAATACGCCGACGTCGTCATGGTTGGCCGCACCCACCTGCAGGATGCAACGCCCATTACGCTTGGCCAGGTTATTTCCGGCTGGGTCGCGCAGATCGATTTCGCACTTGATGGCATTCACTACGCGGATTCTCGCGCACGTGAACTCGCAATTGGCGGAACCGCGGTGGGAACCGGCCTCAATGCTCACCCTGCATTCGGTCAGCTGGCTGCACAGAAGATTTCTGATGAAACCGGCATCGAGTTCAAGCAGGCCGATAACCTCTTCGCAGCCCTGGGCGCACACGACGCGCTGGTATTGGTTTCCGGCGCACTGCGTGTTCTGGCAGATGCACTCATGAAGATCGCCAACGATGTGCGCTGGTACGCTTCCGGCCCGCGCGACGGCATCGGCGAGCTCATCATCCCCGAGAACGAACCCGGATCGTCGATTATGCCCGGCAAGGTCAACCCGACCCAGTGTGAGGCCATGACTATGGTCGCAACCCAGGTCTTCGGCAACGATGCAACCGTCGGTTTCGCTGGTTCACAGGGCAACTTCCAGCTCAACGTTTTCAAGCCCGTCATGGCATGGAATGTTCTGGAGTCCATCCGTCTCCTGGGTGATGCCTGCGTTTCCTTTGATATCCACTGCGCATACGGCATTGAGCCGAACCGCGAAAAGATTCAGCACCACCTGGATATCAACCTCATGCAGGTGACGGCCCTGAACCGCCACATCGGTTACGACAAGGCCTCAAAGATCGCGAAGAATGCCCACCACAAGGGCATTTCACTTCGCGAGTCCGCTCTGGAGCTCGGTTTCGTCACGCCCGAAGAGTTTGATGCATGGGTTGTTCCCGCGGATATGACGCACCCCAGCGCAGCAGATCAGTGATCTAGGGAGCGTCTAGCAAGTTACTGAGAGTGGTCCCGGTCTGGTTTTCTAGACCGGGACCACTTTTCACGTTCTAAACCGTCGCCAAAACATCACTATTTATGCATGATGCTGGAAACTATTCAACCGAAATATGCACACAGTCGCAGACTTAATCAAAATCACAAGCGCTTGTACTGAAGCTCCAACTGCTCAGATTTATGATTTTTCCGTGAGAAAATCCCTGATCACTCCCATCATCCTTGCAGTCGCCCTTTTCGCCTGCGTTTTTGCTCCAGCACTGCGCCCCATGGTTCTCGTTGTGGGACTAGTGGCCGCAGTCTTCTTACCTTTTGCAGCGATCTGGCATCAGACCGCTTCCGAAGGCCCCTCATACCAACGAAATCTCTACGGCGCACTAGCCTTAGCTCTGATTCTCATCAGCCCGGCAATCACTGCCCTGGTGATGAACACAGCCGCCTAAAGCCAAGCACCAACCCCCTTCAATAGTTGTGGGGCGATCACAACTGTGGTCGCCCCACATTTTCATGCCTTGACCTGCAGAAAAACTATTGACAAGGGATTAAACACCCGGGGATAATTATTCATGGGTGCACCAAAGAACCGCTGCACGCCACCTGTCTTTCCTTCGCGGCCTCCCCCACCGCCACCGCCAGCTTTGCGCGACCCTTTTCCTTCGGTTTCAAGGAAGAAATCTAGTTCACTCCAAACTGGCCATCGTTTGCATTTCGGCTCCTGCTGCAACCAATGGGATCCGAATTCGTTCCACTAGGAGGAATAATGTCAAATCTACGCAGCGCGACTGTCGACACTCAATGGAACGCATGGGAGACATCCACCTATCTTGCTTTCGTTGGTGGCCTCCCACTTCTCGTGCTTTGGCTTCCGCCTCTCTTCCATGACAATCCATTAATCTGGCTCACGAAACCAGTCGCTATCGCCATTGTTATTGGGCTCTTACTGGCACTCACTGGAAGCATTCTCAGGATAAGAAATATCGTCGGACCCTCACGGGTGATTCGGATTATTTCAGTAGTCGTCAATTTCAGTATTCCTTTAATCGTCATTGGAACACTGTTGGGAACACTCCATACGACCGCTGCCGATAGCTTCTACGCTTTCTCACTAGAGTACGAAAACATTCTCTGGCCGAGCTGTTTGTCTTTGGCCTTCGCTGGATTCACGGCATTAGATCTGTGGGTTCCACGAGCGGAAGTTGCTTCGCTTACTCTTCACAAACCCACCCTCTAACTGATCTGGGTGGCGAACTAAGACGTTCGCCACCCAGAATTTTGTGTCAGCGCGAATAGGGGCTGACGACGACTTCCGCCTTTTGCAGGTCCTTCACTTCCGAATACCCTGTCGAGGCCATAGTTCGCTTGAGCGCACCAATAAAGTTCAGCGTTCCATCCGCTCGCGTCGAGGGACCGTACAAGATTTCACTGAAGGTCCCCGAAGTCCCCACGCGCACACGGTGGCCTCGCGGGAGCTCCGGGTGCGTGGCCTCGGAACCCCAGTGCCAACCACGTCCGGGAGCTTCCTCGGCGCGAGCAAGGGCAGCACCCATCATCACCGCGTCTGCACCACAAGCAATTGCGCGCGTCATGTCCCCAGAGCGCCCAATTCCACCATCCGCAATCACGTGGACGTAGCGGCCGCCAGATTCATCCATGTAGTCGCGGCGCGCCGCAGCAACGTCGGCGATTGCCGTCGCCATGGGAGCATGAACTCCCAGCGACTGGCGAGTTGCATGGGCTGCTCCCCCACCAAAACCGACCAGAATACCTGCAGCGCCCGTACGCATCAGATGCAAGGCAGCGGTATCTGTGGAGACTCCACCCACAATGACGGGAACATCAAGCTCATAGATGAAGCGTTTGAGATTGAGGGGCTCTGCACGCGAGGAGACGTGCTCGGCAGACACCGTCGTTCCGCGGATAACGAAGAGATCAACACCCGCCTCGACAACAGCGCGCCAGTAGCGCTGGGTGCGCTGGGGCGAAAGCCTTCCTGCCACCACGACTCCCGCATCTCGGATGTATTGGAGACGTTCGGTGATGAGATCGGCTTGGATAGGTGCCGAATAAATTTGTTGAAGTCGAGCGATTGAGCCTTCGGCGGGGAGCTGGGCAATCTCATCCAAGATCGGTTGAGGATTTTCGTATCGAGTCCACAGACCGTCCAGGTCTAAAACCCCAATTCCACCGAGCTTGCCGAAGAGAATTGCCGTATCGGGACTCATCACCGAGTCCATGGGGGCAGCCATGATGGGGACATCGACGTGGTAGGCATCGATCTGCCATCCAACGTTCACGTCGGCAGGGTCCCTGGTTCTGCGTGCCGAAACAAGTGCGATGTCATCTAGCGTGTAGGCGCGGCGGCCTCGTTTTCCTCGACCGATTTCGACCTCATTACCCATGGGGCCATTGTAGTCACTCCACATGGGCGCGATATTGACGCCGCATCGAAGACACGCCACATACACCGAGCATAAAGTGGCATATTTCACAGTCGGCTTGCATTCTGATACGACTTTACTTTTACCCCGAAAGCCCTGTGGAGACATGACGATCGCCCACAAATTTTTACCGAATTTTTAGATTATTGAGGACGAGGCCATGGGGAGACTTCACCAGTTCCCAACCTTTTGCTTTTCAATCCACGCCTGAAGGAACGACCCTGCACGCCGAGGGTGAAAAACACTTGAAGAGATCGTCGGCAATGCGCAGAATGTATACGTCATCACAAATACACCCGCAAGTGGTGTTCGCCATTTGATCCGCAGGAGGTCATCATGTTGACAGCAGCAGCTGCCACTCAAAGGGATTTCCGTCGCAGTTCACGCGCGGAAAGCCGCATTGCGCAGGATGTATCGCGCCGCACAAACGAGCGCACACCCCGTAAGTTGGGATCTCGCGATCGCGCCCAGATGCCTGGTGCATACACGCGTTTCTCGTTCCCCTTGCCTTTGCATCCCTGATTCACCACAGTTCATCTAGCGATGTCCCACTTCCATGACGAAGTGGGACATCTTTTTTATGCGGATCTGAAATTGGACGCAAATGACGGAGCAACAGTGCACACTTAAGGCATGACACACACATCAGTTCCGTCGTGGGCACAACTCCCCTGGCTTGGCTTTGATACCGAAACAACAGGGGTTAACCCCCACAGTGACCGCTTGGTTACTGCAGCACTCGTTCTACGCGCAGACGGAGCTGCAGCCACTGCCGGCTCTGACGTCATTACGACATGGCTCGCAGACCCCGAAGTTGTCATCCCTGACTCTGCAGCTCAGATTCACGGGATTACGACGCAAACGGCACAAACCCATGGCCGTCCGATCCGTGAAGTTCTTGAAGAACTTGCCACTTCTCTTGCTTCGCATATGGGACGCGGATATCCCGTTGTCGCATTCAATGGAAGTTTCGATTTCACCTTGCTTGAAGAAGAGCTACGCAGACATAAGCTCCCCACTCTCAGTGAACGGCTCGGTCTAAGCGAGCCCGCGCCCATCATCGATCCCTTGGTCTTGGACCGTCATCTTGATCGCTACCGCAAGGGCAAAAAGCAGCTTTCTCTCATGGCCAGCGCGTACGGGGTTCCAGTTTCAGAAAATGCACATACCGCCGAATACGACGTGGTCATGACCTTGGACGTGCTGGCCGCGATCGCCCGAAAGTTCCCGGATTGTGCGGCTCAGAGCTGCATTCAAATCCACGCATTCCAAAAGGAAGCTCACGCAGCGTGGGCAGAAAACTTTGAAAACTTTCTACGTTCAAGGGGACGGGAGACCCACATCGACCGAGAGTGGCCCCAGATCACGCCGAGAGGTCGTAGCGACGACCAGGAGTAAGCATGCTTCGTACGGGTACGCCGAGTACCGCCGTTTTCGCCATGTCTTGGGAATCGCCTGCGTCTGGGCGCCCGTCGGGCAGGAAGATGTTGAATTAAGTGCCGAACGCCGAGGAGTTCCTTGTCCTCCCGGTGCAGAATCGTTAGGACGGTCGTCAATCCGTCGATGGGCGGCCATTCCAGGGGCTTTGCCGTGGAATAGACATCCGCATGATCGATGAGGATGAACATTGGAGCGATTCTATTTTGCACTCTTGCGAGTTTTCGTAGCTTTAAGACAGTGCTGGCGGGGAGCAGCCCGTCAACTGCTCCCCGCCCGCGTTTCACGCTCGATTGAGCCGTTCGACGATGAGCTTCGCAGCTTCTGCATTGCCACCTGCGTTGCATGTCTCTCTGCGAAACTCGGAAAGACGCGTGTGACACTCACGATCAGATAACACACGCATGGCAGCCTCACGAAGCACATCGGCAGTTACTGCATGGGCCTCCAACACTTCGCCCAATCCCAGCTCTTTCACCCGCCGAGCCACAGTCGGTTGATCGTTACCAACTGGTACAACCAGCATCGGCACTCCGTAGAAGAGTGCCTCATTAACGCTGTTCATTCCTCCGTGGGTAATAAAGAGAGATGCTCGTGCAAGCACCTCAAGCTGCGGAACCCTGCTGCGGACCATAATCGTGGGTGGCAGGGAGCCCAGGCTCTCAGGACGTACAGACCCACCGATCGCCATAACAACGCGCACGCCACAGCTGCGGAACGCTTCCACACACCGGCGGAAGAAACGCTCGGACTTATTGAGTTCTGTCCCTAGAGATATATAGATGAGGGGGCCACTACCCCCGGGAGGCGAAAATGGCTCGCTGCAACGTCCATCGATAGACGCCCCTACGAACGCGTATCGAGATGAAGGGAATTCCTTGGCATATATCTGAAAGCTCCGGGGCGTATAGACGATATTGAGGCTAGGGCTATTACACGCAATCTCGGCTTCGATCTCTCGGAAGCGCCACCCATATCTCCTACTTAAAGGTGCAGAAATGAGCGATCTAAGGCGCGGAAAACGGAAGATCGACGTTAAGTACAACCCGCCGCTTCGCCCGAAGTCGTCTAGTACATGCTCATTGAGCGCAAAGGTTGAGAAGATCCTGATCGGGACTATCCCCAAACGGTCGGCGAGTGCTTTGCCTGAAACAAAGAGCATCTCGTAGATAAGGCAGTCGTAGTCTGAGCCGATACGCAGCACCGTCCGGTAAGCAGCACTCCAGCAGTGCATGCGATCCTGGAATGGACTCGGACAGAGGGGATAGTCGTCATAGGGGACAAAATCTGCGCCCGTATCTTCCACAGCTTCCCGCCACGTAGGCGAATGAATGTAGGTCACACGATGTCCCATATCAGTGAGTACCCGAGCTAAGCCGAGCGTCGGGTTCGTGTGCCCAGAAAACGGTAGATTCACCATGAGAATGGAGTAGAAATCGCGCTCATTCATAGAAACGACCTACCCCATTTTTGATGACTGCGATAGAGTCCTCACTGAGCACCGGGGCGTCGAAACGTTCGAGGAAAGCAGCAATAAAATCCACCTTTTGGCACTTTCGCTCATAAGAATCCGAAACGATCAGCGGGTCAATCCACACATCTACAAGCAGAACCAACACTTCAGCGACTTCACCCGGGAAGGCACAGCCAATTTCACCAGACTCCATTCCCTGGCGCAGCATTTGTTCCAAGTGGGGCGCGAGCGTTGTCAGGGAGTGGCGCAATGATCCCAGCAAGGCTTCAGGAACCTCGCTTACCCAGTTGGCGCGCCCGATACCATTTTGCGGACCGGAGGCGACCATATGCGCCGTGAGGCTTGTCATCCTATCGATCACCGACACATCCGATTGTGCAGCCAAATCTTCGACAAATGCATTCAAATACTGCAACTCACCCTGAATAACGGAACCCAACACCTCCTGCTTCGATGAGAAATGGTGATAGATCGCCCCCTTCGACATTCCGCTTGCCCCGACGATATCTTGCATGGTTGTGCTGTCGTACCCATTCTCTGCGAATAGCTGTCGGGCAGCTGCACAGATCATTTCCCGAGTACGCTCGGACTTCTCCGCCTGATTCATACAACCTCCAAAACCGACCGACGGTCGGTTTTATTTTAACGCCCTCCCCCACACCTGCAAGACAGTTCACTGGCGAGTCCAAATGACAAGACCGACCGCACTGCCACGACTGAACGGAAGAACCAGCTCCCGCCCCGCTTTTCCCCGCACCTATCTATGCAGTGGCTATATAAATATTTAATTACCTCCAAAACGCGAACGCCCCCACTGCCTCAGATACCATCATTCGCCCCGGTCACCTTCAGCAATAGAAAGCGGGCGGGAGCAGTCCACCGACTGCTCCCGCCCGTCACGAACGCTCGAACTGCGATTACTTCGCCGAAGAGTGGTAGTTCGGAGCCTCTGTTGTCATCTGAACATCGTGCGGATGCGACTCACGCAGACCCGCAGACGTGATGCGCACAAAGCGACCATTGCGCTTCACAGCATCAATGGTTGAGGCCCCCAGATAGAACATCGTCTGGTGCAAACCACCAACCAGCTGGTAGACGACCGCCGCAAGAGCTCCGGTGTAGGGAACCTGGCCTTCGATGCCCTCAGGAACAATCTTGTCGTCTGAAGACACATCTGCCTGGAAGTAGCGATCCTTCGAGTACGACTTACGACCACGCGAGCTCATAGCACCCAAGGAACCCATGCCGCGGTAACGCTTGTACTGCTTGCCATTGGTGAAGACGACCTCGCCGGGAGATTCTTCGCAGCCTGCCAGCAAGGACCCCAGCATGACTGTGTCGGCGCCAGCGACGATGGCCTTGCCAATATCGCCCGAGTACTGCAGCCCACCATCAGCAATGAGCGGGACACCCGCAGGCTTGCAAGCCAAGGACGCCAGGTGAATCGCGGTGACTTGAGGAACTCCCACACCCGCAACGACGCGAGTCGTGCAGATAGAACCCGGCCCAACGCCGACCTTCACAGCGTCGACACCCGCATCGATCAAAGCTTGAGCGCCTTCGGTCGTTGCGACGTTGCCGCCAATGATCTGAACGCCATCAAAAGTCGGGTCCGCCTTGATCTTGCGGACCATCTCCAATGCCAAAGCTGCGCCGCCGTTTGCGGTGTCAACTACCAAGACATCGACACCCGCATCACGAAGCGCACACGCACGCTCCCAGGTATCTCCCCAGTAGCCCACTGCAGCGCCAACCATGAGGCGGCCTCGTTCATCCTTTGTCGCGTTCGGATACTGCTCAGTCTTGACGAAGTCCTTAACGGTAATCAGACCCGTCAGGCGCCCATCCTCATCGACAATCGGCAGCTTTTCAACGCGGTTCGTCGCAAGCAAAGCCTTCGCTTCTTCGCGGCTAGTTCCAACCTTTCCGGTTACCAGTCGCTCGCGAGGAGTCATGCAATCACGAACCTTCAAGGAAGCCCACTGATCCGTGGGAACGAAGCGTAGATCGCGGTTGGTAATGATGCCGATGAGCTGCTGGTCATCATCCACGACGGGCAGGCCAGAGACTCGATAGTGCCCACACAGCTGATCCAGTTCTTCGATGGTCGCATCGGGGCCGATGGTCACGGGATCCTCGACCATTCCCGACTCGGAACGCTTCACCTGACGAACCTGGGAAGCCTGTTCTTCGATCGAAAGGTTGCGGTGCAGAATTCCGATACCACCTTGGCGGGCCATCGCAATCGCCATGCGCGCCTCGGTCACCGTATCCATCGCCGCAGAAAGCAGAGGAATACGCAGGCGGATCTTCTTCGTCAGCTGAGCAGATGTATCAACCTCAGAGGGAACAACATCGGTCAGCTCGGGAAGAAGCAGAACGTCATCGTAGGTCAGTCCGGTCAAAGCAAAAGGATCATTGTGAATGTCTGCCATGAACGAAGTCTAGGCCTCTCGAAGCCCCAGAGCATACTGCCGTCGACCGAAATACCGCGAGGCGTGGTTAAGCTCACCAATAATGAGCCGATTACTCCGCGAGTTGCTTGAGAGCCAGGGCAAAGCAGGGAGTGTTTCCGACCTGCGGGAGCAGCAGCATCTGGGCCACATGGTAAGCATCCGCCTTGCCTTCCCACGTCGTACCAGACTCCACACCCGAGGCGTCCACTTCGTGAATCCAACGCCCCGTGGCCTCGCGGAGATAACGGTCAGCCCAATCAACCCACTGCGCATACAAAGTACTCAACTCCGCCACGCGGGAAGCGTCCCCTGCTTCTTCATGAACTCGACCGAGCACACACGCACTATTAACGGCCTCGCACAAGACCCAGTGCATACGGGTATCCACGACCGGGCGACCGTTCCAGTCGGTTGTGTAGACGAAGCCTCCGGCGCCATGGCGATCCCAACCATCGGCGCACGAACGATTAAAGAGTTGTTCAGCAGCTTCGACCATCCAGTCATCGCGATCTCCGAGGCCGATCAGTGCTGCGCGCGTATGAAGAATCAGACGCGCCCACTCCATACCGTGACCGGGGGTAGCGCCATAGGGACGGAAAGGATCCGAAGGGCGATCCGCGTTGTGCTCGGGGAGCATATTCCAGTCAGCGTCGAAGTGTTCAGGAATGCGCCAGTGCAATTGCTCAGCAGTGTCGGCAACGAAACGGCAAATGCCGCGAGCACGGTCCACCCACAGGCGATCCCCCGTCGCATCGAAGGCGGCAAGGTAGGCCTCGACAGTGTGCATATTGGCATTCACGCCGCGGTAGTCCTCGCTGATGGTGTAGTCACGGTTCCACGCCTCGCGGACACGTCCGAACTCGGGTTCCCACCAGTGCTGGTCTTGGTCAGCCAATGCACGGTCGAGCAGTTCTCTAGCTCCGGGACGCCCCAAAACAGTGGCGGCACTTGAGGACAAGATGACGAAAGCGTGCGCGTAGGCTTGCTTGAGGCCGCCATTTGCGGGTTCAACGACCTTCCAATGTGGGCCGTCTTCGCGTTCAACAATTTCAGTGACGAGGCCCGAGTACCATCCACCGTTCTCGCGGTCGTACATCGGGCCTTCTAAGAGGCAGCGAATTCCGTGGTCTACCAGAGGAATTGCCCAGTCATAGCCCTTGAGTGCAGCCAGTGCAAAAACATAGGTCATGCGCCCCGTAATCCACAGTTCAACGGGCTTGGAAGGATCAACAGCACCATTGCGATCGAGGTATCCGAATCCACAGTCAACGACGGATCCTGCTGCAAAATGAGCAAGTTCTTCGAATTCTTCGTCAAATGCCTCAATGAGCTGAGGATCTTCCCACGGGGTCATCTTTATTCCTCTGCGTGTTGCCGCACCTGCGCGGCGTAATAGATACGCGTCTACGCTAACACGTTCTTCAACGTGCAGTAACCGTTACGAGGCCAATTCCACTAAACCGGGCAAGTTCCCTGTTTATGCGGGGTTACTTTGTGCGCGCTGCGGCTCGAGCAAGCTTCGCTCCAAGCAGCGCTAAAGTTTCTTCCACACACGCTGAAACAGTGCGAACACGCAACACATGATCATCCAGAACGCGCGGCGACTGGGAGCCAACCGCGATCACGTCAATTCCATGGTTGTGCACTGCTGAGGCCACGAAGTTTTTACACTCTTCCCCTTGGCCCAAGGTAATAAGTGCAGCGACGTTGGAATCGATATTCTCGACAAAGGCATCGAGCTTTTCTTTTCCGCCAACCCATCCGCGACTGCAGGCACCCAAGACAATAACATTGGGCCCATACCAGCGAAGAGCAACTCCGATAACGTGAGCAGGAAGCAGGTGCGCACGGTCTCCCAAAATAATGATGCTGGGAGAGGAAGGGAACTTCGGTTCAGGACGCTGCTCCGACATCGCACGCAGAACGTCATACATCGCCTGGGTTAAGAGCGACGAACCTGCAACACCGGGAATCTCCCCGTGATAGTCCGTCGCCATGACTTCGAAAGCAGGCTCAACTAAAAGCATCCACGTATGAAGCAGGCCTTTTTCACTGATGCTCGCCTCGATCAAGTGAACAAGCTTCTCGCGGTCTCCCGTGCGCGCGGCAGCAACCAATTCATCCGCTGTCCGCGGAGGGGCAACTTCTTCGAGATCTCCTCTGGACTGAGAAAGCACAATCGCAGCGGCATCTGAGGGAGTGACACCACTTTGAATGAGCTCGATCATGTGACTGAGTCGAGCAACATCTTCGGGAAGGTATCGCCGGTGACTACCCGCGGAACGCTCGCCCGGTCCCAGACCATAACGTCGTTCCCAGGTTCGAAGAGTCGAGGCAGAGACGCCAAGCTTGGAAGAAACAGCAGTAACGGTCAGCGGTGCGTCATGAGCGGGGGGAAGCACAAGTTGTGCGCGGGGCATCGCCTTCTCCTGCCTTTCTGAAGGATACCTAAATGAATGCTACCTATTGATTGTCAGCTCTGAAGGTCGTCTTCGCCAATCGAGGGCTGAGATTTTGTCCGCTCACAGCTGAGCAAGAATATGTGACAGGCAACAAAATTGCGCTTTCAGCCTCCTTACAGCTGGCCGTTATATGCCGTAATAATGCGGTTTTCGCTGGAAGTTAAAGCATTTTCGGTTTCCTGTGAAACAACTATGATTCTGTGACAAGGGCTTGAATAACTCTTGCACAATTCGGTAGCCTTCATTCAGTCCTTCCTCAAGAGATCGTCTCTTGCCGGAAAGACCAATGAATGGAGGTACTCATGTCTGACGTCTCCCGACTGCCCGGACCTTCGATTGATGCGTGGGAATGGCAGTACCAGGGCGCATGTCGCGACCTCGACACGGAACTTTTCTTCCACCCCGAGGGTGAACGAGGCTCTACTCGTCGCCGTCGTGCAGCTGGCGCTAAGGCCATTTGCGCAACCTGCCCCGTCATCGAGCAGTGCCGCGAATATGCTCTGCGCGCTCAGGAGCCCTACGGAATCTGGGGCGGCATGACAGAAGAAGAACGACGCGAAGAAGTTCAGCGTCGTCGGATCCGCCGAGCATCCTGACGCACTTCATACGTAAACAACAAACTCGCTCGGGACGCTTTCCCGGGCGAGTTTCCTATGCTCACAGGCTATTCGCCCTCACGGGCCCCATACAATACACTGAACTCATCCCCATCAATTCAGGCGAAAGGTGACCAATGACGACGCGCCAAGGCAGCAAACAACGAATCATCGCTATCGCTCTTCTCGCATGTGCTATCGCACTCATTTGCGGTGCCGTGTGGTGGACCAACCGCCCCGCTACCCCCGCAGCAACTTCGTCGGCCTCGGCAATGCCCAGCGCAACTGCAATGCAGCAGTCACCACAAGCGACGGTCGCGCCCACCGCGCAAAGTTCCTTCGCCCCCACGGTCACCGATGAGCAGGGACTCAGCATCATTCACGCCCAGCAACACCGTGACCCCAGCGATGCTCGCGCGAAGGGAAGCGTTGACGCTCCCGTCGTCATGGTGCTCTACTCGGATTTCTCGTGCCCCTACTGCACGCGCCTTGCCAAGCAGGTCGAACCTCAGCTTGAGGATTTGGTTGCAAACGGCACGCTCAGGATCGAGTGGCGCGACCTCGCACAGATTTCCCAGTCCTCTCCCCTTGCCGCTCAGGCAGGAATCGCAGCGGCCAATCAGGGGCGCTTCTGGGAATTTGTCGCAGCAGCCTACGGAGAAGCCGATCCCTCCGGACACCCCGAATACACGATGGATTCTTTGACCGCACTAGCCCAAAAGGCTGGCGTGAGTGACCTCGATAAGTTCCGTGCGGATACGACGGATGCGAATACCGCAGCCCAAGTCAAGCAGGCGCAGAACGATGCCTACCAGATCGGGATTCAAGGCACCCCCTTCATGTTCATTGGCGATAGCTTCATTTCGGGCTACCGCGATGCTGACTACATCCGCGCAACCATTGCGAACCAAGCCGAGCACCTCAAGAAGTGAACCCTTTTATCGCCTTCTTAGGCGGAGTTTTGACGCTGTGTGCTCCATGCTCGGTCATGCTCCTGCCTGCGTTCTTTTCCTACGCATTTCGTTCTCCTAGTCAGCTCATCGCGCGCTGCGGGATCTTTTGGCTCGGTCTCATGACTCCGCTTATCCCGCTCGGCATTGCTCTATCTGGGGTCGTTGCGCTCATCCGCGAGCATGCCTCTTTGATCACCCACGTTGTTGCCTTCCTCGTGATCTGCGCGGGAATCATCACCATCGCGGCCCTTGACTTTCCAAAATTCCGCTTCGGTAGCCCGAGGCCTGCGCCCACGCGGCCGGGCACGAAACTTACCTTGAGCACGCCCACTGCAGCTGGCCAGCTCAGCACTCGCGAGGCCTCGACACCTCAAGTTTCTCTTTCCCCCGCCGGCGCACCCTCGGGAGAAAAGAGCACCCCCATCGCGGTTTATCTTCTGGGGATTACCTACGGGATCGCGGGCGTCGGATGCGCGGGGCCCATTCTAGGAGCGGTTCTTGCGACCTCAGCACTGGGAGGCTCCCCGGTTTCTGGTGCAATTTCGATGGTCTTCTACTCGGCAGGAATGGCATTTCCTTTGCTTGTCCTTGCACTGGTCTGGAGAAAAACTGCCGGCCGCGTTCAGGCAATTATCCGCCCCAAACCGCTGCGATTTTTGGGCCGCGAAACGACCTGGACCAATGTCATTTCGGGCTTGGTTTTAATCGCTCTGGGGCTGCTTCTCCTGCTCGTTGACCTCGGCAATCCTCTTGGAGGTCTCATCTCACTGGGAACCTTGTCGGGGTGGGAGGAGACGATCATCGCTACCTTCGGCGCGATCCCCTGGTGGGTCTTTGCAGCTGCTGGAGTATTGATTGTTGCTGCTATTTTCATGCTGGTTCCCCGCAGCGAGTCCTCGAATCAACCCGGGACTTCTTCAGATAAAAAGTGATGGGCCCGGACCTTATTGTCCGGACCCATCCTCAACAAGCGCTGAGCGCGCCTGTATCAAGATTTTCAGCGCTCGACGATCGCCAGAACGTCGCGTGCAGACAGGATCTGCAGCTCTTCGCCGTCGTACTTGACTTCGGTGCCACCGAAACGGCTGAAGATCACGTGGTCGCCAACCTTGACGTCGACGGGGACGCGATTGCCGTTGTCATCAACGCGGCCGGGGCCAACAGCCAGAACTTCGCCTTCCTGGGGCTTTTCCTTGGCTGCATCGGGGATGTAGAGACCTGAAGCGGTCTTTTCTTCGCTGTCAACCTGACGGATAACAATGCGATCTTCGAGGGGCTTAATGGTGATTGCCATGTCAGCACTCCCTTTCTTCTCGTAACGATTTGTCATCCCTTCCCTGCCGTCGCGGGGGTCAGGTATGGGATCGCAATGTGTTTACGGACTCAGTTTAGGCTTCGATTGGCACTCTAGCAAACTGAGTGCCAGCTTCTTCCTTTCTCTCCACCTGAACTCCCACACGCCCCACTCGGTTTCTCTTCTACCTTGAATTTCAGCAAGAATAGTGTGCATGTCCTCCATTACGCCCCTCCTGTCCTCCCCCGGCCGCGAGCTGCTTGCCCAATGGGAACGCGAGGGTGCGTTTCGTTCTCTCTCCCCCATGGATCTTGCGCTCGCAATACGCTCCCAAGTCGCAGACCCGGAAGTCGCCTCGGCAGTTGCTTCCCAACTGCAGCTGCGCACCCAAGCGGAGAAGAAGTTCGGCTCTCTTGCTCGCACGCTTTTGTGGACGCGCGATGGTTATGAGCAAGCAACTCGCTGGGTGCTCGCCCGCCTGCACGCGCAACGTTTCCTTGATTCAGGGGCACACCACGTCGGCGACCTCGGGTGCGGAATCGGAGCGGATTCCTTTGCTTTTGCCCGCGCGGGAATGCGCGTGACGTCCTTCGACATCGACGACGAGGCCCTTGCCGCAGCGGGGGCGAACCTTTCTGCTTTCCCCTCGTGCCGCGTTGAAAAAAGAGACGTCACGACGCTTCACGGCGAGGACTTTCACGCCTATGGTTTTGACGCTCTTTTCGCCGATCCTGCAAGGCGCACGGGCAAGCAGGGCGGCTCGAAGCGCATTACTTCCCCCGAGGATTGGTCGCCTGCCCTAGACCACGTGCTGGCTTGGGGGGATTCCATCCCCCGCCTCGGCGTCAAGGTGGCCCCCGGGATCCCCTACGACTTAATCCCCGAGCACTTCCACGCGCAGTGGACCAGCGTCGATGGAGACCTTCTCGAGGCCGCGCTGTGGGCGCCTGAGCTCGCTCCAGAAGGGGCGGGGCGATCGGCAAGCGTCATCACTGCTGATCAGGTCCATACCCTCATCGATCCACAGACGCAGGCGGCAAATTCGCAGCCTCGCCAAGCCGAGTGCGGTCCGCTGGACAGTTATATCTTCGAGCCAGATTCTGCGGTGATCCGCTCAGGGACAATCGCCTGTCTTGCAGAGCAGATGGGGGCTCACCTTGTCAGTGAATCGATTGCATACCTGAGTGGTCCCACCCTGCACCACACACCTTTCGCCAGTGCTTTCGAAGTGATCGATCACGTGAATCTGCGCGTCAAGAACATTCAGCAGGTACTGCGTGCGCTTAACGTCGGGCGCGTCGAAATTAAGAAACGCGGGGCTGACATTCAGCCAGATGCCTTAAGAAAATCCCTGAAACTCAAGGGAGACGCCGAAGCCGTCATCATTGCAACGCGCATCGGCGGCGCCCACCGGGCAATTATTGCCCGGAGAATCAGCGACGGGGAAGCATAGAAGTCTGCGTCAGCGGCATCCCAGAATCTGGAGAGAAATCCCAGTCTGAAGGGGCAACGCCCGCGCGGACCAATTCCGATCCCATCGCCGCGATCTGCGCACCATTATCCGTGCAGAAACGCAAGGGAGGCATACGGACGGTCAGTCCCGCGGCCTCGGCGCGCTGAACGATCAGGGAACGCAAGCGCGAGTTAGCGGAGAACCCGCCACCCACGACGATGGTGTCGCAACCATGATCCAGTGCGGCGCGTACCGCCTTTGAGGTCAGGGAATCATTCACAGCTTCCGAGAAACCGGCACAAATATCCTCGGCGGGAAGGGATTCTCCGCGTTCTTTTAGTCCTTCTACGTAGCGCGCGACAGCAGTCTTGAGGCCGGAGAAGGAGAAGTTGTACTTGTGACGCTCCTGGTCTTTCCCGGCTGCCAAACCACGCGGGAAACGGATCGCTTGAGGATCTCCCTGCTGCGAGAGACGGTCAACGTGGGGGCCACCCGGATAGGGAAGATCCAGCAGACGACCCACCTTGTCGAAGGCTTCACCGGCAGCATCGTCAAGGGTCCCGCCGAGTTCACGGACATCGGTCGCGATGTCATTAATGAGAAGCAGGTTCGAGTGTCCGCCCGAGACCACCAAACCGATGAAACGCTCTGGGAGGGGGCCATCGGCGAGTTTGTCGACGGCGAGGTGGCCGATAACGTGATTGACCCCGTACAGTGGCTTTCCAATTGACGAGGCCAGCGCTTTGGCTGCGCAAATACCGACGGTAAGTGAGCCGACGAGGCCTGGGCCGGCAGCAACCGCGACTGCGTCCACCTCGTCAAGAGTAACGCCTGCTTCTTCGAGCGCACTGTCCAAGGTCGGAATGAAGGATTCCAGGTGTGCACGCGAGGCAATTTCAGGAATGATGCCGCCGTAGCGGGCGTACTGATCCATGGAGGTCGCGGTCCGGTCAACCAGAAGATCACAGCCACGCACCAAGGCGACACCTGTCTCATCGCAGGTGGATTCAATTCCCAATACCAAGGGGTCTTTTTCACTCACCCGGCCATTTTAGTCCGGCGGCTCATGATGCGCATACGCCGCAAAAGGGATGGGGACGATCCCGAAGGATCGTCCCCAAACCAGTGAGTATTGAAAGACTCAGACGCCCTTGAGGGCTGCCTTTCCAAGCTGACGGTTCAGCGTGGAAATCACGTCGAGCGGGATCTGCTTGGGGCAGACCGCTGCACACTCACCGATGTTCGTGCAGGAACCGAATCCTTCTTCGTCCATCTGGTTGAGCATGCTGACAACGCGACGGTAGTTCTCGGGCTTGCCCTGCGGAAGCAGGTGCAGGTGAGTGACCTTCGCCGAGGTGAAGAGCATTGCCGAGGCGTTCGGGCAGGCTGCCACGCAGGCGCCACAGCCGATGCAGGCAGCGGCTTCGAATGCGCGATCTGCGTCCTGCTTGGGAACCGGAGTGCCGTTCGCATCCGGAGCCGCACCCGTGTTCACCGAGATGTAGCCACCGGCCTGAACGATTCGGTCCAGAGCGCTGCGGTTAACAACCAGGTCCTTGATGATCGGGAATGCTTCTGCGCGCCAAGGCTCGATGGTGATGACATCACCATCGTGGAAGGTACGCATGTGCAACTGGCAGGTCGTGGTGACCTCGGGGCCGTGCGCAATGCCGTTGATGACAATGCCGCACTGGCCACAGATACCTTCACGGCAGTCCGAATCAAATGCGATCGGTTCTTCTCCGCGGGCAAAGAGCTCTTCGTTCAACACGTCGAGCATTTCCAGGAACGAGGATTCCTCAGAGATGCCGCGGACTTGGTATTCGTGCATGGCACCCGGATCCTCGGGTCCGTTTTGGCGCCAAATCTTCAGTGTCAGGTTCACTTGTAACTCCGCTGCTTCAGCTCGATGTTGTTGTAGATCAAGGCTTCCTTGTGGAGGATCGGAGGCTGGTCCTCGCCACCCCACTGCCATGCTGCAACATAGAGGTACTTGTCATCGTGACGGAGGGCTTCACCTTCCGGTGTCTGCGACTCCGCACGGAAGTGGCCACCGCAGGATTCCTCACGGTGCAGGGCATCGATGCACATGAGCTCGCCCAGCTCCATGAAGTCCGCAACGCGGCCGGCCTTTTCCAGGGACTGGTTCAGCTCGCCGATGGACTTGCCCGGAACGCGAACATCACGCCAGTAGTCAGCGCGAAGCTTGCGGATCATCTCGATAGCCTTCTTCAGGCCTTCCTCGCGACGCTCCATACCACAGTATTCCCACATGATCTGGCCCAGTTCCTTGTGGAAGGAATCCACCGAACGCGAACCGTTGACCGACATGAGCTTGTCAATGCGCTCCTGAGCGGAGTTCAGTGCCTCGACGACATCCGGGGACTGAGCATCCAGCTTGGGCAGGTTGAAGCAGTGTGCCAGGTAGTCGTTGATGGTGTTCGGAAGAACGAAGTAACCATCAGACAGACCCTGCATTAGTGCCGATGCACCCAGGCGGTTGGCACCGTGATCGGAGAAGTTTGCTTCACCAGCGACGTACAGGCCGGGCAGGTTGGACTCCAGGTCGTAGTCAACCCACAAACCACCCATCGTGTAGTGAACGGCCGGGTAGATACGCATGGGCACTTCGTAGGGGTTATCACCCGTGATGCGCTCATACATATCGAAGAGGTTGCCGTACTTGGCGGACACTGCAGCCTTGCCCATGCGCTGGATGGCCTCGGAGAAGTCCAAGTACACGCCGCGCGCAACGCCATCGATCTTCGGGCCAACGCCGCGTCCCTCATCGCACATGTTCTTTGCCTGGCGGCTTGCGATATCACGAGGAACGAGGTTGCCGAAGGAGGGGTAGATGCGCTCCAAGTAGTAGTCGCGATCTTCTTCGGGAATGTCGCGAGGATCCTTTTCGCAGTCCTCAGCCTTCTTGGGAACCCAAATACGACCGTCGTTACGCAGGGACTCGGACATCAGCGTCAGCTTGGACTGCTGGTCGCCGTGCTGCGGGATGCAGGTCGGGTGAATCTGGGTGAAGCAGGGGTTCGCGAAGTATGCGCCCTTGCGGTATGCACGCCAGATTGCGGTAGCGTTGCAGCCCATCGCGTTCGTCGAGAGGAAGAAGACGTTTCCGTAACCGCCGGTTGCCAGAACAACCGCATCAGCGATGTGGGTTTCGAGCTTGCCGGTGGCCATGTCGCGCGCAACAATACCGCGAGCGCGACCGTCGGAAACGATGAGTTCCACCATCTCGTGGCGAGAGTGCTCGGTCACGGTGCCGGCGGCAACCTGACGCTCCAGTGCCTGGTAGGCACCGATGAGCAGCTGCTGACCTGTCTGGCCGCGTGCGTAGAACGTACGCGAGACCTGGACACCACCGAAGGAACGGTTGTCCAGCAGGCCGCCGTATTCACGTGCGAAGGGAACGCCCTGCGCCACGCACTGGTCAATGATGCTGGCGCTGACTTCAGCGAGGCGGTACACGTTGGTTTCACGTGCACGGTAGTCGCCGCCCTTGACGGTGTCGTAAAAGAGGCGGTAAACGGAGTCGTTATCGTTGCGGTAGTTCTTCGCAGCGTTGATACCACCCTGCGCTGCAATGGAGTGCGCGCGGCGGGCGGAGTCCTGGTAGAAGAAGACGTCGATGTTGTAGCCCATCTCGCCCAGCGATGCGGCGGCTGCGCCACCGGCAAGGCCGGTACCGACGATGATGACGTGGAGCTTACGACGGTTGGCGGGGTTCACCAGAGCCGCGTTGAACTTACGCTGTTCCCAGGCCTGAGCCAAGGGAACATCCATGGGGGCCTTGGAGTCGGCGATCTCTTCGCCTTCGCGGTACAGCCCGTGAATCAAAGTATCAGTCATGTCTCAATGTCCTTGTCAGGAGATGTAACCGGCAACGATCGCCAGAGGAGGAAGCGCGAACATCAGGAAGATCAGGGCTCCGACCAAGCCGGAAACGATCTCCATGAACTTACGAGTTCCACCGCGGACCCATCCCAGCGACTGGAATGCCGACCAGAAGCCGTGGGAGACGTGAAGCGCTGCAAGACCGACGAAGATCAGGTAGACAACAACCATCAGCGGGCTGTGGAAGGTTGCAACCATGCGCTCGTAAGGAGTGGAGTCTGCAGCAAAACCGGTGCGGACCGTTCCCGTCGTGAAGTGCAGGATGTGGAAGACAATGAGGAAGAAGAGCAGGACGCCGGTCATGCGCATTGTGCGTGCGGCGTAAGCATCTGCCGCACTGCGCTTAACGACGTATGCACTGCGACGTGCACGGCGCGAACGCTTCCAGGTCACGGCAGCTGCCCAGATGTGGATGACCAGCATCAGGACCATTGCACCGCGGAACACCCAGATGAATCCGCCGTGGGGGAAGATCGGCACAAAGGCTTCTTCTTTCAGCCAGTGTGCGTAGTGGTCGTAGGCGTCTTGTCCCAAGAACATCTTGAGATTGCCATAGGAATGGAAGAGCAGGAAGAGCACGAACACAATGCCGGAAATCGCCATCAGCTGTTTGACGAAAACCGTCGTGGTCCATGCGCGACGCTTCTTTGTTGCGACTGTTTGTGAGGCCATGAGATAAGCCTATGCTGAGGAAGCGTCACTTCGATGGGACCGGCGACCCTCTTAGGAAAAAACCGCCTCCCACGTCAACGAAGTATTCCGGAAAACCTGAGGTTTTGAGGGACAAAGCGCACGAATTAGTCAGGAAAAAGACTCGTCACAAATTCGACAAAATCACCCTAAAATCCCGCCATTAAGGCAACATCCTTTTTCGTATTTTATTCATCGGACAATGAGCCGCATATTCAGGGCATCTTCACGCGGGTTGCGGAAGTAGCCTTTCGTCCGACCAACGACCTCAAAACCAGAATTCTCATAGAGAGAAATCGCAGCAGCATTGGATTCGCGAACCTCGAGGAAAACCCTTTCACTCCCCCAACGACGGGCGACATCGATCAGGGCATCCATCAAAACGCGACCCAGTCCACGGCCTCGAAAATCGGGCAAAACACCCATGGTCATCACATCCGCGTCGATCCCCAGCGCGATTCCCGCATACCCGTATAAAACCGGCGGCGCGACCGCATCATCATTCACGCAGACACCGAAATACACGCTGCGACCCGAGCTCAGCTCTTGAGCGATCATCCCGGTCGTCCATGGGTCTTCGGGAAAAATCTCCTGCTCGAGAGTCACAAGAGCCTGCCGGTCCTCAATTCCGAGGACAAGAAGCTGCCCCCCAGAGGCCTCGGCTCTCTCGCGAGCAATAGATTCAAGCGAGGTCACATGCGCTCCGGGGCCTGGCCGTGAATATCGGGACGACGCAGGTAAAGGGGCTCGGTTCCTAAACGCTCTTCCTCCCCGCGAGCCAAGCGAGCGCGAACAATACGAACCATAACCGCGGGATCAAGCGGGAGTACCGGCCCCATCTCAGCACCAGCCAAGACATCGGCACTGTGAGAAGGAATGGGAGCATCCGAGACTAAAAGCCCGGATTGCTCGCGAAGAGCTCCCCCGAGAGCGCGTGCAAATCCGACTTCGAGCTGGCCGATGAGGCGCACGTCATCGGGGCCTTCAGCTACGAAATGACCCCAATACAATTCCTTTCGCCTAGCGTCGGTAAGGGCGTAGACATGGGTATCAGGCGAGAGATGATCAAGAGCAAGTCGCGCAATAGCATCTAGACTGCAGACCCCGTACACAGGAATGCCAGCAGCTTTGGCAAAGACCCGCGCCGACACCAGGCCTGCACGCAAACCTGTGAAGGGAGCCGGCCCCGTTCCTACGCAGACGGCGTCTAATCCCGCACGTGAGACATCGGTGGGAAGTCCAGCGTCCTCGAGGGCCTCCAGCACGCAGGGGGTGATGGACTCGGCGTGGTGGCGTCCTGACTCATTACGAGAAGCACCGATCACTTGCCCATCGCGAACGATGGAGACAGCGGTTGCCCCGGAGGTATCAATACACAATTCGGTCATAAGTCGATCCTATTCCACGCTGGTTTTCAGCTCAGGAGCAAGCTCGTCGAAAACCCCATCCCAGCGGCTCGAATAGGGAGTGAAGGTAATAATTCGCTGCCCATCATCCATGCTTTCCAGGTCAACGACGCCACCGTCTAGTGAGGCCTCCCCACCTTCTTCACGGCGCACCTCGATCTCGAGGCGGGAATCACTCATCGCTTCCGTCTTGCCTTCGCCCCACTCAACGACCGTGACCGCTTGGCCGATGGTCGAGTCCAAGTCCAGCGTTTCAAGATCGTCCAGGTCGCGGATCCTGTAGGCATCGGCGTGGATCAGGTCCGGACCGCCGACCAGTGAGGGGTGGACGCGCGCAACGATGAAGGTCGGCGAGGCAACAGTTCCGCGTACGCCGAGCCCACGCCCAATCCCCTGCGTCAAAGTCGTTTTTCCTGCTCCCAAGCCGCCTCGGAGCATGATGAGATCTCCGGCGCGTAGGTGATGCGCAAGTTCTTCACCCAAGTGGCGAGTCTGGTCAGCATCACTCACGCGATAGCTGAAGCGGATAGTGCTGTTCTCGGTCATCGTTCCTCTTCGTACTGATAGTTGCGGGGGATGCGCTCCCCTAAACGCGTAACAATCTCGTAGTTGATGGTTCCCGCGTGAAGCGCCCACTTGTCAGCCGATGGGCATCCCTTTTCGGGATCGCCGAAAAGAAATGCTCGGTCGCCCACGTGGGCAGGCGGGCGCCCGCTGGCCGAGGTCGGCGTCCCCTCCTCGCCTTCGGCTGGACCAAGGTCAATCATGAATTGGTCCATACACACTCGCCCGACAATCTGCGTTGGGAATAATCCCCGCTCAGTTTCGACGACGACCGGTGCCCCGTTTGACGATGCCCGCAAAATCCCATCACCGTAGCCCAGCGGCACCAGCCCGATCCACCTGCGCGTCGGCGCCTGCCAGGTTCCTCCGTACGAGGCCGGGGTTCCTTCCTCGATCACCTTCACTGAGGTCAGTGGTGCACTGAGCGTCATTGCGGCCTCGACGCCCAGTTGACGTGCGCTTTTGACGGATGGGTCAGGGGAGAGACCGTACATCCCGATTCCCGCCCGGACCATGTCGTAGTGGGTCTCGGGGTGCCATAAGATTCCCGAGGTCGCGGCAAGGTGGCGGATTTGCGGATGCACACCTGCCTGGGCAAGAATTCGCAGTCCTTCTTCAAAGATCTTGACATGAGAGCGCGTTGATTCTTCACCCGAGGGGCTGGGGTCATCGGCACGCGACATGTGACTCCACGCGCCCACGACCTCAATCAGTCCCTGATCCTGCGCCTCGCGAAGAGCCTGTGCGAGTTCGGGAAGGTCAGCAAGAGTCGAACCTGCACGCGACATTCCTGTATCGATCTTGACATGCACTCGGGCGGGCCTGCCCAGCGCCCGCGCGGCTGCACATATCTCATCGAGCACCCACGTCCACGAGACTGACAGGTCGATATCCGCTTCGATTGCCGCGGTAAAGTCGGTGCCCATCGCAGAAATCCAGGAAAAAATCGGCGCGTCCTTACGCGCAATACCAGCCTCGTCAAGACCTGCACGAAGTTCCAGCGCCTCGGCCAGCTGTGCAACGCCCAACCACTGTGCTCCCGCCTTCAACGAAGCAAGCGCGACGGGAATCAGGCCGTGACCATAGGCATTAGCTTTAACGATTGCCATCTGAATAGTCGTCGGCGAAGCGGCACGCAAGACAGCTAAGTTTCGCGCAATAGCGGAGAGATTTACTGAGGCTACAGACGGATAGCCTCGTCCAACTTCGGAAAGTTCCACTCCCCCAGTATCGCACCCTCGTCTATCAGGAACACAGCGGCCCTACGATATCTGGAACTTTGCGGGCAATTTCGATGGCTTGAATGGGACGGAAACACGCGTCCTCACCCCTGCTGCCCTTCGCCCCTGCCCGCGATTGAACCCAGACTCCCGCTCCCGCGCACTCGCCGCACTCGGCCTCGGAAATGGTCGCACCCGGACTGCGGCGTTCCACGCGGGCTTGGTATGCCGCCAAGGTTCCCGCGACAACCCCGGCGAGTACGTCACCACTTCCGGCGACTCCTGCCCACGGAGTTTCCTGGGGGATTTCGACGGCGGTGATGCGGCGCTGCCCCTGGCTGTACTGGCCATAAACACACAGTGTGCGCGCACTCTTAAGAACAACAACCGCGTCCGTTAGCTCCACCAACGCTCGTGCCGCTCCAAGAGGATCGGCATCGACCTTCGCGCGCGTCGTCTCTTCCCCAAGTTGGGAAAGCAAGCGTGCGGCCTCCCCGTGGTGCGGGGTAAGGATTGTGCGCGACAAGCTTCTACCGCGCTCCTTCCCATAAGCCACGAGGCCTGCGACCTCGTCGAGTGCACCGGCATCGATCACCAGTGGGAGCTTGGAATCGATACAAAAACGGGCGAGTTCCACGCAGTCCTCGCGCCTGTCGGTATCGCATCCAGGACCGACGAGGCCCGCTTGAATCCTTCCACCAAGGGTGACGACACCGGGAACATGCGCCAGCACCAAGTCTTCAACCCTGCGCGGAGCGTTCAAACGCACCATCCCCACACCGGTCTGCGCGGCGGCGAAAGAAGCAAGAAGCCCGGCCCCGGGATAGGTATCAGAGCCCGCGACTACTCCAACAACGCCTCGGCGATACTTATCGTCGCTGGGGCCAGGAGTGCGAAAGTAGGCGCGTGCTTGTTCCTGAGCGAAAGGAAGAGTGTCCGGTGTCATGAGCGTATTCTTTCACGCCCGGTGCCAACCTCAGCTGAAGGAACGAGCAACACCCACCATGATGACGCCGATAACCATGATGACAACGCCAATGATGGTCCAGCGCATCTCACGACGCGTGCGCGTCTCGTGGAGGATCAAGATTCCGCCGAAAGTCTGAATAATGACGCCCATCTGCGACAGAGGGAAAGCAACCGCGACACCAAGAAGTGAGGAGGAAACCTGGGTTAGCAAAATCGCGGCTCCCCACATCATGCCGGGGATCAATTGGCGAAGAGTGAGCAGGCTCCAGCGATTGTCTTCCTTGCCCAGTTGAGGCGAAAGCGCAGGGATCGTTGCGATGAGGCCGACAAGGAAGTAACCGACCGATTGGGGAAGGATCACGGAGCGTCCATCCAAACCAAAGCCTTGAACAATCAGCAGGTAGGCGACAAGGCAGGAGGTCGAGATCACCAGAAGAATTGTCCCGCGCTTCCAATCAACGTTTTCGTCGGCAGCTTCCTCTGTCTTTTCAGTCTTGGAGATGAAGACCACGCCCAGGGTGAGAAGCGCGATAGAGCTCAGTGCAAAGACAAGTGCAAGGCCATGGTTCATCTCACCGAAGAGAATGATCCCGCCCAGGCACATGAAGATAATCTGCCCCGCAGTTGTCAGCGGCATGGTGCGCGAAACACCGAGCACCTTCAGGCAGAGAATTTGGAGATACTGCCCAAATCCAAGGATCAAGCCTGAAAGGAAGGAAATGAGCAGGGTCTTGGTTGTCCAATGAACATCAATGAAAGGGGTTGCCAGCGCTGAGAAGAGGAAGGCACCTCCCAAAGTTCCCAGGGTCTTTTGCCGATCATCGCCGCCTTGAGCAACAAGGACGATGGACATAAAGCCAAGGAAAAGAGCCGGGAGCAAAGCGACGAAGTAGTCGATCACGACATACCCACTTTCTGGTGCGTCAATTGGTGCAACCAAGGAATGATGTTTTCAGGCTAGTGGACAATCAAGTAAACACAAGGGGCGAGATCCCTATCTGGGCTGCGCGATAGATAACAATTTGGCGCACAACTAGCCCTAAATCGTGTGCGTCGCACAGCAAATTGCGACAATGAAGACCGTGAGTGAAATCAACAACACCGAAGAATCTCCCTTCGACTTTTTCTCCCGCGACCAGTGGGATCGACTCGCCGACAGATCTCCCCTACCACTCACACACACTGACCTTTCGCGTTTAGCATCCCTTGGCGACCCCATCGATATTGCCGAGGTCGATGCGATCTACCGCCCATTGACCGCACTGTTGCAGCTCTACGTGGAAGGACACCGGCGCGTTGAGCACGAACGCTCTCATTTCCTCACGCGCTCTCACCAAGCTCCTGTCCCCTTCATCATCGGAATCGGCGGCTCAGTTGCCGTTGGAAAATCTACTGTCGCCCGCCTCTTACGTTTCCTCTTGTCCCGATGGGAAAAGACCCCGCGAGTTGACCTGATCACAACAGATGGTTTCCTTTTCCCCAACGCGGTTCTCCGTTCCAAAGGCTTGCTTGGGCGAAAAGGTTTTCCCGAGTCCTACGACCGCCCAGCGCTCATTTCTTTCCTCTCGGCGGTGAAGTCGGGGATGCGCAATGTTCAGGCTCCCGTCTATTCACATGTCGTTTACGACATCGTCGAAGGCGAGAGCGTTGTCGTAGACTGCCCGGATATTCTCATCGTTGAAGGACTCAATGTCCTCCAACCTCCCAAGTGGGGACCAGGAGTCATGCCGATCGCGGTCTCGGATTTTTTTGACTTCAGCATCTACGTGGACGCCAACGCCGAGCACATCCAGCAGTGGTACGTTGATCGTTTCCTCACCCTGCGCCAGACCGCGTTCACTCGCGAGGATTCCTTCTTCCGCACCTACGCTTCCTTAACGGACGCTCAGGCCGAGGCGACTGCTCGCTCGATTTGGGAGGAGATCAACCTCCCGAACCTTTTGGAGAACATTGCTCCCACCCGTGAGCGCGCAACGATGATCTTCACCAAGGGTGCGGATCACCGTGTCGAGTCGCTGCGCCTTAGAAGGTGAGTTCTACTCCCACCGCGTAGCGCAGATCAGTCTGTGGAATCACGAGGCGTGATGAACCTTCGCGCGCCTCGACGATGACCCCTTCCTCGCTTCCGAGGATCCGTGCGCTGTGTACCTTGCCGGGGACCTCAAGCCAGGTTGACGCAAGACCCACAGCGGCAAAGGTTGCGTCCTCAAGCGAGAGGTCCGCGGCCTCGTCAGCCGTTGGCGCCGGGGGCATTCCGAAGAGGAAGACGCGAGCCTCGCTGTCCTTTGGGTGGGTCGCGTACCAAGACCAGCCCTCTTGCGCGCGTACCGAGGTGATCGGCGTCCACGGACGAGTCGCGTAGATCCCCTCACCGTTGACGCGTAAGAAATCGCCGAGCTCTCCGAGGCCTCTCGAAATCCACGAGGACATCCTTCCGCGAGCGTCAGGACCGATCCCAATGAGATAGTTTCCGCCTCGCGACACGATCGCCAAGAGGTTGGAGATGATATGACGCATGGGCTTGATCGGTTCTTCGGGACGCATCGAGCACCAACCGCGAGTCATGGTGATGCATGATTCCCAGGGGTAGCGTCGAATATCGTCCGGAATTTCCTGCTCGGGGGTTCGGTAGTTTTCGTTCACCCCATGGACTTCTCGGTCAACGACCAAGATATCGGGCTGGAGACGGCGTGCATTCTCAGCGATCTCATCGATATCAATCGGTTCATCTGGTTCGCGAACCCAGCCGGCATCGAGCCATAGCACGTTGATGCGCCCGTAATTGCGCAAGAGCTCGTCGATTTGATTGTGGGTGTAGCGAACGAAGGAATCCCACTTTGCGCGGTGTTTTTCGATATCGAAGTTGTGGTAGCGATCAGTGATGGCGCGAGCGCGATCCCAGTACCCCGGGTGGTTCCAATCGGCCTTGGAGAAATAGACACCCGTTTCCATGTTGTGAGCACGGAAAGCATCGAAAATTTCACGGACGATGTCGCGACCAAGACCGGATTCTTCGCTGGTCGACTTAAAGTTCGAGAAGTCCGTGTCGTACATGGCGTAACCGTCATGATGTTTTGTCGTAAAAACGACGTAACGCATTCCAGCATCGGCGCATGCACAGGCCCATTCTTCGGCGTTGAAATCATCCCCCGTAAAGGAACGAGCTTGGTCGCAGTACCACGAGTGGTATTCCTCGTCGCTCCCCTTCCAGTCCTCGGGCGGATCAGTGAATCCGCCCAAATGCTGACGATGTAGGGACCAGGAGCCATCTTGGCCGATGTGAGAGAAGATCCCCCAGTGGATGATGACACCGACCTTGTGGTCCCTCCACCGCTCAAGCGCGGCGACGGTGCGCGGGTTCGTTGGCCAGATGTATCCGGGATCCGGGTATTGACGCAGCGCACCCGCGGCTTCTAGTGCATCGGGAGCAAAATCTTCGCTCAGTTCGTCACTCATTGGTGTGTGCCTCTATCGGTCTAGAACTTCAATCCGCCGTCTTCGATTCCACGGAAGAAGTACTTCTGCGAGAAGGCGAAGACTACAACGACAGGAACCAATGCAACGACCGCGCCGGCCAGGACCAATTGATAAGTCGTTCCCTGAGCAGAGTTTTGGATTGCGGTAAGTTCCAGCATCAAAGTGTGCTTGTCGTTGTCGACCAGCATGAGTAGTGGGAAGAGGAAATCCGACCAAGCGCCAATGAAGGAGGTCAGTCCCACGACCGTGAGAGTTCCACGAACTTGAGGAAGGAAGATCCTCCAGAAGCGCGCCCACTCTCCTGCCCCGTCAATCAGTGCTGCATCTTCAATTTCTTCGGGGATCCCAAGGAAAGCTGCGCGCATCATAAGGATCTGGAAGGGGCCAATCATGGCGACCATCCACACACTGGTCAGGGTCTTGTACGTGCCGATGGACACCATCATCGAGTACAAGGACAGCATGATCGATTCGAAGGGGAAGATCATCGCAGAGAGGACGACGAAGTACATGATGTTGCGGCCGGTCCATCCTCGCCGCGAGAGCATGTATCCACCCAAGCAGGACAAGATGATGTTAGAGATGACCGTCAGCGTTGCGACGATCACCGAGTTCCCAATCGCGCGCAGGATCGCAGTTTGCTTAAACAATGTGCTGAAAGCTGCAAGCGACCACGTCTGTGGGAAGATCGTGGCACCTTGACCGAACACCGACTCCCCCGGAGCTTTGAATGCTGCAAGGAGAGGAAGCAGAAGCGGTCCCACCATGAGAATCGCGACGACGACCAGCGTGATGTAGCGCAGGACAAGGCGAGAACCTTTGAGCTGGCGCGATGCAACGTTGCGCGATTGGTGCTCAAGCTTGCGAGCCTTACGCCAACTCGCGAACTTTGACGAGGCCGTGGCTGGGCTGGTTGAAGAAACTGCGGTGCTCATTGGTCTTCAGCCTTCCTCTGGAGTTTCTGGGAGGCGATGATGAATCCGAAAGTGATGAGGAAGAGGCAGACCGAGGCTGCATCGCCCTTACCTAAAGACCCATATGTTGGATCGGTCCAGTCTCGGATGTACATGGTCAAGGTCTTTGTCGGGGAGGCACTTCCACCAAGGAGGTAGACCTCGGTGAAGATCTTGAGGCAGCCAATGGTTGTGAGTGTCGCGACCAAGAACATCATGACTTTGACGCCCGGAACAGTGACGGTGAAGAAACGACGGACGCTTCCTGCCCCGTCAAGCTCGGCGGCCTCGTAGAGGGATTTATCGACGTTCGCAAGAGCGGACAAGTAGAGAATCATGTAGTAGGGCAAGCCCTGCCACAGGGTAATGAGCATCGCGCAAAAGAGGATGAGCCATTGGTTTGAGAGGAATGGGACCGTATCCATTCCCCACGAGGTCAAGAGGTTATTTACCGGTCCTCTTTCATTGAGCAGGTAGCGCCAAGCCAAGGAAATGACAACGAGCGAGGAAACCGCAGGCAGGTAGTAGAGCGCGCGGAAGAATCCGATGCCCGGAACATAGGACTTGACTAGTAGCGCAAGGAGAAGAGGGAGAAGCACCATCAAAGGGACAACGCAGACCGCGTAGATCAGCGAGTTGCGAAGAGAAGCCCAAAATTCCGCGTCGTTCAGAACGTAGGTGTAGTTCTCGATCCCGATGAAGGGACCAATTTTTCGCAGCGGTTTTGTTTTTGTGAAAGAGACGAAAACCGTTGTAATGAAGGGATAAATGTAGAAAGTAATAATGGCCAAGACCGGGAGTGTAATCCAGATCCACGGCATCCATCCCGGGCGGAAACGCGCGGCCCCATTAAGAGATCGACTTGGGGCACGTCCTGTACGCGACGACATTGTCAGGTCCTTCGGTGCTGTTCAAGGGTTTTGCCGGGGCGAAACCGTCATGTTTCGCCCCGGCAAGGGGTAGATCATTCGCCCAGAGCCTTGAGCTTCTTGTTCATCTGATCTTGTGCAGTCTTCAGAGCGGTCTTCGGGTCGACCTCTCCGCGGATTGCCTTGTTCACATTCTCAACCAGACTGTCCTGAACAGCACCGGTGGTGTAGAAGACGTCGGTGTAGGCCTCGGCGTCCTTTGCAGCCTTTGCGGCTTCTTCGTAAGCGGCCTTGAAGACCGGGTCGTTAGCGATCTCCGGCGGGTTGGCAACGAGCTTGTCAAGAGCGCTTGTTGCTGCCGGGAAGATGATCGCACCACCGTCGTGGGTCCATGCGTATTCGTTCTCAGCGTTGGTGATCCACTCGGCGAACTTCATTGCCAAAGGAGCGTTCTTGGTCGAGACGGATACGCCGATGTACTGGCCTTCGAAGACCGGCTTGATTCCGGGGTTGGTCGGGAAGGGGCCGACACCGGTGTTGTTGTAGACGGTCGCGTTGTTTGCCTTGACGGACTTGAGGAAGGAAGCGTTCGGGGTACCGAATGCGAGGTTTCCATCGGCGTATGCCTTGCCCGGATCGGGTTCGCCGGTCAGTGAGTCCTTCGGGATTGCACCGCTCTTGTAGAGCTCGGAGAGGCGGGTCACATACTTGATGGCCTGCTCATTGTCAGCAAAGTTGAACTCGGTCTTGTCAGCATTCATCAGGCTGACACCCATTCCGTGCAGCTGGGCGGTCATGTACCACTGCGGGGAGCCGTAGATACCGTAATCGCCCTTGCCGTCCGCTCCGACCTTAGCGGCGTAGTCAAACATCTCTTCCATGGTCTTGGGAGAAGTGTTTTCATCCAAGCCTGCGCGCTTGAAAACTTCCTTGTTGTAGGTGGTGATGTAGGGGCCGAAGTACCACGGAAGTGCGGTGTGGTGCTTGTTTGCGCCCAGCTCGGTCGAGTCCCAAATGGTCTTGACGAACTTGTCACCAATACCGGGAGCCTTCACATCGAAGTCCATGAGGAGGTTGGACTTGGACAGGGCCAGGATGGTGGAGGAAGGAACGTTCACAACGTCTGCCATCTGGCAATTGGTTGCCTGAGCAGTGATGGTCTGGTCGAATTCGGCGCCACCTGCCTGATCAGTCCACTTGATCTTGACACCGGGGTTAGCGTCCTCAAATTCCTTGATCTTCTTGGTGAAGAAGTCGCCGAAGTCGGTCTTGAGGCCCTGGGTCTGGAAGGTGATTTCGCCTTCGACCTTCGAGGTGTCGATCTTCGAATCATCGAGATTCGTTGCGGGGATATCACAGGAAACATCGGGCTTGGGGATAGAACCCGATGCGGCTCCGCCGCTTGCAGAACTTGAGGAAGAGTCGCTGCTGCCGTTCGAGCAGGCGCTCAATCCTAGAGTGCTCACCATGGCCAGGGCGACGACGCCAGCGGCCATCTTTTTCTTCAACATGCGAAACCTCCATTGGTTCGTGTCGTAGATCGATATGAATACCGAATCACTAACTATCTCGTGTTAGTTGATAAGCCTAGGCTACCGTTGAGAACCTAGCTTTACGTTGCGTAGCGGATAATTGTTATAGATCCGTTACACAAACAATGAATTCGATGACAAACGGATTCATCCGAGCACCGAATTCGGGGCGCGCATCAGGGCCACACGAGCGAGTCCCGATGCCATCTTGAATGGCATCAAGCCAAACAAAAGTCCGATTCGAATCCGGCAAATCTTCCCAGTGCCCGGCCTGTGCAAGTTCTTGTTCACTCCACGGCGAGGCGCTCCACCCCACCTCGCTTCGAGGAACGATCGTGAGCGCACGGCCTTCCCCACGCAGCTCGAGGACCTTCAGTCCCGGTCGATGCCCGCCTTCTTGAGGCTTGACGCCCACATCCCATAGCTCCTCGAGCTTCGCGCACCCAAAACCATCTGGATTGACGCCAGGCATATCCGCATAAGCGATATCCGTCTCCCCTACCCACGAGGCCGTCCACCCCGTTTCGGGGATGCGCAGACGAACCCCTGCGCGAGGGATGCGCTCGGGCCAGTGCCCGTAGGGGGTCATTTCAACCTTGACGGCGAGGCAACTTCCCGGCAGTGCAGCACCCGCAGATGCGCCTCCGGTTTTTCCGTCTACGGGAGTAAAACTCCAGCGAGCCTCAAGCCCAAACTGTGCAGCAGGTGGCGCCCAGCGTTCAATCAGCACTCGCGCTCCATGCTCACACGAGCTTCCGTGCCAGGTCCTGCACAGAAGGTGCAAACGCGCCATTTCCCATCGCTGGGCATGAGAGACTCCCCATTGCCCGGTCCCTGTTCCCAGCGGCCCTAGATCATCAGAAGAAATCCCCCAGTAATCGACGGGACCGCGACCGCGATCGTTGTCCGTCGGTGCTCGATAGACACTAATCTCCATCGAGATCGGAAGCCCGCCCAAACTCTCCACGCGCCCACGATCATCAAACACGGCGCCACACTCGGCCTCGCCAGTGGGAAGGAGGGAAGAAGCTGCGAGGGCCAGACCACGCAAGCGCTCCTCAGCCTCGCCCCCCGATTTCTGCGCACGCTCACGAAGAATTGGCGCATCGGGAGCAAGCGCACGAATCCATGCCCAGGTCCCCGCATAGGGACGCGACAGCGCATCGACTAAGCCATCGCAGACGAAATTCCCATCATGGACGTCCTCGCCAAAATCGCCGCCATAGGCAAGAGAACGACGCCCGTCAGGAAGAGTGCGCCACAGCGCATGGTCACGCCACTCCCACACGAAGCCTCCAGCGTGGCGAGGATGACTCATTTGCTGGGCATAAGCGGCGGCTCCACCGGGGCCAGTTCCCATCGCGTGGAGATACTCGCACATGATGTAGGGAGCACTGCGAATACGTTCTTTCGCGGCGTCATCCACAGTCGCACTTGCATGGCTTGGGACAGCAACGGGCGCATGCTTGTCCGTATCGTCGAGCACCGCAGCGACTTCTTCAAGCGTCGGATACATCCGCGAGTAGATATCGACGTACTCCATTGCGTGGTCGCCCTCGTAGTGGACGATCCCGCGCCCGCAGGTGCGTTCGTGGAGCCAACGTGCGGACGCTGCCAAGTTACGTCCCGTTCCAGATTCGTTCCCCAGGCTCCAGCAGAAAATGCTGGCATGATTCTTGTCGCGCTCAAAGGCGCGTTCGGTGCGGTCAAGGTAGGAGGCTTCCCAGCGCGGATCATCGGAGGGGTTATCAATCCACGTGCGATTACCCTCAAAACCGTGAGTTTCAATATCCCCCTCGAGCATGACCCACAGTCCAATTTCATCGGCCAGATCAAGCAGGTGTGGGTGAGGCGGGTAATGAGAGGTTCGGATCGCATTGATTCCCATCGACTTCATGAGTTCAAGATCGATGCGCGCAAATTCTTCGCTGAATACCCTTCCCTCGTCGGCGCGAATTTCATGGCGATTGACACCATTCAGCGTCAGGGGCTGCCCATTGGCACGCAGCACGCCATCAACGATTTCGACCCTTCGGAAACCGAGGCGTAGATGGCGCTCTTCCGTCAGGCAGCCTCCCTCCCCCACCGCTTGCACGCGCGCGGCGTAAAGTTTCGGGGATTGCGGGCTCCACGCCTGGACAGTTCCGAGGCCGATGTTTTCGCTCCGGTAGCGACCATCCTCCCCTCGCGCGAGCGTCAGCACTGAGGTACCGAGGCCCTCGATGTCCAGATTCGCTTCAAGCGTTTCGCTTTGCGCTCCGCGCACTCTCAGCTCGAGGGCCGCAAATCCTTGCCCGGCCTCATAATCAGTGCTAATCCACAGATCCTCGATTGAAAAAGCGGGGAGATAGCGCAGCGAAACTGAGCGGAAAACTCCGGGAAGCCACCACTGATCCTGGTCCTCAAGATAGGATCCCGCGCTGAACTGATGGACGCGAAGAGTCACCGTATTTTCACCGGGGACAAGCGCCTGGGTGATGTCGAATTCATGGGCGAGGCGTGAACCGCGAGCCATTCCGATCCATTGCCCGTTGACCCAGACAATGATCTGGGATTCAACGCCCTCGAAGCGCAGGCGGATCTGGCCTCCCGAGGAAAGCCACGACTCTGGACACACGAAATGTCGCGAATAGTCACCGACAGGATTATCTTCCGGGGGGAAAGGCGGATCCACAGGGAAGGGGAAATCAACGTTGGTATAGGCGGGAGCACCCCAGCGTCCATCTCCTCGAAGAACCCAGTGGCTTGGGACATCGATCGTCTCTTCACCTGATACGAGAGGAAGGGGAAATGCTTCTTCGGGATTCGCGCTGGGATTGGGATCAACACGGTGATAGATGAATGCCCAGCGGCCGTCGAGGCTCATCTGCCCTGGATCATCAGTGAGATACGCGCGAGCAGGAGAAAGTGCTCCCACACAAGGTGCGTATGAGGGCATAATTTTCATGATGAGCCTTTCAGGTGAGTCAACATTGAAACTCCTAGCAGTACACAAAGACTAACACGTTATAGTTGTTGTGTTAACACGCTTTTATTCCACCGCAAATCAGGAGCAGGAAGAATGGAACGAGCAACGCGGGCCGATGTGGCCCGAGCAGCAGGAGTTGCTCCTTCGACGGTTTCTTTGGTACTGAACGGCCGCGGACCAGAAGTGAAGATCGCGCCGGCAACAATTCAAAGGGTCCAAGATGCCGCGCGAGACCTGAACTATATTCCTAACGCTGCTGCACGTTCACTTCGGCGCGGCAGTTCTCGCCTGATCGCCCTACTCATGGCAGAACTCCCAGATAATCCTTTCGTTCCCGTCGTTCACACGGTTCTCACAACCGCCATGATCGAAATCCAAAAGCGCGGATACTTACTTCTTCCACTCTTCCAGTCAAGCAACGACCCCTCAGATGCGCAGACAATTCGCTCCGTCTTAGGGGACACACAATTAGCAGGGGTCATCCGGGAAACGACCTCCGCAGAAAGCTTCACATCGACGCTTCTGGCAAACCTTGGCATCCCGATCGTTGCAATGTCGATGATTAATACGGAAGACACTCAAGGGGCCAGTGCCCTCGTGAGCATTGATGAATGCGCAGGGGTGAAAGAAATCCTCAGTGAGCACCTGAACGTGGGCAAGCGCGGACACGCAGTTTTTCTTGCGGGACCGAATACCAATCACTCACGCCAGCTCCCCCTTGAAGCCGCCTTCGGCACGGGTTTCACTTTGCTTTCACTTCCCGATTGGGATGCCTCGAGCGCATACCAGGCAGCCCTGCGCCTTCTCTCAGACAACCCAGATATCACCTTGATCGCCGTCGCCGATGACTCGCAGGCACCGGGCGTGTTCCAAGCCGCCACCGATCTTGATCGCCGCGTTCCACAAGACCTTTCCATCCTGGGATTTGGTAATCAAGAACCCGCGAGTAGCCAAGCCCTCGGCCTCACAACCGTCGAGTGGCCGCTGCGCGAAATGACGCAGGGCGCCGTTGAGGCGATGATTTCGGCGATCGAAAAGCCTCGCAAAGCGAAAAAAGCCCAGCGACTCACCGTCCCCACTCGCGCGGTTTGGCGTTCCTCAGTCGCCCGTCCTTAGAGCGAAAGGTTTTCCTTCACAACATCAGCCAAACGCGAAGCCACGCCATCAGCTTGCGCCTGCGTCGCTGCCTCGACCATGACGCGAACCAAAGGCTCGGTACCGGAGGGGCGCAGCAGCACGCGTCCGGTATTACCCAGCACGGCCTCGGCAGCGGCGACGGCCTCGGCCACGACCGGGTCTGTATTCGCGCGAGAACGATCCACTCCCCCAACGTTGATCAGGGTCTGCGGGAGGCGCTTGATGAAGCTGGTGAGGTCAGCCAGGTCTCGACCAGATTCCTTCACCATGCGCGCGAGCAGGAGCGAGGAGAGGATACCGTCACCGGTCGTCGCGTACTTCTTCGCAATGATGTGCCCGGACTGCTCGCCGCCCAAGGAGTAGCCGCCCTCGAGCATCGCTTCGAGCACGTAGCGGTCACCAACTCCGGTCTGAACCGTCTGAATACCAGCCTCCTGCATGGCAAGAATCAAGCCGAGATTCGACATCACCGTAACAACCAGAGTGTCCTTGGCAAGCTGGCCTTCATCGCGCATGTGGACAGCCAGTGCACCCATGATCTTGTCGCCGTCAACAATGTTGCCATCGCGGTCCACAGCCAAGCAGCGGTCGGCGTCGCCATCGTAAGCAACGCCGAAATCGGCCTCGGAGGCAACGGTCAGCGCCTGAAGCTGCTCGGGATGGGTCGAGCCGGCCTTGTCATTGATATTCCGGCCATCGGGGGCAGCATTAATGACAACGGCATCGGCACCCGCCTGACGGAAGGCTTCGGGAGCGAGGAAAGACGCACCACCATTGGCGCAGTCAACCGCGATGCGTAGACCATGAAGGTCTGTACCCAAGGAGGTCATCAAGTGCTCAATGTAGGACTTTTCCGCCCAGTCATCGTCATATTCGACCTCACCAACGGCGGCGCCAGTGGGACGATCCCAAGGAGTATTGAGGAGCTCTTGGATTTGGTCCTCGACTTGGTCAGGGAGCTTGTAGCCGCCGTGCGCGAAGAACTTGATGCCGTTGTCGGGCATAGGGTTGTGCGAAGCGGAGATCATGACGCCCAGATCGACTGGGGACGAGGCCGTCAGGTGAGCAACGGTCGGAGTGGTGACGACACCAACGCGGACAACGTCCATTCCGGCACTTGCCAAGCCCGCCGCCAGCGCGTGGTCGAGGAATTCGCCGGAGATTCGTGTATCGCGACCGATGATGGCTTTTAGTTTGTGTCCCGAGGCCGGGCGTCCCGAAATCGCCAGGCGAGCTGCCGCTTCACCCAGTTCCAGTGCGAGGGGCGCGGTCAAATCAACATTTGCCAGTCCGCGTACGCCGTCAGTTCCGAACAACCTGGTCATCGGGGTTCCTCCCGCTCGAAAATTAATCCACCGCTATTCTAGCTGCTCACTGTTCACTCAATCGATTGACCAGCAAGCAACATTGCAGGAAAGCAAGCAGAGAACAAGGCATTCCGAATACAAAAAGTGTGGCCCCAATCTTCCGATTGGGGCCACACCTTGAAGTAAAGGCGAAGATCAGCGCTTCGAGAACTGCGAAGCCTTGCGTGCCTTCTTGAGGCCTGCCTTCTTACGCTCAACAGCGCGGGCGTCGCGGGTCAGGAAGCCAGCCTTCTTCAGTGCGGGGCGGTTCGCGTCACGATCGATCTCGTTCAGTGCGCGAGAGATGCCCAGGCGCAGCGCGCCGGCCTGGCCGGAGATGCCGCCACCATTGATACGAGCGATCACATCGAAGCGACCGTCGATATCAAGCAGGGTGAAGGGGGACTTCACGAGCTGCTGGTGCAGCTTGTTCGGGAAGTAATCTTCAAGAGTGCGTCCGTTAATGGTCCACTGGCCGTTGCCGGGAACCAGGCGAACACGGGCAACGGCTTCCTTACGGCGGCCAAGGCCCGCGCCGGGCGCGGTGATGGACTGACCAGCACCAGCAGGCGCTGACTCAGTCTCTGTGGTGTAGGAGCTGGGGACAACTTCCTCATCCAGCTCAAGAATCTCGGTGGTCTCAGCCACAGTTCTCCTCAGTGCAGTTCGTTGGGCTCAGAAGCGCGACGCGCTCACTGGGCGACCTGGGTGATTTCGTAGGGAATCGGCTGCTGGCCGATGTGCGGGTGCTCAGCTCCGGCGTAGACGTGCAGCTTCTTGAACTGCGCGCGGCCGAGGCTGGTGTGAGGAAGCATGCCACGGACTGCCTTCTCAACTGCGCGTTCAGGACGCTCAGCCATGAGATCGCGATAACGTGTTGCACTCAAACCACCGGGGCGACCGGAGTGGCGGTAGGCCATCTTCTGGTCGAGCTTCTTACCGGTGAGGGCAACCTTGTCCGCATTGATGATGATGACGTAATCGCCCATATCAAGGTGAGGGGCAAACGTCGGCTTGTGCTTCCCACGAAGGATAGCGGCAACTTGAGCCGCCAGGCGGCCGAGGACGACGTCAGTGGCGTCGATGACGTACCACTGCTTGTCGGCATCCGCCGGCTTAGGTGAATAGGTGCGCACGGGCGTAACCTTCAATTCTTTCTGTCATGGGGCCTAGCATCGAGTGCTCGACGCACCGGCCCGCTATGAAACGGTTCCGCGAGGCATCAGCCGAATTTCTTCTCCGGCGAGTGGGAAGGCACCAGAGGTCCAGCTGACACACAGCACCTGTTAGTTTATGCGTCTGCTGCGCTCCGGGTCAAAGCGCAGGCCAGAGTGTGGCTAATTCCTCAAATCGTTTCTTGCTCAACCAGCGCAGCAATTGCCACCCATGGCCCACTCTTCAACGCTTCCATCGAAGGCGAAGCCACGAATCCGGCGAGTGCGGTGTACCTGCGCACTCCACTCGGCCTCGTCGGGATAGCTAACGGATTCCAAAGTCAGCCCGTGCGCGGGGGCAATGGGGGCCGCGTCCTGGCGCGAGGCATTCTCGAGCAGTTGCGCGGGCCATGTCTCCTCGCGCGCTCCCCTACCGACTTCAATAAGGGCACCGACAAGAGAGCGAACCATGGAGTGACAGAAGGCGTCAGCGCGCACGTGACACTCAAGTACGCCGTTTTCCTGGGCCTCGGGAGCAATGCGTAACTCACGCAGTTCACGAATCGTCGTCGCACCCTCGCGCGGGCGGCAATACGCAAGGAAGTCATGCTCACCCAGCAACGGTTGCGCCGCACGGTTCATTGCCTCGACGTCAAGGGCGTGGGGGACCTCGCACACATCCCAGCGCCTGGCTAAAGGAAGCTTCCCTTCGGGGGCGAGGCGGTAGGTGTAGGAGCGCTCAAGGGCGGCGAAGCGCGCATCGAAGTCAGTGCTCACGACGCTCACGCGATCAACGCGCACATCACTGGTTCCTCGAGGAGCCTTGAGCCCACTGCCAATAATGAAATCAACATACGCACGCCCGAGAAGGGAGTTCACTCGCCGCTGGAGAGCATCCGCACACGCTGCGTGCAATTCCCCTTCATCGCTGGGTCGATTCTTCTCCCTCACGAGGCCTCGGAAAGCCTCCGGGGAGCAGTCGAAGTGAGCAACCTGGTGACGTGCGTGCACTCCCGCATCGGTCCGCCCCGCGACGGTGAGCGTCATGCTGTGGCGAAGAATCGTCTCGAGTGCGTGGGTGAGAACTCCTTGAACAGTGCGCAAACCATCTTGGGCAGCCCAGCCGTGAAAGAAAGTCCCATCGTAAGCGAGGTCGAGACGGATCCTCAGCGGGGCAGATTCTAGAGTTCCCATGAGCGCACTCCCCCAATAATTCCCGCGTCGTTGGGAACGATGATGACATCATCCCCAAGCTTTTCACGTTGCGAAGGAACAATGCGCTTAGAGTTTCCCCCACCCAAATACAGGCGATCCCACATGTACATGGGGCGCAGGCCCTCAACGACGCGGCGGACGCGACGTGACCAATGCATATCGCCCAATCGCAAGCGTTCGTGCTCGCCGATGTAGTCGTCATAGGTGAGTCCCCAGCGAATCGGCCCCTGGGAGACTTCAACGTGTGGGGCAAGGCGTCCGCCGTCAAAAACAGCGTTTCCAAGACCCGTGCCCAAAGTGATAATCATTTCGAGGCCTCGGCCGGTCACAACACCCGCACCCGCGACTTCTGCATCATTGAGGACTTTCGTGGGCAGACTCAACGCCTTCTCCAACGCACCTGCCATATCAAAGTGATCCCACAAGGTGACAAGTTCAGGGACAACGCGAGAACGGGGACCATCTTTGGTGATGTAGTGCGGAGTGGCGATGACAATGCCGTGGCGAATCATTCCCGGCATTCCAAGGGTGACTCGATCGGCAGCCGGAAGCTGCGAGGCCAATTCGACGACAGTGTCGACCAAGAGCTGCGGAGGAAGAGGATAGGGAGTCGGAGTGCGTTTGGGCGGAGCGACCATTGTTCCAAGGGAATCCAATACGGATGCTTTGATTCCGCCGCCGCCACAGTCGACAGCCAAGGTCATCTTACGAGTCATACGTACAGGCTACAGCCACCACCGATTTTCATCCTGAAGAGGCAAGAAATACAGGGGAAATAGGCATAGCACAAGGGCCGGGCACCACAGTTGTGGTGCCCGGCCCTGAAAAGTCGCTTACGCGAGCGTGGTCACTTCTCTTCTTCGACCTGCTCGGCGGCGTCAGCTTCTTCGCCGGCCTCGGCTGCGATTTCTTCAGCCTCGTTAGCCTTGGCGAGGTCACCTTCTTCACGAGCCTCTTCGGCGCGCTCTGCTGCTGCTTCTGCGGCTTCCTCAGCTTCTGCTGCAACTTCAGCAGCAGCGGCCTTTTCGGCAGCCTTCTCAGCAGACTTCACGACTGCCTTCTTCTCGACGGCCTCCATGCAGAACTCAATCTGCATCATGGGGGCATTGTCGCCCTTGCGGTTGCCCAGGCGGGTCAGACGGGTGTAGCCGCCCTTACGCTCGGGGTCAAGAGCAGGAGCAATGACGTCGAACAGGGTGTAGAGCGCATCGCGGTCGGTGATGACGCGTGCAACGGTACGGCGAGCGTGGATGTCGCCACGCTTTGCCTTGGTCACGAGCTTCTCAACGAAGGGGCGCAGGGCCTTAGCCTTGGCCTCGGTCGTGGTCAGAGAGCGGTGTTCAATGAGCTGAGTCGCGAGGTTCTTGAGGATCAGCTTCTGGTGTGCCGGGCTTCCGCCCAGACGAGCACCCTTCTTGGGGGTGGGCATTTTGTCTCCTAGGAATTTATGCGTCCACCGGACGCAGCATGTCAGATGGACTGGTCGTCGCTGAAGTGGATAGACCCGGATTCGCTGACCTCACCGGAGGGCAGGACGGAATCCTTCAGGGTCATACCAAGGGTTGCAAGAGCTTCCTTGATTTCTTCAATCGACTTCGTTCCGAAGTTGCGAATGTCAAGCAGATCCGCCTCGGAGTGAGCCACGAGCTCGCCAACAGTGAGGATTCCGCGGCGACGCAGGGCGTTGTAGGAACGCGACTGCAGGCCGAGGTTCTCAATGGGCAGCGCGAGGTCGGCAGCGAGAGTGGCATCGGTGGTCGAGGGACCAACTTCAATGCCTTCGGCTTCCTCGTTCAGTTCGCGCATCAGACCAAAGAGCTCAACCAAGGTCTTGCCAGCGGAGGCAACGGCGTCACGCGGGGTGATTGCCGGCTTGGTTTCGACATCGATGATCAGGCGATCGAAGTCGGTGCGCTGCTCAACACGCGTTGCCTCGACCTTGTAGGTCACCTTGACAACGGGCGAGTAGATCGAATCGATCGGGATGCGGGAAATCTCAGCCTGAGGATCCTTGTTCTGAGCTGCCGAAACGTAGCCGCGGCCACGCTCAACAGTCAGCTCGATCTCCAGCTTGCCCTTCTCATTCAGGGTTGCCAGGTGCAGATCGGGGTTGTGAATCTCAACGCCGGCCGGAGGGGTGATATCCCCTGCGACGACCTCTCCCGGGCCTGCCTTGCGCAGGTACATGACAACAGGCTCGTCATTCTCGGAGGAGAGAACGATCTGCTTGATGTTCAGGATGATCTCGGCGACGTCTTCCTTCACGCCCTCGATCGTGCGGAACTCGTGAGGCACTCCATCAATGCGGATGGAGGTCACAGCAGCGCCGGGGATCGACGAGAGCAGGGTTCGGCGCAGGGAGTTACCCAGCGTGTAGCCGAAACCGGGCTCAAGGGGCTCCAGGATGAAACGGGAGCGCAGTTCGCTGACCTTCTCTTCGGTCAGGATGGGTCGCTCTGCAATGAGCACGTCTTAGTCCTTTCTTCCCGGCGCCCGCCATATGACGCCGGATAGGGGTCCCGCATTGCGGGGAAAAAGGTAAGGACGAGGCCACGGATTCTTTTGTGATCCCGCCCAGACGTGGGGGGTGGATTTCCGTCGGATTTCCACCCTCCGGGGCTCAGACGCGACGACGCTTCGGGGGACGAGCGCCGTTGAATGCCTGGGGCGTCACGTCCTGGATCGAGCCAACTTCCAGGCCAGCAGCCTGCAGCGAGCGGATCGCGGTCTCACGGCCGGAGCCGGGACCCTTCACGAAGACGTCGACCTTCTTCATGCCGTGCTCCTGAGCGCGACGCGCGGCAGCCTCGGCGGCAAGCTGAGCAGCGAAGGGGGTCGACTTACGCGAACCCTTGAAGCCCACCTGACCGGAAGAGGCCCAGGAGATCACTGCACCGGTGGGGTCAGTGATAGAAACGATAGTGTTGTTGAACGTCGACTTGATGTACGCGTGTCCGTGAGTAACGTTCTTTGAAATCCGGCGGCGCGGCTTGCGTCCAGCGCCGGAACGAGTGGTCTTTGCAGCCATTACTTTCAGTTCCTTCGAAGTCGTGTTGTATCAGTCCACACAGGACTGAGTGGCTTTACTTAGCCTTCTTCTTACCTGCAACGGTGCGCTTGGGGCCCTTGCGGGTACGCGCATTGGTCTTGGTGCGCTGACCGTGGACCGGCAGGCCACGACGGTGACGAAGTCCCTGGTAGGATCCGATCTCAATCTTGCGACGGATATCTGCCTGAACCTCACGACGCAGATCGCCTTCCACCTTAAAGGTGTTCTCGATGTATTCGCGCAGCTTGACGAGGTCTTCCTCGGTAGCATCCTTCACGCGAAGATCGGGGCTCACGCCGGTGGCCTCGAGGGTCTCCTTGGCGCGGGTGCGTCCAACTCCATAGATGTACGTGAGCGCGATCTCCATACGCTTTTCGCGAGGGAGGTCGACGCCGGCAATACGTGCCATGTTTATGCTCCAAATTGTTCATCGGAGGTCGTCACCACTCCTCCCGGGTGAGCCACCCGGCCCCGGCCTCCGAACCGAGGGTCGCGCAAGCGCGTGTGGAATGATGCTGCCGGATTGCTCCGGCGTTTTCACAGCGAGGGATCAGCCCTGACGCTGCTTGTGCCTGGGGTTGTCACAGATGACCATGACGTTGCCGTGGCGACGAATCACCTTGCACTTGTCACAGATCTTCTTGACACTCGGCTTGACCTTCATGGTGTGTACCTCCGCTACCCGCGGGTAGCTTGTGTCGGTTTGTTCACTTGTAGCGGTAGACGATGCGGCCTCGGGAGAGGTCGTAGGGGCTCAGCTCGACGACCACACGGTCCTCGGGCAGAATGCGGATGTAGTGCTGACGCATCTTGCCGGCAATGTGGCCAAGCACGATGTGTCCATTGCTCAATTCCACGCGGAACATCGCATTCGGCAAGGCTTCGACAACCGTGCCTTCGATTTCGATGACGCCGTCCTTCTTCGCCATATCCTCCGTCTATCCTCTACTACTTTTTCGGAATCGGGCGGCCACAGGCCGCTCGGGATGGTCTTTGAAAACAGGCATACTGATCCCAAAGACACGTCCAAGGGTCGAGCCTACGCTATTTGAGGCCCTCTTGAAAAGCCGGAGACAATGTCTATCGCCTCACGCTTAATGTCAGTCGAGGCTGACCGGGGTCACGCCGAAGGGCGCTAAGCCAGCCACTCCCCCATCGATCGCACTGAGAATACTGATGCCATCGTCGAGGATCGCCACGGTATGCTCCCACTGAGCGGCATCCGAACCGTCAACCGAACGCACGGTCCAGTCATCGTTTTCTGTCAGCGTCTCAATATCACCGGTCGTCAGCATCGGTTCCACAGCAAGCACCATTCCCGGACGCAATTTCGGCATGAGCCCGCGCACGCGATAGTTCAGGACCTCCGGGTCCTGATGCATCTTTGTTCCGATGCCGTGCCCCGTGAAGTCCTCAATGATTCCCGCTTCCCAGCCCAAGTCTTCCGCGCGTTCAGCAACGACGCGCTCCACGGCCTCGCCGATCGCGCTTACACGCCTACCGTGCGCGACGGAAGCAAGCGCGGCCCACAAAGCCTCGCGCGTCACCAGGTCCAGCTCACGCCTGCGCGCGACGCTCCCCTGCTTCGATACCACTGCCGAGGCCTCGGCCGGCGAGGACGCACCTGCTGCAGGAAGTGCGCTACCCCAGCGCTTGCCTGCTCCGGGGCCTTGGTGGCGGCGCACCCAAGTGGCGGCAAAGTCCTCGTCGCTCGTGAATTCGTCGCCAATGACCAAGGTGAAGGCAGCGTCACCGTGCCACTGCTGGCCAGAGCGCTCGAGCCATGCGCCACAGTCAAAGCTCACGATGTCACCGGCGGCAAGCTTGTACTTTCCTGGGATGCCATGGACGATAACGTCATTGGGGGAAATACATACGGTGGCGGGATAACCGTAGTAGTTGAGGAAATTCGAACGAGCACCACAGCGGCGGATCGCGTCGGCACTCACTTCATCAAGTTCAGCAGTCGTGATACCAGGGCGTGCTGCTTCACGCAGGCTGCGGTGAATTTCTGCGACGACAAGTCCAGACTCACGCATCCACTTCATCTGGTCGCGAGTTTTGTATTCAATGCGAGACATGCTGTTTCCTTCAGATAAAAATTATGGGGCGCGATGGTCGTTTGCCACCGCGCCCCAGTTTTGCGTCAACGCCACATCGAGCGCCATGTACGCAATGCTTTAGTTATTGAGACCGTCCAAGACTGCGAAGATGCGTTCGCTGACTTCGTCAATCGTTCCGCGACCATCGATTGCCTGAAGCAGATCCTGGTCTGCGTAGTAGGTGGCCATGGGCTCGGTCAGTTCATGGTAGATCTCGAGGCGGTGGCGGATCACGGGTTCGGTGTCATCCGCGCGGTTCTGCTCGGTCGCGCGCTTGAGCATGCGAGCAACAACCTCGTCTTCGTCGACCTGAATTTCGAGGACGACGTCGAGGCTGACTCCGAGCTCAGCGAGCATATCGCGTAGGACATGCGCTTGCTCGAGCGTGCGCGGGTAGCCGTCAAGAAGGAAACCATTTGCGGTGTCGGGTGCCGCGAGGCGAACCTTCACCATGGGGTTCGTGACAGAGTCGGGAACGAACTCTCCGCGTTCCATGTACTCCTTGGCACGCTTGCCCAGCTCGGTGCCCTCGGACATATTGGCGCGGAAAATCTCTCCGGTCGAGATCGCGGGAATACCCAAACGCTCGGCGATACGTGCTGCCTGTGTGCCCTTGCCCGCTCCGGGAGGGCCGAGGAGAACGATAGCGGTCATCGCAAGAATCCTTCGTAGTGGTGCTGTTGAAGCTGTGTATTAATTTCCTTCACCGTCTGCAGGCCGACACCGATGATAATCAGAAGGGTCGTGCCACCGAAGGGCATTTGTCCTTGAGAAATATGCAGCGGGATGATCGCCAACGACGGGATCAATGCGACAGTGACCAAGTAGAGAGCACCGGCGGTGGTGATTCGGTTGATCACGTAGCGCAGATATTCAGCCGTCGGACGGCCGGCACGATAGCCGGGAATAAAGCCGCCGTAGCGCTTCATGTTGTCCGCTACTTCATCGGGATCGAAAGTGATCGCGGTGTAGAAGAAGGTGAAGAAGAGCGTGAGCAGGGCGTAGGTGGTCAAGTAGGGCCACGCGTCCTGATGGAAGTTGGCACTGATCCATTGGACCCACTTGGAGTCCTGGCGGCCAAACTGAGCAAGCATCGGGGGGAATGCAAGAAGAGATGACGCGAAGATGACCGGGATAACGCCGGACATGTTGATCTTGAGCGGGATATAGGTGGTGGTTCCACCGTACTGGCGCCGGCCGATCATGCGCTTTGCGTACTGAACCGGAATTCGGCGCTGAGCCTGCTCGAGATAGACGACCACAATTGAGACGACAAGCATGAGGCCGAGGATCGCGAAGACCGCTCCCCACTTACCGCCCTGGCCGATGGTCAGAAGCTGCGCGGGCATACGCGCGGTGATTGAGGTGAAGATCAAGAGGGACATACCGTTACCGATGCCGCGCTCGGTGATCAATTCACCCAGCCACATGATGACGCCGGTACCGGCCGTCATCACGATCATCATGAGGAGGAAAGTCCACACGGAGTTCGAGGGGATGACCTTCTCAGAGCATCCGGCGAAAAGGTTGCCGGAGCGGGCCAGCGAGATCATCGTCGTCGACTGGAGAATACCCAGGAAGATTGTCAGGTAACGCGTGTACTGCGTGAGCTTTGCCTGGCCTGTCTGACCTTCCTTGTGGAGGTCATCGAAGCGCGGAATCACGACGCGAAGAAGCTGGATAATAATCGACGCGGTGATGTAGGGCATGATGCCCAACGCGAAGACAGACAACTGGAGGAGCGCCCCACCGGAGAATAGGTTGACGAGGTCCAGAAGCGAGGCGTCATTTTGCTGAGCTAGACACTTCGCAACTGCCTGCGAGTCAACGCCCGGAGTTGGGATAAAAGATCCAAGACGGAACATCGCCATAATGAACAGCGAGAAAAGAAGCTTCCGTCGAAGATCTGGGGTACGGAATGCCTGCGCGAACGCACTGAGCAAGGCTTCCTCCTAGTAAATGGAATAAATGCGATCCACAGATCGCAGGACTCCCAAAAGCCTACCTGAAATAACACTGATTCTGTGAATTAAAAGTAGCAAACTTGGGAAACTGTGAGATGGGTAAAGGCCCTCTCCCCTATGCACACAATGCTGCTTGCGGGGATTAGGCCCTGTTGATGAGAAAGCGGAACGGGGTGGCCCGGAAACCGAGCCACCCCGTGGCAATCACTGGTCAGCGGGTCTTGATGGATCCGCCAGCAGCAGTAATCTTTGCTTCTGCAGAAGCCGACCAAGAGTCGACCTCAACCTCGAGCTTAACAGTGAGCTCGCCGGTGCCCAGCACCTTAACTGCCCAACCGTCGCGCACCGCATTGCGTGCAACGAGATCCTCGACAGTCACCTTTCCACCTTCGGGGAAAAGCTCCTGCAGACGACCAACGTTGACGACCTGGTACTCAACGCGGAAGGGGTTCTTGAAACCACGCAGCTTGGGAAGGCGCATGTGGATGGGCATCTGTCCACCCTCGAAGCCTGCGGGAACCTGGTAACGGGCCTTGGTGCCCTTGGTACCACGTCCAGCGGTCTTACCCTTTGAACCTTCACCGCGGCCAACGCGGGTCTTCGCGGTCTTTGCACCAGCGGCGGGACGCAGGTGGTGCAGTCGAACGACGCGCACCTGCTCTTCACCGGTGTTCTTCGTGGAGTCCGCCATGGTCAGTCGACCTCCTCAACAGTAACCAGGTGACGCACCGTGTGGATCGCACCGCGAACGGTTTCCGAATCCTCACGAACGACGCTCTGGCCGATCTTGCGCAGCCCGAGGGTGCGCAGTGTGTCCTTCATGTTCTGCTTGGCGCCGATGGAGGACTTGACCTGTGTGATCTTCAGATTTGCCATCACTCAGTCACCCCCGCTGCAGCCTTGTCAGCTTCGCTTGCCTCTGCGGCAGCGCGCTTCTCAGCTTCGCCTTCTGCGCGTGCACGGAGCATCGAGGCCGGAGCAACGCGCTCGAGCGGAAGACCGCGGCGAGCTGCGACTGCTTCGGGCTGTTCCAGAAGCTTCAGTGCGGCAACAGTTGCATGAACAATGTTGATTGCGTTGTCAGAACCGAGCGACTTCGTCAACACGTCGTGGACGCCTGCAGCCTCGAGGACTGCACGGACGGGGCCGCCGGCGATAACGCCGGTACCGGGGGCTGCCGGACGAAGCAGAACCTCGCCGGCCGCGTCGCGGCCCTGAACAACGTGAGTGATGGTACGGCGGATCATGGGGACGCGGAAGAAGTTCTTCTTCGCTTCCTCAACACCCTTGGAAATAGCCTGGGGAACTTCCTTGGCCTTTCCGTAGCCGATACCGACGGTGCCTTCACCGTCACCGACGACAACCAGAGCGGTGAAGGAGAAACGACGTCCACCCTTCACAACCTTGGACACGCGGTTGATGGTGACAACACGCTCGATGTACTGATCTTTGTTTTCGCCCCGACGAGCGTCGCGGTTCTCGCGACCGGAGCGACGGTCACGGCGTTCGCCGTCGCCTGAGCGCTCGGCGCCTTCCTGACCGTTCCTGCTTCGCTGCGATGCAGCCATCAGTTGATCTCCCTTTCCTCGAGCCTCAGTCACAGCTCAAGTCCGCCCTCACGGGCGGCTTCTGCGACTGCCGCAACGCGGCCGTGGTACTTATTGCCACCGCGGTCGAAGACCACAGCGGTGATGCCTGCGGCCTTTGCGCGCTCTGCAATGAGAGTGCCGACCTGGTAGGCCTTGTCCTTCTTCGTACCTTCAGCGGCAACGAGTGCAGCTTCCTTGGTCGAAGCGGAGACCAGAGTGTGACCGATGGTATCGTCCACAATCTGTGCGACCATATGGCGGTTCGAACGGGTGACAACCAAACGCGGACGCGCAGGGGTGCCCTGAACCTTCTTGCGCAGGCGCAGGTGACGACGCTTGCGAGCGACGAACTTGCCCTTGCCCTTGACTGTGTACGCCATCACTTACCAGCCTTTCCAACCTTGCGACGGATGGTCTCGCCCACGTAGTGGATACCCTTGCCCTTGTAGGGTTCAGGCTTCTTGAGCTTACGGATGCGAGCGGCGGTCTCTCCGACGAGCTGCTTGTCGATGCCTGCGACGGTGAACTTCGTCTGAGACTCAACGGTGAACTCGATGCCCTCGGGAGCGGTGACCAGGACCGTGTGCGAGAAACCGAGGGAGAACTCAAGGTCCTTGCCCTTGGCAACAACGCGGTAACCGGTACCGGCGATTTCGAGCTGCTTGGAGAAGCCCTTCGTCACACCTTCGATCATGTTAGCGATCAGGGTGCGAGTCAGGCCGTGAAGCGAACGCGCGACGCGGTCATCGCTGGGGCGGGTCACAACGACCTGGCTTCCCTCGATGGCGACGTTGATCGGTTCAGCCACAACGTGGCTCAGCGTTCCCTTGGGGCCCTTGACGGTAACGTCTGCACCATTGATGGTGACGTCAACGCCGGCGGGGATATCGATCGGATTCTTACCAATACGCGACATTACTCAGCCTCCTCATCACCAGATGTAGGCGAGGACTTCCCCACCCACACCCTTCTCGGCTGCCTGGCGGTCGGTGAGCAGGCCAGAAGACGTGGACAGAATTGCCACGCCGAGGCCGCCGCGGACCTTGGGCAGGTTGGTGGACTTGGCATAGACGCGCAGACCGGGCTTGGAAACGCGCTGCAGGCCCTCGATGGCGGACTCGCGGTGCGAGCCGTACTTGAGGGTGATGACGAGCGTCTTGCCGACCTTGGCATCCTCGACGTCGATGGAGGCGATGTAGCCTTCCTCGACGAGAATCTTCGCGATTGCGGCCTTGAGCTTCGAGTACGGCATTGAAACCGACTCGTGGCGCGCATGGTTCGCGTTACGCAGACGCGTCAGCATGTCTGCGATCGGATCAGTCATTGTCATTTGGGGATTCTCCCCTTCCTCGTCGCGGTTTCTCCGGTAACCCGGGACCTACGACGTCAGTTTTACCAGCTGCTCTTGGTGACACCCGGAAGATCGCCACGAAGGGCGAGCTCACGCAGGCACACACGGCACAGTCCGAACTTGCGGTACACCGAGCGGGGACGACCGCAGCGGTTGCACCGGGTGTAGCCGCGCACGCCGAACTTGGGCTTACGCGCAGCCTTGATCTTCAGTGACGTCTTAGCCATGGTCAGTCCTCCTTAAACGGGAAGCCGAGGTGACGCAGGAGGGCGCGGCCCTCTTCGTCGGTGGAGGCCGAGGTGACGACCGTGATATCCATGCCGCGAACGCGGTCGATGGAATCCTGATCGATCTCGTGGAACATGGACTGCTCCGTCAGGCCAAAGGTGTAGTTGCCGTGTCCGTCGAACTGCTTCGAGGACAGACCGCGGAAGTCACGAATACGCGGAAGCGCAGTCGAGAGCAGACGGTCAAGGAACTCCCACATGCGATCGCCACGCAGCGTCACGAAAGCGCCAATAACCTGGCCCTCACGCAGCTTGAACTGTGCGATCGACTTCTTCGCCTTACTCGTCTGAGGCTTCTGGCCAGTGATGGCAGTGAGGTCGCGGATCGCGCCCTCAAGTGCCTTCGAATCACGAGCCGCCTCGCCGACGCCCATGTTGACAACGATCTTGACAAGACCGCCAACCTGCATGGGGTTTTCGTGCTTGAACTCTTCGCGCAGAGCGTCACGAATTTCGGAGTTGTACTTTTCCTTCAAACGCGGGGCCATTGTCAGATCTCCTTGCCCTGCTCGATACCGCGGCGAGCACCGCCACGGGTGACGCGGACGCGAACGGTGCGCGTACGGCCGTCACGCTCAACGGTGTCCTCGCGGAAGCCAACGCGAACGCGCTGCTTCGTCTCGGGATCCACCAGAGCAACCTTCGACAGCGAGATCGGAGCCTCGACGGTGATGATGCCGCCGGCCTGGCCCTGAGTCTGTCCCTGACGAACATGGCGGGTCTTCAGGTTAATGCCCTCAACGAGGACCTTTTCCTCAGCGGGGAAAACGCGGATAACGCGACCCTGCTTGCCCTTGTCGCCGGGCTTGAGGGGCGCGAGGCCCTGCTCTGCACGGCGAGCATTGCGCTTTGCGAGTTCCTTTTCATCCGAGGTACGTCCACGAACGACCTCGACCAAGTCACCCTTACGAATCTTCGCTGCCATCAGATCACCTCCGGTGCGAGAGAAACGATTCGCATGAACTTCTTTTCACGCAGCTCGCGGCCCACGGGGCCGAAGATACGCGTACCGCGGGGTTCACCGTCATTCTTGAGAATGACTGCCGCGTTTTCATCGAAACGGATGTAGGAACCGTCGGGGCGACGGGTCTCCTTGCGCGTACGCACGATGACCGCCTTGACGACGTCCCCCTTCTTAACATTGCCGCCAGGGATAGCATCCTTGACGGTGGCGACGATCACGTCGCCGATTCCGGCATAACGCCGACCAGATCCGCCGAGAACACGGATGGTGAGGATTTCCTTAGCACCTGTGTTGTCGGCGACCTTCAGTCGCGACTCCTGCTGGATCATTTTCTACTGACTCCTGTCGTCGAGCCGGTTCTCTGCCCCGGAGTTTCCTCCGGGGCCGAGCCTTGCCGAACGGATTTCGGTCTGTTAGGCGAATGTCACTTCGCCTTTTCGAGAATCTCGACCACGCGCCACCGCTTGGTGGCGGAGAGCGGACGAGTCTCCATAATCAGGACGAGGTCGCCAACGGAGCACTCGTTGTGCTCGTCGTGAACCTTGACCTTCTTGCTCTTGCGCATAACCTTGCCGTAGAGGGCGTGCTTGACACGGTCCTCAATCTCAACGACAACGGTCTTGTCCATCTTGTCACTGGTGACGTAGCCACGACGGACCTTGCGCTCGTTGCGCACAGTGCTTTCTGCCATGTTTGTCACTCCTCAGTGCCAGGTGCGGTGCGGTAGCCAAGCTCCCGTTCACGCGCGATGGTGTAAATGCGGGCGATATTACGACGAACAGTCTTCATACGACCGTTGTCTTCAAGGGAGCCAACTGCCTGCGCGAAGCGGAGGTTGAAGAGCTCAGCCTTTGCCTTCTCGAGTTCGGTGGACAGTTGTGCATCGTCCATGGCGTCGAGATCGGCGGTGGTCAGACCCTTTTCGGCCATCAGTTGTCACCACCCTCGCGGACCACGAAACGGGTCTTCATCGGAAGCTTGTGCTGGGCGCGACGCATTGCCTCGCGGGCAAGAGCCTCGGGCACGCCGGCCAGCTCGAACATGATGCGTCCCGGCTTAACGGGAGCGACCCACCACTCAACGGCACCCTTACCGGAACCCATACGGGTTTCGGCGGGCTTCTTGGTCAGCGGGCGGTCGGGGAAGATGTTGATCCACACCTTGCCACCACGCTTAACGTGACGGGTCATTGCGATACGAGCAGCTTCGATCTGACGGTTGGTCACGTAGGCACCCTCAAGTGCCTGAATGCCGTAATCGCCGAATGCGAGCTCCGTGCCGCCGGTCGCAAAACCGGTGCGGTGCGGGCGGTGCTGCTTACGCCACTTAGTACGACGGGGAATGAGCATTGGGCTCAGGCCTCCGTTCCGGTCTCGGTAGCGGCAGGTGCCTCAGTTGAAGCTTCCTGCTGCTGAGTGTTCTCCTGCTGCTGCTGGCCACGCTGGCCGCGACGCGGGTTGCGGCGCTCGCCACCACGGCGTCCGCCGCGGTTGGCCTGCTCAGCCTGCTGGCGGGCAAACTCACGCTCGGTGATATCGCCCTTGTAGATCCACACCTTGACGCCAATACGACCAAAGGTGGTACGCGCCTCGTGGAATCCAAAGTCGATGTTCGCGCGCAGGGTCTGCAACGGGACACGGCCTTCGCGGTAGAACTCGCTACGGCTCATTTCAGCGCCACCCAGACGGCCGGAGACCTGGACACGGATGCCCTTGGCTCCCGCACGCTGTGCAGACTGAATACCCTTACGCATCGCACGACGGAAAGACACACGGGCAGCGAGCTGCTCGGCGATTCCCTGTGCGACCAGCTGTGCAACCAAGTCGGGGTTCTTGACCTCGAGGATGTTCAGCTGAACCTGCTTGCCGGTGAGCTTCTCCAGGTTCTGGCGAAGACGATCTGCTTCTGCTCCGCGGCGACCAATAACGATACCGGGGCGAGCGGTGTGCAGATCGACGCGAACGCGGTCGCGCGTACGCTCAATATCGACCTTTGCAATACCTGCACGCTCAAGATTCTCAGTCAGGTTCTTACGAATTGCGACGTCTTCTGCAACGTAGTCGGCGTAACGCTGACCTGCAGTCGTCGAATCGGAGAACCAACGAGACCGGTGATCAGTAGTGATTCCCAGGCGGAACCCGGTGGGGTTAACCTTCTGGCCCATTTACCGGTCTCCCTTCTTCTGATCTTCCTTAGTGCCGACCACAACAGTGATGTGGCTCGTGCGCTTAAGAATGCGTCCTGCACGGCCCTGAGCGCGGGGGCGGAAGCGCTTCATGGTGGGACCTTCATCAACAAAGGCTTCGAGGATCAAAAGATCCGCCTCGTTGAAGGTTTCCTTAGCGGCTTCTGCCTTCACCTTCGCGTTAGCGACGGCGCTCAAGAGAACCTTGCGGACATCGGTGGCGACGGCCTGCGGGGCAAACCGCAGAATGTCGGCTGCCTCCAAAGCAGCCTTGCCGCGAACCTCGTTCACGACACGGCGTGCCTTCTGGGGCGTGACGCGGACAAAACGCGCCTGCGCCTTGGCTTCCATGAAATCCTGCCTTTTCTTCCGTACGCAAGGCCGGCTCAGCGCCGACGTCCCTTGCGATCGTCCTTGTCGTGGCTACGGAAAGTACGCGTGGGAGCGAACTCTCCGAGCTTGTGGCCCACCATCGACTCAGTGACGAAAACGGGCACGTGCTTGCGACCGTCGTGCACGGCGATGGTCAGTCCCAGGAAATCCGGGGTGATGACCGAACGACGCGACCAGGTCTTGATAACGTTCTTCGAGCCGGATTCGACCGCCGCGTCAACCTTCTTCATAAGGTGATCGTCGACGAAGGGGCCCTTCTTCAAACTACGAGGCATTCCCAGCTCCTACTCAGCGATTCTTGCCGGTCTTGCGACGACGCACGATCATGCGGTCGCTGGCCTTGTTCGGACGACGGGTGCGGCCCTCGGGCTTGCCCCAAGGCGACACAGGGTGACGACCACCAGAGGTACGGCCTTCACCACCACCGTGCGGGTGGTCAACCGGGTTCATAACAACACCACGGACATGCGGGCGCTTGCCCTTCCAGCGCATACGGCCGGCCTTGCCCCAGTTGATGTTGGACTGCTCGGCGTTGCCGACCTCACCAATGGTTGCGCGGCAAGTGATTTCGACGTTGCGAATTTCACCGGAAGGCATACGCAGCTGAGCGAAGCGGCCTTCCTTTGCGACGAGCTGAACCGAGGTACCAGCACTACGAGCAATCTTTGCGCCACCGCCGGGGTAGAGCTCCACAGCGTGGATCACAGTACCGAGGGGGATGTTGCGCAGGGGCAGGTTGTTGCCGGGCTTGATATCGGCCGCGGGGCCAGCCTCGACAATGTCGCCCTGGTTGAGCTTGGCGGGTGCCAGGATGTAGCGCTTCTCGCCATCCGCATAGTGCAGGAGGGCGATACGAGCGGTGCGGTTGGGGTCGTACTCGATGTGAGCAACCCGTGCGGGCACGCCGTCCTTGTCGTGACGACGGAAGTCGATCACGCGGTAGGCGCGCTTGTGGCCGCCGCCGCGGTGGCGGGCAGTCACACGGCCGTTGTTGTTACGGCCGCCAGTCTTGTGCAGCGGACGCACCAGCGACTTTTCGGGCTCGGAACGAGTGATCTCGACGAAGTCAGAGACGCTCGAACCACGACGACCCGGGGTCGTGGGCTTGTACTTGCGAATTCCCATGATTTTCCTCTAGTTCTCCGACGCTCAGGCCTGCTCGCCGAAGATGTCGATGGTGCCTTCACGCAGGGTCACGATCGCGCGCTTGACATCCTTGCGCGTGCCGATTCCGTTGCGAGTGCGGTAAACCTTGCCCTTGCGGTTCTGCGTCGCCACAGAAGCAACCTTCACGCCGAAGATTGCTTCGATCGCCATCTTGATCTCGGTCTTGTTCGAGCGAGGATCAACTTCGAAGGTGTACTTGCCCTCATCCATCAGGATGGAGGACTTTTCGGTAACAACCGGACGCAGGATGATGTCGCGGGGGTTCTTAGCGGATTCGATCGAGCTCACTTCGTTTCCTCCTTGGTGCCAAGGAATGCCTCGAGGGCGCCCTGGGTGAAGATGACATCTTCGTGATCGAGGACGTCGTAGGTGTTGAGCTGATCGGCCCACAGCACGTGAACTTCGCGTGCGTTACGCAGCGAAAGAGCGGTGAGCTCGTCGCCGCGCTCGAGCACGACGAGTGCCGGACGATCGGCAACAAGAGCGCGAACCGCAGCCAGTGCCTGCTTGGTCGAGGGCTTCTCACCTTCGAACAGAGCGGTCACGACGTGGATGCGACCATTGCGTGCGCGGTCTGACAGAGCCGAGCGAAGAGCGCCCACCTTCATCTTCTTGGGGGTGCGCTGCGAGTAATCGCGAGGCTGCGGACCGTGGACGATGCCACCGCCGGTGAAGTGAGGTGCACGGATCGAGCCCTGACGAGCGTTACCGGTGCCCTTCTGGCGGAACGGCTTCTTGCCACCACCGGAAACCATGCCACGCGTCTTGGTTGCGTGCGTGCCCTGACGGCCTGCAGCAAGCTGAGCGACGACGACCTGGTGCATCAGCGGAATATTGGTCTCAACGTCAAAGACCTCTGCGGGAAGATCGACCGAACCGGCCTTCTTACCCTGCAGGTCCAGAACATCGATGGTACGGATTTCAGACATGATCACGCACCCTTCACAGCGGAGCGAACCAGCACGATGCCGTTCTTAGGTCCGGGGATTGCACCCGAGATCAGGAGCAGACCCTTTTCCACGTCGACGGCCTGCACGTGCAGGTTCTGGACGGTACGACGGACACCACCCATGTGGCCAGCCATACGCTGACCCTTGAAGATGCGACCGGGGGTTGCGCAAGCACCGATCGAACCGGGCTTACGGTGGTTACGGTGAGAACCGTGAGATGCGGACACGCCAGCAAAACCGTGACGCTTCATAACACCGGCAAATCCCTTGCCCTTGGTGTTACCGGAAACATCGACAAGCTGTCCTGCTTCAAAAATCGAAGCATCCAGTTCCTGACCGAGCTCGAAGTTATCAGCCTCGGAGGTACGGACCTCGGCGAGATGACGACGGGGAGCAACCCCAGCCTTTGCGAAGTGAGCAGCCAGGGGCTTGGTCACCTTGCGAGCATCGATTTCGCCAAAGCCAAGCTGGATTGCGGTGTATCCGTCGGTTTCCTCAGTGCGGAGCTGAGTAACGACGTTAGTGCCGACCTGCACGACAGTCAGGGGCACGAGGCGGCCGTCGGCGTCCCAAACCTGGGTCATACCGAGCTTGCGGCCGAGCAGCGCCTGAACAGGCGCAGCAGCGTGCTGCTTATTCTTTGTCATTGCAGATTACCTCAGAGCTTGATCTCGATGTTGACATCCGCGGGCAGATCGAGACGCATGAGCGAATCGACGGCCTTAGGCGTCGGGTCGATGATGTCGATGAGCCGCTTATGCGTACGCATTTCAAACTGTTCGCGGCTGTCCTTGTACTTATGGGGCGACCGAATCACGACAAACACGTTCTTTTCGGTCGGCAGCGGCACCGGGCCCACGACAGTGGCACCTGCTCGCTGCACGGTGTCCACGATCTTGCGCGCGGAGCTGTCGATGACCTCGTGGTCATACGACTTGAGCCGGATGCGGATCTTTTGTCCCGCCATGCCGTCTTACCTCTTCTCGTACAGATTCGGCGCCGGTACCCGTACTCGGGCGTGTCACTCTTCGCGAGAGCGCCCAATGCGGACCGGCGTCTTGTCCAAAGATCTTGGGCATTTTGCCCGGTTAAACAGTGATTGCACTGTCTAACCGCCCTACCTCTAGTAGGGCAACCCTTCTATTTTTGCAGAAAGACGCAGGTCTCCTCAAGCTTGAAGCCAAGGAAACCTGTGTGAATCCACTGACATAGAAGGTATGCGCACACATTGCTCCGGTGGAGGTACTGTGCGCACCGAGTTCCTACACTACACCGCACTCGGGCGTGTCGCAAAGTCAGATCGGTCACTTCCCCTGCCAAACCCAGCGTTTTTCTCCATCGCCGAGGCCTCGCTGGAGTCGCAGATCACCCAATTTGGTGCACTTCCCCCCAAAGAGCTGGCGCCCACTCCCCCACGCTTAGGGAACCATCGCGTACCGAAACTAGCCATGGCCTCGGCAATTGCAATAAAAAGGAGCAGGCCCGCTCAACTGAGCGGACCTGCTCTACTGAAGAATCAGCGATCGCTATGCGATCAACAAAGTCACTTCAGGATCTTGGTCACACGACCGGAACCAACGGTGCGGCCACCTTCGCGGATTGCGAAGCCGAGGCCGGGCTCCATGGCGATGGGCTGGATCAGCTGAACGGTGATCTCAGTGGTGTCGCCAGGCATGACCATGTCGGTGCCCTCGGGGAGGGTGATGACGCCGGTCACGTCGGTGGTACGGAAGTAGAACTGAGGACGGTAATTCGAGAAGAACGGGTTGTGACGTCCGCCTTCTTCCTTCTTCAGGATGTAGACCTGGCCCTCGAAGTCGGTGTGAGGCGTGATGGAGCCGGGGACGGCCACAACCTGGCCACGCTCGACCTCGTCGCGCTTGGTGCCACGGAGAAGCAGACCACAGTTCTCGCCTGCCCATGCTTCGTCCATCGACTTGTGGAACATTTCGATGCCGGTGACGGTGGTCTTCTGAGGCTCGCGGATACCGAGGATCTCAACTTCGGAGTTGATCGGCAGCTTGCCACGCTCGACACGACCGGTGACGACGGTGCCACGACCGGTGATCGTGAAGACGTCTTCGATCGGCATGAGGAAGGGCTTGTCCATGTCGCGCTCGGGGGTGGGAACGTAGTCGTCCACAGCATCCATGAGCTCTTCGACCTTGGCGGTCCACTCGGGGTCACCCTCGAGGGCCTTGAGTGCAGAAACCTGGATGACGGGAGCGTTCTCGCCGTCGAAGCCCTGCGAGGACAGGAGGTCGCGGACCTCTTCCTCAACGAGCTCCAGCATTTCTTCGTCATCAACCATGTCGGCCTTGTTCAGGGCGACGAGGATGGTGGGCACGCCGACCTGACGGGCGAGCAGAACGTGCTCGCGGGTCTGGGCCATGGGGCCGTCGGTGGCGGCGACAACGAGGATGGCGCCATCCATCTGTGCCGCACCGGTGATCATGTTCTTCACGTAGTCAGCGTGGCCGGGGGCGTCAACGTGTGCGTAGTGACGCTTCTCGGTCTGGTACTCAACGTGAGAGACGTTAATGGTAATACCGCGATCGCGCTCTTCAGGAGCGTTGTCGACCTGATCGAAGGGGGTGAACTCGTTCAGATCCGGGTACTTGTCGTGCAGAACCTTGGTGATTGCTGCAGTCAGCGTGGTCTTGCCGTGGTCAACGTGACCGATGGTACCGATGTTGACGTGCGGCTTGGTGCGCTCGAACTTGGCCTTCGCCACTTGTGTCCTCCTGGACTCGGGTAGAAATTCTCAGCCTATGGCTAGGTGTCAGCATAACACCCAATGGGGCATGAGACCTACAGGTTTATTGATTCTTGTCAGGTTGGTCACAACTAAGAGGTTTCTTAGCCGTGACCAACCCTGTGGGACTCACTCGCCCCGAGACTTTCCGATGATCTCATCCGCGACGTTACGCGGGACCTCGGCGTAGCTATCGAACTGCATGGAGTACACCGCGCGGCCCTGCGTCTTGGAACGCAGATCGCCGATGTAACCAAACATTTCGGACAGCGGAACCTGTGCGCGGACCACGCGCACACCGTGCTGCTCATCCATGGACTGGACTGCACCACGACGAGAGTTGAGGTCGCCGATGACGTCGCCCATGTACTCTTCGGGCGTACGGACCTCGACGGCCATGATCGGCTCGAGCAGAACCGGAGAAGCCTTCTTTGCGGCTTCGCGGAATGCCATCGAACCGGCGATCTTGAAGGCCATTTCCGAAGAGTCAACTTCGTGGTATGCACCATCAAGCAGGGTTGCCTTGACGTCGACCATCGGGTAACCGGCAAGAACACCATTCTGCATTGCGTCCTGGATACCAGCGTCGACCGAGGGGATGTATTCGCGAGGAACGCGTCCACCGGTGACCTTGTCCTCGAAGATGTACTCTTCTTCGGAATCAGCCGGGATGGGCTCGAGTGCAATGATGACGCGCGCGAACTGACCGGAACCACCGGTCTGCTTCTTGTGCGTGTACTCGAACTTTTCGACGTTCTTACGGATGGTCTCGCGGTAAGCAACCATGGGCTTACCAACGTTTGCCTCGACCTTGAATTCGCGACGCATACGGTCGACGATGATGTCGAGGTGAAGCTCGCCCATACCGCCGATAACGGTCTGGCCGGTTTCGGCATCGAGCTCAACCGTGAAGGTCGGGTCCTCTTCTGCCAGCTTCTGGATGGCAACGCCCATCTTTTCCTGGTCGGCCTTCGACTTGGGCTCAACGGCCACGTGGATCACGGGCTTCGGGAAGGTCATAGACTCGAGGACGACCGGCTTGTCGATCGCGCAGAGCGTATCGCCAGTGGTCGTATCCTTCAGGCCGATAACCGCGTAGATGTGGCCTGCATGTGCCTCTTCGACCGGGTTTTCCTTGTTGGAGTGCATCTGGAAGATCTTGCCGATGCGCTCCTTCTTGCCCTTGGTCGAGTTAAGAACCTGCGAGCCTGCCTCCAGCTTGCCCGAGTAAACACGGACGAAGGTCAGCTTGCCGTAGAAGGGGTGGGCAGCAATCTTGAATGCAAGAGCTGCGAAGGGTTCCTTCTCCGAGGCCTCGCGGACCTCGTTGCGCTCTTCGTCGTCATGACCGGGCTTGAAGCCGCGAACCGCGGGGATATCCAGCGGCGAGGGCAGGTAGTCGATGACCGCGTCAAGCACGGGCTGAACGCCCATGTTACGAAGTGCGGTACCGCAGAAGACGGGGAATGCGCGACCGGAGATGGTCAGTGCACGCACGCCTTCCTTGATCTGCTCAATGGTCAGCTCGCCGTTTTCGAGGTAGGCCTCGGTCAGCTCATCGGAGCCTTCCGCAGCTGCCTCGACGAGGGCCTCGCGGTACTCTTCCGCCTTCTCCTGGAGTTCTGCGGGGATCTCGCCACGGACGACAAGCGCACCAAGGGTGGGCTGGCCGTTCTCGTCTTTGGCGGGGTAACGCACAGATTCCATGGTCAGCAGATCGATGGTTCCCTCGAAGTCATTCTCCGCGCCGATGGGCAGGTGCATGACGATCGGGGTTGCGTGAAGGCGATCGCGAATGGTCTGAACCGAGAAGTAGAAGTCCGCACCCATCTTGTCCATCTTGTTGATGAAGCAGATACGGGGGACGTCATACTTGTCAGCCTGACGCCACACGGTCTCAGACTGGGGCTCGACACCTTCCTTACCGTCGAACACAGCGACTGCACCGTCGAGGACGCGCAGCGAGCGCTCAACCTCAACCGTGAAGTCAACGTGACCGGGGGTGTCGATGATGTTGATTTGGTTTCCGTTCCAGAAGGAGGTGACGGCTGCGGAGGTGATGGTAATACCACGCTCCTTTTCCTGCTCCATCCAGTCGGTGGTGGAGGCGCCATCGTGCGTCTCACCAATCTTGTAGTTGATGCCCGTGTAGAACAGGATTCGTTCGGTCACGGTGGTCTTGCCGGCATCGATGTGAGCCATGATGCCGATGTTGCGAACCTTCTTGAGGTCAGTAAGCACCTCGTGTGCCACTACATCAGTCCTTCGTTTGAAGTGAGGGTGTTAAAACATCCTGCCCGCTCCGGATGGGGTCATCGCGAAGCGGGAGGGGTGATCACCAGCGGTAGTGAGCGAACGCGCGGTTCGACTCAGCCATCTTGTGCATGTCCTCACGACGCTTGACAGCGGCGCCAAGACCATTGGAGGCGTCGAGAATCTCGTTGGCGAGACGCTCGGTCATGGTCTTCTCACGACGCTGGCGTGAGAAGTCCACCAGCCAACGCAGTGCGAGGGTGGTCGCACGTGCGGGGCGAACCTCAACCGGAACCTGGTAGGTCGCGCCACCAACACGGCGGGAACGAACCTCGAGGGCCGGGCGAATGTTGTCCAGTGCGCGCTTAAGCACGGAAACGGGTTCCTGCTCGGTGCGCTCACGAACGATTTCAAGTGCGCCGTAAACGATGCGCTCTGCGACGGTCTTCTTACCGTCGAGCAGCACGCGGTTCACGAGCTGGGTCACGATCTTGGAGCCGTATACCGGGTCGTCGACCAGCGGGCGCTTGGGAGCGGGGCCTTTACGAGGCATTACTTCTTCTCCTTCTTTGCGCCGTAACGGGAACGGGCCTGCTGGCGACCACGGACACCCTGGGTGTCGAGGGCGCCACGGACGATGCGGTAACGCACGCCGGGGAGGTCCTTCACACGACCGCCACGAACGAGGACGATCGAGTGTTCCTGCAGGTTGTGGCCTTCACCGGGAATGTACGCGGTGACCTCGATGCCCGACGAAAGGCGCACACGAGCGACCTTACGCAGAGCCGAGTTCGGCTTCTTAGGGGTGGTGGTGTACACACGGGTGCACACGCCGCGACGCTGGGGCGAGCCCTTGAGCGCGGGGGTCTTCACCTTTGCGCGCTTGGTGCTGCGGCCCTTGCGGACGAGCTGCTGAATGGTAGGCACTGGTTCTCCAGTTCAATTCCGTCTACGGTTTAAGGATTTCCTTAAACCCATGTCTCAGTCTTCCATGACTGTCCTTATCCCCCAGCGCGCACAGCGATCCGCCAGGGGCCGGCGTGCCATGATAACGGGGCTAAGCCGCGTCAGAGAATGACACCCGGAGCTCCGACGGAGGGAGCCCGCGCGTTCCACATTTGGCTCATAGTCGCCGCGATAAGATCACGGAGAAGAACCGCTCGGGAACTGTCCACACATAACGTGGACATAGGAAACCCGTACAGTCACGGGTACCGCGTTCAAGAATAGTCAGCTATTCCCACTCCCGTCAAAGCCAGATTGTTCACATTATTTGTGGGACTGCCCACTTCTGACTTAGCTCACCCATTCCTGGTTCCGCTCCCCCATTCCTGGTTTAGCTCGCTCACCTGCGGCCTCAGAACAGCGATAGGCCCGGAACGAGTGAGCTAAACCAGGAGTGCAGTGCACTAGAACAGAACCAGCACTAGGTGAAAGCTCCCCGTTGCACCGCTCGCTATCCTTCTTTCCACAGGAATACCCATTTCCACAGGACTGTCGGGAAATAGGCGTTTTCCACAACTACATCGTTCGTACTTTCGGCGTCGCCTGCTAGTGGCGACACTTGCAAAATGAGCCCCGTTACCATTGAGAACATTCAAACTCGACATAACGCTTTCCGTCATTTACGCGAAGATTCAGAGGTCTGCCGAATTCGCCGCGGGTATTATGCGCGTTTTCATTCGCCAGACAACGTTCCTCTGTGGGATTTGTGGCAGGCCGTTGCGCTCTCCCGCATATTCGCATCAGCTGCGCTTGCCCGAAGCGGTCGTGTATTTACCGGAAGATCCGCGTTGCTCCTTCACTCAATCCCTACATGGGTCACGAATCCCAATGTTGAGTATTGGCGGAAAGACGGGTGTAGAAGAACTATCCCCTTCTCTAGTGTGCAGTTTCAGAGCAAGAGCGTTCCTCCGTGTGCGATTACTCTTCGTTCTCAGGAACCTCACGCGGTGGTACGACTTCCTGAAGGCCTCATTGTTGAGTCGATTGAAAGTGCAGTAGTTCGAATTGCACTCAACGAAGAACCTCTTGAAGCCTTTGTCGCCGCGTGCATGGCGTTACATTCACTTTCGGACTTTTCGCGTTATGCGCTAGAAATATCTCGCACTCGCGTTGAGATAGCAAGAGACAAGCTATTGACGGTATTACATGATCGACTAACGCACAGGAACTATGCGATCGCACATTCGATTCTCGCTTTTGCCGACGGTGGCTGCGACAACATTTTCGAGGCCGCGGTCCTTTGGGTGGTCCGCACTCTTTACCCGGGTGAAGTGGTCACACAATTTGAGATTCACGGCAGATATGGTCGCTACTTCGGTGACATTGTTATTCCCGCTCTCCACTTGATCATCGAGACAGATGGCGTGAGCAAGCTTTCTTTTCCGCGTTCAGATGGATTATCCGCTGAAGACGCATGGATGCGTCGCCAGCAGGATCTCATTAATCTCGGATGGAACATCTTCAGAGTCTCTTGGGCAGACCTTGAAGACTTCGCAGCTTTACGTCGTGCTATTGCGTCACATTTAGGGATAAGACGTCTTCCGCCGAGTTCAGAATGCGCACGAATATGGGCTCTTCCCAGCGCTGAATGCGATGGGCCGAAACGTCGCATCCATACAAAGAGACATCGCTCAGCCGGATTTCTAAGCGCCGATGACCAACCGGACTCCGGGTTTGGCTCACCCATTCCTGTTTTAGCTCGCTCACCTGCGGCCTCAGAACAGCAATAGGCCCGGAATCAGTGAGCTAAACCAGGAGATGGCAGAGGACGGAGGGCAGAGGGCGGAGGACGACGCGCCGCGGACGACAGAAGACAGACGGAGGACACCGACCGGTCCCGACATAACGACACACAACGGGATAACAGCAGAAGACAGACGAAGGTCTTAGCCGCCACGCAGAAACGGTAAAGGGGACCTTGATCGACTCAACCATCTTCCACACATCAGACCAGTTGATGGAAAGCATTGTTGATGTCCTCTTTCAGTTCCGAAACCCCGCATCCCAGAGCCAGATCAGCTCCCTTTCCATCCCCGTTTGTGTCTCCATAGACGTGGGCCACCGCAGACCCGAGGGCAGACGGGAACCACCACCACCTATTCAACCGCACGGTCGGCCCCTCGAGGTGGGACCTCGTGCGTTCTGTCGGATTGCGTGCACAATCTGTCAGAGTGGGCAAGCTGGCGCCCGCATGCTTCGCCCCCCTACGTGGAAAGTCTCTCTCCCCGACAGCCTCGCTCCCTGACCGAGGTCGGGCCCGCGGAGCTTAATGCCGGGGCGCCACGGCGGTATCAGCCCTGTCACCGACGACGGCAATCGCAGGGGATGCACGAGGGCCCGGCCCCCTCGCGGGGACCGGGCCCTGTGACGTTGTCGACCGGATCTCCGATCAGTGTGCGCGGCGCCTCGCCGCTACGAGGCCGACGCCGGCGACGCCTAGCAGGCCGACGAGCGCGATGGCAACTCCGGTGTTTGCGCCAGTGCGGGCAAGCTTGTTGCCTTCAGTGCTCTTGCCGCCCGTGGGCTGCGCCTGCTCAGGAGTCGACTGCGCCTGCTCAGGAGTCGACTGGGACTGCTCGGCAGTGGGCTGGGACTGCCCAGGAGTCGGCTGGGACTGCCCAGGAGTCGGCTGGGACTGCCCAGGAGTCGGAAGCTCGGGGAAATCGCACGTCGAAGACTGCGAGGTATCGGACTCGACGATGGCTGCACCACTCGTCGTCGTCCCCGAGATCTTCACGAGCGGAGTAACCTCAGCGCTGCCGGCGATAAGGAACGAGAACTTCACCGACCCGTTGGCGGGAAGCTCCAGATTCTTGAAGGTCAGAACCTTACCCGCGACCGTCGGCTCGGGGGCACCACTGACCGACTGGGGAACGTAGGTGGCGTCGTCCGACAGGGTTGCAATGACCGTCTGAACCGACTTGACATCACGGTTCGGGTTCGTGATCGTCACGCCGATGGTGCGCGTCGCGGTGGAGTCGGCACCCGGCTGGGCGACGGCGCACGTCGCGGAGGACAGCGCGACCTGGCCCTTCGGCGAGAAGGAGGTGACGAGAGAGTAGTCGACCGTCGCATTCGGCTCGAGGGTACGAGTCCAGCTCAGAGCCATGCCGTTGTCCCGGCTAGAATCTGCTCGCTCGAGCTTGTTGGGCAGCGGGGCGCGATCCTTGAGCTTATTCCAGACCTCGTTAAAGGAACTGTAGTAGTAGTTCGAACCGGCGGTTGTCGGGACGAACTGCTCGACTCGGCCACGATCCGTATGCTTGCCGGTTTGCGGATCCTCCGCTCGGCAGATGACCGTCCCCGTGCTCTCGTCGTACTCACCGAAGCCGTAATCGTTGTCCTGAAGGTAGCAATCCGCCGCGTGGTAAAGAGTAAAATCCTGAGCTGCATCCGAAATGTTCTTCACTGACGAGGTCGTTGCGTAGAAGTCATTGCCCGTTGAGTAGGTGTCCGTCTGCGTGATCTCGAATCCACCGCCGCGAACGACAGTCGTGAGGACCCACGGATCGGCTTGAGTACCCGTTCCTGACTTCGTTTGCGAGACCGGCGTCCAGGCGATCCTCCCCATCCGCCTCGCAGCTGGAGAATTCAGCTTCCCCGGACCGAACAGCTCGGATCCCACAGCGAGGAAGGTCCCACAGTCGGCTGGATTCTGAGCGGATCGACTGTTGTAGAACTCGTTGAACCTATCGCCCTGATAGTTGATCGAGCAGTTGAGCGTGTCGGAGATGGCGATCCGGACAAGCGGACCTTCCGTATCCTCAATCATGGGACCGGCGGCGAAGGCTGCCAACGAGTTGAGAACGAGGGTCGCGGAGCCGAGCGCTGCAATGACCAGCTTCTTGGACAGGCGCATGAGGAGACATCCTTAAGCGTTAACGGATAGTGTGCAGCCAATCTAGCATCCGCGCGTCAGCTTTCCAAATTGTTGAACTTGTAATGTTCGATCGTCGCCGCCTGTGCTTGATCTGCGCCGCCGTGAGACATCCCCGGCGCGCTCAGGGCAAGCAAGCAGACACGACAAAGAACCCCGGCCTCGTCACGCTTACGCGGAAGAGGCCGGGGAACTTCAGGAAACCGCTGAGGCGGTTACTCCTTGAAGGTCATACCGAAATCGATTGCACCAAGGGCATCCAGGAAGTCCGCGGACACCTGGCCGTCTTGGAAATCGAGCTCGGTGTAGTTCGAGTTCGCCAGAGCCTCGGGCGTGGGCTCGACCGTAACGTTGTTGTAACGCGACAGGCCGGTACCAGCCGGGATGAGCTTACCGAGAATGACGTTCTCCTTGAGGCCAAGAAGCTGATCCGACTTGCCGTTCATTGCGGCCTCGGTCAGGACCTTCGTGGTCTCCTGGAAGGATGCAGCAGACAACCAAGAATCGGTTGCCAGCGACGCCTTGGTGATACCCATGAGCATCTGACGACCGGAAGCCGGCTGTCCACCCTCGGCAGCAACCTTACGGTTCTGCGCGAGGTAGGCCATGCGGTCAACCAGTTCACCCGGCATGAAGGTCGTGTCGCCCGGCTCCAGGATGGTGACCTTGCGGAGCATCTGGCGAACGATGACCTCGATGTGCTTGGAGTGGATACCCACACCCTGATCGCGGTAAACCTTCTGGACCTCGTCGACGAGCTGCTTCTGGGCCACGTTGCGGCCCATGATGCGCAAAACTTCCTTGGGATCCAGCTGGCCTTCGGTCAGTGCGGTACCGGCATCGATGTGCTGTCCTTCTTCCACCAGGAGCTTCTGGCGGCGAGAAACCTCGATGACCAGGTCTTCCTTGGCGTCATCACGGATGATGACAATGCGACGCACCGAAGGATCTTCGTCGTCAATGTGAACGCGACCAGCGGCCTCGTTCATCTTGGCTTCGATCTTCGGGCTACGCGCTTCGAAGAGTTCCTGAACACGCGGCAGACCCTGCGTAATATCGGCTGCCGAGGCCGCACCACCGGTGTGGAAGGTACGCATCGTCAGCTGGGTACCCGGCTCGCCAATCGACTGAGCAGCAATAATGCCGACGGCCTCGCCGATGTCAACCTGCTTGCCGGTGGCCAGCGAGCGACCGTAGCAGGTCGCACAGGTGCCGACCTGAGATTCACAGGTCAGGACGGAGCGGCAGACAACTTCCTCCACGCCAGCTGCAACGAGCTGTGCGAGCAGATCGTCACCCAAGTCGCTTCCTGCCGGAGCAACAACGGTGCCATCTTCTGCAACCGCATCGCGAGCAAGGGTACGTGCATACGCCGTGGTCTCGATGGTGTCCAGAGCTTCCCATTCTCCCGCAGAGTTCTTCTGCGCGATCTGGATGCGCACGCCCTGGCGGGTGCCACAGTCGGCCTCGCGAACGATGACGTCCTGCGAGACGTCGACGAGGCGACGGGTCAGGTAGCCCGACTCTGCCGTACGAAGAGCGGTATCGGCCAGCCCCTTACGAGCGCCGTGGGTTGCGATGAAGTACTCGAGAACCGTCAGGCCCTCGCGATAGTTCGCCTTAATGGGCTGCTCGATGAGCTTCTGCTTCGGGTCGGACACGAGGCCACGCATACCAGCAAGCTGCTGGACCTGCGACCAGTTACCACGTGCGCCGGAAGAAACCATGCGGTACACGGTGTTACGTGCCGTGAAGTGTTCACGCATATCCTGCGCGACCTCTTCGGTGCACTTGAGCCACAGGTCAACCAGCTCTTCGTAGCGGGTTTCCTCGAGGATAATACCGGTCTCGAACTGATCCTGGATCTCGGCGGCCTTGGCCTCGTAACGAGCAAGGATCGCACGCTTGTTCGGCGATGCCTGAATATCCGAGAAGGCAATGGTGATGCCCGACCAAGTCGACCAGTGGAAACCAGCGGACTTGAGTGCATCCAGGCAGTCAGCAACCAGAACATTCGGGTAACGCTCGGTCAGGGTGTTGACGATCTGGCCCAGCTGCTTCTTGCCGACAACTTCGTTGACGAAGGGGTAGTCGACAGGGAGCTGCTCGTTGAAGATCGCACGACCCAGCGAGGTTTCCAGAATGATGTCGTCGCCCTCGCTCCAGCCTTCGGGAGCTTCCCAATCCAGCGGAGGAACGATACCCGAGAAACGGATACGAGCGCGCTGGTTCAGGTGAAGATCGCCGTTATCGAAGGCCATGCGGGCCTCGGCAACAGTGGAGAACACGGGGACGATTTCCTCGCCGTTGTCATCGCGGGCAACCTCAACCGAGGGATCGGGATCCGAGGTCAGGTGGAACAGACCGATGATCATGTCCTGAGAGGGCATGGCCACGGGGCGTCCATCCGAGGGCTTCAGAATGTTGTTGGTCGACAGCATGAGGATGCGGGCTTCAGCCTGCGCCTCTGCACCCAGCGGCAAGTGGACTGCCATCTGGTCACCGTCGAAGTCAGCGTTGAAGGCGCCACAAGCCAGCGGGTGAAGCTGGATTGCCTTACCTTCAATGAGCTGAGGCTCGAAGGCCTGAATACCGAGGCGGTGCAGCGTAGGTGCACGGTTCAGCAGAACCGGGTGCTCGCGGATAACGTCATCGAGGACGTCCCACACCTCGGGGCGCTGACGCTCAACCTTGCGCTTTGCAGCCTTCACGTTCTGCGCGAAGTTCTTCTCAACCAGGCGCTTCATAACGAAGGGCTTGAAGAGCTCCAGAGCCATCTGCTTGGGCAGACCACACTGGTGGAGCTTGAGCTGAGGTCCAACGACGATAACGGAACGACCCGAGTAGTCCACGCGCTTACCCAGAAGGTTCTGGCGGAAACGACCCTGCTTGCCCTTGAGCATGTCAGAGATGGACTTGAGCGGACGGTTACCGGGGCCTGCGACGGGACGGCCACGGCGGCCGTTGTCGAAGAGCGCGTCAACGGATTCCTGAAGCATGCGCTTCTCGTTGTTGACGATGATCTCAGGCGCACCCAGCTCGAGCAGACGCTTGAGTCGGGTGTTGCGGTTGATCACGCGACGGTACAGGTCATTCAGGTCGGAGGTCGCGAAACGGCCACCATCAAGCTGAACCATGGGGCGAAGATCCGGCGGAATAACCGGGATGTTCGTCAGAACCATGGACTCGGGCTTGTTGCCGGTCGCAACGAATGCGTTGATGACCTTCAGGCGCTTGATCGCACGAGTCTTGCGGGGACCGTTCTCGTTCTGAATGATCGAACGCAGCTGTTCGACTTCGGCTTCCAGATCAAAGGTCTGCAGACGCTTCTGGATAGCAGAAGCGCCCATGTCGCCCTTGAAGTAGGTGCCGTAGCGAGCAACCATCGCGCGGTACAGGCGCTCGTCACCTTCAAGGTCACCGACCTTGAGGGACTTGAAGCGCTCCCAAACGGTCTCCAGGCCTTCAATATCGCCGTCGTAACGACGACGGATCTTGGCCATGTCGCGCTCGCCAGCCTTGCGGCGGCGTTCAATCTCGGTTGCGGAGGCATCGGAAGCTTCGAGCTGGGCGATCTCGGCTTCCAGGCGCTCTGCGAATTCGTTGATAGCGGCATCGCGCTGGTTTTCGAGGTGGGTCTTTTCGACCTCGAGCTCGGAACGAAGATCCATCAGGTCTTCGTCACGGCCCTTCTCGTCAACCTCGGTGATCATGTAGGCAGCGAAGTAGATGACCTTTTCGAGGTCCTTCGGAGCCAGGTCCAGCACGTAGCCCAGGCGCGAGGGAACACCCTTGAAGTACCAAATGTGGGTAACGGGAGCTGCCAGGTCGATGTGACCCATACGCTCACGACGCACCTTGGAGCGCGTCACCTCGACACCACACTTTTCGCAGATGATGCCCTTGTAGCGCACGCGCTTGTACTTACCACACGCGCATTCCCAGTCGCGGGTGGGACCGAAGATCTGCTCACCGAACAGGCCGTCGCGCTCGGGCTTGAGCGTGCGGTAGTTGATGGTCTCCGGCTTCTTCACTTCACCGTGGCTCCACGAGGCGATGTCCTCGCCCGTGGCCAGGGTGATCTTCAAACTGTCGAACGTCTTGGCGTCCAGCAAAGTCATTGCTCCTTATCAGATCGCATCGATGGTCGCCGCGGCGTTCGGACGCGCATCAAGAGTGATGCCCAGTTCCTCACGCGCATTGAAGTCGTCATCTTCTTCACGCAGGTCAATCACGTTGCCGGCTGCGTCGAGAGCCTCGACGTTCAGGCACAGCGAACGCATTTCCTGGATCAGAACACGGAAGGATTCGGGGATGCCGGGCTCGGGGATGTCCTCGCCCTTAACGATCGCCTCGTAAACCTTGACACGTCCGGTGGTGTCATCGGACTTGATGGTGAGCAGTTCCTGAAGGGCGTAGGCTGCGCCGTACGCTTCCAGGGCCCACACTTCCATTTCACCAAAGCGTTGGCCACCGAACTGGGCCTTACCACCCAGAGGCTGCTGCGTAATCATCGAGTACGGGCCAGTTGAGCGAGCGTGAATCTTGTCGTCAACCAGGTGGTGCAGCTTGAGCATGTAGGCGTAGCCCACTGCAATCGGGTACGGGAAGGGTTCGCCAGAGCGGCCGTCGAACAGGCGCGCCTTGCCCTCGGCGTTGGTGAGGACGTCACCATCGCGGTTGGGGTTGACGTTGCGCAACAGACCGGCGAGCTCTTCGGCCTCGAGGCCGTCGAAGACGGGGGTTGCCACGGGGGTCTCGGGGGCGACGACGATGCCTTCTTCGGGAAGGTGCTTCGTCCATTCTTCGCCAGCCTTGACAGCTTCCGAGGCGTCCCATCCCTGGTGGGCGAGCCAACCAAGGTGGTACTCGAGCACCTGGCCGACGTTCATACGACCGGGGACACCCAGCGGGTTGAGGATGATGTCAACCGGGGTGCCGTCCTCGAGGAAGGGCATGTCTTCGACCGGGAGGATCTTAGACACAACACCCTTGTTACCGTGGCGGCCTGCCATCTTGTCACCAATGGTGATCTTGCGGCGCTGGGCAACGTAGACGCGAACCGTCTGGCGCACGCCGGGGTTGAGATCGTCTTCGTCGTCGTTGAATTCACGAACGCCAATGACGATGCCTTCTTCACCGTGGGGGACGCGCAGCGAGGTATCGCGAACCTCGCGAGCCTTCTCACCGAAGATGGCGCGCAGCAGGCGCTCTTCGGAGGTCAGTTCGGTTTCACCCTTCGGGGTGACCTTACCGACGAGGATGTCACCAGCGGTCACCTCGGCGCCGATACGGATGATGCCGCGCTCGTCCAAGTCAGCGAGGGATTCCTCGGAGACGTTGGGGATATCGCGGGTGATTTCTTCCTCACCGAGCTTGGTTTCGCGTGCGTCGACTTCGTACTCTTCGATGTGAATCGAGGTGAGGACGTCCTCTTCAACAACGCGACGGCTCAAGATGATGGCGTCCTCGTAGTTGAGGCCTTCCCACGACATGTACGCAACCAGCAGGTTCTTACCCAGTGCGACTTCACCATTGTCGGTGGCGGGACCGTCGGCGAGCACGTCGCCTTCTTCCACGCGCTGGCCTTCGTCAACAATTACGCGCTGGTTCGTGCAGTTACCGGGGTTGGAGCGCTCGAACTTCTCGAGGCGGTAGGTGTCGCGTCCGCCTTCATCCGTGGTGACGACAACCAGGTCTGCCGAGACCTCGGTGACAACACCGGAGTGCTGGGCGATAACCATTTCGCCAGAGTCGTGTGCGGCACGCTGTTCCATACCGGTACCCACGAGCGGAGCTTCCGTGGTGAGCAAGGGCACGGCCTGACGCTGCATGTTCGCGCCCATGAGGGCTCGGTTTGCATCGTCGTGCTCGAGGAAGGGGATGAACGCGGTTGCCACGGACACCATCTGGCGAGCAGAAACGTCCATGTAATCCACGCGATCACGTGCGATGAGGGTCGGGTCTTCGCCGGCAACACGGCACAGAACCTGCTCATCGATGAAGTGTCCATCAGCATCGACCGGCGAAGAAGCCTGTGCGATGAAGTGGCCCTTTTCGTCATCGGCGGTCAGGTACTCGACTTCGTCGGTGACCTGTCCGTTGCGGACGATACGGTAGGGGGTTTCGATGAAACCGAAGGGGTTGATGCGGGCGAAGGTTGCCAGCGAACCAATCAGACCAATGTTCGGGCCTTCAGGGGTTTCAATCGGGCACATACGACCGTAGTGCGAGGGGTGAACGTCACGAACCTCCATGGAGGCGCGGTCACGAGACAGACCACCAGGACCCAGAGCCGACAGACGACGCTTGTGCGTGAGGCCAGCCAGGGGGTTGTTCTGGTCCATGAACTGCGAGAGCTGCGAGGTTCCGAAGAACTCCTTGATTGCAGCCACAACAGGACGGATGTTGATCAGGGATTGCGGCGTGATGGAGTCCGTTTCCTGAGTAGTCATACGCTCACGAACGGTACGTTCCATACGTGCAAGGCCCGTACGCACCTGCGCCTGGATGAGTTCGCCCACGGCGCGGATACGACGGTTTCCAAAATGATCAATATCGTCAGACTCGACGCGAACCTCGACGGGCTCACCGTGACGGACGCCTGCGAAGGTCTTCTCACCGGCATGCAGGGCAAGCAGGTACTTGACGGTCGCAATAATGTCACCGATGGAGAGCACCAGTTCGGGGCTATCGGCCGGGGTGTCAACAGCCAGCTTCTTGTTGATCTTGTAGCGGCCGACCTTTGCCAGGTCGTAACGCTTGGGATCGAAGTAGAAGTTGTGCAGCAGAGCCTCAGCGGCTTCAACGTTGGCGGGTTCGCCCGGACGCAGCTTGCGGTAGATATCGGTCAACGCCTCGTCGCGGGTACGAACGGTGTCCTTCTCGAGGGTCTCAAGAAGCACCGGGTAGGCGGCGAAGTGCTCGCGAATTTCGGCCTCGGACAGGCCAAGAGCCTTGAGGAAGTGCGTCACCGACTGCTTACGCTTACGGTCGATGCGCACGCCCACGGCGTCACGCTTATCGATTTCGAACTCGAGCCATGCACCACGGCTGGGGATGATCTTCGCGTTGAAGATTTCCTTGTCGGATGCGCGATCCGAGGTCCGCTCGAAGTACACGCCCGGCGAACGGACGAGCTGCGAGACGACGACACGCTCGGTGCCGTTAATAATGAAGGTGCCACGGGGGGTCATGAGCGGGAAATCGCCCATGAAGACGGTCTGCGACTTGATTTCGCCCGTGTTGTAGTTCATGAACTCGGCGGTCACGTACATGGGTGCCGAGTAGGTGTAATCCTTAGCCTTCGCTTCTTCAACGGAGTACTTCGGTCGTTCCAAGCGGTGATCGCGGAACGAAAGAGACATGGTGCGAGCCACGTCTTCAATCGGCGAGATCTCTTGGAAAATTTCTTCAAGACCGGAGACATCCGGAACATCTACGCGTCCAGCAGCCTTTGCGGCATCCACGCGTGCTTTCCATGCATCGTTTCCCAGCAACCAGTCAAAGCTTTCGGTCTGCAGGCCGAGCAGATTCGGTGCCTGCAGAGGCTCGCGGAGCTTAGCGAAAGAAATGCGGTTCTTGGGCTGGTTGGCAGTGTTGGTACTTGCAGCCAACGGGGGTCCTTCCCTGCGTTTTCATTGCGCGCACACGCTTTTCGACCCATTAACTGACACCGTCCGCATCCGCCCAGCGCCTATTACAGCGAATGGATACGGGTCACCTCGGGCACAATAAAGCGCAAATACTCATCATAGGCACAGGGATATAGGGGCGCAATGCTCGACGGACAATATGTCCAACCTCACGTTCAGGTTGCCCCCAGAACTACTTCAGCGTAGAAACGCTTCCAGTGCCCCAAGTCGGGCTTGAACCGACGACCCACGGATTATGAGTCCGCTGCTCTGACCGACTGAGCTATTGGGGCGTAGAAAGTTTAACGCGAAGTATTGGCCTCAGCGCAACACGAGCCCCACAGTCCCCTACTTACTTGAGAACAACAACGACGTCGGGATCGCCCGTCTGCGTTTGAACAACACGCGAGATTCCCAAGACATTTGCAACCTCTTCAGCGGTGGGCTTGAGGTTGGGATCCTCGTAGTAGACGGTCGTAACTTCGGTATCCCAGCCACGCGCATTTGCGGCGCTTGCACCATCAAAACCGGCGTTCGCCAGTGCAGAAACCTTCTGCGCAGCAAGACCTTGAGTTCCGGTTCCGTTCAGCACGGAAATCTTCGCGGAGTGACGCACCGGGATGCTCGGCGAGGGAGAGGGGGTCTCACTTGTCGTCGCCGAGGCGGAGGGCGAGGCGGTGGCCTCGGAAGAAGGAGAAGCAGAGGGAGTGGTCGCGCTTGCGCTGGCAGATGCCGTCGCAGTAACGCTGGTCGTAGCCTTCGGCTGCGAGCCACCCGAGGTCAGGATGTGGCTGATCCCCCATGCGGCCGCGGGAACGATCACCAGCACTGCGAGGAAGGGCCACACGCTCTTCCAACGCGAGGGCTGCTGAAGGTGCATGCCCTGAGGCATGTCTTCGCCGGCGCGGTCAAATTCGTCCTTTGGATACTGAGAAGTCACGGTTTCAGAGTAGCGAAAACACTATCCCCGCGCATAGTCCCTCCCCGCGTGGCTGAGATTTCCCCATTTCAACCGATTGACGAGGCCGCGGCCCGGCAAGCCTGCGGCTACAGTAGGTCCGTGGAATCTTTGGATCGAGTGATTGACCCCTCGTGGGCACGTGCACTAGCCCCGGTTGAAGACAAAATTCACGAGTTGGGTGCGCAGCTGCGCGCTGAAGTCGAGGCTGGGCATGGGTATCTTCCCGCCGGAAGCGATGTCTTACGCGCTTTTACCTACCCTCTGGATCAGGTGAAAGTCCTCATCGTCGGCCAAGACCCCTACCCCACTCCCGGGCATGCGATGGGCCTCAGTTTTTCTGTTGCACCCGGCGTTCCTTTCCCCGCATCTCTGCGCAATATCTTCAAGGAACTCACCACCGATGTGGGCGTTCCCATGCCAACCAGCGGGGATCTGACCCCTTGGTCCAGACAGGGAGTGTGCCTTCTCAACCGCGTATTGACGGTTCGCCCCGGACAGGCTGGCTCTCATCGGAAGATGGGATGGGAAGAAGTGACCTCACGGGCCATTGATGCTCTGGTTGAGCGCCGCGATTCCTCGGGGAATCGTCTTCCACTGGTTGCAATCTTGTGGGGACGAGATGCGCAGTCTCTGCGCGAGCAGTTGGGGGATACTCCCGCGATTGAGTCTGTGCACCCCTCTCCCCTGTCGGCCAGGCGCGGTTTCTTTGGCTCGAGGCCTTTTAGCCGCGCAAACGCGCTGCTTGCGCAGCAGGGGGCAACAGCGATTGATTGGCGACTTCCCTAAGGCGAGCGTGTTCAAAGTCGCCACTCAGCGAAAAGGGGCACCCGCGTACTCTGCGCGGGCGCCCCATCTCTATAGAGCTCTAGCGATTACTGCTTGATGAAGCGGAAACGCTGAGCCTTTGAACCGTTGTATCCGTAGGTCTGCAGAGGTGTCCCATCAGCATTTCGCCCGCCCTCTAGGTCGAGGAACAGCAAGGGAGCAACAGCGGATGCAATAGCTAGATCACCGTTGTCGGTCTCGACGACCATCCATTTCTGCGCGTGAGTACCGTTTGCAGGTTGTTGAGTCACCTTGGTCCCAAAGGCTTTGCTGGCACCGTAGACATCCAGCACCTTCCCTGAGCCAACATTCGTCAAAATGACATAGCCCTGAGCATCGTGACTGACACGCCACTTTTGTGCAGAACTACCATTCGCCGAATAGAGCCACACTCGAGCGCCGGCGTCCTGTGAGGCCCACTGAACATCCAGACGCTTTCCGGGAGCAGCAATCGGTTCGATCTCGTAAATCCCATCTTCGACAAGGCCACGCGTTGCATCGGCGGCATCATCAAAACGACTGATGGGGTCGTTGAGCTTGTCGAGACGCCACTGCTGAGCGGTCGTGCCATTTGCAAGGTAACCGTCAATGGGTCTGCCATTTTGAGCAATACCGGCACTGAGGTCGACGACCAATCCCGTTCCCACATTGCGAAGCATGTAGGCCCCGCCCGTGACCGAAGTGATCACCCACTTTTGATTCGGGTTGTTCAGATCCGTTGTCCAGAGCTGAAGTTGGCGGCCCGGAATGGGCGTCCCATCTGTACTATCCAGGGATTTATTCGACCAAACATTTTCGAGGCGGTAGTAGCCATCGGCGTCACGGGAGATCTTCCAGATTTGGTCGTGGAATCCGTAGTTGGTCCACGCATGGACCTTTGCACCGTTATCCAAAGAATAATTTGCAAGAGCCATAATCATATTGGGGTTCACAACACTGGAAATCGAGTAGTAACCCGGGGCAACATCTGCCTGCCCTTCAGGACTTAGCAATGGCTTCGTCGGGATAAACGCGAAGGTCTGAGCGTCTGAACCATTGGCCGTCCACAGTTGAACGTTCGCACCGGAGAATCGCCCTCCCGCCGAGATATCAAGGACGATCGACGGATCCAAGGCGGAAACAATGGTGATACGCCCCTTGTCACCGGTCACGATCTTCCACTTCTGTGCGCGGCTTCCATTACCGCTCCACTGTGCGACATTCGTTCCGGGGCGGGATGATCCCCACTGCGCATCAAGGACCTTACCCGAGGCGACATTCGTAATGGTCGCAAACCCCTCAGAGTCATAAGAGACCCGCCACTTCTGAGCGCCACTCAAGTTCGCGTTCCACAGCTGAACATTCGCGCCATCATTTCGGCTCGCCGCCCAAACATCGAGCACCAGGTCATCTGCAAGCGCGGACTTGATGTAGTACTCGCCCGCTTCAACCGACGACTTAGCACCCACGCCGTTTTGGACGCGGATCTTTTCGAAGGAATTGCCGTTCTTCTTGTAGTAGATAATGACGGAGTCTGTCGCATCCCACAGCGCGTGGGTGTAGCCTTCCTTGGCGCTGATTGAGTCAGAGAATTCGACTTGGTAGCAGGTGTGGCCGCCTGGGCACAGTTTCTTCAGCCCGTCTTCCGCCTTGTCCATGGGGACGATCCAGTATTCAAGACCGCGGTAGGGCGAAGCCTCGGATTCCATTGCCTTGGTCTTCGTCAGGTTGAAGACACCTTTCGCTTTACCCGGCTGCGTGCTGGCAAAGGTCGATGACTCATACCCCGCAACATCAATGCCCGGATTGAAGAACAGGATGAGTTCCGCTGCGATTGAGGCATCGACATCGGTCATTTCAAGGCGCTTGAGTTCGTCTTGCTTAGTGGTAGAAAGCTCAGTCGGGGTCGCGGGATGGCCCTTGTAGTAGTACAGGTAGCGATCCCCGTAGTAGCTCTGCGTGAATCGCGCATAGTCTTCAAAGCCGGACTCCTGCTTCAGGTGGGTTCCAAGCATGAGCATGACCTCTTTGCCCTGTTTCTCAGCTTCGTTGAAGTATCCGTCATTGAAGTTGTAGAGGGCCTTGAATTGAGCTGTCGCTTCAGCAGAGGGCGCGATATTGGTCTTGAGCAGAGCCGAGATATTGACGGCCTTGACCTTGGAAGAGCTCTGAACTTCCTTGGCGAAAGCGTCTGCGTCTCCAGGCGAGCTCAGCAGTTTCGGCCGGGAGAGCCACCACTGTGCATTCGGTTCAGAATCAACCATCGCCCACAGGTATGGCGACATCTCCCAGGTACTATCGGCAGGGTATTCGGCACGGCCCTTGGCATAGGTCTTTGCCTTCAGTTCTTTCCACTCACGCACCAAACGTTCATGTGTTCCCTTGGGATTTCCGTCTTGGTAAACATCGGGGAACTTCACGTAGGAGTATGCGCCGTCAGTGATCAAACGGATCGTGTAGCGATCCTGCGGGATTTTATTCGCGTAAATGACCTTCTGGACAACGTTGACGAAGACGTCAACGACGTAGAGGTTGATCGTCGAGGAGGGGTCTAATTCGCGCAGGTCGCGCACGTAGTCGGCGACGATGTCGATGCGATCACGGAACTGCTGCGAGGCCTCGTCGAAGCCACCGGGTTGGAGGGTGATTTCCTTTTCAGAGAGATAAGGAAGCCCGTAGACACCGTAGTTATCAGCCTCGGGTCCGGGCAGCGCCTTCCAGTTGTAGGCGTTCGGGCGCTCAAACATCGCGATTACCGGGCCGGATTTACGAATCGAGTTTTCTCCCCACAAGTTCAAGGAGAACATTGCTACGGGCAAGGTCGCGCTAACCGGTGCAATGTTGTAGCTATCTGCAGTCACGCCAATAGTTTGATTGGACAGAGCGCGAACAGTGTTCCCGTTCTTTTCCAAAGTAAGCGAAGCAGTGAATTTTCCGAAGGTCCCAAAGTCAAGGGAGTAGTTTCCCTCTTGCACCTGGGCGAGGGGAATCTTCTTGTCGATCTCGCGAGTGACTTTTCCGCGGTAGTTCATCGTCGCGCGAAGGTGAACAGTATCCGCATTGGCTGCAATATCATCTGCGGCGTCATCAGCGACGCGTACTCGCACCTGGGTGGTGTTCCTTTGTGGTTCAAGAAGGATTTCCGAGGCATCAGTTGAGCGAGCGACACGCCTGCCTTGGGTGGTGGGCGTGGGAGCTTCTTCGGGTGCGGGTGAGACGCTGGCTTCAGGAGTGGCAGTCGGCGAGGCTTCAGAAGGTTGCGAAACCGTCTGCGTCGTATGTGGTGCCGTTGGGGTTGTGTCAGTGTAGGGAACCGTAGGAGCGGCCTGTGCGGGAAGTACAGCGGTTCCGACTCCAAGCGTGGTTGATAACAGTGTTGCAATGAAAATGCGCCGGAGGGTGTGCTGGCGCGTCGAAGGATATACACGGTGCATGAGAAGTAAACCCATCTGTCGTGAAAAGCTCAGGTGCCAATTGGGGGCGCACCTTTGCGTAGGCTGGATGGACAGTTGCGAGTTTACCGAGCCAGCGGAGCATTTGTTGCTGCGACAACCCGAATTTATTGGATTCAAAAATGTTTCGAAAGCTTGAAAACGCAGGGGAAAAACAGGAGTCGGTTTCCCGGATAAAAACGGATACCTCTCTATCCAATCGGTACACCAGTAGCGTCCTACATAGTGGAGTAGGTTATTCGAGCGCTCAATCCTTCCGCAGGCGGCGCGCGACGATGCCAGAAGGGCCGAGGGCTAGCTGCAGAGGCTTCCGAAGAAACCGCGCTTCTTCTTGGCGGCGGCGTACTCCTCTTCGGTATGGTCCTTATCGCACCACTGATCCGGGGGCACTTGTTCCCTCACCGAGTCGATGTGCTTGCCGCAGCCTTTCCAGGTGGTCTTTCCGCATACTTCACAGGTAGTGGGTCGACACATGATTGTCTCCTTCGTTGATCGGGCCTCGAATCCGTCAGCGGATCCGCTGCATGGTGTGATGAGGTTTTTCTAGGCGGGCTGATTGCTGTGTCGCATCAGCCTAGCCGGAGGAACAATTGCTCGAGTTCTTCGATCGAGATGCTCCCGGTTTTGACTAGAGATTCTTCCGCTTCGGGTGTCGGCGCATCATCGTTTTCGAGGATGGAATCCTCGAGCGCACACTGCGACATGATCGTCGCAACCGCGAGGTAGCTTGCGCGTTTCATCGCGGAGTTAACGGCTGCGAACTGGGTCAGGACATCGCGACAGTTCGCATCTCCACTCTCGATGTGGTCGATGAGGCTGTCGAGCTGCCCGCGAGCACGCTTGAGGCGATTGACGACCTGCTTGCGCGTCGTCATGAGTGTCCCTCCCCCGTGACGAGAACGGCCTCGGCCCGATCGCCGAGCCATGCGCGCAGCGTCTGGATGCCGCCCGACAGCATGGTGACGTTAAAGCCCGCGTGACGCACGATGCGGTAGCCGATCCAGGAGCGCACGCCCGCAGCACACATGACGACGAAGGGCCGGTCGCCGACGCTCTCGTCGACCCAGGCGCGGACTTCATCGAGGCGGTCGCGCAGCTGGGTGTGCGGAATGTTGAGTGAGTTGGGCATGTGCCCGGCCGCGTATTCTCCCACCGTGCGCACGTCGAGGACCGGCATGTCCTCGGTGAGGGCCTCCGGGCCAGTGAGGATGAGCTCGCCGGTCAAGACGTTGTGGGCAACCATGCCGGTCTGGTTGACGGGGTCCTTGGCCTGACCGTAGGGCGGGGCGTAGGCGAGGTCCAGGTCGATGAGATCCGTGGCTTTCAGGCCGGATCGCATGGCGGTCGCAATGACATCGATGCGGCGGTCCACGCCGTCGGCACCCACGGCTTGCGCGCCGAGAATCTGCCCGCTGACCCCCAGGTGCATGAGGATATGCACGGGCTTGGCGCCGGGAAAATAGCCTGCGTGTTGGTTGGCGTGCGTGTGCACCGTGAAGTACTCCGTGCCCGAGGCATCGAGGGCCTGGCGGTTAGCGCCGGTCATGGCGGCGGTAAGTCCGCCGATCCGCACGATCGCGGTGCCCTGAGGCCTCGGGATGGGGCGCGCGGTAGCCTCGCCGCGCTCGGCGTCGGAGATCGCGTCGGCGACGAGGCGTCCCCCACGGTTCGCAGGTCCGGCTAGGGCGACGGGGTGGTCGTGGTCACGGCCAACCGTGGCGTCGCCAACCGCGTAGATACCATCCACGCTGGTGCGCCCGTGCTCATCGACGAGGATATAGCCGCGGTCGGTCTCGATGCCCGCAGCCTCGGCGAGGGCAGTGTCGGGGCGGAGGCCGGTCGATAGGACGATGACGTCGGCACCCAGCTCGGTACCGTCGGAGAGCGTCACGGAGTCGTGGTCCTCGCCATGCTTGATGGACTGGGCGGAGACACCGGCGTGGACGCGCACGCCAAGAGCACGCAGCTCCTGCGTGACCAGGCTTGCCATCTCGACTTCGAGGGGCGGCAGGACGTGCTCGGCATACTCGACGAGGTGGGTCTCAAAGCCTCGCTGTGCGAGTGCTTCGGTGGCCTCGATGCCGATGAACCCGGCACCCAGGACGACGGCGTGCGTACCCGAGGCCTCGCACTGGGAGCGTGCGTCATCGACCGTGCGCAGGGTGTGCACGCGCGGGGAGTCGAGGCCATCGATTGGGGGCCGGCTGACGAGGCCGCCCGGGGAAAGGATCAGATGATCGTAGGTGAGTGCGTAGGCCTCGCCCGTCTTCGTGTCGGTGACCTGGACGCTGCGCGCCGCCGGGTCGATCGCGGTGACCTCGGAGTTGATGCGCACGTCGAGGTTGAGCGCAGCCTTGAGGGTTTCCGGGGTGTGAAGGAGGAGCTTGGCGGGGTCTTCGATCTCGCCGCCAACGTAGTACGGGAGCCCGCAGTTCGCGAAGGACACGTACTTGCTGCGCTCCAGCACGATGATCTCGGCACCCTCATCGCGTCTGCGCAGGCGCGCCGCCGCGCTCATGCCACCGGCGACTCCTCCGAGGACTACAACTCGCATATGCGGCTCACTTTCTGACTTGAGCTTTTGTCTTCTTCGCTTCCTCCAATAATACCCCTGGGGGTATTGGGAAACAAGATTCCAACACATACAGCAGACTCCACAACCTTCGAGAAAGCCCCTACTTCTGACTCGAAATTATTGGACGCACAAGGATCACCGAATTCATTTTTTCCTTAATTCTTTCGGAGACCTCACCGGTTCTACTCTGGTTTTTGTGATGGATCGGAGTTACTGCTCGCCTTGTATATCCATATAATTCCGACGAGACTTTGTGCACTAAACACAACTACCGGAATAAGCGGAGAAATGATCTCGTGGTAGATTCCTTGAAGAATGAAGAGTAAACCTGAATCTGCATAAGCAACGGCTAAGCAGATGAGTGGTACTGAACCTGCTCGTTGAACCTGATACCAGGACGACTCCGACTCTGATGCTGCCTTACGTACATCGAGCGCGATAGTACGTTTCAATCCGCAAAGCACCCGCGCAGCCACAACAAACAACAGGTATAAATAAGCCGGGTCCCCACTTTCCCGAAATAACAGGGGAATGCAGGCCGCCCGGCCAATGCCAGCCACAAAACGGGCGTATCCGTTTGGACTGAATAATGGAGCCACCTGTCGGACTCGAACCGACGACCGCCCGCTTACAAGGCGGGTGCTCTACCAACTGAGCTAAGGTGGCAACCCACATAGTGTGCCATGAGTGGGGCCACAAAGACGAATTAAAAACCGCAATATGGCTCACATGCCACTTCATGATCCTCCCCATCACGGGACACGCAAAAGCTCAGGGGACATCTCAGAAGATACAACAGGGGCGCATGCGCGACCATGTCACGCACGCGCCCCTGAAAAGCCCAATCACATGAGAGCGATCAGCAGCATCACTTCGATGCAGATGCCGGACCGGCAGCTTGAAGCTGAGCAGTAATCACGGGATAGAAGTCCTTGACACTGGTTGCCTTGACGCCCTTGAAATCAACGACGGCTTTATCGTTCACAACGAACTCAGGAGTTCCCAAAGATCCATTTTCGCGACCGTCAATCTTCGCCTCAGCCCACGCGTTGGTCGACTTGGTCAGATAGTCATTCACACCGTTTTCGGGGAAGGTGTCAATAACATCCTGCGGAATTCCCGCCTGCGCAGCGATTTCTTTAACCTTTGTAGCAGAAGCAGACAGGTCCTGAACGACAGTTCCCTTGCCGGAGTTGTACTGATCATTGAAGTAAGACAGCAAAGCATTGTGGAACTTCATCCATGTTTGCGCATCGACCTTTTGCGCAGCGACCAGAGCCGCACTGGTTGATGCATACTGATACGCGGCCTTCACCGTATTCACTGGCTGGTACTTGATGTTGTACTTACCAGCAAGAACGTCCTGGCTAACCTGCTCCCCAAAAGCCACATCGTATGCGGCACACACATGGCAGGAGTAGTCGAAATACTCAGTCAGCGTCGGAATGGATTCGTCGACCTTCCCAATACCAAGGTGGGAAACAACAACGGGTTCACCATTTGAATACGCACCGAGCGCAGCCGATCCAGCCTCGGCGATTTCTGCCTTCTTGCGGTTGGACTGAACGATCACCGCAGCAATTGCCACGATGATGACAACCACAATCAGTGCAACCAAAGAAATGATGATGTTGCGAGTCCGGCGATCTGCACGCGCCTGTTCTTCACGCAGTTGCTGCGCCTTTGCGCGCACATCCTGCGAGCGGGAAGACTTTGCCATTATTGCGGGCCTTTCTGTTGAACTGCATTCAAGACTAGCGAGCAATGCCCGTTTACGCACCGATACCAACGCAGCTGCGCCATATTTCATTCCGTGCGCACCAGCTGAACCTTAGAAATTCAGGGCAAGGACAGCTGCAACGCCACCGGAAATGAGCAGACCAAGAAGTACTCGCATCCATGTCTTGGGAGCACAGGTCGACACGCATACGCTCACGCCATCACGCAAAGCGGATCCCGTTGGCATCACCCACATTCCCCACAGGGCAAGAGTGGTCAGAACCCAGGTCAAGATAATCCACGAGGGACTCCCCGCCAGCCACGCATCAGACGTGATCGGCGCATGACCGGTCAATACAAGCGGGAACCACCATGTTCCGGGATCTCCGAAGGGGGTGGAGAAGAATCCAAAATCGGGAGACAAACCGAGAGGCTCGTAGAGGCCACGGGAAAAGAGAATCCACTGCCCCCACGCCAGAGCAGCCCCGGGGGCAAGACCAACCGCAGTAGAGAGAATCCCTCCCAGCCCGGTGAAAGGAGCAACACCGAGTGCAGCCCAGGTATCACTGGAGCGCGCCTCTTGATTGAGGATCCTCCGATTTTCACGCCATTTATAGGCGCTCCCAAGCACTGCGAAGAGCGCGACGATCACCCCCACGCTGATCAACCCGATCAACCCCCTATATAAAGGAATCAGCGCAAGAGCAGAAAGAATGATCAGCCCTAAAATATTCGCCGTCTTCACCTGCTGAGGAATATACGCGGGTGCTTGGGTTGCAAATTCGATACTGGGCGGGATCGACGCCTGTCGGAATCCATCCTGAGCGGGTAGGTAGCTTGTCCCCGTTGACGAGGCCATGGGATGCGGGTAGTTAAAAAGCGAGGTTTCGTCGATACTTGGCTGCGCGCCACCCATGAACTGCGGATACACCTGAGTTTCATCCGGAGATGAGAAGTCATTCGCTAATGCCGCAGTACGATCCGGATCGAACTCTTCAATGACCGCGGTCTGTAAAGCATCATCGTCAAAGACCTGAGTTTCCTCGTTAGCAGAGTCATCTGCGACCACTGAGACACTTGGGGTATCCCCTTGACGAACAGGAGCCAAGAGTCGTGCCCAATTGAGGTTTTCCCACGCCTGACTTCCCCCATAGATCGCAATCTTTTCAAGGGGGAACCCGCCCCAGTGCGCAAGATGGCGGATGATGTGGTCAGGGTTTGGGCGAAGCTGAGGATCCGGGTGAAGTCCTTGTCGCATGAGCTGAGCGACAGACGAATCGAGGCCGTCGGTGTCAGGATCCCCCTTGAGCACCCGATCCAAGATCGCAGCGGTCACCCCACTTCCATAGGGTGGGCGCCCAGTGAGTGCGGCAAGCAGGGTAGCCGTCCACGCCCACCAATCTGTCGCTGCCGAGGCCGAAGCCCCCTTGAGCAATTCGGGTGCGGTATATCCCGCGGTTCCCGATACCAGACCGGTTTGAGTCAGGCGCGCCTCGTCTTGCCCCATGGCGATACCGAAATCGATGAGCACCGGCCCTTGCGGGGAACAAATGACATTCGAGGCCTTCACATCGCGGTGGACAATCCGACGAGCATGAACATCTTGAAGGGTTTGGGCAAGCGCCCCGCCGATGGCCGCAACCCCTCCAACATTGATCGCACCGCGGGAGAGTAATTCGGAAAGCGTGGGGCCTGGAATGTACTCGCTGACGACAAAAGGTTGAGTCGCATCGATCTCGATATCCAAGATGTGGGACACTCCCCCACCGCGAATGGAATTCACCGTTCGAGCTTCTCGAAGGAGACGCTCACGGTAGTCATCATCGGCGGCGAGCGCGGGGTGAAGGATCTTAAGGGCTACACGCTCCCCGGCCTCGTCGCAAGCAAGCCACACGGTAGCAGCGCCCCCCGCCCCCAGGCGTTTGAGGAGGCGGTACCCACCGATGATCTCTTGCTCACGCACCCCCCAAGGGTATCGAATGCCCAGCTCATTTCGAATCTCTTCTATGCACTTCGTTTTAAATTGAGTTGGATTTTTCGCAAATTTTGGTGCTATCGTGAGCAAGTACGCACTTCACACAGGTGGTGAAGGACGTGCGGCGGCAGTGAAGACGCTGTCGTCTGGTCTCTACTAAGGATCGTCCGGCACGTACCGCCGGTGGAGGTTCAATATGGCAACTGTAACTTTCGATAAGGCAACCCGAATCTACCCCGGGTCAGATAAGCCCGCTGTCGACCAGCTCGATCTTGAGATTCAGGATGGTGAATTCCTGGTTCTCGTCGGTCCCTCCGGTTGTGGCAAGTCCACCTCGCTGCGCATGCTCGCAGGTCTTGAGGATGTGAACTCTGGCCGCATCTTCATTGGCGATAAGGACGTCACCGACGTACAGCCGAAGAACCGCGACATCGCAATGGTCTTCCAGAACTACGCCCTCTACCCGCATATGACCGTGCGTGAGAACATGGGCTTCGCACTCAAGATCGCAGGCACTCCTAAGGATGAAATTAACAAGCGCGTTGAAGAAGCCGCACGCATCCTTGACCTGGAGCCCTACTTGGACCGCAAGCCCAAGGCTCTCTCCGGTGGCCAGCGTCAGCGTGTTGCTATGGGCCGCGCAATCGTTCGTAAGCCTCAGGTCTTCCTCATGGATGAGCCTCTGTCCAACTTGGACGCCAAGCTCCGTGTCCAGACCCGTACCCAGATCGCCTCGCTGCAGCGCGAACTCGGCGTCACCACGGTCTACGTGACCCACGACCAGACCGAGGCTCTGACGATGGGCGACCGCATTGCGGTTCTCGCAGGCGGTCTCCTCCAGCAGGTCGGTACCCCGCAGGAAATGTACGAGCGCCCTGCCAACGAATTCGTCGCAGGCTTCATCGGCTCCCCCGCCATGAACCTCGGCAAGTTCAAGGTTGAAGGCAATGTCGCAAAGCTCGGCACCGCAGAGGTTCCGCTCTCGCAGGCAACGCTGGATGCCATGGTTCCCGAAGACGAAGGCAAGATCACGATCGGCTTCCGTCCCGAGGGCCTCGAGGTCGTTTCTGCAGAAACCGAAAACACCATTCCGATCGAAGTTGAGTTCGTTGAGGAACTGGGTTCGGATGCCTACATCTACGGCCACCTGGCAGGTGCAGATTCCGGCCATGGTCTGGGTTCCGGCAGCGAAGGCAAGGGCGAACAGCTCATCGTCCGCGTTCCTCCGCGCACCGCTCCCAAGCCTGGCGGCGTGATCCACACCCGCATCAAGGAAGGACAGCAGCACAACTTCTCTGCGTCCACCGGCGAGCGCCTGCCCGAGTGACCTACTCGGCGTCTAGACGCTACTCAGGGCTAAACCACGGGGCCCGCAACCACACACGGTTGCGGGCCCCGTGCCACTTTGCTCAATGAATGCGAGAATAGAGCTATGCCCATTCCCTCAACGCTTGAGATCACAGCAGCGACGGTTGACCCCGCACTGTTGGACTTACCTTGGGATATCCCCCTTGAAGACTGGCCGACGGAGATCCTTGCTGCTCTTCCTCGCGGCATCTCTCGCCACGTCGTCCGTTTCGTCAACCTTTCCGACAGGGTCATCGCGGTCAAGGAAATCGGCGAAAGCGTCGCATACCGCGAATATGAACTCCTTCGAGATCTGTCGCGTCTAGGTGCACCTTCCGTCCTGCCCACTGCAGTCATCACCGGGCGACGCGACGCCTTTGGCGAAGAACTTGCGGCTGTGCTGGTTACCGAACACCTTCAGTTCTCTTTGCCCTACCGCGCGGTTTTTAGCCAACACATGACACCCGAAACCGCAGGGCGCTTGATCGATGCCCTCGCAGTTCTCCTGGTTCGTCTTCATCTCCTCGGCTTCTATTGGGGCGATGTTTCTCTTTCAAACACGCTTTTCCGTCGCGACGCCGGATCCTTCTCCGCATACCTCGTTGACGCAGAAACTGGCGAAATCCATCCTTCTCTTACCGAAGGCCAGCGTCTCTACGACGTTGATCTGGCACGGACGAATATCATCGGCGAATTAATGGACCTTCAAGCAGGATCTTTCTTCCCCAGCGATGAAGATCCCATCGAGGTCGGCGACCGGATTCGCTCGCGCTACTTGGAGCTGTGGAACGAACTCACCGGACCTGAAGTTATTGAATCCAACCAGAAGTGGAGAGTCGCTCAGCGTATCCGCCGCCTGAATGACCTTGGCTTCGAAGTCGGTGAACTCCAGATGTCCTCCGACCTTGATGGAACGCACCTGATCATCACTCCAAAGGTCGTTGATGCCGGCCACCATCACCGCAAACTCATGCGATTGACGGGCATGGACGTCGGCGAGAATCAGGCCCAACGTATGCTCAACGATATTGAGACCTACCGTGCCATGACGGGAAAGACCCGAATGCCTCTCGAAATCGTTGCTCATGAATGGATGAACGAAGTTTTCGAACCTGTCATCACTGCCGTTCCCGCCGAGCTCGCAGCCAAGCTGGAACCGGCCCAGATCTTCCACGAATTCCTGGAACACCGCTGGTACCTTGCCCAAGATGTTGGGCACGACGTTCCCCAGGATGAAGCCATCCAGTCCTATGTGGAGAGCGTCCTTCCCACCAAGCGCGACGAAGCGATGCTGCTCGACCCGGCGCTGATGACCCAACCTGACGAAGGCGCGGCCTCGGAGATGGAAACGCTCACTGAAGAAGAGGGTTTCAGCCGCCAAGAAGAGCGCGCGGGAATCGACGGAATGCACGGGAAAGCCGATGAAACGGAAACCCCCACGGACCGCCCGAAGATGCAATTCGTACCCGGAGTCGGGCTGATCCCCGTCGATGACTATTTCTAGAATTGCGCAGCGAAGGAGAAATAATGACTGAATTCCCAAAGATTTTCGCCCACCGCGGGGCTCCCACGCTCGCGCCCGAAAACACGATCGCTTCCTTCGCGAAGGCCTCGGAAATTGGGGCCCGCTGGTGTGAGTGCGATGTGGGTGTCATGGCGGATGGGACGCTGCTCATCATTCACGATGACACTGTCGACCGCACGACAAATTCCTCGGGTTCCTGGGATTCATGGGGATACGGTGAGCTGCGCAGGCTCGACGCGGGCGCATGGTTCTCGCCAACCTACCGTTTTGAGCGCATCCCCGAGCTAGCCGATGTTGTCTCCTTTGCCAACTCAACCCAGACCGGCTTCAATTTCGAGCTCAAGCCTCGAGCGGCAGGCAGACGCCGCGATACTCTCATCGAGAATGTCGAAGTAGCCCTGCGCTCTTTTGTGAACAAGGACAAGATCCTTATTTCTTCATTCGATCACGACCTGCTTCGCGCGGTGCGCGAGGCTATGCCCGAAGTTTCGCTCGCCTGGCTGTGCACCCCAGCGGAAGTGCGCGCAGGAAGCTGGCGCGAGGCCTCGCAGATTGAGTGCACTGCGATCCACCCCTGCGGGCAAGACCTGACCGAGGCCGACGTCCACGAGATGCTCGACGCCGGCTTTGAGGTCAACGTCTGGACCGTGAATACCCTCGAGGATTCGCGGAAAGCTGCGCAATGGGGCGTTACGGGGATCTTCACCGACCGGGTGCAAGACTTCCCCGCCGAGGCCTTGGCGCGAGCCTAGGAGTGCTGAATCACCCACGCCCACATTGCGATTGCTGCGGCGTGGCCGACATTCATTGAACGCGTTGAGCCGCGCTGCGTAATGTGGAGGATTTCGTTGCATTCCCGGCGCATTTCTTCGCTCAAACCGCTTGATTCTTCACCGAAGACCAGGCATGCCCGTTTGGGAAGAGCATGCCCTTCAAGGGGAATAGAGCCGGGAACATTGTCGATTCCAACCGGGGTGATTCCTCGTTCGTGCAGTGAGGAAATAAATTCACCGACCTCGGGATGGTGAATAACCTCCAAGTAGCGGTCGGTCACCATAGCCCCGCGCCGATTCCACCTACGCCGACCGACGATGTGGACGCGGCTTACTCCCAGAGCATTCGCGCTGCGAACGATTGAGCCGATATTGAAGTCGTGACCGAGGTTTTCGATGGCTATCTCGAAAGGAAGTGCGTGAGAGGCGATATCAGCGATGATTGCCTCCATCTTCCAATAGCGGTAGCGGTCCTCGACATTGCGTCGATCCCCCTCGGCCAAGAGCTGCGGATCGTAGAACTCTTCCGATGGCCAGTTTTCTGGTCCTCCCGGCCAGGGCCCAACGCCAACTTCTGGCTGAGAGTTTTCTTCCATGGTCGCCTTCTTCCTACCGAACGAGCTCGCAAACAGATAGATTAGAGGCATGACGAATTCTCTTTCCACTGCACTGTCGGATATGCCCCCAATTAGCGCTTGGCTTTCGGATATGGATGGCGTTCTGGTTAAGGAAAACCGCGCCCTTCCCGGAGCCCAGGATTTCATCTCCGCTTTGGAAGAGAATGGCATTCCATTCCTGGTCCTGACGAATAACTCGATCTTCACAAACCGCGACCTATCTGCGCGCTTGGCGAATTCGGGCCTCAATGTTCCAGAAGAGCACATCTGGACATCGGCGAATGCAACCGCCGCATTCTTGTCCCAGCAGTCCCCCAATTCTTCCGCCTACGTGATTGGCGAAGCTGGCCTGACGACGGCGATCCACTCAGCCGGATACATCATGACCGATCAGGATCCTGAATTCGTGGTCCTCGGTGAAACCCGCGTCTATGACTTCTACGCTCTGACGACTGCAATCCGATTGATCGAGCGCGGTGCGAAGTTCATCGCGACGAACCCGGATGTTTCTGGTCCTTCAGATGAGGGCACTCTTCCGGCAGCGGGATCGGTCGCCGCGATGATCCAAGCCGCGACCGGCAAGGCCCCCTACTTCGTCGGAAAGCCGAATCCTGTGATGATTCGTGCGGGCCTGAACAAGATCGGTGTTCACTCTGAGAATGCCGCAATGGTCGGCGATCGCATGGATACGGATGTGCGCGCAGGCGTTGAGGCAGGCATGAGGACCTTCCTCGTCCTTTCTGGTTCGACCAGTGCCGAGCAGGTTTCTAATTTCCCCTTCCGCCCCTATCGGATTTACAACGGCATCGGCGATCTGATCCGCTACGTCAATCCTTCGTCCAACTGATAGTGCTGATATGACGACACACGACCCGCATCTTCTGACCCTCCGCGGCCTTGCCGCTCCCCTTCTTGAGTCACCCAATCCTTTGGGTCGTCTCAACGAGCTCACTTTGAGCGCTCAGGGGGCTGCCGTTTGCGGGCATATCCTTATCGATCTTTTGGAAGAACATGATCTTGCCATTGGGGATTATGAGCTGGTGATTGCCCCCGCGGGTGACGCTGCCCTCGCAGCAGCGATGATTCACGCTGCAGGAGGGCGCGGGCTTGACCTTGACGCCGCGCTTTTCCTGCCCGCCCAAGGCCCGGCCTCGGCAATTAACAACGCAGCGGACGAGCGCTGCTTCTCGGGTTCCCCACTCGCGGGGCGCAAGGCGGTTCTTTTAGCGAACTCTGCCCTGGCTAATGGGGAAGAAATCCTCGCCGCCGCGACGGAGTGTGGGGCGCAAATCGTGGGTTGTGCCTCGCTTCTCCCGGACGAGGCCGCGCGCGCTTTTGCCGCTTCTGCGGGCATTGCGTATTGCTCGCCAGCGCTTGGTGACTAATCATCAAATGGTCATCATCACGTGATGTATGACATATAATTATGCGTACTATTTCCGCAAAGACAACGAGGTCTGCACAATGGTACGTCGTACGCGCACTACCGCCGCCGTTTCGATTAACCCGCGCTCCGCGCAAAATATGTCGACTCGACCGGCCGATTTTACGAAGAACAAGACGCAGCTTAGCCCCTTCAAGGTGTTCGGCGCTGTCGGTGCATTGGCCTCGATTGTCACCTGTTTGTTCATTCAGCTTCCTGGATTGGATACCTCGGGAACGCGAATGTTCGGAATCTTCTTGGCGGCAATCCTCCTGTGGGTGACCGAAGCTGTTCCCCTCGCCGGCACTGCTGTGCTGGTGATTTTCCTTGAGGTTCTCTTCATTTCGGACCACGCGCTTCTCTCGATCCCAGAGAAGGCGCCCGCCTACACGAAATTCTTTGGTGCACTGGCAAACCCCGTAATCATCCTCTTCTTGGGCGGTTTTATGGTGGCCGACGGGGCTGCAAAGTACAAGGTTGATCGCGCGCTCTCCGCGGTGCTGTTGAAACCATTCATTGGGAAGCCTCGCCTGACCGTCATGGGCGTCATGCTCATCACCGCAATCATGAGTATGTTCATGTCGAACACGGCGACAACCGCGACGATGTTCGCCGTCATGATGCCCGTCATCATGGCCCTCCCCGAGGGCAAAGCACGCACGGGCATCGCGCTTTCGATCCCGGTCGCCGCAAATGTCGGCGGCATGGGCACCCCCGTCGGCACTCCCCCCAACGCCATCGCTTTGGGCGCGCTTGAAAACGCGGGCGTCAAGGTCACCTTCTTCCAATGGATGTTGGCGGCAGTCCCGCTCATGCTCGTTCTTCTTGCACTTTCGTGGGTGTTCATCGCCTGGCGTTACATCCCCTCTGACGCGCAGTTCAACATCGACACCTCGGCGCGTTTTGAGAAATCAAAGAATGCCATTATTTTCTACGTGGTTGCGGGAGTAACGATTCTCCTGTGGATGACAGAATCCCTCCACCACATCTCCTCTAACGTCGTCGGCTTCCTACCGGTCGTGGTCCTCTTAATGACGAAGGTGATGAGCGGGGACGACCTGCGAGCCTTGGACTGGCCTGTTCTGTGGCTGGTCGCGGGCGGCATTGCGCTCGGATCAGGCGTGGCCGCCACCGGCCTCGACAAGTGGATGCTTGGATCAATCCAGTGGGCCTCGATCCCCGGAGCACTACTCATCCTGGTCCTCGCGCTGGTCGGTTGGGTGACCTCCAATGTCATCTCCCACTCGGCCTCGGCGAACCTCCTGGTCCCAATGGGTATGGGCCTTGCGGCAACGGTTTCCACAAGCGCCGCGGAAATTGCAATTGTCATCGCACTGGGCTGCTCGCTCGGCATGTGCCTGCCGATCTCCACTCCGCCGAACGCGATCGCCTATTCGACGGGAACCACCCCCACGAAGGAAATGGCCATCGTCGGTATCGTCGTTGGAGTGATCGGAATTATTTTGCTTTCCTTCGTCGCGCCTCTGACCTGGGGTGCGATTGGGGTGATGTAGGTGTCTTTTCCCGAGGCTGACTCCCCTTCCGCGAGTACGCCGGGTCTTGCGCACGGCTGGACGCACGGCCCGTCTTCGCTCGATGCCTCAATTCTGGAGAAAACGAGTGTTCGTAGTGGACATCGGAGCGGTTATCACGTCCATGTTCTGGTTGTCGGCGATAATTCACGCCAACTCGCCGGCCCCCTGACCCGCGATCTCACGCAGTCTTTCCCCAATCTGTGTTTTGACAGGATCGAGAGCGCCAAGGATCTCGCGCTTTTCTTCGAAGGACTGGATGAAGAAGACCACGTTCTTCTCGGCGTTGCCACCAGCGAAGTCAAGGATGTCGATGCACTCATTGATGCAGCCCGAGCATCCTCACTGATGGCATCAACTCAGTGGATGCTTGTCACCGATCAAGAACTCCATACGGACCTTGCTGCATGCACCGAATCCGGGCATCTGGCTGCGGTCGTGCGTTTCCCCTGGACGGTTCCCCTTTTGTCCGGGCAAGCCTACTCGACGATGCGTCGTTACCTCGAAGAGTGCGGGTACTGCACGTACGAGATTCTCGACCTCATTCAAGAACCTCCCTCTTTTGCTGTTCAAGGTCCCATCCTTGAGGGACTCGACCTCAACGAGGACCAGGTCGTACACGAGCTCCTCGAAGGCGTCGAGCGCGTTTTGGGGCCGAGGCCTCGAATTCGTCTCCCCCGCGGCACGCACCTTCTCACCCAAGGACACCGGGTCGAGGCTGTTCATTTGGTTCTTGAGGGGACAGTTTCCCTGCACCGCGATTCTCGCCACGGTGAGGTCCTTGCCCACCTTGCAACCTCGGGTCCACTCATTGGTCTGATTTCGCTCGCTCGAGGTGAAAACGCGTTTTTCACAGCACTGACGACAAGCGAAGCGACCGTCGTGCGTCTGACAACCGAGCAGCTTCAGATCGCGTTAACCGAAGACCCCTCAATTTCGACAGTCTTGACCGCGCTGGCAATTCGTTCACTGACACGTCGACTCATGCGCGCCGAGGACCTGCACGTGGAAAACGCAATGCTTGCCGAAGACCTCGAACGTCAAAAAGAAGAGTTAGCAGCGACCCTTGAAGATCTTCGTGCAACCCGCGCCGAGCTTGTTGAGCGCGCACGCTTCGCTATGCTCGGTGAGCTCAGTGCGGGAATCGCTCACGAGCTCAACAATCCCGTGACAGCTCTATTGCGCGCGGCCGGGCACCTGCGCGAGGACGCCGAGGCGGTGATGGCTTCGCGCGCGCCCGAGGCCTGCCGCAGTGCCCTTGATTGCGCGATGGACTCTCCGCCGCTGTCTACTGCACGCGAGAGGGAACTACAAAAAGAACTCCTCCCCATTCTTCACGATCGCAGCGTCATTCGTCAGCTCATCCGCGCCGGTTTGACTGACACTGCCCACGCGCGAGCTTTAGCAAACGACCCCGCTCAACTAGAAGCTTTCCAAGCAGGAGCACGCTTAGGAGGCTCATTGCGGTCAGTGTTGGCCTCGGGAGAACGCATTATTTCCCTTACTCAGTCCCTGAAGGGATACGCGCGCCCCGATGCCGACGATCTCAAGGAAGTTGATGTTCGACGGGGAATCGATGATGTCTTGCGACTGACCTCTCACCGCGTCCACGGTATTGAGGTCGTCTGTGAATACGAGGATGTCCCTCCCATCCTCGCTCACCCTGCCAAGCTCCAGCAGGTGTGGACAAATCTCATTGTCAACGCTGCCGAAGCAATTGAGGACGAAGAGGCGGACCTCAAGGCGCAGGGGCAAGAAAGCGCGGCCTCGGAAAAGATGCTTCCCGCACGAGGCCACGCGGAAGCACGCATCACCATTACCGTCGCAAATTCCGGCGACGGTGTCGAAGTGTGCGTGTGCGATAACGGACCGGGAATTTCTCCGCAGGTCCTTGAACGCATCATGGAACCGCATTTCACGACGAAGGCTGGTCGTGTGCGTTTCGGTTTGGGAATGGGCATGTCCATTGTTCATTCGATCATCGCTGATCTGGGTGGTCAGCTCACTATTGACTCTCACCCGGGGTCCACAATTATGCGGATCCTGCTTCCACTACATCATGTTCACGAGGAGGAATCATGACCCTGACCATTTTGTCCCTCGAAGACGAGGCCGATGTTCGCCAGGCACTGGAACGTGACCTTGAAGATTTCGAGGTCCGCGTCCGTTTGGAGCTCGCGGAAGATGTTGAAGATGCGTGGAGCGTCATCGAAGAAATTACCGATGACGGGGATGAACTTGCCCTAGTTCTTTCTGACCACCGCCTTCCGGGCAAATCCGGTGTCGATTTTTTGGTTGAGCTCACTGCAAATCCGCGCTTTGCTTCCACGCGAACAGTGCTGGTGACCGGTCAGGCCGATCAGGCGGATACGATTCGCGCGCTCAATCAGGCGGGATTGGACTACTACATTGCCAAGCCGTGGGACCCGGAGGTTTTGCGCGAGGTGGTGCGCACTCAGCTGACGGATTACGTCCTTGAAATGGGGATCGATCCCCTGCCCTACATGCCTGTCTTGGACAGCGTGCGGGTCATGGAGTCGATTCGCTAGAACATTCCTCGCGCCAAAACAAGGAACCGGCCCGCCTCCTCAGGAGATCGGGCCGGTTCTGACATGGAGTCCTTCGCTTTATCGCATTCTTCTGATGACGACAGCGGTGCCTGCGCCGAGCGCGATCGCTCCGGCCGCCACGGGGATCCACCACCAGCGAGACAATGGTGATCGCGATGGTGCAGCTGGAGAGTCTGCTGCCAAAGCAATGGGATTAGCCTCTGGCGTTTCTTGCGCGTCATCGCTCGGTGAGGTGGATGCTTCCTCCTTATGCTCACCTGCAGGGCTTGTATCCGCACTCGTTGCGCTTTGTGTGCTTCCGCTCGATCCGAAGACCTGTCCTCCCGTCAAGCGTTCAACGGCGCTGACTCGTCCCAGCGGGCTGGCCGATCGCGAGGGTGCAGCATTGGAAGACGCGACCGTAGAAGTTCCCGGAGCCGGAGGATTCTGCGCTGCGGGTGAGCTCGCGGGAGAATCCACCGGAGCTTGAGAGGGCTCGGGGGCAGGCGTCGCAGTCGGCGCTTCAGGCACTGGGTTTGAGGAAGCAGCAGGGGTAGGCACGCTCGGCACTGCGGATGCACTCACCGAAGGCGTAGGAGCCAAAGTCGGCTGCACGGAAGGAATCGCGGTCGAGGGGCTAGAGGGTTCCGGCTTAGCTGCGGCCTCGTGAATGGAAGCAATCCAACTCACCGGTGCAGCGATTTCCTTGTCGCCATCGAGTGCGCGGATCTGCAGGCGATAGCGACCTGGGCGCGAGAAGACCCAATTCGCGTGCATGTGAGTCGGCGAATCCGTGTGAATTCGCGAGAGCGCGGGGTTCGCAGAATCGATCATGACCTGTGCTGGGCCACCGAAGGTGCCCGTTTGGAAGAACGCGACTCGGGAGTCCTTCGGAGATTCAAGTACGCGGACTTCATAATCGATTCCCTTAGGGAAGACAGAATAGTCAATCCCTTCCGTGCTCACTCCCGGCCAGACGATGTCGGGGTTCTGGGTTTCAGGCAGCACATAGCTGGATTCACCAATCGCACCGAGGACGTCATAGCTTGGGTCTGTCAGGCTCTGAGGGCGTGTAAAGCGGGCGTTGACACCGACCTTCCAGGTCACTGAATCGATTGAGCGCATGACTGAGGTCTTCTCACCCGTGAGTGAATCGTCCTTGAGCACCAGCGAGTACTTCGTGGGACTAGAAGAATCTGCGCGAAGACGCAGGTCCATGTGTCCGTGCGTGAGCTCAACCGGATTCGTCTTCAGCTCGTCAGCTGCGTGGTCGTTGCTCGTGTCCGGAATATTCGGGGCGGGCGATGCAGATGCAGACGGCTGCGGCGTAGGAATGAGCGGCTGTGTCGTTGGTGTGGGAGTGGGCTCAACCGTGTTTCCACCCGGCCACATCTTCAACTTCAGATCAAGCCCGAATGATGAAGACAATTCGACATCTTCTTGTGCCTTCGTGGTCATCGAGGCTAAGGACTTCGGGTGCGGGCGAACAGTGAATTTCATATACATGGGCTGGCCCACGCAGGCCCCCAAGTCTTGCTGCTGAACATCGATTCCGCCCTTTCCGAGCGTGCCTTCGATGGCACACCACGGCGAGAAATCGTATTCACTTTCAAAGAACTCGACCTTGTAGGCTGCGCGCAATTCGGGATCATCGGCTTGGACCTGAACTGTGTATTGGTCTTCGCTTCCTTCCTTACGGACATAGGAGACATGAACCCCTGGACGCGACACGGAAATCTGCGCGGGGTCCCAGACGGGGCTTGGGTCCGGATTTGAGGGCTCAATGATGACCGAGCTCGATCGGGTGACGCGCACTTCCGCTCGATCTCGCTGAGAAAATGCCTGAGGTGTTGAGGCCCAGCGCGCGGCCCCGCTTCCGGCCTCGGGAATGAAGACCGCCTGAATCAGCGCATCATCATCGCCGAGGAGTTCGCGTACCTGCGCACGCCCATCGACGACAGGTTCTTCGGTGAGAAAGTATCCATTGACGGTGAGCCATAGACGTCCTTGATCCCCCGGATTTCCACTGTTGAAGGTGATCTCGCTGAGGTGCTGGTCGCCAGGATGTTCACGCTGCGCATTGGGAGCAAGCGTGAGGGAAGGACGTGCCTGCGCGCCGTCACTGCGCTCGACGGGTGCCGCCGCGAAGGCCTCGTGAATGTCCTTGATGCTTCCAGAAGCAGGATTCGAGCCGCCTACCTGCCACGTCAGTGACTGGATGGGAGAGGTGTAAATTGTCTTGCCATCAATCGAACGGGCATTGACGCGGAAGCGCGCCTGGTAGCGGCCGGGCTGTGTAAAGGTCGTGAAGAGGTGCGTGTGGCGCGGGTTGTAAACCGAACGATATGCAACATCGTGACTGGAGAGGAAACGAGAGACTGAGTCTCCGTGGTCGATAAACATTTCCATCCGGCCGGGGCCATCGACATTGATGAGGTCGAGCGTGTAGGTGCTTCCGTCGAATTCATCAGGAGCCGCCCACTCAACCGAGGAGTCAGCTCCAAGACCTGCCCAGATTGGAGTGTTATTAGGACCGGGGTTTTGCGGGGCCGCGTTGAGCACCGAGTGCTCGGGACCCAAGAAAGCAAGATCGGGGCGCTTCTCGGGGACTTCTAGTTGATACTTCGCATCCTGTGCACCGCTTCCCGCCCACGCTTTTGGCAGCCATAGGACAGTCTTCTCAACGGGCATATTGATGGTGTTCATGGTGAAACTACGCGTGTCAGCATGCCAGATGGGAATGGGAGCATCGACGTGTTGTCCCGTGACGACCCATTCGGTATCACGGTCGGGTCCGGCCCATGCCATTTGGGGGGCAAACACGAGGGAAAGGGCAAGGGCCCCCGCAGAAATCAGTCTCTTTGTTCTCATAATGAGAATCATTATCACTCTATAAAAGGGGCGCCGTCAATTTCATGACAATGCCACACGCCTCCTTTGCCGAGCCTCACGCCCTAAAAGCACGGCGCTTCACATATGCGGAATGCTGCGCATCACCCTCCGCGTGAGCCAACGCGGAGAAACCCGCATGGCGCCCATCGCAAGTTTGTAAACGGGACGCGGCGTAACCAGCACCTGTCCCCGGCGAACCGCATCCAAGGCCTCGGAAACAACTTGCTCAGGGCTTGCCCACAGCCACTGCGGCGCTGCGGACATATCGACTCCTGCGGCCTCGAAGAAGTTCGTATGCACGGGTCCTGGACACACCGCAGTCACCGTCACACCACTCCCCCGTAGTTCCTCTGAAAGCCCCTCACTAAAGGCTCTGATCCACGCCTTGTGCGCACTGTAGGTCCCTGCACCCGTCTCCGAAGCAACTGAAGAGAGATTGCAAATCGCCCCGCGCCCGCGAGCGCGCATTGCCCGAGCTGCCGCATAGCTCAAAACCATGGGAGCGCGAACCATCACGTCCAGCGCATTCTCCTCAGCCTCAAGGGAGTTATCGACAAAGGCCTTCCCCAATGCGAACCCCGCATTATTGACCAGCAAACCGATGGGCGCTTCATCTTGGCGAAGATGCGCGGCTACGCGTTCAACATCTTCCGCGACACTAAGATCCGCAACGAGTACCTCCACGGCTACACCCGCGATCTGGCGGAGTTGCTCAGCCAGCTCCTCGAGTTTGTCCTTGCGTCGCGCGACCACAACCACATCGTGGTGCGCCGCAGCCAGTTGCCAACAAAATTCCTCGCCGATACCAGAGGTTGCCCCGGTCACAAGTGCTGTACCCATGGCGATTATTTTAGGTCCTGCCGCGTATGCTGGGGTGCCATGAGGCTTGCAACATGGAACGTTAACTCAATTCGCACCCGCGTCGAACGCGTCATCGCTTTCCTTGAACGCGCCGATATCGACGTCTTGGCAATGCAAGAAATTAAGTGCAAGCCCGAGCAGTTCCCCGTCGAAGCCTTTCACGAGGCCGGCTATGAAGTCCGCATGCACGGCCTCAACCAGTGGAACGGTGTTGCCGTCGCTTCCCGCCTCCCAATCGTTTCAACCGAGGTCAACTTCCCCGGCCAGCCCGGCTTCGGTGATCCTGAAGTCGTTGAGGCTCGCGCACTAGGAGTCACCGTCCTCAATGGAGACCAGGAAGTTACAACCTGGAGCCTGTACGTGCCCAACGGTCGCGAGCTTGATCATCCGCATTACACCTACAAACTGCGATGGCTTCGCGCTCTTCTTGAGGCCGGAGATACCTGGCTTGAGCAGGGCCGCCAGATCGCGCTTGTTGGGGACTGGAATATTGCACCCTACGACCACGATGTCTGGGATATCAAGGCATTTGAGGGACAAACCCACGTCTCACAGCCCGAACGCGAGGCGTTCTTTGCCTTTGCGCAGCACGGATGGGATGAAGTCACCCGCGAGCGCGTCTCCCAATACACCTACTGGGATTACCAAAAGCTCCGCTTCCCGAAGAACGAGGGAATGCGCATCGACTTCATCTACGCCTCGCCGCAATTGGCCGCGCGCGTGGACTCTGCTTCGATCGATCGCGATGAACGCAAGGGTAAGGGCGCTTCCGATCACGTTCCCGTGATCATTGACCTCGCATAGCGTGCAAGATTTCCTCGTTCAGGGCGCTCCAATTGTCGCGGTGCCACGGACCAAAAGGCTCTTCGCCTAAGAAAACCGCACGTTCGCCTGAAAGAGGATCGACCCACAGGAAAGATCCCGACTGTCCAAAGTGACCGAAGGTCTTTCCCGAAGAAGAGGGCGCAGTCCAATGCGCCTGCTTCTCACCCTTAATTTCTGCACCGATTCCCCAAGGACAGGGACGGAAATTTCCGTATCCGGGAACGATCCCATCCAGATGAGAGAAATGAACACTGGTTGCCAGGTCAAGAAGTTCAGCACTGATCAGCGTCGGGCGAGATAGCTCGCGAGCAAAAAGCATGAGGTCTTCCGCGTGAGCGTAACCCGAATAGGCCGGAGAGCCTTCAACTGTGAGGCTTGTCAGCCCCAGTGGCTCAGCAATCGTTTCTTCAATCCAACGCCCGATCTCTGTGCCCGTGGCTTCTTCAAGCATGTCTGCGGCCGCTTCAATTCCCGCATTGGAGTAGATCCTGCGGGTGCCCGGCGGGCGCGTAATGGCGCGCTCCCCCATTGCCATTCCCGAGGCGTGGGAAAGCAGGTGCTCAAGCGTCACCCCCGGATAGGGAGCGGGCGCACTCAAAGTAACGAGGCCTCGGGAGATCGCAATCAATGCTGAGTAGGCGGTGAATAGTTTCGTCACCGAGGCGAGGGGGAAGACTTCGCGTGCGTCCCCTGAAGCGAGGGAAGCCCCCGCGTCGTTTTCCGCGAGAATCGAGGCGTGGAAGGGAATAGAGAGCAACTGCGGGGTCATCGACTACTTCGAGGAGCTGGAGTACTCCACGAGGAGCTGCTGGAAGGGTGCAGCGGCCTTGCGCGGAATCATCGATCCCAGGGCAAGAAGTTGCTCAGCGCTGTAGTGGAGCTCGCGAACGGCAAAGGCGAGGTACTTGACGATGAGTTCGCGGCTATCGAAACGCTCGCCGTCCCAACCGCCAAGGATCACCATGCCATACCAGCGCTCAACGAGCCTGCGAGTATCAACGGGGTTGTCCGGGTCGCGATCGGGCATTTTCTCCGCGAGGCGTTCGAGCAGTTGCAGCATTGCTTCGACTCGATAGGAGAAGTGATCGTGTGCGGGGTGGCTTTCATTGACCGATTCGACGGTGAACACACGATCCAAGTCGGTCATGATCTGATTGTCGCTTGCTGCAGCAAGACGAAGGTGAGCAGCAATCCACTCATTCATCGTGTCGACTTTGGCACCGCGCTCTTCCAGAACAAGCTGATCAGCTTCGCCCTCGACGCCTTCGCGGGTAACGACATCAACGTCGAAAATTCCGAAAGCATCTTCAAAAGCATGGATAACGTGAAGAACGAGCGCGTCTTTCGTTGGGAAGTGGTACATCACGGTCGGATGTGAGACGCCGATTTCGTCGGCGAGGTCTCGCAGCGAGAAACCGTAATAGCCGCGAGTTGACAATAGCTGCGCCGCACCGCGGATGATTGTTGTCCGGGTGGAACGCCCAACGGAGTAGCTGCCTCGCTTCTTGCGAGTTGCTCCGCTTTGCACACCTTCGTCGTCGCTCACGGCTACCTCCTTCATTCTTCAGTTCTGCTCTGTTACTTGGGATAACTATTAGAGTCTATGCGAAAAAATGGGTGGCGCGAAATTATCGCGCCACCCAAAGGTATTTTCGTGATCAACGACCTATGATCTCGATTTTCAGCTCTTCAAGGTCATCGCTGACATCGATGAGGACTTGCTCTCCGTCAGTGAGTTCACCACTGAGGAGGAGCTTTGCCAAACGGTCACCAATCTCGCGCTGAATGAGACGGCGCAAGGGACGAGCACCGTAAGCCGGATCGTATCCGCGCCTGGTCAGCCAGCCACGAGCGCCTTCACTGACGCTCAGGCTAATGCGGCGATCCTTGAGCCGCTCTGCCATGGAATCAACCAAGAGGTCGACAATTCCAGACAGATCATCGGGGCTGAGCGGGTCGAAAATAACCGTTTCATCCAGACGATTGAGGAACTCAGGCTTGAAGGAGGCGCGCACGGCGTTCATCACGCCCTCACGCTTTTCTTCGTCACTGAGGTCCGGATCGGTGAGGAACATCGATCCCAGATTCGAGGTCAGGATCAAGATGGTGTTCCTGAAGTCGACAGTGCGTCCCTGGCCGTCGGTGAGACGACCGTCGTCCAAGACCTGCAAGAGAATATTGAAGATCTCAGGGTCAGCCTTCTCAACTTCGTCCAAGAGGACGACGCTGTAGGGGCGACGGCGCACGGCCTCGGTCAGTTGACCGCCCTGTTCGTAACCAACGTATCCCGGAGGGGCACCGACGAGGCGCGCAACCGAGTGTTTCTCGGAGTACTCCGACATGTCGATTCGAACCATCGCACGTTCATCGTCGAAGAGGAACTCGGCCAAAGACTTGGCAAGCTCCGTCTTACCGACGCCCGTGGGGCCGAGGAAGAGGAAGGATCCGGTCGGCCTGTTCGGATCGGACAGCCCGGCGCGTGAACGACGAACCGCGTCCGAGACCGCGCGAACAGCGTCCTTTTGCCCGATCAAGCGGTGGGCAATGACGTCTTCCATGTGGACGAGCTTTTCACTTTCGGTTTGAAGCAGTTTGCCCACAGGGATCCCGGTCCAGGATTCGACGACCTCTGCGATTTCGGTGGGACCAACCTTTTCGGCGATCATGGGTTCTGCCGAATCGGAGTTCTTCTCCTCGGCTTCAACCTTTTCTTCCTCTTCGCGAATCTGGCGTTCGATCTGGGGAATATCGCCGTTTTGGAGGCGTCCAGCCTCATCGAAACGACCCGCGCGGATTGCAAGTTCAAGCTGGGTGCGCAATTCATCCAATTGCACGCGAAGCTCGCCGACACGATTATGTCCAGCCTTCTCCGCTTCCCAGCGACTGGTCAGAGCAGACAGCTCCTCATTCTTGTTCGCTAGGTCCTCACGCAGCTTCTCGAGGCGCTCCGCCGTGGCCTCGTCCAATCCATCGGGGTCAGACTCGGTCAGGTAGGACTCTTCCATGCGCAGGCGGTCCACCTGACGACGCAGAACGTCGATCTCCTCAGGGGAGGAATCCAGTTCCATGCGCAGGCGGGAGGCGGCCTCGTCGATCAGGTCAATGGCCTTATCGGGAAGCTGGCGGCCGGTGATGTAGCGGTCGGACAGCTGTGCGGCTGCAACCAGAGCACCATCAGAGATGGTGATCTTGTGGTGTGCCTCGTACTTGGGGGCAATACCACGCAAGATTGCGACGGTATCCTCGACCGAAGGCTCACCAACGAAAACCTGCTGGAAACGACGCTCAAGCGCTGGGTCCTTTTCGATGTTCTCGCGGTACTCATCCAGAGTGGTTGCGCCGACCATGCGGAGCTCGCCACGGGCAAGCATGGGCTTGAGCATATTGCCCGCATCCATTGCCCCTTCTGAGCCGCCACCGGCACCGACGACCGTGTGAAGCTCGTCGATGAAGGTGATGATTTCACCATCGGAGCGTTCGATCTCATTGAGAACAGCCTTGAGGCGTTCCTCGAATTCACCGCGATACTTCGCACCCGCAACCATCCCGGTCAGGTCAAGAGCGATGAGCTTCTTGTTCTTCAGGGATTCGGGCACGTCGCCAGCGACGATTCGCTGGGCCAGGCCTTCCACGACTGCCGTCTTACCAACGCCAGGTTCACCGATGAGAACAGGATTGTTCTTGGTACGACGCGAGAGCACTTGGATCACGCGGCGAATCTCGCTATCACGACCAATCACCGGGTCCAACTTGCCTTGGCGTGCCACCTCAGTGAGGTCGCGACCATACTTCTTCAGGGCCTCGAAGGAGCCTTCAGGATCGGCGCTGGTAATGGGATCGGGGCGAAGCTCATCCAGAGCCTTCTGCAAGCGTTCTGCGGTTGCGCCGTTTTCACGTAGGATTTCGCCGGCGCTATCGTCATTTGCTGCCAACGCAATAAGCAGGTGCTCGGTGGAGACATAGGCGTCTCCCTTAGCTTCTGCGCGCTTGCGGGCATCGTTAATCACTTGGATCAGGCCGCGCGAGGTTTGCGGTTGGGCAACACTCGAACCGCTGGTTGAGGGCAGAGCCACCAGCGCATTGCGCGTACGAGCGCCGATCTGCTGCGGGTTTGCCCCAATTGCTTGAAGCAGGGAGTAGGCAATGCCCTCGCCCTGTTCAAGAAGTGCTTCCAAGAGGTGCAGGGAATCCACCTGCGGGTTCCCAGCGGCCTGTGCCGACTGGACCGCGCTGCTCACTGCCTCTTGGGCTTTGCTTGTAAATTGTTCAGTCATCATTCCTCCTGCCGCTCGTAATGGGCGGCTTTATTCGTTCTGACTAACACAACGTCAACAAACTTGAGTCTATTCCACTCAACTTTATTTTTCTGCACAAATCAGCATTCGAAGGCACATTTCACAAAAAAGAAAAGAACGCTGAGTCTGACGCATAACACGCCAGCTCAGCGTTCCCCATATGAGAGCAGTTTTAGCGCGAACGGCGTAGGTAGATTCCCAGACCTATCACACTTAAGCCAAGCATTCCAACAACACTTGACCACGTCATCGCGTCGGGGGCCTTCGACAGGGCCGCAGACTCACTAAAGCCAGTCATTCCAACCATTTTCACGCCGTCGGGAGAACAACTCAGAGTGTATTCACCGGGGGTAAGCCCGGAGACAGTCCACTGATTAAGAGTGACCTGCATCGGGTGCTCGCCACCATCAGCGCCCCGCAAGCTACATGTCTGTGCACTCCCAGCGGTGATCTGCACGACGTAACCGCCACTGGAATCAACCGTCACGCTTTGGCTATTGGACACCTCGCGAAGGCTCGACTGCATCGCCGAGAAATCGGTGCCAGAAAAGGCAATAGCAAAGAAGAGCACAGGGGCACATACAACGGACATGACAATGCCAAGGAGAATGACCCAACCTCCACGCTTACGCGCGCGTGGCACTGCTGCGACCGAAGAGGGATCAACAGGCGCCTGCGCGGGTGGCGCATAGCCCAGCGGCCCACCTGACGTGCGCAAACGGATTCTTCCCGATTCCCCTTCACGAGGCAGTCGCCGGCTAGGACCGTCACTTTCCTGTGCAGCAGGCACTGCAGCGTCGTCGAAAGAAGATGACGAGGCCTCGACAGAGGGATCGAAGCGAGCAAAGCGCGGGGTACGCGCGGGGGCAACGACCTCGCCGTACTGCTCCCAGGGAACCGAGGACGGAGAGGAAGGGGCTGCACTCTCCTGCGATTCATCCTGCCACTGCGGCGAACGGGCTCCGAAACGCGGCTGATCCTCAGCGGCCATCGCGATCCAATCGCGAGATCGTCGCACCTAGGCGTTCCTTGCGAAGTTCATCGACACCGGGAATCTCGAGAGGTTCAAGCTTGTGTCCACAAGCGCGCTCAAGGAGCAAATCAGCCAACTGCGGATTGCGGGCAAGAACTGGCCCGTGCAGGTAGGTGGCGATAATCGACCCCTGGACAGCACCGTCGATTGCTCGAGACTGTTCAGCTTCGCCCTCGCCGCCTTGACGATCAGCGGGCAAGATCGAATTGCCGTTACCGAAAAGAACCCTGCCCAAGGGACGTGCCAGCGGCCCTAGGCGACTGCCACCACCGTGGTTCTCAAAACCTGTCAAGGGCTCGGTCAGCCCCTCAATTTCGGGTTGAACAACGAGTTCACCAATGGAGCGCTTACCCTGCGGCAAGGTCGTAAGGTCCAAGAGTCCCAGGCCAGAAACCTTGCGATTACGCGCATCCGTGTACCAGTGACCAAGGATCTGCAGGGAAGCACAGATTGCAAGGAGAGGGCGACCGGCCTCGACCGCACGCTTCAGACCAGAATCGGCGGTGAAGGTCTCAACTGCTAGCTCCTGAGCGGCGTCCTCTCCCCCACCGAGGGTGTAGATATCGAGGTCATCGGGGATTGCATCCCCCACACCGACGTACTCGATCCGGGCATCGATTCCGCGGCGGCGCGCACGCTCCGCCAAGACCAGAGCATTGCCACCGTCAGCGTAAGTCCCCAAGACCTCGGGAAGAAGAACACCAATTCTCAACGCGCTCATTCTGCTTCCTCCGCTTCACGATGAGAGTCCAAAACCCGCTTGAAATCGCGCAGAGCCGTGTAGTTCAGCAGGATTTCAACGCGGCCAGGGGTGCATGCGCGAAGCGCTTCCATAGGCAAGGGGAAGAGTTCACAATGCACACCCGCATATTCCAAGCGCACCGCGAGATCAGCGCCGCGCTCACCACAGGCGTAAACCTTGCGTGCTGGCGCGCCCAAGACTGAGAAATCAACGTCCCACAGCCACGAGAGATCCTGACCGTCAGCAACCTGGCCGTTCACGGCAACGATCACCTGGTCGACGGCCGGATCAATCATGTACATGGCTTCTTGCCAGCCTGCGGGGTTCTTCGCCAGCATGAGTCGCGCCAGACGCCCGTGAATTTCGTAGGTCGAGTAGCGTCCCGCAACTTCTTCAACCTGTGACATCGCGCGGCACGCTGCCTGCGGGTCTACGCCCATCGCAACCGCTGCAGCCAAAGCCTCGAGAGCGTTCGAAAGGTTTGCGCGTCCAGGAAGGGACAAGCGAAGAGGAATGCGCAGCCCATCCTTTCGGCACGCAACAGCGGCAGGGTGAGCAGCATCGGAGAGATCTTCATCTTCAAGCCACCACATGGGTTCGGGACGCTGGTATTTCTCCAAGCCTTCTTCACCCGAAACGGAGGTCAAGGGAACCACTCGCCACGAATCATCGGAGTGGATCACGCGTCCACCCCGAGGAAATGCAGTCGAGTCCCCCATCCACGCATGTCCCGCTGCAACCCATTGAACATTGGGGCTATCCCAGGCAGCAGAGGCAATCAGCGGATCGTCGCAGTTCGCGATGACAATGCTGTCTGGATGCTCATTAACGGCCTTGCGCAGGCGACGCTCTACCGCTCCAATCTCACCCACGCGATCCAGTTGGTCACGCGAGAGATTCAGTAAGACGATCGCTTGAGGGTTGACGAAGCGACTGACCACCGGCATGTGCATTTCATCGACCTCGAGGGCAGCCAGCGGCGCGTGAGAACGCATAAGAGCGGTCGTGATTCCCGGCGTCATATTGTCACCGTTGGTATTGGAGGCAACCTCACCGATTGCAAAGAGAGCCGCGCGCAGCAGTCGAGTCGTGGTCGACTTTCCGTTCGTTCCAGAAACAACGGCGCTGCGGCGATGAGCAGCAAGATCGGCGAGCAAATTCGGGGCAAGTTTCAGCGCGACTTTGCCGCCGATCATTCCTCCCGATCCGCGGCCCAGCCTGCGCGATGCCCAACTGGCGCTTGTCCCAGCAGCAATTGCCACACGCGAACGCAAAGTCAATGAAGTCATGGAAACAACACTACATGCCTCCATGCCTCATAGCTTCTCCACAGCTTGGACATAAACCACACAGATTTGCGGTGGGCACAGTTAATGTCATGAACACGAACGCAGAACTCACCGCTCGCAGCGCAACACGCACACAGGCCTCGGCTATGAGCGCATTCGCCACCTCGGCGATGCGCAAGGCCACCCAGGCTATCCGCGCCAATGCACGAGTCCTGCGTTACCTGGCCTCGTCGCTTTCTTCCACCGCTGTGGACTACACGCTGCTCTTGGTCTTTAACGCGACGATCGGCGGCGTCTTCTTGCCGGTCGCGCTGGCACGCGTCTCTTCGTGCACGATGAATTACACAATGAACCGCAAGGTTTTTAACGCACGAGGCGGAGTTGTGGCAACCGCGATCCGTTACGCGATCATGGCGGCGAGCGTGATGACCATGTCCTACCTGATGATTCAGGCCCTAGTCTCCGCCGGAATGGCACTGTGGATGGCCTCACTGACTGCAAGCAGCTCCTTGTTCATCGTGAACTACCTGGGGCAGAACTTCTTCGTCTTTGGCACCTTGGCTGATTTCCGCGTGTTCATTACCGAGGCCGCCGCTTCCGTGAGCCTTTTCGCTTCCCGCGCAGCAACTGCTTGTGCGTCTACGATCCGCGGAATTGTTGCTCGCCTGCGCGGACGCGAGCTGGTTTTAGCTGCCTAACTCTCATAACGAAAAACGGGGAGGTATCGCAAGATACCTCCCCTTACTCGTCGCCTCGAGGACCATCACCCGAGGGACGAGCTATCGTGAAACCACAACGGTTCCTTCGATGACCCGAACTCCTTCGGGTGACGCTTCAATGAGCGCGCGGACTCGCTGGTTACCAGCGGGCCTCCACGCGACCAGACCGTGATTTCTGACGGGCACCATGCCACGCCGAGTCTCCTCACTGCGCCGCGCATGTGCACGACGCATGGGGCGAATCTGACCATCCGGGCTTGCGACAAAAACTCTGTCGAAGACAGGTTCAAATTCTTCGACTCTTTGGGCCAAAGCGTCACGTTGCGCTCGCAGGCGATCAACTTCGTCTTCCAGCTCCATGATTCGCTGGATCCCAGCCAAGTTGATGCCCTCTTCCTGGCTGAGGCGTTGAATCTCCTTCAAACGCTCGACATCGCGTCGCGTGTAGCGTCGTCCGCGGCCCTTCGTACGCAGAGGCGTGACAAGGCCGATTCGGTCGTATTGACGCAAGGTCTGCGGGTGCATTCCCGCAAGCTGTGCGGCAACGGAAATCACGAAGGTCATTTCATCTTGATGTCCCATTACGCACTCACCTTCTTCACAAGTTCTGCACGAGGATCACCCTGGTCAAGACCATCAGCCAGCGCCTTGATCGAGTCAAGCTGCTCAGGGGTTAGGTCCTTGGGGACAACCACGCTGATCGTCGCCAAGAGATCACCCGTCTCCTTCTTCGTGGTCACTCCGCGTCCCTTCAGGCGCAGGGTGCGACCAGAATCAGAGCCGGCAGGAACCTTGACGGTGACGGTCGAACCATCGATCAAGGGAACTTCAACCTTGGCGCCCAGCGTGGCCTCGGCAAAGGTCACGGGAAGGGTCATACGAAGATCATTTCCCTCGCGGCTGTAGACCGGATCCTCCTCGACGTGGATCGTGACAATCAGGTCGCCAGTGGCTCCGCCGTTAAGCGAGGCCTTGCCCTTGCCGCGCAGACGCACGCTCTGGCCGTCCTTGATTCCCTTGGGAACCTTGACGGTCATAGGCTTGCCGGAGACTGCCAACTTGATGTTGACTCCGCTCAAGCTCTGCTTGAGCGTGATGCGCGTCGAGGCGTGCAAGTCTTCACCCTTTTGAGGCGCTTGCTGGTAGGACGCTCCATGCGCGCCGCCGAAGTCACCGAATTGAGAAGCACCAGCGAAGGGTGAAGATCCCCGCGAAGAGCCGCCGCCGAAACCGCCGAAAGCACCCAAGATGTCGTCCAGGTTGATACCTGCGCTGCCGTTGGTGGCAAAACGAACGTTTCCGCCGTTTCCACCGCCGAAAGCGCCGAAGATATCTTCAAAGTTCACGCCGGATGCTCCGGAGCCACCGGCACCGCCGCGGAAACCACCGGCGCCCATCGCGCGAATCGCATCGTATTGCTGGCGCTGCTCAGGATTGGAAAGGACCGTGTAGGCCTCGCCAATCTCCTTGAAGCGCTCTTCAGCTTCGGGGTTCCCCTTGTTCTGGTCGGGGTGCCAGGTGCGCGCAAGTTTGCGGTAGGCCTTCTTGATTGTGGCCTCATCAGCATCCTTGCTTACGCCAAGAACCTTGTAGAAATCCTTTTGGAGCCAATCTTCTCCACTCACTGCGCGTCACCTCCTTTTTTGACTCTGCAGTTCGTTGAATGTTCCTTATTCAGGGTTGTACACCAGGACTTTCGCCGCGCGGATAATGGTGTCTCCGCGACGATATCCAGATTGCAAGACCTGTCCCAAGACCGGATGATCCACCTCAGCGCTGGGCTGAGCCATGAGCGCCTCGTGGAGCATGGGGTCGAAATCGTCCCCTTCATCTCCGAAACGTTCCAGCTCGAAGCGGGTGCGAAGCGTGTCTTCCAGCTTGTTCGCGATCGAGGCAAAGGGACCGTCATTAAGATCCCCGTGCTTGCGCGCGGCCTCGATATCGTCCAAGACACCGATCATTGCCTCGAGCACCTGGTCGCGTCCGGACTGGACGTGGCCGGCGACGGATTCCTTGGAACGGCGAACGAAGTTTGAATATTCCTGGTTCAGGTTGTACAGGTCTGCGTGGGCGCGGGCGAGTTTTTCTTCCGCCTGCGCCACTTGGTCGAGAGCCTTGGACAGTTCACTGTCTTCCAGCTGCTCTTCGAAGTCCGACATGTCGACCTCGCCCGTTTCCTCGCCCTGAGCGCTTGCCGAGGCCGCGGCCGCACCTGCAGCTGCGCCCTCTTGAGCGTGAGGCTGGGCGTCGCCCGGGGTGGCCGGCTGAGAGCCGACCACCGGATCCTGGGCGTCGTCGGAAGTATTCGTGGGCTCGATGCTCACTTGTCGTCCTCATCCACAACTTCGGCGTCGATGACGTCGTCATCGGAGGAAGAGGAGGAAGACTGCGAAGCACCTGCTTCAGCGGCGGCCTGAGCAGCCTGAGCGTTCTGGTAGACCTCCTGGCCGATCTTCATCGCGGACTGGTTGAGCTTCTCAACGGAGCTCTTGACAGCCTCGATGTCGCTGCCCTTGAGGGCTTCCTTCACGGCGTCAAGGTCTCCCTGGACTTCCTGGCGGGTCGCTTCGGAGACCTTGTCGGCGTCTTCCTTCAGGGTCTTCTCGATGGTGTAGACCAGCTGCTCTGCGGAGTTACGAATCTCAAGCTCCTCGCGGCGCTTCTTGTCGTCCTCTTCGTGCTGCGCGGCCTCGTTGACCATGCGATCGATCTCTTCCTTGCTCAAGGCGCTACCGCCGGTGATGGTCACCGCGGTTTCCTTGCCGGTTCCAAGATCCTTCGCGGAGACGTGAACGATACCGTTTGCATCGATGTCGAAGGTCACTTCGATCTGGGGAACGCCGCGCGGTGCGGGAGCGATTCCGGAGAGCTCGAAGTTACCGAGCGACTTGTTGTCAGCGGTGAACTGACGCTCGCCCTGGAAGACCTGGACCAGAACCGAGGTCTGGCCGTCGGCAGCGGTCGAGTAGACGCGCGATGCCTTGGTCGGGATTGCGGTGTTGCGCTCGATGACCTTGTCCATGACGCCGCCCATGGTCTCAATGCCCAGGGACAGAGGAGTCACGTCGATCAGCAGAACGTCCTTACGGTCACCCTGGATGACGCCGGCCTGCAGAGCTGCGCCAACTGCGACGACCTCATCGGGGTTCACACCCTTGTTGGGCTCGCGGCCACCGGTGAGCTTCTTGACCAGTTCGGCAACGGCGGGCATACGAGTGGAGCCACCGACCAGGACGACGTGGTCGATCTCGCTGACGGAGATTCCGGCGTCCTTGATGACCTTCTCGAAGGGGGTCTTGGTGCGCGCGAGCAGATCCGCAGTCATTTCTTCGAACTTTGCGCGGGTAAGGGTCTCATCCAAGTGGACGGGGCCATCTGCAGTCACGGAGAGGTACTGCAGCGAGATGTTCGTGCTCATGGCGCTGGACAGTTCCTTCTTGGCCTGCTCAGCTGCTGCACGCAGACGCTGAAGAGCAACCGGGTCCTTGGACAGGTCTGCACCGTCCTTGGACTTAACCTGCTCGATCAGCCAGTCAACGATGCGCTGATCCCAGTCATCGCCACCGAGGCGGTTATCGCCAGCGGTTGCGCGGACCTGAATGGTGGAGAAGCCGTCATCATCCTTGCCGATTTCCAGCAGGGAGACGTCGAAGGTGCCGCCACCGAGGTCGAAAACCAGGATGAGTTCGTCTTCCTTGCCCTTTTCGAGGCCGTAGGCCAGTGCCGCTGCGGTGGGCTCGTTGATGATACGCAGGACGTTCAGGCCTGCGATCTGTCCGGCATCCTTGGTTGCCTGACGCTCTGCGTCGTTGAAGTACGCAGGAACGGTGATGACCGCGTCGGTGACGGGCTCGCCGAGGTATTCTTCCGCGTCCCTCTTGAGCTTGGAGAGGATTCGCGCGGAGATTTCCTGAGCGGTGTACTTCTTGTCGTCGATTGTCACGGTCCAGTCAGTGCCCATGTGGCGCTTGACCGAAGAGATGGTGCGATCAACGTTCGTGACCGCCTGACGCTTGGCGATTTCGCCAACCAGGACCTCGCCGGTCTTGGAGAAAGCAACGACCGAGGGGGTCGTACGTGTGCCTTCCGCGTTTGCAATGATTGTGGGTTCTCCGCCTTCGAGCACTGCAATAGCGGAGTTCGTGGTGCCGAGGTCAATACCTACTGCGCGTCCCATAATGAGTTTCCTTTCATCAAAGCGTGGTGGAAATTATCGCCGAGGCGATACCGCGCTTTGTACGTCTTCTGTTGTGGTGGCCGAGGATATCGACCTCCAGACCACCTTGAGCCTGTTGCACTCAAGTTTAGGGATCAAGTCTCACGCCCGCAAGCGCTACACCCAACCTTGAGTCTGACATACTCAACTTTTTTTGGAGGGTTTTATTCCCTGTTTTCCAAAATTACTTTCTAAGAATCGACAACCCTGCCGATTACCATTGAAACTCCGCGGAAAAGTCGGGATTCATTCCGCGGAACTTCTCCATATCGCGACGCTCTTTCTTCGTCGGGCGCCCACTGCCGCGTTCACGCTGGGCGAAGGCGACCCCCAACCGAGGCCTCGGCTCACTGAGATCCTCGTAGCACAGCTTCGCAAAGGGATAGCCCAGACGCTTCACAAGAAGCTTGCGAACAATAAGGACGCGGTCGAAACCCTCCACCCGCAGGCGGACCTCATCGCCCACCCGCACTTTCTGCGCAGCTTTTACCGATTCCCCGTTGAGCTTGACGTGTCCGGCGCGAGCAGCCGCCGTCGCCTGAGAACGCGACTTCACTTGGCGGGTTGCCCACAGCCAAGTGTCAATACGCATGGTCTCAGCACTCGCAAGAGCCCCCTGAGGGACCTCACGCGGTTCGTCAACTGCGCCCACGCCTGGCTTTTCACTCATGGAAGCATCTTAATGCCCACACGCTTCCGACCTTCCTACTCCCCCAGCGTGCGCACAAGTGGCACCACACCACTCAACGCCCACTCGGCCTCGTTTGTGGCAAAGAAAGGATCAAGATGCCAAGATGAAGCGATGGAGTGCGTACATTTAACAAGCGGACAGTGCCATTCGTGTCCGTTAATGCCCACTCCCTACGATCTTCAGCTTGCACAGCGCCAGAGTGCAGTTGAAAAGATTCTTGCCGATATTCCACACGCATCCGCCATGCAGTGGCTCCTTCCCGCGGCCTCGTCACCTTCTCACTATCGAACCAAGGCAAAGTTCGCGATCGGCGGCACAACCGAGCATCCAACTCTGGGCATCACTGGCCCAGCGCCTACCTATGAAGGGGTCGACCTTCCTCACTGCATCGCACACACCGATACCATCGCTCGAAGCATTGAGCCCCTCAAGGAATTCATCAGGAGCACCGGAATTGAGCCCTATGACATCACGAAACGCACAGGCGAACTCAAACAGATTCTTGTGACTCAGGGCTCCGATGAAGCCTTGATGATCCGTTTCGTGCTGCGATCGAAGCGCGAACTGGCGAGACTGCGTTCTCGCCTGCCTCTTCTACACTCCCTCATCCCCACGCTCCAGGTCGTCACCGTCAACATTCTTCCCATTCACGCGGCCCTTGTTGAGGGCGATGAAGAAATTGTGATCTCCGAGCAAACGACCCTTCCCATGTTCGTTGGTGATGTCGAACTGCACCTGGGGCCGAGGTCTTTTTCGCAAACCAACACGGGAGTGGCCTCGGAACTGTATCGCCAAGTCGCGCAGTGGGCGCGCAGCAGCGGTGCAACCTCGCTGTGGGATCTGTACTGCGGAGTGGGTGGTTTTGCCCTGCATGCGGCGCTTGGCGGGATTGAGCGCGTAAGCGGCGTTGAGATTTCGCCCGAGGCCATCGCCTCGGCCCAGCGCACCGCCGCCGATGCTGGGGTGAGCGATCGTGTAACGTTCATGGCCGCAGACGCCGCACAGTGGGCTTTCGACCAGGGCATTGATGCCACTCCCGAGGCTATCGTCGTTAATCCCCCGCGGCGCGGCATTGGTGAGGCTTTCGCAGAGTGGATTAATGACTCACACGCGCGCTACGTGATCTATTCCTCGTGCAACCCCAAATCGCTTGCTCGCGATCTGAAACGAATGCCGAATTATGCCCCGCTACAGGCGCGACTCTTCGATATGTTCCCCCACACCGAACACATGGAATGCGCGGTGTTGCTTGAAAAATTGCCCTAGTGTGGCGGGGACGTCGAGTGCACAATGGAGCAGATGCGGATCAGGTGTGCGCGATGCGACCGCGCCTTGTAGAAGATTCAATCCAAAGCTAAGCTCTCAGTAGACGATGTGCTTTTGTATCAACAATGAGTACACTGAAAAAATCCTGAATCACGACGTTTTAAACACGCATCAAAAACTGGGGGACATAATGAGGAAAAGCCGGAGAGTTCTGGCTACAGGCGCTGGACTGGCCCTTTTCGCCGCAGGTACGGTAACAATGTTTGCGCCTCGCGGTGCGCAAGCCGATGACCAGGCCTTCTCTCTGTCGCAGTACACCTCTTCTACAACGACGACTGTGTGCAATACCAACCCTGTGATCACGACCTATCACGGTACCGTCGTAGTGGAGATCCCGATCACCACGCTTCTTGCAGGCCACGAGGCCGAAATCCGCGCTGCAGCTGCACAGGGACTCTCCCCCCACGATTCCGGTAGCTTCTACAACTCCGACATCGCCCTGACCGTGAGTGTCCCTGAGGAAGTCAGTTTGGGGACGTCTCGCGCGAAATCTACCTCGTCGATGCTCGCCTACACCTGGTTCTCCCCCAACTCTGAGCGCACACAGGTCACTGCGAACATTCAGTTCAAGGATCTGAGCTGGCAGCAGCTGCTCGATATCTACGATGCAGAGAAGGCCAACCCCGGCCAGCACACGATCAAGGTCCAGGTCCCCTATGCCGTTGGCACCACTGACCCCACGGCAGCGACTCGACTGGCCAGCGAACAGGTTACCGTTACAGGTAAGTTCAACTTCTTCACATCATCGGCCACTCCCGCTCAGGTCTTTAACTTCGATACGAAGACCCTGATGCTGGCGGAGTCGCCTACCGACTGCTTCGCGTCCGCACCAACCCGGACAACGCGCTGGGTTGATGAAGAGGACGGCCACGACTTGCAGCCCCCGAAGACCGGACCGAACTTCTTCCAAGCCGCAGGAATTCCCGACTACGAATTCTCCACTTGGGAGCTCTCTTCGGATCGCTTGACCGGCATTTACAAGTACAAGAAGGCTTTCGGCACCCTTCCGGTTAACGGTGACGACCCGGCAATCGACACCGATTTTAAGATCGGCACCGATGAGAACCCCCCAACTCAGAAGGAAGAGATCCACGCCGAGAATAAGGACTCCCTTCTGACCATCGAGAACGTCGTTCACTTGAATGACCTTCGCGGTGGACGCATTGCGGATCTCCTCCAGAAATACGACGAGACTCCCAACGCTTTCGACGATATTGCGCTGAAGAATGCTCACTTGGGCTTCACAACGCAGATCACTCTTCCTGCGCAGCTGAAGTTCTCTGATCCCTCGGCCATCTCGGTGACGGGGCTTCCCCAGGGCTTCTCAGCGAAGACAGTGGCAATTGACGGACAGACCGCAACGGTCACCGTTGACTTCGATAACCCCGATCAGATCACCACCATTGAAGCCCTCAAGGATGCGATGGCTGGGCTTCAGGGTGAAGCGCTGATCACCATTAAGAAGATTGCCTTCACTGATTCCGCAACTGCCGATTCGGATTACACGATCGATCACCTTACGCAGGGCATTATCTCGGTTGATGTCGAGAAACAACTCGGTGTCATCGTCATCCCCGGGCAGCCTTCACCCGCATGCCCTCCGACTATGGGCGACTACGACACTGTCGAACCGGCCGAGCCTCGCTCTGTTCTTGGAACGGTATTCGATCCCCCGTCGCCTGCTTGTCCTCCTTCGGACATCCCTTTTAGCGCCGGATGGAGGCAGCCCATGACCGGCCCTTCTGCCGGATGGGACGAAGCTCCGCTCATGAAGCACCCCTTGAAGTACACGACCAGCGAGTCGCATCCCTACGTGACGCGCCTGTCCTTTAAGCCTGGTCCGACGCCGACACCGACGACGCTTACGCCCTCGGTTCCTCCCACGCCTGCAACGCAGCTCGCCAAGACCGGTGCTATCACCGGCGGAGTGCTGCTGCTCGCTGCCGGGACAAGCGCTATTGGCGCCGCGACAATGCGGAAGAAGCGCTCGTAATTCGCGTCTCATAGCTATGAGCGGGGGTGCCGGTGATTCACCGGCACCCCCGCCTTGTGTGTGGTGGGGAGCTGCCCCTCAGCTCAGCTCCCCACCGGGATACTCACCTCAATTCATGCGACGTCTACGCAGTGCGTAGCCTGCAGCTGTCAGGAGGGCGGCACTGATCAAGATCGTGCTTGTTTCGCCACCTGTGCGAGCAAGAGATGACTTCTTGCCCTTGCGGGTGCTCTTCTTCTTTTCATCCTTTGCCGAGGCCGTGCCCTTTTGCTCTACAGAGGCGGAGCCAGCCTGCTGTGCGCCGCTTTGAGAAGGATCGGCGCTAGGCTGGGTACTTGGATCCCCGCTTGGCTGGGTGGTGGGATCCGTTGTCGGCTGAGTACTTGGATCCGTCGTTGGATCCGTCGTTGGGTCCGGAGTTGGGTTCGGAGTCGGTGCCGGCAGCGAGACGCTGAGAGCAGTGCTCAAGCCAATGCGTGCGTTCGCCCGCATTGTTGTGCATGCCTCCGGAGTCGGATCAGCCATGCAATCCACGCCAAGAAGATCGTTGGTCGTAGGACGCTCGATCTTCACCATGCGGAGATTGTCGAATAAGACCGGCGCATCGCCCTCATCAGCGGCAATGGTGAAGCGCACCTTCGTTCCATCCTTCGCGACCGTGAAAGTCACAGGAACGCGTTGGAAGGAACTAGGATCGCTATTGGTCCGGTGCTTCTGATCCGCAGCCATCCAGTTTTCGGCCCAGGTCCGGTCAATGACGGTCTCTGGGTTTGCAGCAGGATCGGTATCATTCACCGTCTGGACATCCAGATAGTTCTGTCCGACCAGTCCTTCAGCATTTGTATTCACCGTCAGCGCTTGTTCATCATCCAAGGAGCGAGCACGGCGTGCGCTTCGCGTACCAGCACTGCGGTCGCTACCCGAAACAGCTGCGCGCGTCGTTCCATCAGGAACAAGAACGCCCAGCTCGGCGATTGCAAGCAGGCCATCGGGTTGGTCGGCCTTGGTCTTGTAATTGCTCAGGACTCGGATGCGAACATACTTCGCGTTCACGGCCTCGTCGAAGGTAATACGTTGAGCAAGAGCCGTGTTTCTCAAAGTGCCTTCGGCGACCTTCTGATTGATGTTCGCTGCGTCTTGGCCAACATAGACCTCGTAGGCCTTGGGCCGGCCATTAGCTTGCCCCGCGCGTCCTGCGATCGACAGGCCGCCGATATTCACCGGCTGTGCGCCAGTGGGATCGCTTCCTTCGAAGAGGGCGAGATCAATCGTGCTGGGGTGGTCGGTGAGGTTGACCCAATCCTTGTCGTAGAAGGTCGTCAGGTCTTTGTCGAACATGTTCGAGGCCGGATTCTCTTCGTAGGCAGCCGGTGCGCTGACCAACTGGAGGGCTCCCGTGTAGTCCTTGAGCGTCAGAGTCGGAGTGGGCTCAGGGGCGGGAGTGTCGCCACCCTCGGTAGCGTTTCCACACAGCACGCGGGCATTACCCCAGTTCGCGTGGTCGTTACCGTTGCCATTGCCGCCGTCTCCAACGATCAAGCGGATGTACTTCATCCCTCGAACATTGCCCGAGATATCCCTCGGTTCGCTTCCTCCCCTGATAACCGAAGTTTCTGGAACGACATCGGACCAGGAGGAACCGTCAGTGCTACCGATGACGTGGAAGGTCACTGAGCCACTCCACTGTCCGTCCTGCACGCCAACGGTTGCCTTGAAGGTTGTGCACTTTCCGTCCAGTTCGAAACCGAGGTCACTGGGAGCGTGTGCGCCCAGGCCCTTGGCATAGGGCTGGTCGTTCATCGAGATCGGATCACCGTCTCCTGCTTGATCTTCGCCGACCTCGCTATCACGCTCGACAGGTCCCCAGCCGTTGGAGTTCCACGTCGATGAGAAGGGGATGTCAGAGAGGTAGTTGACGGCATTGGACCTGATGGATCCCAGAGCTGTCACGCTCGTTGTGCCCACAGCGGTACGGTCCTCATCGCCGATCCGGTAGTGCGCCTGGTGTGTCAAGGTGACGGCATTGCCACCGGCCCCTTCGGGAATGCTCACCGTCCACGTGGTGGTGAAGGTTTCTCCCTTGGCAAGAGTCTCGGCAGTCGTGGGCGAAGTCGCCTGTGCACTCCACCCCGCCGGAAGGCTCAATTCGCTGCGGACATTGGTGACATCCGCAGACTCATTATTCACCAAGGTCGTTGTCACCTGGACGGTCTTGCCTTCTATCGCGCTTCCTTGGGTTGCGATGCTCGCAGCAGCGCAGGCAGGGACGTCGGCGGTTGTTCCAAGATCTTCAACTCGGAAGTTATCGATCGAGAAATCGTTTCCTGACTTTCCTCCCTGGACGTTGTAGAGGCCAACCCAGTAGGAGCCGCAAGCACCAACATTGAGTTCTTCAACGAAGTGCGAGGGCCTCTCCGTTTGGGGAAGCAGCGTCGAATCGAGATAGTTCGCACTGACTCCGTCAGCTCCCGCAGAATCGTATGCAGTGACCCAGTAGTATGAACCGCTCACGGCGTTGTCGTAGTCGTAGGAAATGCGGTAGCGGTGTCCCGCCTGCAGATTCACGGTCTGTGGAACCGTCCGGTAGACAAGACCGCCGTTTTCTTCGTGGCTCTTCAGTGACCAGTGTCCCGCAATCGCGTCATCCGTCGCCTTATGCGAACGGTCGGGAAGGACTCCGCCTCGTTGAGTGTATGGAGCGTTCAGCGAGGCCAGAACCGTGCGCGGGTCCGTGATATTGCCGGCATCGCCCTTGACGAAGGGGCCCCAGCCTTCCGCAATATTCTCGAAGTCCTCAAAGACTGTCGTCACAGGCTTGTCTCGAGTTGCCCCCAAGTCCCCATTTCGCTGCTGCGATCCGGCGCTTGTCACGCCATCTCCCGAGGCGGAAATAGTGACCTTGCGGGTCTTTCCATTGTTGATTTGGAGCCACGCGCTGCCCTGGTAGGTTCCTGCGTTGAGGGTCATCTCTTGGGACAGCGAGGCCTTGCCTGCGCCCAGTTGTGCGACAGGATCACCGTGGGGATCCTTCACGACGCTGACTGAACCAGTCGTTGTGTAGCCGCTTAGACTTCCCGAGTTGAATCCAGGATCAGCGAAGACGGTTCCTGCGCCCCATGCGGGGGTCGAGACGGCTGCGGGAGCATTTTCTGGTACCAGCACGAAGGCCGTGTGGTCGCGATCGCCCTCAGCTACTCCGTCATAGACCGAGGCCGGGATGGTGATCTTTCCGCCAGAGACAGCCAGATCAGTAACCTTCACGCGGCCTTGATCGGTGAGTCGGTAGACGGCTAGAGAACCAACGCCTTGGTAGGACTTGGTGAGAGTCCACTCCGTCGCAGTTCCAGCGGGGTTGTAGTAGTACAGGCGATCTGCTCCGGCAGAAGTTCCGTTGTCCTTCCACGGCAAGAGGTAGCTGTCGCCTCGAAGGACTGTTGCCCCGTCGTAGACAAATTCGCGCGAGGACGACATGTCTGCCTGGATCGTTCCGACAACGTAACTTGCCTCTGTTTGAGCGGTGACAGCCGTCGAACCCGAAGCTACCGTTCCGTTAGCGAATGTGTAGGTGTGCTTCGTCTTTCCGTCCCCTGCATCCGCGGTGTCGTAGCGCATGATGCGCGAGTTCTGGAGGAACTTGCTAGGCAGGTTGTTTGACCAGATATTGCGGTAGAACGCGTCTTGATCTTGGTGGCCAGTCCAGCCTTCGAACTCAACGATCTGGGGGTAGCCCAAGACAACATTCGGGTTCCAATTGTCCTTATTCGCGTTGTCGACGAAACGGATGACCTGGGAGTTCAAGCCCTTGTTGGTTGCGCCACCGTAGTGCTCGTCATTCGACCAGTGCGACCACAGGGAGTGCCTCTCGAAGCGGTCTGCCCATTCGGATCCGACTTCCCATCCCATCTTGTTGAGTTCGTTGCCCAAGCGGTCGGCTTGCCAGCCCGAACCGTAGTAGACATCGATGTAGATCCAGCGGAAATTGGGGTACTTGCTTAAGGGGAATTGATTGCGCAGTTCCTGGAATCGATTAACAGCGCCGCCGTTGCCCAAATCGTCACGCTGATTGACGTAGTAGGACTGGTTGAGCCAGTTCCATCCGCGGCCACCGGTGAAGGGAAGAGAACCGAAAGAGTTTGCTTCCGGGTAGGCCTCGGTTGTATTGACGTGAACGCCGTAGATCGCGTTGACATCCTTCGTGCTGGTGAAGAGAGTGCCGAAGTCAGCCTCGCCACCGGCGCGAGTGTTGATGTTACCGCCGTAGTCCATGTGGCCCGAATCGTGCCCTTCAGAGGCATAGCCCTTGACCATGACGCGCTGTCCCAAGCCGTCAGTCGCAAGGCTCACGCGCTTGACGTCATCGGCGATCTGGAGGAAGGGATGCGTTGCGGCCGAACCAAAATCGAAGGGAATGTGGGTGACAACCCACTTATGATTGTCGGCTGCGCCAGTGATCTCAGGAGTGATATCCGCATAGGCAACTGCGGCATCTTGCCAATCAACACTGCCCGATGAATTCGCGTCTCCTGTGAAGACAAGTGTCGTATAGGGGCGTTCTTCGTCCCCAATCGCATCCGTCGCGGCCTCGGAACGGTAGGTCCACTGACCGTTTTGCGCGATCAAAGTCTTGACGCCGTTTTGTTCAATGACCTGGCGCTTCCACCTGGAATTCCAGTTGGTTTCATAGCCGTGGGGCTCATCGTAGGTCGCGTTGGTCTCCATTCCGACGGCGACCTTATTGGTATTGACCATGAGGTAGGCGCTGGGTTGTTCATAGTAATCAATGGGCGTCGAGGCGGTGATGCTGGCAAAAGTATCGTCAACACCCGCATAGGAGTCGCCATTGGCCGCGCCTCGGGATACTCCCGTGATGCCGCATGCGTATGCTCCGCCTTGGTCTGCATTGACCGAGACGAGGCCGTGGCCGGGAATTTCCACCGTGTGCGCGCCGTTCATCTCAGTGATGCGGAAAGTCAGAGTCGGTCGTTTTGCCCCCTCTGTTCCTTGGGCGTGCGAGGTAATTTCCTGTACCTCGATCTCGGCTTTCATCGTGATCTCGCTGCCGACGAAAGTTACCGTGTAGGCAACTTTCTGGTCCGAAACACGCTGAGCTTCAACAGTGTCGACGGTGTATTGGTTTCCGTCGATCGTGACCTGGTGAAGCGTTTCCGCGCGGCCGCCAACGGGATTTCCCGCGAAGGTATATCCGGTGACCTGTGGGAATTCGTGCGAGACCGTTGCACGAAGTTGTCCCGCACTAATGGTCGTTGGGGCGTTGAGAATAACAGGGGTATCTGTTGCACCTTCAGTAGCATGTGCAACTGCTGATCCCGGAAGGGACAAGGCGAGTGCCCCAAGGATGGCCAGGGGTCGCCAAAAGACGCGTTTGTCTATCATCGTGTCGGGCTCCTTTGCCTAGACGTGACTCATCTATCTTCCAGCGAACATTCATCAAATGCAAGGAGTTTTTGAGAGGTATTTGTTCCACAGGTGGAGCACAGCTTGTCCATAATCCCTACAGAAGCCGGCCGTGAATTCTAGGGGCATGAACAAGAATGACTTCCCCACTCCGGCCACTCCTTCGGCCGATGATCTTGCCCGCTCCTTCGCTGCCCGCCAGCAGGCAGCCACCGCCCAGACTCAGGCCTCCAGCACGGAAGGTTCCTCGGCCTCGGCGCACCGCACTAAACCGACTCGTACCCGCCCCACGAAGCGTCGTCGCAAGGGACTACGCAACGGAATCATTGCGGGCGCAACCGCAATCACGCTGGCATTGGGTGGCACCACCGCATGGGCCCTCAACCGCTACGTGATCGATCACGTTGAAGTCACCAGCGCTTCTTCGTACGAGGCCGCTCAGGGCAACGCGCAGACAACTTCTCTGAATACGGATAGCGCAACGATCACCTCGGATACCTACACGAACGGAAACACCAAGATCTCCGTGAAGCAGGTCCAAAACAACGGCGTCACCTACTACGTCGCGGATGTTCAGCTCTCCGACGCGACTGCTCTGCGTTCCGCTTTCGCAAACGATCAGTTCGGTGCGAACATCACGGACCTTGTGTCTTCAATCGCGACGGATAACAACGCCGTCTTCGCTATTAACGGCGACTACTACGGTTTCCGCTCGACGGGCATCGTGATCCGAAACGGCACAATCTACCGCGACAGTGGCGCTCGTCAAGGCCTGGCCATCTACAAGGACGGCACGATGAAGGTCTACGACGAAACTCAGACCAACGCTCAAACCCTGGTCAACGAGGGCGTGTGGCAGACCCTCTCCTTCGGCCCGGCGCTTTTGCAGGACGGCCAGGTGATCAGCGGAATCGACAACCTGGAGATCGATACCAACTTCGGTAACCACTCGATCCAGGATAAGCAGCCGCGAACCGCGATCGGCATCATCGACGACAACCACTTTGTCTTCGTCGTTGTGGATGGTCGCTCGCGAACTTCAAGCGGCGTAACGATGAGCGGCCTGGCCGAAATCATGCAGAGCCTGGGCGCAAAGACCGCCTACAACCTCGACGGCGGTGGCTCCTCTGAAATGTGGTTCAACGGCCAAGTCGTCAATAACCCCTCCAACGGTGGCGAACGCGCTACCTCCGACATCATCTACATCACGAAGGGAGCTTGAGCCATGTACGTGTTAATTCCTGCTTACCAACCGGATGCACGATTGCCGCGTCTCATCCTTGAGCTGCACCGAGCTGATTCAGCAATGCGCATTGTTGTGGTCGATGACGGTTCCGGCGAAGAATACCGGGATATCTTCGATGCCTCGCGCACCGCGGGCGCGCACGTCATCTCCTACGAACGCAACCGCGGTAAGGGGTACGCGCTTCGGGCTGGTTTCACCTACATTTATGACCGCGCCCAAAGCCTTGGAATCGATGATTGCGTTGTGACTGCAGACGCCGATGGCCAACACACGCTTGTCGATATCTTCCGCGTGGGCCAGGCCTCTGCAACATCCAATCAGAGTGTTTTGGGCGTCCGCGAGTTCGTCGGTCATGTTCCGGCACGTTCGAGGATTGGTAATAGCGCGACTTCTGGGCTCTTCTGGCTTGCAACCGGCTGGAAGCTCAAGGACACCCAGACTGGGCTGCGCGCCTTCCCGATTGACCTTTTGCCGACGTTAGTCGGTATCGAGGGTGATCGTTATGAGTACGAGCTCCGCGTCCTTTTGCACTTGGCGAAGTTCCGTCATCCGGTCACCCAAATTCCGATTGAGACAGTTTACGAGGCCGGAAACCCGACCTCTCACTTCCGTCCGCTGCAAGATTCCGCGCGAATTTGGGCGCCGCTCTTGAAGTTCGCCGCTTCTTCAGGAATTGCGACCGTTATTGACTATGTCTTGGTTCTTCTCTTGAACGCGGTGACGGGTACTTTGCTTTTCCCCGTTGTTGCTGCTCGTTTGGTCAGCGCTTCGGTGAACTTCACAATGAATCGCCACGTTTTCGAGGCCAAGGGCACCTCCCTGCGTCGCAGTGCGATGCGTTATGCGTCCCTGGCACTTGCGGTCGTCGCCGGCTCCTACATCATGCTTTCCGTGATGACGAGCCTGGGAATGCCGCTATGGCTGGCAAAGATTATCGCTGACACGACGATGTACCTGGTCTCCTACTCCGCGCAGAGCCGCTATGTCTTCGCTCCGGAGAAGGAAGCATCCGGCAGGCAAGAAAACACTCTTGATCACTCCGTTTCTGTCCAAGCGACGGCTGCGGATCTGCAGGATTTCAAGCCCGAGGCCTCGCTTCCGACCCCGGCCACGCCCACGCCGGCGGCTGTGCACTCATTGCGCGCACGTGCTGCAGTGGGTTCACATAACGATACATTTCGCTTGAGCCGCGCCTCCTAAAGGAGTGCTCGCGCTATCCTCAATGGCATAACTTTGGCCATTGTTCACGCACCAAATAAGGAGCACCCATGCGTATCGAGATCCTGAATACGCTTCCCGATTCTTCTCACGATCAGGTTCACGAGGCTTTCGACCGTTTGCTTCCGCAGCTGTCCTCCTCCGCACAACCCTTGTCCGTGGAGCAGATTGAGGAGCTTTTTGACCAAGAGTGCCTGCACCTGGTGTGTGCCGTTGATGATGAGGAGAAGATCATGGGCATGCTGTCCCTGGTCGTCTTTGACATTCCAACGGGAAGGCGCGCGTGGATTGAAGATGTTGTGACAGATCAGGCCGTGCGCGGACAGGGCGTTGGCCAAAGTCTTGTGGAAGCCGCAGTGGACCACGCCAAGGCGTTGGGGGCTCGGACAGTCGATCTGACATCCCGGCCGACGCGAGAGGCGGCGAACCGCCTCTACCGTCGGGTTGGTTTCCTTCAGCGCGAAACCAACGTCTACAGGAAGTCGTTCTAACCGTGTAGACCCAGAATGTGGGGTGGGGCAGCTTACGCTGCCCCACTTTTCTTTTAGAGAATCGTGTCGGAGATGACGTTCAGGATTCTCAGTAAGGTGTCGCGGTCATTGCCGTCTACCGCACTGAGAAGCCCGCTGCGGACTGCGTTTGCGAAGACACTATTAGCGGCCTCGTAGGCCTTGCGCCCCTCGGGGGTGAGGCACACAAGAACGGAGCGTCGATCCGTTGACGATCCTTCTTTACTGATGAAGCCCTTAGCGACAAGACGGGAGATCGCGCGGCTGGTTCCAGAGCGCGTTAACGAGACAAGAGCCCCAAGCTCTCCAGAACGCATAGGTTGTTCTCCATTAGCAAGCTCATCGAGCATTTCAAACTCGATTAAAGCCAAAGGAGCGCTCTTGCTAATTTCGGAACCCAAGGCGCTCTGAACAGCACGCGTAACAGAACTCCACGCGTGCCAAAGCTCAGCTTCGCTCTCATCGAGGAGAGTCTCATTGCTTTGAGTAATCACCCTTTTAATTTATCAGTCTCAGAGGAATAAAACTAGCCCCTGACCTGCGCAAATGCGCAAATAAACCGGACGGATTTTCATCGAATTATTACGAACTAATATGATCTGACAACAATTGCATCTAAATACTTGAACAAAGTTGTTTTAGTGTCATCCCGCATTTACTGAAACAAAGCGCGGCTCAATACATGTGAGCGAAAAAGTACCGCTGCACATATGTCCACCCACTCCTGAATAAAATGTGCAGCGTAAAATGCAGGTATGACACCACGACTTGAGTCTAAAAATCCAGAACTCGACTCTAATACTCTCGATTATCTCCATTTTCTAGCTGATTCCCCCACGCCCTATCACGCGGCTTCCCTCGTCGCTCAGCGCCTCGAAGACGCAGGCTTCACCCGCCAAAGCGAAACAGAACCCTGGGATGCAAGCCCCGGCGGGCATGTCATGGTTCGCGGCGGAGCCGTCATGGCATGGATGGTTCCCCAAAACGTCACCGACTCAACCGGTTTCCGAATTGTCGGTGCACACACAGACTCCCCCGCTTTCACGCTTAAGCCCTCACCCCAGACCACAACAAGCGATGGCTGGGGGCAGATCGAGGTCGAAGTCTACGGCGGAATGATCATGAATTCCTGGCTCGATCGCGAACTATGCGTTGCGGGTCGACTGATCATGGCCTCGGGAGAAGAAATCCTGGTCCGCACAGCGCCACTGGCACGCATTCCGCAGCTGGCAATCCACCTCAACCGAGGCGTCAACGAGTCTTTGCACCTCGATCCCCAGAAGCACTTGCACCCCGTGTGGACGGTCGACAGCCCCGATGCCTCGCTGATGGACACCATCGCCCGTGCTGCTGGTCTGGAAAACGCAAACGAGGTCGTTTCCTTCGATCTGATCTGTACTCCCTCACAGGGCCCCGCGACCTTTGGCTCGGAGGCACAATTTGTTGCCGCTGGACGTCAGGACAATCTCTCTTCGGTCCATCCAGCACTGGCGGCACTTGAAGATATCGCAGGGATGGGCATTCCTGAAGGCGGAGACATTATTGTCTTGTCGTGTTTCGACCATGAAGAAGTTGGTTCCGAATCGCGCACAGGCGCGGCCGGCCCGATCCTCGAAGACGTTTTGCGTCGCACTGCTTGGGCGCTCGGGCGTGATGAAGACGGCTATGCACGCATGATTGCTTCGTCTACGTGTGTGAGCGCGGACGCGGCGCACTCGGTGCACCCGAATTACCCGGAGGTCCACGACCCTTCGCATCACCCGGTCATGGGCCGCGGCCCGGTCCTCAAGATCAACGCTAAGCAGCGTTACGCAACAAACGGTGTGGGTATCGCCTTGTGGAAGCGTGCATGCAAACGTGCAGGAGCCTCTTCACAGGACTTCGTGTCAAATAACGCCTCACCCTGCGGAACAACGATTGGCCCAATCACCGCAACGCGTCTGGGTATCGAGACCGTTGATGTGGGTGTTGGATTGCTCTCCATGCACTCGGCTCGCGAGATGAGCCATGTCCAAGATCTTCTTGATCTTCGTAAGGTGTTGGCTGCCTACTGGCTTGGCGCCTGATTGATTGACATGCCGTGGTGCCCGGGTGAATTCTCACCCGGGCACCACCTTTTCATGTCTTAGTTAAAGGAAGCAGCAAGCTCGCCGCTCAGCGCGCGCGCAATCGTGCGCCTGAAGCGTTCATTCATCGGTGGAAGTTCATCGCCCCGAACAAAAGCAGCTTGAGTATTTTCCCCATCGGCCGGGAAGGGGTCTCCGTCCTCCCACTCACATGCGAATGCTAGGTCAAGATAGGTCGTTTGATCCCCATTCTCATAGATCACGGGGCCTACGACTTCGACGTTGATCAGACGCTGTGCACGCGCCTTGCAAGCCGTCTCTTCGAGAATCTCACGAAGCGCTGCCCAAGCAGGTTCCTCGCCCGGATCGATAATCCCGGTCACCGGGGTCCACTGATGATTATCCGCGCGTTGGACGACCAAGATCTCGACGGAAGCGGGGTCGATGGGAGCCTGCCAATTAATCGCAGCTCCATCACGGCCTCGTAAGACGACAGCGGTACAGCCTGAAAGCCAGAGCATGGAGTGCCCCACGTGCCGACGTAGTTCCAGAACAAAATCCGGTGTTGCCATGAATTACTCCTTAGCTCACAGTGTCCAGATAAATGGCACCAAGAAAATTTTGACGATGATCGCGAAGGCGAACAGTGTCGCGTATGCAGCCTCGATACGTTCATCAGCAACGCGCGCATCCGCAGCCTGCAAAACGGCCGGCTGTCCCAAGAACCCAGCGACAGCACCCGCACTACGAGGCGCAGACAAGCCAAGGAAGCGGCCCGCGATAGCCTGTGCGACGCAACAGGCCGCAACGATGATCAACGCAAGGAGAGCGGCCTTCCACCCTTGGGGGCTGGCCAATAGCTCAACGAAAGCGGGGCCAGCATTGAGGCCCAGGGCGGCCAAGAAGAGCATGAGGCCAATGGAACGGATCGTGATGTTCGCCGAGGCCGGCAGGGTCCATACCAGCGGACCCGTACGACGAAGCGCACCAAGGAGCATACCGACGATGAGTGGGCCAGCAGCTGAGCCCAACTGGAAGGTTGCTCCGCCAAACATGGGGAATGGAATTGCCCCGAGCGCCATTCCCAAAACCATGCCGATTCCGAAAGCCATTCCATCGACTTCGCTCACGCGACGCTCGGAGTCCCCGAGGAAACTCTGGACATTGTCGAGTTCTTCTTGAGGGACAACGACTGCCGCATGATCGCCAAGATTGAGCTTGAGGTCATCGCTGGCGAGCAGGTCCAGATCGCCGCGTCGAACTCGTGTAATAGCCGCACCGAAGCGGGTCGCCATATTGAGTTCCGCAATCGATCGGCCCGCTACGTCTGGGCTGGAGACGACGATGCGTTCGAAGGCCACGTCCGAGCGATCATCAGCCAGGTGCGCCTCGGTCTGGACACCAAGTTGCTCGACAACTTCTGCGATTGCCGAGGAACCACCGACCAGAACAACTAGGTCTCCCCTGCGCAGTTCTTCACCGGGAATTAAGACTCGCGTACGTCCCTCACGCTGCAGGTAGGACATGCGGACGCGTCCTTCTCGCCAGGCGGGGATCTTGCGAGTTGCCACAGCCCTTTCGACGCGGACGGTTACCGCGTCTAATCCCGCGCCCGCGAGTGAGGGGGTGTCTTTTTCGCCAATCCACTTGCGCGTCACTGTCATCGTGACGACGACGATGCCGACAATCACGCCAATGGGATAACCGAAGGCGTATCCCACTGCGGCATCGCCGCTTCCACTGACACGTGTGGCCGCGTCGAGCGCAGGGGCCGCGGTTAGTGCGCCCGTGTACAACCCGGTGACGAGGCCCTTGCCCAGTCCTAGGAAATGACCACCCGCCCAGGCAATGATGGCTCCAACGACGCAGATAATGGTCGCAGAGCCCAAGAGAGAACTCTGGCGACGCAGATCGGCAAAGAATGTCGATCCTGCGGCAATACCGACGGTGTAAACGAAAAAGGCCAATCCGATTTGTTGAATAATTGCAGTCCCATGCCCCGCTTCGGGACTATATGCAGAGACCAGGAGGCCGACGAAGAGAGCTCCGGCCGCCCCAAAACGGAAGGGGCCAACGCGAATCGCCCCTAAAATAGCACCGAGTCCAACGACAAGGAAAAGAGTCAGAAGATGGTTCTGTGCGAGGAATTGGGCCATAAGGACTAAGGGTAGCTTCCAGTGGAGAGGAAACCCAGAATATTGCGAGATAAGAGTGGATACAGTGGCGAGTAAGACACTCTCGCGTCCAGAATGCTCACAGTATTCGCACAGCATGTTACCGTTCAATAAAGGGCGACGTATAGGAAGGATCCCGCCATGACAAATCCGCAGCCGGGTTGGTACCGCGATCCCTCGAACTCCTCCCAGCTGAGATGGTGGGACGGATCGCAGTGGACCAGCTATACACAGGCAGCAACCGGTGCCACAAACGGCACGACCCCTGCAGGTAGAGTAACGACCTCGTCATCCGCCTACAGCGCTGTGCCCGCTCACCCATCAGCTTCAACGACCGGCTCTGCACAAGCACAGTACCCATCTGCTCAGGCTTCAAGCGCCCAGCCCCAGGCACCCTTTGCGCAAGCGCGTCCTTCTTCCGCGCAGCCTCAGGCGCCGTTTGCGCAGCCACAGGCACGTCCTTCTTCCGCACAGCCTCAAGCGCCCTTTGCGCAGGCTCGCCCTGCGCCCGCGCCGGCCCAAGCACCCCTCGCGCAGCCCCAGCCTCGTTACACTGGCGCACCCCAGGCGAGCGTTCCTGGCGCACCCCAAGCGGGCTACTCAGCGGCGCCAACGCGGCCTTCCTACGCCTCGACAACGCAGCCTGCGTACGGATCGAGCAGCACATCTGGCTTCCCCGGCGCGCCCGCGGCCCCAATGGCGCCTGCTCGCCCAGCGAAGCCCGCAAAGCCGAAGAAACCCTCCGCATGGACAGGTAAGCAAAAGTTCCTCACCGTCATGTATGTGCTTTTGACGGTCGCTTTTACTGTTTCCGGCTTTGCCCTCATGAATTCTGCGCAGCACAATCAAGATCGCGCCTCCATCCTTGACGCTCAAATTCAGCCACTGCGTCAAAGTGTCGCGGAACAGCAAAAGAAGCTTGACGCATTGAACAAACAGCTGGAAGGGTCGGGCAAGTGAGCAGCATGAATCCCCAGGCAACAGGTGAATCCACTCAATCCGAGAAGCCGCAGGAAACGAAGGCTCCCTCTTCGAAGATGCCGAAGCGTGTTGTGCGAATTACCGCCGCGCTGTGCGCTATCAGCTTGGTCTGGGCAGTCGTCACACTGGTTCAAGCCCTGCTCGCTTACCAGAAGGTCAGCTCCCTGAGTTCAGAGACCAGTAATCTTCAGTCGCAGTCAGCCTCGATTGAGCAACAACTCACTGAAACGCAACAGAAAGCCGCCGCGGCCCGAGTTCAGCCGTGGTGCGATTCGGTCACCCCCGCATCTGCCAGTGATGCAGGCAAGATCCAAGACCTCCTCAAACAGTTGAAGACCGTTGATCCGAAGGGCGAATACGCAGAGCAAATCTGCCCCAACAAGGTCAAGGCATTCACTATTAATCAGGATTACTCCAAGCTACAAGCCTCCTTGGAGGACATCAGCGTCAAGTGCGAAGCTGACGGCAACCACGTGAGGATTTCGGGCGAACTCAAGAAGTACAAGGGCCCTAAGGAAGCAACGAGCTCAATGAAGAAGTCAAACCTCACCCTCACGATCACTTCATCGCTTGAAGGAACCACTGATACTGCGCAAACCCAAGCAAAGATTGAGGGAATCAATCCGGGTGAATCGAAGCAATTCAAGGCAGAAGCTGATCTTCCGGCGAAGGCTCTGACCTGCCGAGTATCCGCGGTGTCCTGGTGGCCCGCTGATTTGAAGTAAGGACGATCGAGTATTTTGGGCGGCATCTTCGCGGTGCCGCCCAAAATAGTAGTTGGGGGCGTGCATATCGCACGCCCCCAACAAATCGTCTAAAAAGAAAAACGCTTAAAGCGCGTTCTTCTAGTTCCTTGCGATGGCCTCGCGCACCAAAGGAATCAGCCCTTCGCGCGAGGGATCCAATGCCTCGGCGCGGAATTGTTCGCGATCGGCGCCCTCAAAGGAAGCAGCAGTCTGCGGATCCTGATCCTTAGGGATCGAGAAGCCGAAGACAATGACGTCAACGACCTTGCGGATCGGGATCTGGTTTGCCTCTGCGGAGTCATTGACGCTCCCCAGAGCCTCGAGGTAGAAGATCGAGAGGATCTCGCCCATGATGTTCGTCGGCAGAAGCGGCTTACGCCCCATACGCTCGAGGGCAGACTCCAGCATGCCGGTGACAAAATCGGCCAGCTGGTTGCGCTGACTTCCCGGAATGCCGCTTGCCTCGGGGTTACGCATTTGGAAAAGACGGTATTCCATAAGGAGGATGTAGGCGGTGCGCCCCTGAGTCGCCAGGCTTTCCAGCGTCGCAACGATGCTATCGAGGTCAAGCGGGCCTTCGATTGAATCAAAAGCCTGCGTCATCTCGGTCAAAAGTTGCGTCGAATATGCGATGAAAGCATCCTCAAGGAGCTCATTCATATTCGAGTAGTTCGAATAGAATGCGCCGCGGGTATAGCCCGCACGACCAACAACTTCATCAATTTTTGTTCCCGCAAAACCGCGTTCAACAAGAATTTCCACTGCTGCGTCAACGAGGCGCGAGCGCGTGAGCGCACGGGCCCTGCTTTCGCCCTCCGCGCGTTTCTTAGTCACAGCCACCTCCATGATTAAAGAATTACTGGGCACAGCATAGTCACTTTTTCGTTGATTTTCTCAGCCAAAATAACAGTTTTAGACGTTTCTTCGGCATTTAGTAAAGGAATGAAAAGTAATTTCAACGGTCGAAGAACATATCATGTCTTTAAGATCATAAAAATTTGTGCACTTATGACGTGTGAATTCACCCTGGAGTATTCATCATGGCCCCCATAATTCAGCATTTGCCCTTGATTTCCGGGCATACCATTCCCCAATTCGGCTTTGGAACATACAAGCTTGTCGGCGAGGACTCTTTTCGCGGAGTCCTCGATGCACTCGAGCTTGGCTACCGCCACATCGACACCGCACAAATGTACGGCAACGAGGCCGAGGTTGGACGCGCCATCGCGGACAGCCCCGTGGCGCGCGAGGAAATTTTCGTGACCTCGAAGCTCAACAATCCCAACCATGAGCCCGATGTTGCGCGCGCCAGCCTCGAGCGTTCTTTGGAGGAACTGCAGCTGGACTACTTGGACTTGTTCTTGATCCACTGGCCTCTTCCCATGCACTACGGCGGCGATATTATGCCCACGTGGCGAGCGATGGAGACTTTCGTCCGCGAAGGAATGGTGCGCTCCATCGGTGTTTCGAATTTCGAGGCCCACCACCTCCAGCCAATCCTCAATAGCTGCGAGATCCCGCCCTCCATCAACCAGATCGAATCACACCCGTACTTCGCCAACCGTGAGCTACACCGTTTCAATGCTCGCCACGGGATCATTACCGAGGCCTGGGCTCCCCTGGCACGCGGTGCTGTCCTTTCCGATCCCGTGATTGTCGATATCGCGCGCGAAGTCGGTGCGCAAGAATCGCAAGTTGTTCTGCGCTGGGCAATTCAACGAGGCGACGTCGCTTTCCCGAAAGCGTCCTCGCATGAACGGCGCGCGGAAAACTTTGCCATCACAGGCTTTGAATTGGACGCGGATCAGATGCGCAGGATTGACGAACTGGATCGCGGGGAGGAAGGTCGCACGGGGCCTCGTCCCGATGAGATGGACCGAATGTAGCGCTTTCGCTTCAGGCGCAACTCATATCGTTTTTGGATATGAGACAGGCACAGATTGTGGGTGTGCCGCTGGGCTATCGTGAAGACATGACTCATGTTTCTACGACTGACTTGGACCGAGTTCTTGCTTCCCTCGATCCTCAGCCCAGCGGCACCTATGTCTTCTCTCTGGTCGACGAGATTCCTCAGGGGGTCGATTTCTTCGCCGTGATCCGCGACGAGGATGGCTACACCGTGGTCGTTGAGCAAGAGATTGCCCGTGAAGCAGGTATCAATGCCGATGAACTGTACACGCGAATCGACTTGGGTTCTTCCACCGAGCTTGCCGCAATCGGCATTACTGCATCGATTGCACAGATCCTCGCAGCGCGTTCGATTACCGCGAATTTCATTGCATGCCGTCGCCACGACCATCTCTTTGTTCAACCTGATCGCGCTCAAGAGGCCAGCGCTTTGCTCGAGGATCTTGGCCGTCGCGCAAAGGGCTGGCTGCCCGCCTGAAATTCATTTTTCGGACACACGCACACGCGTCTTCGGCCTAAAGTAGAAGCATGGCTGTACTACCTACGGGGAGCGACGAAGCGATCCTCCGTCTTTCTGACGGGACGGTCAAACAGCGCAACCTTTTAACTGGAACTGAAGTGTGGACGGTTCCGGGTCGGGCTCACCGCCCTCTGACTCGCCCGGGTTCGCCTGCGCCTATCATCGATCATGATTTAGACGGGCATCACTGCGCCTTTTGTTCGGGTCGGTACCTGGAAACCCCTCCCGAGAAGGCGCGCATTGTCCGCACGCGCGAGGGTGAATGGGAAACTCTCCACGGCCTCGGCGCTGAGGAACTCGGAGATACCGTTGCGGAATTTCGGCGGATTCCCAACCTTTTCGAGATTGTTTCTTACAACTATTGGCACCTCAATCACGGCCATGTTCCTTCCGAGGCCGAGCGGCGCAGGATGGCGGAGTACCTTGCCTCGCCACGGGGATACGACCACGTAATGAATGTTGTCCGCGCGCGTTTCTTGGCCTCGGGTGGAAGTCTCGAGGAGTTTGAGGAGCTGTCAGATTCGGAGAAGCTCACTCAGGCGAATGGTTTCTTTTCGGGCGGGCATGATCTGATTGTTGGGCGGCGACACTTCGTTGACGGGGCGAAGGATACGTCCCAATTGGCTTCGGCTGGGACGCTCACGCCCGAGGAACACTTCCAGTACATGTCGATGACCGTGCGGGCGATGCGGGACCTGTACGACTTGGATCCGGCCGTGAAGTACGTGGTGGCCTTCCAGAACTGGCTCAAGCCCGCGGGTGCGTCTTTTGATCACTTGCACAAGCAGCTTGTGGCGATTGATGAGTTCTCGACGCAGACGCATGACGAGATTGAGCGCGTGCGGACCTATCCGGGGATTTATGACGAGCTCTTGAAGATCGCTGCGACGCGTGGGCTGGTTTTGGCGCAAAACGATCATGCTGTGGCGATGGCTGGGTTTGGACATCGCTATCCCTCCTTGGCGATTTGGCCGCTTCATGCGCCGGCTGAGCCTTGGGAGTACTCCCCGGAACAATTACGAGGCATCAGCGACCTTGTGCACGCGATGCACGCCGCGACGGGCGCGGAGGTGCCGTGTAACGAGGAGTGGTACTACCGGCCCCCGAGTTCCTCGATTCCCATGCGCATGAGGATCTTGATCAAGTGGAGGATTTCCACGATCGCCGGTTTTGAGGGCGGGACAAGGATTTACCTCAATACGATTGATCCGTGGTCTGTGCACCAGCGAATGCTGGAACGCTTGGTTGTTATGCGCGATGAATGTTCGATCGCGCCGATGAAGCTGGGCGAAGAATGCAAGGTCACGCCGCTGTTGCTGCGGTGAGGGCTCAGGCGGGTTGTCGGCGTTCGTGTACTGTTTGCGCGCGGTCTGGATGATCGAGTTCCCGGTTTTTCGGGCATGACAAAGGCGAGAGACCCGAGGCCTGCCCGGGGTAACTGGTGGGCTGGCTGGCTTCTCTCGCCTTATACAAATGTCGGGCCTTCAGCCTCCACTTTCTCTTGGCCACTTATTTCAGGCTCGCGGGGGGTACCAACCCGACAGGACCGAGCTTAACAGAGTTTTATCAGGAAAGCTAGGCTTGGCTTGCCCTGTATGCACACCAAGAAACCGCGTGGAAATTGTTTGGGCGGCAAGCAGCAGTGAGACAACATTGATTTGTAGCCCCGCGTGTGCGGGGAAAATGAAGAGGGGGAATTAGGCGTTCTGCCTGTCGTACAGGCAGTCCTCCCAGTACTCCCGGATCAGTTCTTCGTCGTACCCCCTTACAAGGCCGTCGATTAGTTTTTCCGGGATGTCTGCTCCGTAAATGATGAGGTCTCCGATGATTTTCATCGTGAGCGATTCGTCCTCGGCTATTTCAAGAAGGAACTTACTCTCCTCATTTTCGAGAACGGGAATAGGAAGGATGCTGTCTGCATATTTGATAAGGTCTTCGACCGTATACATTGCCTCAGTCATGATCAATCCCTCACTCAACTGGTGTCAATTTACCATTTGATGCGCGAAGTACGCCTACGCCTCCAATGGGATGTGTAGTGATTGTTGCGCCCTTTGTCGCGTGTTTGCCTCTCACGCTTATCTGCGTAGCCACTTGCACTCCATTAACTGTGCTGTATGCGTAAATTCGGCGCCCTTGTTGCGTAATCCTAAGAGACGTCGGATTGGTAATTGTTAGAAACGCGGCCCTGATAATGTCGGTGTCGCTCCAGGTTCTTGGGAAGGCGATTTGTCCTGTCCTCATTTCGCGTTCTGCTTGCCTGTATGAGTGTCCGCTCGTGCGCTTCCCGTTTGCTTTTGTTGTCCCGTACAGAATGTGGTCAATCACCGCCTGCGTTGGGTTCATCCCCGCGCGCGCGGGGAAAACAAGAAGCGACACAAGTGCCACGTGTGCTCAGAGAACTTACTCAAGATGACATTGCAGCTAGTGCATTTCGAGCCATCACAACCTCCTGCATTCGAAATACAGTCGATCCTGCTAACGATTCAGCATCACTACGATTCGCCGGGTATGACAAAGGCGAGAGACCCGAGGCCTGCCCTGAAACAGCGGGCTGGCTGGCTTCCCTCGCCTTATACAAATGTCGGGCCTTCAGCCCCCGCGTTGAATCGTGCTGTTATTTCAAGCCTGGCGGAGGGTACCAACCCGACAAGGTCAAGCGTAACAGGGACCGATCGGGAAAGCTAGGTTTGGCTTGCAATCAAAACACTGCGGACGTTCTGCCCAATAAAAAACTTGTGGCCCCAACATCAGTTGGGGCCACAAGCCTTAACGCGGTAGCGCAGGGATTTGAACCCTGGGTGGCTGTTACACCACACAGCATTTCGAGTGCTGCACCTTCGGCCGCTCGGACACGCTACCTCGGCACACCACAATAGCGGATCTGGCAGGATCGGGCAATTCCACGCCAGCATACGCGAAGCGACCTACACTACTTTTATGGCAAAACGGCGTATCGATCCAGCAGACGGCCACACCGCACTCCTCACGTGGTACCGCGCCCCCGAAGACGCCTCGCGAGCAACTCTCTTCACCGCCGTACGCTACACGCTCGAAGAAATCGCAGCCCTGCACCCCGGCCGCTCGGTCGAACTTCGCGTTCCCCCGGCCGGTGCCACTCAGATCCTGCCAGGAACAACTCACCGCCGAGGGACTCCCCCGGCGGTGATCGAAATGTCGCCAGAAACCTGGCTCAAACTCGCATGCGGAATGCTGGACTGGAATGATGCGCTCTCCCACGGGGACCTTCAGGCCTCGGGACAGCGCACCGATCTTTCCACGTATCTTCCGCTATTTTCTAATTTGCGATAGCCGGCTGATCAAGATCCGACAGGATCTGCGACACAGCATCAACCGGGGCAAACCACTTATTCGTCTTGTTCACGACGCCGCGCTGAGCAACCGCCGCAATAGCGGCAGAAACTGCGGCAAAAGCGACCACTGAAACCAAGGATGCCGTACCGTCATCATCCTGAGGTGCGGTCTGACCGGTCACAGCCTTCCAGCCCAGCTCCGCGACCTTTCCGGCCACGAAACCGACGGCCATAGACAGCCCTGCGGTAATGAGTTTCTGACTGAGACTGCTTCCCATGATGACTCCTTGCATCAGATCGCATCGAACACTCGATACAAACATTTTGCCCTATCGACGCGCGAATATCTCACCTTCTATGCACTATTGCTTAGACTGGTACGGTGCGAAAGACCAATACCGCCTCTCCGTCCACTCAAGGCCAAGCTCGCCGCTTCGCCAGCGCCGCCATCCTGTGCACGCTCGCGCTCAGCGCCTGCTCCCCGTCAATCCCGCAGGGAGCCCAGTGGACGGACGATCCTTTCCGCACAGACTCAAGCTCTTCCACCCAAGCGGGCTCGGCCTCGGCAGTAGCGAAACACACGAAGGCAAGCGGTGACCAAGGAATCCCGCGCGGAAGTGGAACCCTGCGCATTGCTTACGCTCCCGGCTGGCAGCTCCCCGACGACTACGTCTCAGCCTTCGAGGCCGCAAGCGGCTACACCATTGAGCAATTCCCCGCCTCCTCTATTTCGAGTTCTCTCGATGCCGATATCCTCTTCGGCATTGATTCGGCCACGGCCGCTTCCCTGGGCGCGACGACATCCCCCACGGCAATCGGCAACGACCCGATTTGCGCCTACGCGGATCGCTCATGGTTTTCCGCAAACCGCAAGGCCCTACCAAACTCTCTAGCGGAACTCTCATCTTCAAGCAACGCGCCGCTCACCGCGCTTCCCCCGGAGAATTCGGCAATCGGAAGCCAGTACATCGCCAACGCCCAGAAGGCTCTCGGAGAGGGCTTCGAAGACTGGGCAGCCGACCTGCACGAATCGGGAAGCTTCTCCTCTTCGACCGGTGACGCGCTGGGTCAGTGGAGCGTCACAATCCCCGCCGACCGCGCCTCAATCATCCCCGAGGCCGAATCCACGCAAGGCTCTCACGCGCGCCCGATCCTCGTGTGGGATGCGCGCCTGGCAGTTGCCGCGGCCTCGAACACGGGCACGGAAAGCCGCGCCCAAGCGATCCCAGGATCGTGCGTTTCCCGCGAGGTAGTGGCCGCTCCCCTACCTGCTTCCACTCACGCCGAGGCCGTGGATTCCTTCCGCGCATTCCTTTCCTCACAGCTGGGCAAGGATGCGGCCGCATACGCTGGCTTGGCGTATAACGAAGGGATTGCAACGGATTCGCGCGCAGCCTGGTTCATGGCGCCAGCAAACTAAGATACTTTTCAGTTGGCTAGCTCAAGAGCTGCCGCAATTCGATCCCGTTTGCGTTCGCGCACCCACTGATGGCATGCCCTCGCCGACAAGGCAAGAAGCGCCAAAACGTTGAGCGATGATCCGATCAGAGTCATCAGCAAGATATGACTTGTTCCCGAGTGGGCTATATCGGCTACGGCGACAAGAATGTTCAAGCTCAGCGCGGTCATCAAGATGATTCGCGCACGAGGGTGTCCCTGCCACGTGAGTGCGGCGGTGACGATCACCAGACCAACCAGAATGACAGAAACAAGACCAACCGTCAGACGCAGCGCAAGGAGATTAATCTGCGATTCTGCAAGCTCATCAAGGGGTCCGACATTGATCGCGGCGTACTTCCAAGGGTTTCGCAAAATAAGCACCGCATTGATAACCTCGGTCAGAACCATGCAGGCTACCAGCATCATTCCGACGATCAACTGAGTGGGGCGCCGGCGATGTGCCCGCGTATCAACGACATGGGCGTCAGCGATTTGAACCGTGTCTTCGTCATCAACTTCAACGTCGGTGACATCGAGAAGGTAGAGGTCACCGTCGGTGACGACTCGGTCACCGCCACCGTTCTTATCGTGATAGGCACTGAAGAAGTCAGGCAAGATTTCGACGCGGGCATCCTCGCAGGCATAGAGGACATCATCAACGATGAAGTTGCGCTCAATGTCGATATCCGCATCGATCTTGTGAGTGATTTGGAAGGTGAGCAGGCTCAGACCAATTGCCCGGTCATAGGTACCAGCGGCAAGCCACTCGACCCGCCTACCGCCGGGGAGGACCCATCCTTGAGGAGTGCGCCAAAAACGCACATGGTGGCGCTCCGACGACTTCCCTGGAACTGATTTTTGATAAGCAAAATGCTGTTTTCGCCCGAAGAGCACCAAGTTTGATACCGGCGCAGAATCATAGTGCTGGCGAGTGAGCCATGAACGGATCACACGGAGCACACTTCTGGGGCTGATGGGGTCGGCTCGCACCCAACCTGCAGCAGTCATCGCTGCGTGAATATCAATTTCACTACCCAGCAGTGCCAGATTCACCGGGTCACCCAGCAAGCCATCAGCAGTCCTGGTGCGCCCAATGAAATAGTCGGGGACATAGAGCCATGTGAGAAGCTGATGAAGTCGCGGAAGCGCAAGGTAGGCAGTCACTCCCCAGCAGATGGCAAACCAGGCAATTGCGGTGGGTTTAAGCCTGATGGAACCCGCCAAAAACACGTATGCGAGCCACAGTGTTGCGATTCCGGAGAAGATAAAGAAAAGAGCGTCAACAACGTCATCGAAGCCCCAGTCACGTTCTTGAAGGAAATCGAGTTTTTCCGAGGCGTGCTGGTAGACGGGCGGATGCTGTGGGCGAGGACGCTCCAAACGCGGACATGCGCTTTGCTCAGCCCCCGGGTGGTCCGAGGCCTCAGGCAGTGTTTCACTCATGTCCCATCCTCAGTGCAAGAAGTTGTCCTTCATCAGCTTAACCCAGATGGATCTTAAGATTGAGGGCGCCTGAAAGTGAGTCAACAGGCGCCCTCCGGAGACGCAGTATGTCAGGGGTTTTTCACGTCTCCGGCACTCACGTTACCGCGAGAGCTAGTCGGACTGAACGTTTTCGCCCCCTTGAGTTCGATGCGAATTTTCCGCAGATTTTCGCCATTTTCGAGCGAAACGACAACCATGTCTACCTCTCTTAAACACGGCCGCTACCATTCCCGGTTTCCACACTCCGCTCACTCAAAATTGGGCACAAAAAGACCCCCGACACCACCTGGGGACTTTAGTCCCATTTGTGGTATTGGGGGCCCAAGCTTAGGCGTGACGGCGGATAAACTCCGCGAAGGCCTCGACAGCTGACTTCACGAAAGCCTGCGTTCCAGCGTCAACAAAACGACCATCCTCGCCAAAGGAATCAGCATTTGCTTGAAGGAACATTTCAGGCTGAGTCATGTTCAGCGGATTAAAGAAAGAGAGCGTCTGACGCACAGCCGCCTGCCCAAGAGCAGCTCCAACCGAACCCACAGAAGCGCCAACGACGTACAGTGGCTTGCCACCAATCGGGTTCGATCCCCACGGGCGTCCCATCCAGTCAATGGCATTCTTCAAACCACCGGGGATCGAGCGATCGTATTCAGGGCTTGCAATAAGCACCGCGTCAGCCTCTTCAAGGATTGTCTTGAACTCAGTAGCCACCTGCGGGTAATCCGCCTCGAGATCAGGGCTATACAGGGGGAACTGGGAGAAGTTCGCCTCGACGAATTCCAAATCCTGGGGAGCATCGGCAATCATCGCACCGACAAGCTTGCGGTTAACGGATGTGGAGGACAGAGAACCAATAATGTATGCGACCTTGTACGTCATGGGACAAACCTTTCATCACTGAGCCGCATCTTCAGCAGCACTGAAGATCTCAACCCAGCCAGAACTTCAGCTATTCCCCATTGGGACCTAAGTCACTGATCGCCTTTACCAGGCGCCGTTTCCGCCGGTGCCGCGCTTACGATCTTGTTCCTTGCGACCGTCTTGGTCACCCTTTTCTAAGCGGCGCTGCATTTCCTCACGCTTCTTGCGCTGCTCAGCAGTTTCGCCGTCATAAGGATCCTTCTGCTTGTCAGTCTGCTGATCCTTGTTGTCTTTATTGTCCTTATTGTCCTTGTTCTGATCGTCCTGATTCTGATCCTGCTTATCGTCTTTATTCTTGTCGTCCTTGTTATCTTTGTTGTCTTTGTTGTCTTTGTTGTCCTGATTATCTTTGTTATCGGACTTTTCAGCCTGCTCTTGCTTCTGCTTCGCACGATCATGCGCCTTATCAGCATCAGCTCCACCACCCTGGCCCTGCTGATTTTGCTGATTCTGCGTCGAGGACGTCGACTGACAGGGGGAAACGACCTCCCCCATCTCCTTGTAGAGGGCTGCCGCCTGAGCACGGTCACTCGCCATCGCGGCGTCACCCTGCTTTTCCAATCCGAGCGCAAGGTTCATTCGCACGGTGCACTCGTAGGAATAGGTTTCAATGCGCCCATCCTCAACCTGTCGCGCCTTGGGAACACGGTCCCACGCGGTACGCAGTTGCTCCACACCCGAATCGATGTGGTCGAGCCGAAGGTCTTCGGTACCCGCGTTGTAGTGCGCAACCCAGCTCGCAGGCCCCAGGTCCCCCCAGTAGATCTGGCGCGAATAGGAGCTAAGCGCGGCCTCGTGATTGCCCGCACGCACGGTCCTACCCGTTGCCCAGGCCCACAGGGGAAGCGAAACCATATAGGTTCCAACCGCAAGCGTGACGGCGACGACGGGCATGGACCACCACAGCGGGCGCAGTAGTTTTCCATTGCGCGGACGACGCGCGCTGCGTTGAGCCCGGTCTGCCGAGGCTGGCCTTGCGCTCGGATTTCCCTCTGACGAGGCCTCGCCACCGTTCTGTGCACCCGCGGGCGGTTGGTAGAAACCCTCGGGACGTTCCTCTACTCGAGCTGTCGATCGATGCTTAAATCGCACGGGTCCTCCTCAGTGCGTGAACGCGGCCGGCAAAAATGGCGGCCTCCCATGCCATGAGCACGGTGAGAACCAGCGCCGAGGGCCAGAGAATATAGCGAGAAGTCTGAATCATATCGCGACTATCCGCAATATTACGGGCGTTGGAAACAGACGAACTGGCAGCGTCTCGAATTGCTGAATCACTGGGAGAACGCACCATATCGACACCGAGCTGGGAGGCAATCTGGTTGAGCTTCGCAACATCAATCTTCGAGATCGCATCAGGAGTTCCGGCCTGGCTGTAGTCCTTAATGTACTCAGGAGTCTTCGAATTCTCTTGCCCCAAGGCGGAGACCTTCATGCGACCGCCCTTTTCAGTCCCGTACCCAATGACGAGGCCGCCCGAAAGCTCGGGTTGCACCTTCTTCCAGTCATCTGACTCGCCCGCGCCCACGCCGCGCCACGCATCACTATTGGAGGTCTCCCCATCGGTAAAGACGAAAAGGACGCGAGTGTTCTCTGGGTGTTTCTTTGCGGCAGCTTGCATCTCCTCTGCAAGGTAGGCCGCCGGACGATCCGGAGAAGAGCCACGAGAGGTGGAACTGACTTCATGGGTGAGCGTACTCATAAAAGAGCGAACCGCACCAAGGTCAGTGGTCAGCGGAAGTCCAGTGTCGGCCTCGGAATCCCAAGTCACGATACGGTAGCGAGCACCCGGGGCGGCAGTGAGGATGGTCTCGACATCGTGACGCACACCGTCCAGACGTGGCTTCGAGCCATCCCAGTCCTCGGCCGCCATTGAACCCGTGCGGTCAATCGCGAGCCACACCTCAACATTGGTTGTGACTTTTTGTGCTTCTCCGGGGATCGAGGGACCCACCAAAATCGACAAAAGGGCGAGGGAAATTCCACCTCTTCTGACCAGATCAGAAGTCCTGAAGGGTTGATGACGACGAGCACTCCACCAGGAGAAAAATAGGCATGCCGCAGCTATCACGACGACGAGGTAAACCGGCATGAGCGGTCGGAAGGAGAGCGACAATATTCCTCCTGGGATCGGATCAAACACTGGCAAGTATAGTGGCGAACTCACATTCAGCAGATAGAACATCTATTTGACGACTGAAGAGATGCATATGTAAATTTGAATCCGCAGCACAGTGTCCTAAATACACAATCACCAGGAAATTCGAGGCAAAATGAAAACGCTCTCAAAGATTGCAACTGGTTCACTTGGACTAGCGCTCCTCTTTTCTTCCCTCACTGCCGTAGGCGCAAACGCCGTCGAGGCAGGCGCTGATGGACAAATCAACGGCGACCGTAGCTCCGGCTGCGTTGTCGACTGGACAGCACGCGCAATGCTCGATCAGAACATGAACAACATCCCTCGAGGACTGCGTGCCGGCCCCTACGCCACTTCGGGCTTCATGGAGAGCGTTCACCCTCGTCACGGCAGCCAAGCCATTCTTGAAAACCACCACTGGTTTAACCCAAACTTGAACCTTCAGTACTGGCGTATCCCGGTCGGCGCTAACTACGAAATCCTCCCCGGCGCTGAGCTGACAGTCGATCTTCCCGACGACATGACGAACATTCAGTTCTTCGGCGAGCTGAGCTCGCAGGTCGTCGACGGCGATGTTGATCGCTTCATGCGTGGCCAGACTTTCGGTGCACTTGCGTCGAACCTGCACTGGGACCTCGTTCCGACCGCAACCCAGACGGATGCAGCACGCAACATCTGGACCCTCAAGTTCAACCAGGGCTTGCCTCTGGGACACGCAGCTGTCATCGAATTTGTTGGTAGCGGTGACCACACCAAGCACTACGAGGCGACGTCTCACCTGAGCGGCCTGCGCGCCACCGACGAAAACGGCAACGCTTGCAGCCCCATCCCCGAGCCTTCGCTCACCGTGGGCCACTGCCAGGCGGGAGTCGTCGGCCGCACCGTCTTCTCCCCCTACTCGCAGGATATTGATCGCCGCGAGAAGTACGCCGATAGCTGGCACGGTACCGGCCAGCTCTGGGGTGAAGCTGGGGCAGACGGCTGGGATCCCTCACGCCAATACTCCGATGCTGCTGGCGCAACGCGTCGCATGCGCTTCTACGCCGCAACCACGCGCGAACTGAACAACGCAACGATGACCGTGAGCGCACCCCAGGGTGCGACCTTCGACGAGACATCGATCGCCTCTGCACTGACCCCCGGTGCTGGCCAGCTTGTTGCTAACGGCTTCTCACAGTCGGTGACGGGAATCTCCAACCCGACCGTGAGCGCCGATAAGAAGACGCTGACCTTCACCGTTGCACACATGCCTGAAAACTCCTCCTTGAGCGTTGAGGTGAACGCTGTGCTCACCGGAGAGAAGGCACACCAGACCCCGACCTCGAAGCCCATGGTCTTCTTCCACACCTTGGTTGGTTCCATCCCCGGATGTGACGTCTCGCCGACTCCGACCACACCGGCAACAACGCCTTCCACTCCGGCTACTCAGCCCACTCCTGAGCAGCCTCAGAACCCCAAGAAGCCCGCTCCCCTGGCACACACCGGTGCTGCAGGATCGTTGCTCGTGGGACTGGCAGGAATGAGCCTCTTTGCAGGCATGCTGGCACTCAAGCGTCGCCGCGCATGATCTAATTCGACAATAGGTGTGGGGGCCGCAGCACTCGCTGCGGCCCCCACATTTTTGTCTCTATGCCCAGGCGAGCATGCCCGACCCACGCGAGCGTGCTCGCCTGGGTGCGGGCATGCTTACATCAGGAGGGCTACAGCCTCGTCACTCCCAAAAGACCGAGGAAGGAAAGAATAGCGACGGCAAGCCAGCCCGCGGGAGTTCCCACGCGATCCGTGACGGTCACGCGAGCGTCACCTTCGATCTCGTTCACCTGCTTGGCCTCGATATCTTTAATAATCGAATCCACTGTATCCGAGCTCGTCATCTTGTAGAGGCGTCCCCCGGTCGACTCGACCTGGTTCTTCATATCCTCGCCATCCGTGCCCAGGTAATCACCGGGGAATAGCCCAATGACCTCAACCTTTTGACGCTTCGCGAAGTCGATCGCCTCGCTCAGGGAATAGAGCCCCTGGCCGAGCACCTCATTATCCGAGGCCAAAATAACGGTTCGCGAACGCTCCTGATCCGTGTGGTCGAAGCCCAGGACGCACGAGGCCAAGCCGTCGCCGATCTGAGAAGCAACTTGCTCGTCGGGATCGTCGGTTCCTTCCAGGTACTTCGCGAGTTCCCTCGAGATCCGGTAGCCGTTGGAGGTGCGCGCCAAAATACCGTTTTTCAGGACCGAGCTGAGCTCATCCAAGTATTCGGTCACCATCGGATAGTCATCGGTCAGCGGGAACTTGCGAACGGAACGACCACTCCACAGGTACAGGGAGACGCGCTCCCCATTAAAGTGCTCGACCAAGGTCTTGAAGGCTTCGCCGATTTCACTGTCGTAGTCCAGCATCGAACCAGAAGCATCAAGGCAGAGGACAATATCGCGCGAGGCAAGGCGTCGGTCTTCAACTCGACGATCAACCGGGTTCGCTGCGACAACAGCCAAAGATGCCGCGCCGACACAAAAAACAGCCAAGAGCGCGGCGACAATCATCCGCGTTTTACGCATGAGCGTGCGGTAACGGGGAAGGTTACGAACGTAGCCCGTATTGGCTACCCAGCCTCGCCTCTCGCTCGCATGGAGTTTCAAACCAACACGGCGCCATCCGATGGCCGCGCCAAGAACAATGACGACAAGGACGACCGCGATCAGGTATCCGTATCTCACGCCTTCACCACTTCCCTAGCCTTACCGGCAATGGCACTCGCATCGAAATATGTTTCGCTTCCATCGGCCTCGGACTCAGCTTTGAAACCGTGCTCGCAGGCTTCAAGGGCGTTGGCAAGTTCCGGCCACGTGGGCACAATTCGACGGATTTCATCAACTGTTGCGGTTTCAAGATCACGTCCACTGCGTTCAGTGCCTAGGGCCCTCAAAATACCGGCGATTGCCAAGTGAACCCCACGTTCATCAAGGTCTTTCGACTGCAGGCGTCCCTCGACCTCGTCAACGAAGCCCAAGTAGCGCTGACGGCGCTTCTCATCCAGAGGGATCAGGGTGACCTGTTCTTCTTCACCCCCGCGGCTCGATCGAAGCCAACGGATGACCCACACGCCGATCCACACAAGGGTCGCAGATAGGAGTAAAACGCCGACAATCCACATCCAGTGCGGGTAATTGACGACTTCACGCAGTTCACCGGACACGATTTTCCCTTTCCAGTGCGGACAAAAGGGTTCGCACGACTTCAGCGCTCGAGGACACGCTCACCCGTGTAATCCCAGGGATATCGAGGAGCTGACGCACAACTTGGCGGCTCTGCTCCGCACGCACAGCGGCCTCGGAAGCAATCTGCGAATCTTCCAAAAGGAATCCGGGCAAGGGACCGGCATCAACGTCAACGATACGCGTCCCCTTGGGAAGCTTCGTGGGATCGGCGTCGGCAACCTGCATGACGATCATGCGGTGGTGGACACTCAATCGCTTGAGTAATTCCAGCGCACGAGGCGTGGGCTGGGGATGCGTTTCATCCGTAACCAAGACGATGAGGGAGCGCCGATGCGTTGCCGCTTGCACTCGCGCAAGCAAGGTCTCCAGATCCGAAGAGGGCGAACGCAAGTCGATATCTTCTTCGAGGCGCCGCAAAATCAGCTCAATATGAGCATTACCCGAGCGTGCGGGCATATGACGCATCCGCCCCTGGCACCCAGAAACCAGACCGACCTGGTCACCGCGACTGGATGCAAGCCACGCGATTGCCTGGCAGATCGTCAGAGCAATAGCTTCCTTACTTTCCCCAGAAGGAGCAAGCGCGCTCATGGAACGACCGGTGTCAACGACCAGGACAACCTGCACATTCGCGCTGGCCTCGTAACGTTTGACGATCGGAGTTCCGGTTCGAGCGGTCGCAGCCCAGTCGATGTCTTTAACGTCATCACCGGGCTTGTATTCGGCCATGTCCATGAATTCCCAGCCCTGTCCCGCGCGCGCAGAATAGTGCTGGCCCTCCATGAGAGACAGAAGTTTGCGCAAGACAGGCAATTGGGTCCGGCCAGCAAGGGCACGCAGCTGAGAACTATTCGTTCGCGCCTTCTGGTGCTGGTCGACATTGCCCAGGGTCTGCGAGCCTTCCTCGACGACCCCTCTCTTAATGATCGGGCTCACGGCACCGCTACCGCAGAGAAGACGGCATCAATGAGGCCGTCGACGGAAATATCATCCGCCATTGCGTCGAAGGTACGGATGATGCGGTGACGCAAAATCGGGTGGCGAAGTTTCTTAATATCCTCAGGCATGACGTAGTTACGCCCCTGCATGAGGGCAACTGCCTGGCTGACACGCATCAGGGCAATGCCACCACGAGGCGAAGCACCCACGCGCACGTGCTGAGAGAAACCGGGAAGCGGGTTCGGCCCCATACCGCGAGTGGTGTTAATCAGGTCGACGATGTAGGCCTTCAAGGTGTCGTGCAGGAAGATGCGACGAGTCATCTGCTGAAGGAAGGTCAGTTCTTCCAAGGTAATGGGCTCAACATCGATGGGCTTATCCATGCTTCCCGAATCAATCCTATTGAGGACTTCGAGTTCTTCGAGAGGCTGGGGGTAGGTGATGATTTCCTTCATCAAGAAGCGGTCCATCTGTGCTTCGGGGAGCACGTAGGTACCTTCTTCTTCGATGGGGTTTTGGGTTGCCATGACCATGAAGGGCTTGGGCAGTGGGTAGACGGTTCCACCGATGGTGGTCTGGCCTTCCTGCATGGCTTCAAGCATCGCGGACTGGGTCTTTGCCGAGGAACGGTTAATTTCGTCCAGGAGCACGATATTGGCGTGGACGGGGCCCAACTCGGTCGTCATCTCGTTTTGTGCTTGGTTCCAGATGCGCGTACCGACGATGTCGTTTGGCATGAGGTCCGGCGTGCACTGGATGCGATGGAAGCTTCCTGAGATTGCCATTGCGATGGTCTGGGCCGCCGTGGTCTTTGCAAGACCGGGCACCGATTCCATGAGGATGTGTCCCTGTGCAAGAAGTCCGACGATCAGGGTTTCCCTGAGCTGCTCTTGGCCAACCACGCGCTGCGCGAAGATCTTCTGGATGCGGTCCAGGAGCTCTTTGCTGCGCTTGAGCTCATCATCGGTGAGGTATGTAGACATTCAGGAAACTCCCGGGTGATTGAATAATTACCAATATCTTACTGGTTTTCAGCAGCTCATTCCGACTCGCAACTTCACTGCCCCGTCTGAGCGGGCGTTGGAAGCGAGAACGGAGGAATTGAGAAGGTCGGAACCGTTACCGAGATCGTTGGAAACGGCGTGACATGTGGGATATTCGTTTGTTTTGGACTCGAATGGACATAAGAGCGCCAAATCCCGAATATCAGCGCAATGATGAGCCAGACAACCCACCTCTTGCTTTTCGTGTTCCGCACAGTGGAATCATGGGGCGAGAGATCCACATCATTGTTCGTCAGGCGCATGCGTCGTCGCCGTTTCCATCGCGCACGTCTATTCCCTGCCGAGGCCGAGCCCGCTTGGGCAGGCATCGACGGCCGAGCAGCCGCGCGGCCTCGTTGACGGGGTTTCTCGGGCACAGCGGTAGGCGTGGGGAGGCTGAGACGGGAAAGATAGTCAGGAAGAGGCTGAATCGTTCCCTCTTGAAGGGCGCTGGGGCCCTCGTGAGTGAAGCGATCGACCAGAGCGATTTCCTCATCAAAGAGCGGCTCGATTGTGACGACTGGAACCCTGGAGGACAGGTCTTGCATGAGCGAGTCCAACACCACCACGGATTCGGGGGAAATGTACGCCTCGGGATAGATCGGGAGGAAGCTTCCATCACTATCGATGAGGACCGTGGCCTTTCCTGAGCGAAGCAGACACCTCACGTCTGACACCCTGATCTCAATTCGTCGCACGACCTGGGAGGTGTCGCGTTCCTTGGAGGCGTCATACCACTGGGCAACCACACGCTCGGGAGAGACCATCAGGTGATGCGGGAGGGCAAGCGCATAGCCGCTGAGGCTCTCTGGGACGCTTGAGAGAAGATCTGTTCCCTCGGTGGAGGGGAAGGGAAGCGCTTCCACCGGTTCGGGCACGCAATGAGTGGTTGCGAAGCGATCGTAGGTGCTCTTCGGCGCGGTCAGCAGCGGGAAGCGTTCAAGCAGCTCGGGCGAGGCGACATCAGCGGCAATGTGGGCGCGTGCCGCTACTTTGTTGATAAGTGCGAGGACCTCGTCACGCGTTGGAATACTATCGTCGTTAATGCGGTGCAGGTGCTGGGAAACCTCCAGGTTTTCATCGTCTTTATGACGATTAATGACCTGTTGAAGGTTGACGGTGAAGTCACGATCCGGGTCGAAATAGGCATCAAGGAAACGGCGCGCGTCCTCGAATGAATCCAAGTCGTCGAAACGGATCATCGCAATGAGATCAGGTGCGATCGAGTAGGCATCCGTCGTTACCTTGAAATCCGAGTATTTGGGATCCAGTGAGCGCAGGATATTTGTCGCATCCATTGCAATTGCCCATCGGGCGACGAGTCCGGCACGTGTCAGGGGAACCGCAAAGGAAAAGAGGTAGTTCAAGCCGCATTGCCATTGACTGCCGCGTAGGTACTGGTCTCGTGGAATGCCTTCATCCACAGCAAGCAGGTCGTCAAGATCCAAAGAATCGGGTTCACGATCGAAGCCAAGACCAAGAAAATCAGGCTCTGTCGTCACAAGAACACAGGGATAACGTCCTTCGAAGGGAGAGAGTTTCCGCGCAAGATCACATGCTGACGCAAAGTAGCGATCGGCCTCGAAAGTGGTGGTATCACTGCGGAAAACGGAGAGCAAGGCTTCATTGATCCCCGTTCTGTTTGCCACGTCAGCAGTCCACATCGACGTTGCGGGAGCACGTCCTGAAACGGGGAGCAAAAGCTCTGGATGCTCAAAGCAAGCGGGAAGACGCAGCCATGCCTGACGGACGATCTCACGCGGTCCATGGACGCGGATATCGATCTCTGAAAAGTAGGTCAGGCACTCAACTTGAGCGACATCGAACTTTCCGGGTGCGTATTCGACGGGACGCTGAAGTTCGGTTCGAATGGATTCCATCAGAACGTGAAGAGCGCCCATTTCCTCAGGTTTCACGTCAAGAGTTCCATAGGCCAGGGTCAGGCACATCCACAGTTCTCCCGGCTTTTCAACAACCGGATCCATTACGGCCCATTCAAAGCCGTTAATGAACTTCCACTGTTTGGCGACCACACCCCATCCTTTCCTATAAAAAGCCTTTTCTACTCTAAAACATAGAGGCAAATAAAACACAAGCGGGTGGCTCCCCTCTCGGGGAGCCACCCGCCTTGATGCTAGCTAGACGCTATCAGGCCTGCTTTGCAGCAGCGATACGAGCGCGGAACTTCGCGAGCTGCTCGGTGATAGCTGCGGGGAGCTTGTCACCGAACTGCGAGAAGTATTCCTCGGTGTCGTCCATTTCGGCTGCCCATGCGTCGGGGTCGATCGCAAAGAGCTTGGCCCACTTGGCCTCGTCGATGTCCAGGCCATCGAGGTTGAAGTCCTCGAAGTGGGGGTAGCGACCGGTGACACCGTCGATTGCCTCGACCTCACCAGCTGCACGGCGAACGATCCAGTCCAGAACACGGGAGTTATCGCCGTATCCGGGCCACATGAAGTTGCCGTCTTCGTCCTTACGGAACCAGTTGACCTGGTAGACCTTGGGGAAGTTCTCGCCCAGCTTGTCCTGCATCTCGAGCCAGTGGCCCCAGTAGTCGGCCATGTTGTAGCCACAGAAGGGCAGCATGGCGAAGGGGTCGTGACGCAGCGAACCGGCCTTGACGTCGGTTGCAGCAGCGGTGACCTCGGATGCAACGGAAGCACCGATAAACACGCCGTGTGCGGGCTCGTACTGCTCGGCGACCAGCGGCACGTTGGTGGCGCGGCGGCCACCGAAGAGGATCGCGTCAATGGCGACGCCCTCGGGTGCTTCCCAGTCGGGGCAGATGATGGGGCACTGAGAGGCGGGAACGGTAAAGCGGCTGTTCGGGTGAGCAGCCTTTTCGCCGGACTCGGGGGTCCAGTCGTTGCCGTGCCAGTCGATCAGGTGAGCCGGAACTTCACCGTCGATGCCTTCCCACCACACATCGCCATCGTCGGTCAGTGCAACGTTGGTGAAGATGGAGTTGGCCTTTGCGGTCTCCATTGCCATGGGGTTGGTCTGGTAGGAGGTTCCCGGTGCAACACCGAAGAAGCCTGCCTCGGGGTTGATGGCGCGCAGGCGGCCATCTGCACCCGGACGCATCCAAGCGATGTCGTCACCCACGGTCTCGACCTTGTAGCCGGGGATGGTGGGCTGGAGCATGGCGAGGTTGGTCTTGCCACAGGCGCTTGGGAATGCAGCGGTGACGTGGAACTGCTGGCCTGTGGACTCGCGGGTCAGGCGCAGGACGAGCATGTGCTCTGCCATCCAGCCGTCGCGGCGTGCCATGGTCGAAGCGATACGCAGTGCGAAGCACTTCTTGCCCAGCAGCGCGTTGCCGCCGTAACCGGAGCCGAAGGACCAAATTTCGTTGGTCTCGGGGAAGTGGGTGATGTACTTCTCGTCGTTGCAGGGCCAGCTGGAATCTTCCTGACCGGGCTCCAGCGGAGCGCCGACGGAGTGAACGGCGGGAACCCACACGCGGCCCTCATTGATGAGGTCCATGGCAGCCGCACCCATACGGGTCATGATGCGCATGTTGACAACGACGTAGGGAGAGTCGGTGATCTCAACGCCGAGCTGGGAGATGGGGCCACCCAGAGGACCCATGGAGAAGGGAACCACGTACATGGTGCGGCCCTTCATGGCACCCGTGAACTTCTCGTGCAGGGTTGCCTTCATTTCCTTGGGGTCTGCCCAGTGGTTGGTCGGGCCTGCGTCTTCTTCCTTCTCACAGCAGATGAAGGTACGAGACTCAACACGCGCAACGTCAGAGGGCTTGGAACGGGCGAGGAAGCAGTTGGGGCGCTTCTCTTCGTTCAGCTTGGTGAACATGCCGCTCTCAACCATCTGAGAAGTGAGGCGATCCCACTCTTCCTGGGAGCCGTCAGCGAACTCCACACGATCAGGGGTGGTCAGCGCTGCAATTTCAGCAACCCACTTGATGACATCTTCGGGAGCGTTTGCCGGAGCGGCTGCACGCACATCCTGTTCGGTCACGGACATTTTGCCTCCTGAGGCACTCGGTGATTCTGGGGCGCGGTCACGCCCCGATCTACGTCTCTAATCATCTCTCACCACACCGGCATTTGCGCGGGCGATAGGTCCCTTTTGGGCTGAAAATTCTGACAAATGCGTCAACTTTGGCGACGGAATGCCCAAGTTTTCCCGAGAGATCCGAGCTTTCGGGCATAATGTGGCAATAGACACACTACTCAGCAAGAAGTTCCTGCCTCGGTGAACTTGAATATGCAGTGTGTAATGGATGACGATTGCCTTGAGGCAATCTCAACACAATCGGAGGAACATTATGGGGATCCGCAACAGAACGCAGGGCCCAAATTTCTTTGAATTCTTCACCCAGCAAGCAGACAAGCTCGTTGCGGGCGTCGAAATTCTTGCTCAAATCTACGCTGCTTCCCCCGAAGAGCGAGTCGCACTTCGCGATCAGCTTCACGGCGTTGAACACCAATGCGATGAACTCAATCACGAGATCTTCCAGCGCATTAATTCGTCCTTTATTACCCCCTTTGACCGCGAGGATCTTCAGTCCCTGGCCGCTCACCTCGATGATTGCATGGACTTCATCGACGAGGCCGGTGACCTCTTGGTCCTGTACGGCATTACTAACATTCCCGAGGAGATCCTGACCCTCCTCAAGTCGCAGATCGCGGTTCTCACCCACTGCGCAGAACTGACCGCGCAGAACATGCCGGCGCTGAAGTCTCCCGTCGACATGCGCGATTACTGGATCGAGATCAACCGCCTCGAAAACGAAGGCGACCTCACCTACCGCCGTGCCCTGACGACTCTTTTTGACTCCGGCCTCGACCCCATCACGATCATCAAGCTCAAGGATGTTGTCGAAAGCTTGGAAGCCTGCGCTGATGCTTTCGAGCACTTGGCAAATATCATCGAGTCCCTCGCACTGAAGGAATCCTGAGTCGTGGATCTTAACCTGATCCTGGTTTGCGTCGTCATCGCCGTTGCCCTGTTCTTCAGCTACACCAACGGCTTCCACGACGCAGCAAACGCGATCGCCACTTCGGTTTCCACAAAAGCCTGGACGCCTCGCGCCGCCTTGCTTATGGCAGCAGTCATGAACATTCTCGGCGCGATGATGGGGACCGCAGTCGCGAAAACAATTGGCGAGGGAATCATCTCCATCAGCCCATACGCTGAATCCACTCAGGTGGAAATGCAGCAAAAGGGCCTGGTCATCATCCTTGCAGCCCTCCTAGGCGCGTGTATTTGGAACCTCATTACGTGGTGGTTTGGTCTGCCTTCTTCATCCTCTCACGCACTTATCGGTGGCATGGTTGGTGCAGGTTTGATGAGCGGCACAGCCGTGTACTGGTGGGGAATCGTTAAGTCCGTCATCATTCCGATGTTTGCTTCACCAATCATCGGTTTCGTTGTCGGCTACATCGTCATGCGCCTCGTTCTCTTCCTTTTGCGCAATGCTCAATACCACCGCACCATGCGTCGCTTCCGCGCTGCCCAGCGTTTTTCCTCTGCGGCTATGGCGCTGGGACATGGTATCCAAGACGCGCAGAAGACCATGGGCATTATCGTCATGGCTCTTCTTGCCGGCGGCTACGGCGAAACACACCAGATCTACGATCCGGTAACCGGAGACATGACGGTCCCCCTGTGGGTCAAGATTTCCGGAGCCTTGGCAATTTCTTTGGGGACAATGGCTGGCGGCGGACGCATCATGCGTACCATCGGCCGAAAGATCATCGATCTTGACCCCGCACGAGGCTTTGTCTCAGAAGCGGTCTCCTCATCGATCCTCTACCTGTGCTCCTACGTTGTCCACGCCCCGATTTCAACGACGCAGGTCGTATCGACGTCGATTATGGGTGTGGGATGTACGAAACGGTTCTCCGCCGTGCGCTGGGGTGTTGCAGGTTCGATCGTGACGGCATGGTTCCTGACCTTGCCAGCAGCTGCTGTTGTGTCTGGAATCGTCTACTGGATCTGCGCACTCATCGTTGGCGTCTAGTACCCTCGATCGAGTGAAGTCCTTTTTTAACCGCATCTGTCTCGGTGTGCTTGCCTGTGTTTTGGGGGCAGGCACACTGAGCGGGTGCGGTTTTTCGTCAGTGATGCGCCTGTCGGTCGGCGCCTGCGTTCAGGTTCCTCCAACGACAAGCGCCTATTCCCTGGAAACCGTCTCTTGCTCTCGCCCTCACCAAGCTGAAGTGATCGCGCTACCAACGGTTGCGGGCGCAAATTTCCCCGAGGCCGCACAACTTGAAACGGACGCTCGCCGCGAGTGCGAATTGGCTTTCCGGTCCTACGTTGGGATCCCTGCTGAGGATTCTGCTCTTGATCTGCTCTGGCTTGCCCCAAGCCGCGAATCGTGGGAGCGCGGCGACCGACAGATCGTCTGCCTCGCAGCAGCAAACGGCCAACAAACCCTGAGCGGCTCAATCCACGACTCAGCGTATTAGACCGCTACTCTCCGGTCCTGGGCGCATGCCTTTCAACATCAAGGACACGAACCTGTCCCCCATGCACAACGGTGTGCAAAATAACCATCTCCGAGGCCGAAAGTTCTCTGGCATCGAGCGGAAAATTCATGCGCACACCCGAAGGCGTGAACTGCCGAAATACGTCAAAAATCCCGGGAAGCATGCTTCGCGGCGCACATAGGACCCGTGGTTCGCTGTCACTAATGAGCGCGCGAGCGAAGGCCTCGTCAGAGGAAGGGGAATTCACTCCAGCGGCGCGCGAGGGAAGCGCCTCGATGTCAACTCCCGCGAGTGCAGCCCACGGCCCCAAGGTCTGGCGGGTCCGCGCACTCGAGGTCGCCATTGCCCGGCGCACACCGTAAGACGAGAGCAGATCGACCAGCTCGAGGGCTTCTCGCACGCCAACACGCGACAGGGGCCGAGTCTCCTCGTCTCCCTCCCACTGTTGAGCAGAAACCGTGCGCGCATGAGGAAGCAGTGCCAGCGCGGTTGTAACGAGTTCGCCGCTGCGGCCTCGCATGACAAGTTCTGTCAACAGGCGCCGGTCCCCGCGCCGCGTTAGAAGATCGTGAGCGCGAGAAGTCGTCATCCACTGTGTTTGGTCGATTTCGCGCGAGGGTGCACGGTGGACGGGTTTGCGCAGGTGGACGAGGCCGTCGTCCTTTCCCCCGTCACTTTCCATCAGCGTTCCCACCCAGTAGCGCACTTCCTTGGTCTGCCCTGAGCCGAGGCGGTAGCGCTGGGTAGTCAGTGGCGCACCGAGGCGGATGACGTGGCCGGTTTCTTCTTCGACCTCGCGCACTGCTGCGACGGGAATAGTTTCTTTACCCTCAATCTTTCCCTTGGGCCACGACCAATCGTGGTACTGGGGACGGTGAACCAGCAGGACTTCGATGTCTCGTTCATCCAGCACTTCCCCGGGAATGATCGGTCGTGCGGGGTCGCGAAAGCGCCACACGAGAGCGCCACCTGCGCGAATGAGGCGCATCGGGGGCATGGGCTGAGGGCTGGGTGTCACGTTATTAACCCTAACGTAGAGTGAGCGCGGGTGTGGATCATACGCCGCACCCGCGCTCACTTCACCTGCCGGAAATGTCCGAAATGGTGTTTCTATTCCTCACCGAATTGGACGAAGGCCTCTGTTTCGCGGGAGCGCCACAGGGGCATGATCTGGCCAAGGCCAGTAACATCCAGACCAATACCGGAAAATCGTGGATCCTCATGGGCCTCAAACCAATGGTCAAGCTCGTTTCTCAACTCGGATTGAATTCCACTGTAGGTCGGATCATCGATGAGATTGCGGCGTTCATCGGGATCGCATTCGAGGTCGTAAAGTTCCTCTGGTCCTTCTTCACGCCAGACGTATTTGAGCATCCCACGTCGGATCATTCGTGCGGCTCCATATTCATCGAAAACTGCGACAGACTCGCTGCCCGACTTGCCTCGAAGGATATCGACCAGTGTGCCTTCGCCCCGGCGTTGATCATCCGCGCATTCAACCCCGGCCAATTCACACAAGCTCGTGAACAAATTGAGGCTAGAAATTAGTTCCTCGACCGGCGAGGCATACCCACGACCACGCTGCGGATCAATACCGACGGAAGCGGCGACGGCCTCGGGAATTCGAATCAGGAAGGGAACTCGTACGGAGTTATCCCAGAAGTTCAGTGGAAAAGTACCGTTTCCCTTTCCCCAGATTCCGTGATGCCCACAAGAGAAGCCGTTATCAGACATGAAGATCACGATCGTGTTTTCCCACTCCCCCTGTTTCTTGAGCTCATCGGCGAGGGCGCCGAACACCCGATCGACTCCGCTGAGCGCAGCACAGTAGCCACGAAGCGAAGGAACGGGATCTCGATAGGCATCAGAGAATTGATGTACCCGTTGGTAATCGGCCCAAGGATGGGGTTCCTCTCGTGGAATCGAAGGGAATTCCTCGTCTTCGTAAATGTCGAGGAGTTCATCGGGATGCTGGTCTTCTCCCCACGGATCGTGCGGAGCCGTTGTCGCAGCAAAGAGGAAGAAAGGTTTCTTTTCACTGCTTCCACTCGTCTCGGCCGCTCGCGTGCGAAGGAACTCGAGGGCATGGACGCCAACTGCATCGGTGAAGTACAACTCCTCCTCGGCCTCGTGACCATCTTTCCAAATCGGCGCCCCCATGTATGGGCCGCCCCCGTAGCGATGCGCGTACCAAGAGGAGAATCCCGGTGCAGGCTCGCAAGAGTCTCCTAGGTGCCACTTGCCACTCAGTGCGCAGGTGTAACCCGAGCGATGAAGAATCTGCGGGAGAGTTTCGAGATGGTCAAGGTAGGTGTCGGGATGAGCGCGAGGATGCCGAGTCCCCGTGAGCCAATCGTGCACACCGTGAGTGGAGGGCATGGTTCCAGTGAGGATCGATGCGCGCGCCGGAGAACACACCGGTGAGGGCGTGTGCATCTGCGTGAAGACATACGCCTCCGAGGCGAATTTTTCCAAGGCGGGCATGCGCAGTTCAGGCGTGATCCACGGAAGCGCCCACGGACCCTGATCGTCAGTGAGAAAGAGCAGGATATTGGGACGCAGGCTCATTCCTTGACACCTCCAGCAGAGACTCCGGCGGTGAAGTAGCGCTGACCGAAGAGGAATATCACGACGATTGGCAAGGTCATGAGAATGACCGCTGCCATGAGCAGGCTCCACTGAGTTGAGTTCTCTTGATAGAACACTGCGAGTCCTAATTGGAGCGTACGCATATCGTTTGATTTCACGGATACCAGTGGCCACAAGAAGTCGTTCCATGCTCCTTGGAAGGCAAGCACCGAAACGACCGCAACCGCTGGAAGCGCGAGGGGCGTGTAGATCTGCCAGAAAATACGTCCTTCACTTGCACCATCGACTCGTGCCGATTCACCCAGTTCATCGGGAAGATCCAAGTAGAACTGGCGCATCAAGAAAATACACAGTGCGGAAATGACGTGCGGAACAACCAAGGCCGCGTAGGTATCCAGTAATCCAGAGCCACCGTTTCCCCAAAGGTCGTTACCTCCCGCGAAGGGCACGTGGGTGACGATAACGAAAAGCGGGACCATCATGACTTCTGGCGGAACAATGATGAGCGCAATGAGGACGAGCATGATGGTCTTCTTGCCCGGGATCGGCATCTTTGCAAGCGCATAGCCAGCCATCGCGCATAAAAGGACCTGAAGTACCGTCGAGGCCAAGGACACGACTAGCGAGTTCGCGAAGAAGAGCGGGAAGTTCTCTGCACGCATGGCTTCAGCGAAGTTCGACCAGGCGAATTCATCTGGGATACCGAACTGTAATTCACGATCTGCCGGGGCTAGGGCAACCAAGAAAATTGAGGCCAAAGGAACAACGTATAGAGCTGTAATGATCAGGGCAAGGGTATGGAAGATGCCAGATCGAAGAATTTTTCTCATCGTGTCCCTCCAGAGTGCTCAAGCGTGCGCTCGGGGGTAGCACTGCGACGTGCTGCCCGGTTTTGGAACAGGCGAACGGGCAATCCAACGACGATCACCGTCGAGAAGAGCAGGACAGCAATGGCGCATGCTCGCCCAATGTCGAGGTAGGTGAATGCTGATTCATAGAGCTCGTAGACGATCGTTCGCGTGGAGTTTTCAGGGCCACCTTGGGTCATGACATAAGCCTGAGTGAACATTTGGAAACCACCCATTAACCAGGTGATTGCCACGAAAAACAAAGTGTTCTTCAGCTGCGGTATCACAACGTAAATCAAGCGACGAAAAGCACCGGCTCCATCAATTTGAGCGGCTTCAATGAGCTGGGGCGGTATCGCTTGGATTCCAGCCAACAAGATGACCATGTAGTAGCCCATGTTGCGCCACAAGGACACAAGCAAAATTGAGGGCATTGCCGTAGATGCTTCAGTGAGGAAGTAGATCTTTGGCATTCCCATGTCTTGGAGAAACTCGTTGATTGGTCCTGAAAATGGATCAAAGAAGAAAGACCAGAACAGGGCGACAATGACGTAGGACATCGCTTGCGGCATATAAACGATCGTTCTCATCACTGAGTTTCCATGCAGTTTTTGACTGAAGAGCATGGCGATCATAAAGGCGACTACGACGCCGATAGCAACCTGCCCGAAAGCGAAGTACAGGGTGTTACCGATTGCTTGTAGGAAGACCTGATCGGAGAAGAGACCAATGTAGTTCTCAAAACCAACCCACTCTGGAGGATTAATCAGGTCGTACTTGGTAAAGGAAAACACTGCTGCAAGTGCAAGAGGCAGGAGGGTGAAGAGAATGACTGCAACCCCTCCCGGGGCAATCAGTGACAGGCCGGCTCGTCGGCGCTGGCGTTCCAGCGCCGACGAGCAACGAGCTGTATTCAATTGACGAGCCATGTCAGTGCCCGAAGGCGTTGAGTTTCTGGTCTATTGCTGCAAGAGTCTCATCCACTCCCACTGATCCGCGGACTGCCGGATCAAGAAGCTTGTTGATGTCTCCGCCGAATTGCATCATGCCCGGGTGCGGGGGCTGTGATTGAGCGTCTTTTGCCAGCGCCATGAGCTGGAGTCCCGTTTCACCGAGCCACGAAGCCTCAGCCAGATCGGTACGAACTGGCAAAACACCATAGCTCTCATCAAAAGCACTCAGGTTGTCCTTTTCCATGAGGAAGGAGATGAACTCGAAGGCCTTATCGGGGTTCTTGGAGTTCTTTGCGATAGCGAGCTTGTTGATCCACGCTCCGGCAGCGCCCTTCGATGCCGAAGGACCAACCAGCGCGGGGCCAATGAGGAGCTGCTTGGCAACCTCAGGGTTCGTGCTCTCGGCGTTGTAGTAGTCGTTTCGAGATCCCAAGCCCATCGCCGACTGACCTGAAACCAAAGGACGCGCCCCACTTCCGGAGTAGACCAGGTGGTAGTCAGCGGTTCCTTCCTTGAAGCTCGTCACCAAGAAGTCCAAGGCTTCACGAGCTTGCGGGGAAGAGAAGTTCGATGTCCCGTCTTCTTTCCAGTACTTGGCTTCGTTTTGCATCATGAGCTGAGCGAATCCTTGCTGGAGGCCGATGGATTTGTCGGTGCCCCAGAAAATCGGAGATTCGCAAATCCCGGCGTCACGCACTTTGAGTGCGACTTGGTGGAATTCCTCCCATGTTGTCGGGAGTTTCGTTGTGTCAACACCGGCTTTTTCGAGGAGGTCCTTGCGGTAGACCGGAACGCGAAGATCAAAGCCGTAGGGAATCGAGTACTGCTTTCCGTCCCACTGTCCGTCTTTAAGTAGCTCTGGGAAAATCTTGTCTTTATCTGCCCACTTGTCCATGTACGGGCCAAGATCAAGAAGGGCTCCCTTATCAGCTAGCGGCGCGGTCCAGATCGCGCCGAGAGAAACGACATCGGCCATCTGCTTCGAGGCAGCTGCGGTCGTGTACTTCTGGAAGGCACTCCCCCAGTCTGAAGTCTGCAAAGTGACGGTAACACCGGTCTTCTTCTTGAATTCCGGTAGGACATTTTTCTCGATGTGCTCGATTGATTTCTGCGATGCTCCGAGCATCATGAAGGTGAGTTTTTCCTCGCTTCCTGAAGAGGATTTTGAGGCACCTCCAGAGCACGAAGTGAGCAGCGAAAGTGCTGCAATGCCCGCGATAAAGGCGGTTCCAAAGCGTCTACGAGTAGACATGGGTACTCCTTGTGAGAACAACTCGACTTTGAGAAATTCACACACCCCGTCGCTGTTACCTGCGTCATACTATCAGCCAGCTCAGACGATGCCAATACCTTTTGTAACTTCGCAATACTAAATAAAAGGCTCAATCCAAATCGCCGATGCGAGCACGGGAAGCGGCTCGCTCTAATTCCTGCGCGGTCATGACCAGCGCACGAGCACGCGTGGTCACCCCGTAGGCCAAGGCATCGTGCGGATCATCAATCCACTGCTGACCAACCCGAGGATCTCCAGCGGCAATAATCCGCATCGCACGTGCGATGGCAGTGAAGATCTCCTCAAGATCATCATCTGTGCGCTCTCCCAACAGCAGCGCATCAGCTTGTGCGATCACTTCATCAAGCGGCGCATCATTCAAGGGACGTTCAAGGCCCGGGACGCGTTCGGCAGCAAGTCCCAGAAGATACAGCTCTGCCACGATCAAAGGGTCACGGTGGTACCACTCGCGGAACAAATAAACCCGCCACAATGCACCGGGAAGAGTGAAATCCGGACTCGAGGCCCATAGCTCAGCAACCAGAGGGATCCCACCCGTGGAGACAAGCTCCTTCAAACGCGCAAGCGCATGAGCGTCGAAGTCTTCATCACCAACTCCAAGCAACGCCCAGGCAGTCGAGTGCGCGAGAACCGAGGAATCCGCCACATCCTGAGCGCCAACAATTGCTTCAGTCTGCGCATAGTCCAAGATCGCGGGACGCCTGGGGATGCGTTGCGTTTCGCCCATTTGCTCTCCTGCCATTAAGATGGTGGGGTTGGTTCGGTTTTCCGGCCACATAGCGGGAAATCCCGCGGGCCTATAGCTCAATGGTAGAGCAGCGGACTTTTAATCCGTGGGTTGGGGGTTCGAGTCCCCCTGGGCCTACTTCTTCTACGTTTTCTAGCTTTCTGCTTCTTCTGTGCCCCGGACACCGACAGATTCCACGGCTGCATCTTTCGCATTGACATCTGGATGTGCACGTCCTGCCAAGGACGCAATTCCCACAGCAATCGAAATGCACACCAGTCCCACCAGCTGCCAGAGGCTAGGAATCCGGCGCAAAAGCAGCGCACCGATCAGCGCAGAAGTTGCGGGAAGAAGCGCGGTAAACAAAGCGAAAGTCACAGCAGAGACCCGCTTCATTGCCATCGCCTCGAGCGTATAGGGAAAAACTGTCGACAAGAAGGCCAAAGCAACCACCGCAATCAGAACCCTGCGATCGCTGAAAGCAGCCATCGCACCGGGCCCAAGGATCGGTGCAGAGATCAACGCACTGAAAGCACACCCCAGCGACAAGTTGACCATCGCAGAGCTCGACGAGGCTGCTTTCTGCCCCAACACGATGTAAGTTGCCCACGATGCGCCGGCCGCCAGAATCCATACAACCCCAGCCAAGGTTCTCGGAGCACTCAAATCCAACCCAAGTCCGCCGATCGCACACACCCCGGCCAAGGCAAAGAAGGCAGCGATTCTTGGCACCCAGCCACGACCTCGTACAACAGCAACCGTCACAGGACCAAGGAACTCAAGCGAAACCGCAGCCCCCAGGGGAATGCGGGAAATTGCCTCGTAAAAGCAAGCGTTCATGCAGACCAGGGCAATGCCGAAGAAGAGAGCGCCCTTCAGGGTCGCTCGATCAAGGCCTCGCCACGGACGCACCCACGCACACAGAACCAAACCGCCAACGAATCCCCTCCACCAGGCGACCGAGGCCGGCTCGGCGACCGAGAAAGCGAAGACTGCAACTGCGGCGCCGCTGTATTGAATAAGCGCCGAGGCGACGATCAGAATTTGGGCAGGAACACGGTTGATCAGGGATACGGGAGCTCGATTCGTCACGAGGCCAATTCAACCATTTCATGCACTTCTTCGGCGAGAACAACGTGATCCTTGGTGCCATGTCGGGATGCGATCGCAACCGCGAAGGAGATCAAGAGAAGACCAATCATCTGCCATAGGGTCGGAATCTGGCGAAGAATGATGATTCCAACAAGAAGCGAGGAAGCGGGAGAAAGCGCGGTGAAGAGTGAGAAATCCGCCGCCGAGACGCGGTGCATCGCAATAGCCTCGAAAGAGCAGGGAACAATCGTTGACAAGACTGCCACAACAATGACGATTCCCAGGATGCGAGGTTGAGTGATCGCGGGAGAAGCTTGGTGGAGAACAAAAGGCGCAACGATCAGCCCGCTCAGCGCACAGCCCACAGCAAGGTTCGTGACTCCCGATCGCTTCGAAGCAACGCGCTGGCCAAGGAGAATGTAAATCGCCCAGGCGGCTGCGGTGAACGCGGCCCATTTCATGCCAGTGAAGGTGCGCGCATCGGACAGGTCAAGGCCCAAACCGCCAATGGCAACAACCCCAGCCATCGCCAGAACTGCGGCAATTCTTGGGCCGATTCCTCGGCCTCGGACAACGGCAACAACAACGGGGCCAATGAACTCCATTGACACCGCTGCCCCCATCGGCAAGTAATCAATTGACTCATAGAAGGCGACATTCATTGCCAGCAGGGACAAGCCAAAGAGTGCCGATTCAAGAAGATCTCTCCAGGTCAGCCCGGCCCTCCACGGACGCCTCAGCGCGCATAGAAATATGCCCGCAATGAAGACGCGCAGCCACGCGATAACACCCGGCTCAAGCGCGGAAAAAATCGTGACTGCAAACGCGGCACCACTGTACGCACTGAGCGCTGCGCCGATGATCAGAACGGGCGCAGAAACATGTGTGAGGAGTGCACGAAGATGGGAGAGCACCTACCCACTATGCCATAGCGGCAGGTACAAAATGAAGACTCAACGAGTTCATACAAAAGCGATTTCCAGTGGGCTGATCTGGTGCGTCGTCAAAAATGTGGCCGAGATGCGAATCGCAGGTTGCACAACGCACTTCAATGCGCCTCATTCCATGGGAAATATCCTCGAAGTAGTTGACGGCTCCGGGAAGAGACTCATAGAAACTTGGCCATCCGCAGTGCGAATCGAACTTGGTTGTCGAGGGGAAGAGCTGCGCCCCGCATGCGGCACACACGTAGGTTCCTTCCCGCCGTTCCTCCAATAGCTCACCGGTGAAAGGCGCTTCGGTTCCAGCCTGACGCAAGACAAGGAACTGCTGGGGACTTAAACGCTCACGCCATTCCTCTTCGCTTAAATGCACACTTGGGGCACTTTGCTCACTGCGGGCGAGGTGTTCGAGTTTCGTTGCGCGATCGCGGGTGCGAATAATTTTCATGATCAATTCCTCTCGCTTCGAGGCTCCGGAAGGGGGCGGGTCGCATCTTGGGGAATGCGCGGGCCACCGTCTTTACGCGCCGCTTCTTCTTGGTGGCGCTTTGCTGCCGCCTCGCGTTCAGCGAGGACATCTTCACCCGGTCCGGCGTAGATTTCGTTGCGTTCATCGGCCTCGGGAGATCCCGAAAAGAGACGTTCCCCGCGGATCACTGTTTCCTCGGGGTGAGCACCCGTTTCCTGGGGTCGAGAAGGTGCCGAGGCGGCGGGAAGCACCGCGGTTTCCTGCGGCGCGGGGTGAAGCTTGCCGAGGCGCGCGTTGGCCTCTGCGACCTTCTGTGCCAGTTGCTCGGCAACGAGAGAGTGGAGCATGGTCTGCGTGAAGACTTGAGTTTGTTCTTCGGCGGGGCTGGGGGCAACGCTTCGGATACTTCCCGTGTCCGCCAATTCGCGTTGACGTTGCGCCATTGCGCGCCTGCGCGCTCGCTTTGCCTTTTGTCGCGCGGCAAGCAAGCGCACCTCGTGCACGGCATCTTCCCCCTCCCCTGTCGAGGCCGTGGGCGAAGTGGAAACTGGAGAGTCAGGTGAGTGTGTGGTGTGCGCATCAGGGGCACCGGTCGTATCAACCGCGATACCCGACAGTTCCTTTGCGAGGCGGGCGATGGCCTCGCGAGAAGTATCGTGCTGGATGCTTTGAATATCGAGGGGCTGAATGCGGGTCAATGGACGTACTGCAGGTTCTTGCTCAGCAATCCAGCGGATCATGTTTTCGCGCAGGTAGCAGCGCAGGTCCCACAGTGTCCCAGAATCCTTTGCGGAAACGACGATGCGAACCGTGATGGTCGTTGCATCCGAGTCGGCGACTTGGACGGCCCACGAGCGCCCGTCCCACAAGTCCGTTGCCAAGAGAAGTTTTTGCACCTGGTTTCGGATCAGGGTCATGGGAGCGGCCCAATCCAATTTGAGCTCGACAGAGCCGAGCTGTTTGGCGGCTCGACGCGTCCAATTTTCGAAAGTGTTTGAGGTGAAATAGGTAGAGGGGACAATAAGTCGACGTTCATCAGCGAGGCGAACAACGATGTACGAGAGGGTAATTTCTTCGACTTTTCCGGAGGGAGCATTCGTTCCCCCAGCGACCACGACATCACCCACACGGATCGCATCAGTGAATGCGAGCTGGATTCCTGCAAAGACATTGCCCAAGGTTTGTTGCGCGGCAAGACCGGCGATGACGGAGATGAGACCGGCAGAGGCCAGAACGGTCGTCATCGCTTGGCGGGCGGCATCGAAAGTGAAGAGAGCGAAGCAGACTCCGACGATGATGATGAGGACTTGGAGTAAGCGACGAATGATTTGCGCTTGGGTTTCGAATTTACGGGAGACACCGCCGTCACGTGCCTGACGGATTTGCGTAGCATCTTCGAAGATCCAGGCGCAGTTATAGATCATCCAAGTCGTCGTGAGAACGGAAACGATGAGCAGGACATGCGAGGCGAAACCAACTAATCCACCGTTCGACCAATCAGAGAGAGTCGTATTGACGAGCATCACCTGCAGGCCGATCCATGCGCCCCATGACAGAGCTGTCAGATAGAAGGAGGTGCGAACTCGTTTAACGATGGCGGCAAAGTAGCGCGAGCGGCGGGCAATCGGTCGCACGATGATGGCGATTACGAGAGCGACGAAAAAGCCGATGGCAGCACCAACAAGAGTAGCAAAAACAAGCGATGCGACATTGAGAGCATTGTCGACTGCTGCCTGGGTAATCCCCGAGGGGGAAGGCGAAGGAGAGGAATCGTCTAGAGGAAAAATCATCAAACCATCCTTATGTCGCTCATCATCTTCTCAATCAAGCCTATGCGCGATCAATGAAAAGCGCCTGATGCTTGCGTGAGAGACAATGACAAAAACATGCACCATTTCAACGAAAAGTCCTTGTGTGACGGTCATCACTGTCATTCTTTTTGCTTTAACGGCACGCTTCTGCCTAATATTCTCTTCGTCCTCGGACGCCAGACCGGTGGCCGAACAATGGCCCCCATCGTCTAGAGGCCTAGGACACCGCCCTTTCACGGCGGCGACACGGGTTCGAATCCCGTTGGGGGTACTTCTTCGAAGTCGTTCGTGTCGACAGTGAAGAAAAATTCAATAGGCTTCACCTATTGTGAGGCCCCGTAGCGCAGTTGGTTAGCGCGCCGCCCTGTCACGGCGGAGGTCGCGGGTTCAAGTCCCGTCGGGGTCGCAAGACCAGGCCAGCAGGTTTCGGTCCTGGCTCTGTAGCTCAGTTGGTAGAGCGTTCGACTGAAAATCGAAAGGTCACCGGATCGACGCCGGTCGGAGCCACCAGATAAAACCCCCGCAACGCGGGGGTTTTGCTTTATCATTTCACACCAAGCACTGCGCGCTAACTTTTCCACGTTGCCATCTTGTCAACAATGTGAGCTACGTAACGTTTCTTCTTCAACAACCCGAACGCACCCCTTACAAAGCGCAGCAGCATGCGACTCAGTCACCCTCCCACCTTCCCAAAAACATAGAAGGGAAGGAGGGCTTCCATACCCAAAAGCGATACGCACTTGAATCCCCACACCAAAACTCACTAATATTTAGATATCCCACACAGATATTTCAGGAGATTTTAAGGTGTTCACACGCGTAAAAAAGGCTGCGGGATCAGCAGTTTCGGGGCTCGCAATGCTCCTCTCTTGCTTCCTCGCATTGGCATACATTGTTGTTTCTCAGGCAGGTGCTTCTCAGGCAGCAACCATCAATGACATCGTTAAAGATGTCCACCTTTCTGGCGTCAGTGGTTCTACCAAGCTCGGCATTGGCACCATGATGCAGGTCGACTTCGCCATCGATGGGACCGGCAAGAACATTCGTGAAGGCGACACCTTCACTATCCAGGCTCCCGCAGAGCTCAATACCTTCGCAGCAACCGGCACGAAGCTTGAGTTCGACATGACGGCTCCCGACGGTGCAGTTGCGGTCAAGTGTTCGGCTCCCGCACCTCAACCCGGTGCGATCATCACCTGCACTTTCACCGATTACGCGAATACTCACCAGAACATCACCGGCACCGGCTGGGCGAAGATGAGCGCTGCAGCAAAGACCAATGCAGCTGCGGTCACCTTCACCATTGACGGTAAGCCCGTCTCTGTTCCCCTCCCCGGCGATGGCACCGGAATCGGTGATACCAATCTCGGAAAGACCACCAAGCACAACAAGGGTGGCACCGTCGACAGTGACGACGCCTCACTAATCAACTGGTCGATCAACGTCATCGAATCAGGAATCTCTGTGAGCACCATTACCGTCGAGGACATCTTCCAAGATGACAACGGCGGCTACACGCTAGCTAATGAGCCTTCAATGTCCGTGTGGGCAAACGGTGATGATTTCCCGCTGGGCGAGTCAACCTCTGTGTCCAACGGCGACGCCATCAACGGCGGTGTCTTCACCGTGACGAAGAAGGCGGATGGCACCGGCTTCACCGCCACTTGGCCCAAGGGCACCGGAAATGCGGTGTACTCGATCTCCTACAACACCAAGATTAAGAACCCGGCTATGGTCGGAAAGTCCGCAACCTTCAAGAACAACGCTTCGGTGAACGGAGTTGTCCTTAACGGTAAGGCTGTGATCACTGCTGACGGTGGCGGCTCCACCGAAGACAACACGACCACGACTCCTACCCCGGCCGTGACAACAACTCCGACCCCGACGGTCACAACCACCACGCCTACTCCCGTGGTGACCACGACCCCGACCCCCGTCGTCACGACAACAACTCCCTCCACCCCCACCACCACGGCAACAACCACGCCTACCCCGGCGGTAACGACGACTCCGACCCCGACGGTCACAACCACCACGCCTACTCCCGTGGTGACCACGACCCCGACCCCCGTCGTCACGACAACAACTCCCTCCACCCCCACCACCACGGCAAC
>NZ_JRMV01000273.1 GCF_000758755.1 Actinomyces sp. S6-Spd3 | reverse complement strand
CCCCTGAGGTCACCTGCACAAGTCGAGGGAACCCAGGGTTTCCTGCCTCAACCCGGGAAAGCCCTCGAGAGACCTTCTTCAACACGTCTCGAGGCCAGATTCCCCTACCATGGCTCGGGAGCAATGACGCGCTCCCCCTCGCCACTCGCATGGAGACCCGACTTCCCTGGCGCCCCACGAGAGGCTCACTGACCTCGCCGTCGTACCTCGTGAGAAACCGCACACTGGGGCCGCCGCTCGAGAACAACCCCGAGATTCCCCCGTCATCGAGAGATGAGGGCCTTCGTCTCCTGCATGGCCTAGAGACCAATCTCGCGGCCTCTCTCCAAACGCCTCAGGAGGCTTGACTCCCTTGAGTCCACCCAGTGAGCTCCAAGAGATACCCGTCGCGATTCGAGAGCAGAGCGGGGTTCTTTGCTTCCACTCGAGATGAATGCCTGTCTCCCCGGGTGCGTCTGGAATGCAACCCCGAGATCCCTGTCGCCCCTGGAGAGGAACATTGGCTTCTGGACACAAGCCTAGATGAGGTCTATTGGCCCTGCAGTCACTCGAGAGCAATCCCCAGCTTTCCTTCGCAACTCGAATGGAAGATTGGACTTGCCTGGGCCAACACAAGAGGCAGCCTGAATTCCCCGTCGTAACTCGAGAATCCCGCCGTAACTCGAGAAAAACCACGTGGCTCCCCCGTCATCGCAAGATGAAGCCCTTTCCCGCTACAGCGCCTCAGGAGAAGTCCCACGTTAGGAATTGGAGGTCGAAAGGGCACTTGGCACCCTTGATGCGACCCACAAAGTTCCCCGAAATCCCGGTCTCCCTCGAGAGGAACACTGAGGTTTTCCGGCACCCCCTCCTCTGAGCCCTTTCTCCCCTCCTGATCTGGACAGGAGGGTCGACTCCCCTGCTTTGTCTGGAAGGGGTTCCCGACCTTCCGGTCGCACCTCAGGATGAGGCCGGTCTCACGAAGACATTCCAGACGTGGCCTCGTGGGTGGTTCCACATTCCGTAGGACCCCGATTTCCCGGTCCCCTCTTGATAAGAACCCGATGCCCGGACACCTCTCCGAACTCCACCCTGTGAATGAAGTCAACACGAAGGGGCAGTTTTTCCGTGCATCGTTCGGAAAAAACCCCAGGTTCCAAATACAGCTCGACAAGCGGCCTCTCTCCCCGGGGACATCTCGAGAGGCAAGCGGAGTTCCATGCCTCAACCCAAGACGAGGCCTGACTCTCCTGTCCCCAGTCTGCAGGGACCCTGCGATCGGAGTCTGAAATCAGAGGTACCCTGCGGTTCCTGCCTCAACTGGAGATGAGGCCCTCTTCCAATGCACCAAACCCAGTGGAGTCCCGAGAGGCCCCTCCCACCTCCAGTTTCCCTGGCTTCTCAGAGCCACCATGAGAAGCCCCCTGAGGTCACCTGCACAAGTCGAGGGAACCCAGGGTTTCCTGCCTCAACCCG
>NZ_JRMV01000272.1 GCF_000758755.1 Actinomyces sp. S6-Spd3 | reverse complement strand
CGTCGCCCGCCAGGGGTCGCAGTGCTCTCGGTCCCCACACGAACCGAGGTGGACATGTTACTTCGCCGCTTCGACGTTCTTTTCGCCGACGATCTTCACCAGGCCCTCGTCGTAGGCCTTTGCGGCCTGCTCGGGGGTCTGTTCCTTCGTCACCACGGATTCGGTGGCCGTCTGGATATTTGTGGAGATCTGCGGGTAGTCAGGAGTTGCGGGACGGAAGTGCGTGTATTCAACAATTCCTGCGAAGAACTTGAAAGAGGGGTTGGCTGCGAGGTACTCAGGGTCAGAAACGATGTCCTTGCGGACTGCGATCGCAGAGGTTGCGATGGAGTACTGCAGGGAGCCCTTCTTGTTCAGCGCAGTCTTGACGAAGTCGGCTGCCAGTGCGGGATCCTTGGTTTGAGATCCGACAGAGAGAACCCAGCCACCGGAGAGAGTGGTGAATCCGGGTGCCTGTCCCTTCTGGGTCGGCATCTTTGCGAGGCCGATGGTTTCTTGCCATTCTGCCCACTTTGTCGAGTCCTGCATCCAGATGTAGGGCAGCCAGGAGCCGTCGATATCGATGGCGAGCTTGCCCTTGGGAAGGAGTTCGGTGGACACACGGGTTCCAACAGCCTTATCCAGTGCGATGTCGTTGGAGGGAGTGAGGCCCTCTGAGTATGCGGTCTGGTAGAAGGTCAGTGCGTCCTTGAAACCTTGGGATCCCGTGACCCACTTGTTGGTGTCGGTGTTGTAGAGGGTGTCCTGGGTGCCGTAGAGCAGCATTTCAAAGCCCTGCATGCTGGTCTGTTCGCCACCTGCACGGCCCGCGTAGATGTTCATGGGGATGACGTCGGGCACCTTTTCCTTGATGGTGCGCGCAGCAGAAAGCAGGTCATCCCAGCTCTTAGGCTGCCAGTCAGTGGGCAGTCCTGCCTGCTCAAAGATCTTCTTGTTGTAGTAGATACCGCGAGTATCGGTGCCGAAGGGAACGCCGTAGATCTTGCCGTCGAGGCCCTTTGCGCCCTGAATCGAGCTTTCGGGGTACTGGCTCCACTCGTCCCAGTTCTTGACGTAGTCGTCGATCGGGGCCAGGTATCCGGCTGCGGCATCGCTCATGACCTGGAAGGTGTCTTCGTAGATGATGTCGGGAGCCTTGGACTTCGACTTATTCATCAGCGCAAGCTTGGTCATGTACTGATCTGCCTCCGCTTCAACGGGCTGAAGATCGATGGTGACGTCCTTGTGAGTGGACTCGAACTCTTCCTTTGCGCGCTTCATGAAGTCTTCAATCTGCGGGAAGGACGAGGTCTTGTAATAGGTGACAACCAGAGACTTTCCTTCTGAGCTTCCAGATGTCGTCTTGTCCTTGGATCCAGAGCAGGCGGTCAGGCCCACAGCTGCGATACCGACTACGGCAACAGCCGCGAGTGCACGTCGTGCCATTGAACTCTCCTTTGATAGTTCTGCGACTTCCTGAAGGTGGGCGGGTGGCCACACTGCCGTTCCCGCTCCCCCTCATGCCCCTTTGACACGGAAGTCCTTATGTGAACTGTATTACTACGTAGAAAGCCAATTCCAGAGTCCATGGATTGCACTTTGGTTACGAAGAGCACAAAAGATGCTGGATGCACCCATCAAGAGCAATGAAATGTATAAACGCAGGTCAACACGTATATGAATGCGCTAACGGGCTACCGAGTTTTCTTTCACGAAACGATCAATCAGCAGCTGAATTTCATGCCAAGTCACCGATCCCGGCATTGACAAAGAACCGTGGAAGGTCCCAGCGAACATATGCATTTCTGCGATGCAACCGGCATCAACGAGGCCTGTCGCCAGAGCGATTCCCTCATCCCGAAGAGGATCGACGGGGTTGACAACGATGAGCGCGGGCGGGAAGCCTTCTTCCCTGAACTCTGCGCACGGTTTCGGGAATGCCGCCTCGATAAGGCGCAAGGGAATTGTCACTTCTGCATCCAAGGGAACACCGAAGTAGTGACGCCACGCTCCGGCCGCCGCGCGACGCGTCCACACGGGCCCCTCAGCGAAGAACCTGCTTGAGGGGGTCGACAGGGTCGGATCAACACAGGGCTCAAGCAAGATAATGCCCCTGATTACGGATGCAATTCGTTTGTATCGAGCCGCGATTGCCTCATCTTGCGCCATTTGCAGGCCGAGTCCACACAGGCGACTCACCATGGAATAGGCCAGCCCTGCTCCCGCTGAATCCCCCAGGATGAAAGTTGGACGTTCGTGCCCGAAGCGCTCAAGGGCCTCGGCAAGGGCGGAAATACAGTCGTCGACGGGGATCGGGAAGGGAAATTCGGGTGCGAGGCGGTACTCCGGAGAGACAACGATCGCACCGAAGCGCGTCGCTAGTTCGTCATTCTTCGCGTCATCGAAAGCGGCGCGGCCTGCCACGTACCCGCCTCCGTGGATCGAAATGATCAGGGGCGCGTCCTCAGCCAAATCCGCCGGAATGAAGGTGCGCCCGCGCGCGCTCACTTCGACTCTACTGTCGGCTTCGTGCGGATTTGCCAAAAGGGCATCTCCCCCAGCGCGCATAGCGGGCAGGTCCCACGTTGTTTGCTCGGGGGTTTCAGCGATGATGGGTGCGAGTTCGGGACGCAGGTAGATGGGATAGGTACTCATCGTTCCTCACTTGCTCGGCGCGACTCGGGCAAAGAATGCGTCAACGGCCGCGTAGAAGGGGGTGGGGGTCGAGTGGCGCACGCAGTGACGTGCGCTGGGAATGAGGAGAGTTTCAACAGCGGCGTTCCCCATTGCGTTGATCTCTTCAATCCCGCCGGGCCCGATCAGCACGTCGTCGCCATCGCCGGTAATGAGCAGGGTTGGTACTGAAATTGGAGCGAGGATTTCTTCGCAACTTCGGCTTCCGCTCACGACTCCACGGGCAAGGAAGTTGCGGTCGACTTGGGCTTTTCCTTGAGCCCAGCCGCCGGCCTCGGAAGGACTCCACTGAGGGTAGTCCTTGAGGAGGATGTCAATTTCGCGTCCCATCCACTGCGTGACTTCATCGCAGCGGGCGATGCGGTCTTCGGCGCTTGCGCGGAAGTGCTCGCGTTGGGAGGAGGTGAGGAGTGCGGGGTCTTCCAGCACCAGGGCGTCGACGGGGGCGAGGCCTCGCGAAACGACGTCAGCCGCGGTCGCTCCGCCCATCGAGTGGCCGAGGAGGGCGACGAAGGGTGCGGGTGCGGATTCTTCGATTGTGCAGATTAACGAGGCCGCGCTGCTAACGAGCGCTTCGAAGGGGTCCTCGAGCTGCGTGGGAGTAAAGCGCGGGGAACAGCCATGTCCGAGGGCGTCGATCAAGACGACTTCATAGTCGCTGGACCATCGAGCGGAGATATCACTGAGGGATGCGGCATTGTCGGTCACGCCGTGAAGCGCGTAGATACGTCCTTTTGAGGGCGTACCTGAAATATTCGCGGCAAGGCGCGCCGGGGTCATTGCTTCTCCTCCATGAGCATCCGCTCCGTATGCAGGAAGCATACAGGAAGTTTGCTGCTAATCTATGGGTACGCTCCACACACTCAATCATTCTGATCATCACGGAGGATGCCATGGATGAGAGCAAGATCGAAAACGTCATGTCTGAGCTGCTTGGCGAGGGCTATCGAATTGTCAGGGATAACGGCGAGTTGTCCCCGATGATCGAATGGGTCGACTGGGCGGGCGATCCCGACGACGAGGACGATGAAGAGCGCGTCGAAGTGAACTTCGCCGACGGAACGATGGAGTCCTACCCCATGGGTGTTCAGCTCCGTCAGATCTGGCACGAAGACGCGGAGTAGGAACAAGCAGCGACGACGGCGTGCGGTCAGGCCGCTGCCGCCGCTCAGAGAGGTGACACCTAGCTGAGTGCAAATGTCTCAGTCATCGCCTTTCCTCCTAATTGATTCACCGTTGAAAAACTCCGATGCTTGCCGGTTGTCGGCACCAGAGCGCACACTCAAGATCAGCTACAAGCCCTTGTGGGATACGCTGATCGACGAAGGGAAGCGCAGATAAGACCTCTAGGAGCATGCAAAAATCTCCGCGCCGACGATCGTCAACCTCGGCCGATCATCGAGCTAGTTCCATCTACACAATCGTCGTAACAAAAAGGTTTGGATGACAGATTATGGCAACAGATAAAGGCGATGAAATGACTCTAGAGCGAACTCTCTGGGAGACCGCCGAGTCGATGCGCGCCAAAGGCAACCAGGAGGCATCCGAGTACAAGCATGTGGTACTCGGACTCGTGTTCCTCAAATACGTCTCCGACAAGTTCTCCGAGCGACGCCAAGAGCTCACCCAGGAACTGATGAACGAGGGTATCGACGAGGACCAGATCCCATCATTCCTGGAAGACCGAGATGAATATTCAGGTAAGAACGTCTTCTGGATTCCTGATGGCGCCCGCTGGGAGCAGTTACAAGCCAAGGCTAAGTTGCCGGGAATTGGCCAGGCCATTGACGAGGCGATGCGACTCATCGAACGCGATAACCCCACACTGATGGGCGTCTTGCCGCGCAACTACGGCCGCGAGGACCTCAAGGACGAGATGCTCGGTGAACTCATTGACCTCATCGGCTCCATCGGTTTCGGTGCGGACAGCGATCATGGGGCTGACGACATTCTCGGCCGCGTCTACGAATACTTCCTTGGCATGTTTGCCGGGGCAGAGAAGGGTAAGGATGGCGGCGAGTTCTACACGCCGCGCAGCGTGGTGAATCTTCTCGTCGAAATGCTCCAACCTTTCTCCGGCCGCGTGTACGACCCTTGCTGCGGCAGCGGCGGCATGTTCGTGCAGTCGGCCCGCTTCGTCGAAGCCCACGGTGGCAGCCGGGATGCTCTCTCCATCTACGGCCAGGAAAAAGCTGCCTCCACCTGGCGCCTAGCCAAGATGAATCTGGCACTACGAGGCATCGAAGCAGACCTTGGCCCACGGGACGCTGAAACCTTCACTGAAGACCAACACCCGGACCTGCGCGCGGACTTCATCATCGCCAACCCGCCCTTCAACCTCAAAGGCTACTGGTCAGCCGTCCTGGAGGATGATCCACGCTGGGCCTACGGCACCCCGAACGACTCCAACGCGAACTACGCGTGGATCCAGCACTTCCTCTACCATCTCGCCCCCTCAGGCTCGGCAGGCTTTGTCATGGCTAACGGTGCACTGTCCTCCAAAGCGAAGACAGACGGCACCATCCGCCAAGCCCTCGTTGAAGCGGACCTCGTGGACTGCATCGTGGCGCTACCCGACAAGCTCTTCTTCAACACGGGGATCCCAGCGTGCCTGTGGTTCCTCTCGAAGAACCGGCACGGTAACGGCCACCGCGACCGCCACGGTGAGGTGCTCTTCATCGACGCCCGCAACATGGGTGAGATGATCACCCGTGCACAGCGTCAGCTCACCGAAGCGAACATTGAACGGATCGCCAGCACTTACAACACGTGGCGCTCCCGCGAACAACACGGCGAGTACGAGGACGTGGCCGGATTCAGCAGAGCCGCCTCGCGCGGAGAAATTGTCGCTAATGGATACGTGCTCACACCTGGACGCTATGTCGGCGTTGTCAAAGCAGAAGCTGACGACGAACCCATCGATGAAAAGATCGCACGACTCAAGTCTGAGCTATACGCCGAGTTCGAACGTGGGCGAGAGCTGGAAGCGGAGATTCGTACGCGCTTGGAGGCCCTCCAGTGAGCGTTGTATTCCAGGAGGGTGTTCTTTCTGATATCGCTCGTGTGACCATGGGCCAGTCCCCAAAGAAAGAGTTCGTAAGTTCGACACAGGAAGGCCTCCCGCTTCTAAACGGGCCGACAGAATTCGGAAGCTCCCACCCAACACCAGTACAGTGGTCGACCAGCTTCTCCAAGACAGCGGAGCCGGGCGACATCTTATTCTGCGTCCGTGGAAGCACGACCGGTCGGATGAACTGGGCTGACCAGCAGTACGCAATAGGTCGTGGAATTGCATCCATAAGTGCGATCAATCCACAAGAACGACACTTCGTGCGTGCTGCAATCGACCTTGTATTGCCTGAACTCCTTGCAGCTGCCACAGGCTCGACGTTTCCTAATGTGTCGCGCCTCCAGCTGTCCGAACTCCCCGTTGCCTTACCTTCCGCAGCAGTCCGTACCGAAATATCTGGACTCCTTGGTGCCCTGGACGACAAAATCGAATCCAACCTACGGGTCCGAAACCTGTGTCGAGACTTAGGCGGAAATCTTGTAGCCGATACGGTGCGTTCAGCTCCAAGCACTCAGCTTGAGCATTATACAGCATCCATTTCAAGAGGCGTCACACCACAGTATTACAAAGATGAAGATGCGTCGCCAGTATTGGTGCTGAACCAAAAGTGCATCCGCGATGGATGGGTCACACCTGAATTAGCTCGTCTAATGACTCCCCGCGCACGTGAAAAATCACAAGCCATCGCGCGATTGGACGATCTTCTCGTTAACTCAACTGGCCAAGGAACGCTTGGCCGTCTAGCTCGTTGGGACTCAGATGACCCCATTTATGTCGATAGCCATGTGACTGTAGTGAAAGCGGACCCTCGGCGAATCTATCCAGTGCTAATGCCGTACCTAGTATTCCCTCTCCAAGATGAGATAGAGCATATGGCAACCGGGTCAACAGGGCAGACGGAACTATCACCGTCACGACTAGCTCAACTCAATGTTCCATTGCTTTCACTGGAGGAACAAAGGCCGCTCTCTGCGAGGTTGGTTGCTCTCGAGGCGCAGGCACACTATTGCCAAGTTCAGTCACTTAAACTGACTGAACTACGCGATGCACTCCTGCCCGAGCTCATGAGCGGCCGCATGCGAGTGGATGAGGCTGGGTGCCTGGTCAGTGAAGCCCTAGATGAGGAGGTCGCGGATGTCTGAGAACAAACACGTGGAGGTCTCCGCCTCGCAGTTCCTCGTCTTCACCAGTGAGACGAACGGGACGATCGAGGTGCGCTATGAGGACGGCACCATCTGGCTCAGCCAGAAGCTCATGGCTGAGCTGTTCGGAGTTTCTGCGCCGACCATCAATGAGCATCTCGCCAACATCTACGACTCCCAAGAGCTTGTGAGGGAGGCAACTGTTCGGAATTTCCGAATGGTTCGAACCGAGGGGTCGCGGCAGGTCACGCGCGGCATCGACCACTACAACCTCGACGCCATCATCTCGGTCGGCTACCGGGTGAACTCCATCCGTGCCACACACTTCCGGCAGTGGGCGACCAAGGTGCTCAGAGACTTCACACTGCGCGGCTACGTCATCGATCGTGCGCGCATGGAACAGGGTGAGATCCTCGGAGTGGACTACTTCGAGCAGCTCCTCGAGGAGATCCGGGAGATCCGTCTCTCCGAGCGGCGCTTCTACCAGAAGGTGACCGATATCTTCACCACCGCTGTCGATTACGAGTCCTCCTCGCCGGTTGCAAAACAGTTCTTCGCCACCGTGCAGAACAAAATACACTACGCGGTCCACGGTCACACCGCCGCCGAACTCATCAAAGAGCGTGCGGATGCGTCCCAACCGTATATGGGTCTCACCTCGTGGAAGAACAGCCCAGACGGCAAAATTCTTCGGAGCGATGTCACCGTCGGTAAGAACTACCTCACTGCCGATGAACTCAAGGATCTGGGCCGCCTGGTGGAGGCATATCTTAATCTGGCAGAATCTCGAGCACGCCGCCAGATCGCCACCACAATGGAAGACTGGGTGGAATTTCTCGACCAAGTTCTCACACTGGATGCACGCGAGATTCTCGACAATGCAGGGACCATCAGCAAGAAGATGGCTGATGACCATGCCCTGCGGGAGTTCGCGGTGTTCCGTAAGGTTCAGGACGCCCACTACGTCTCCGACTTCGACCGCTTCACCATTGAAGCAGCCAAAGCCATTGATCCAGGTAATGATGATGCGCACTGATCACTTCGACGAGTCGACTGTGGAGCAGGCCGCGAAAGAGTGGCTAGCCGAGATTGGTTTTCGCACCGGGTACGCACCTGTTGATGCTGCGGTGAATGACGTGAGGGATTCCCTTGGTGACTGCATCCTGTGGAGCCACGTGGCTGATTCGCTTACCCGTTTCAATCCCGATGCTGATCCTGATCTTATTCGTTCTGCCGTAGCGCGGATTCAACGCGCGGAGTCGCAGGACGTGATGAGTGAGAACCAGCGGTTCCACGAGTTGATGGTGCGCGGAGTACCGGTTGAGACCACTGACGATGACGGCAGGCCTTCCACTATGCGCCTGCAGCTCGTGGACTTCGATACCCCGGGGAACAACGATTGGCGGGCGCTCAACCAGTTCACCATTATCGAAGCCGGCCACAACCGCCGCCCCGACGTTCTCGTTTTCCTCAACGGCCTGCCCGTCGGCCTGTTGGAGCTGAAGAACCCGGCTGATGAGAACGCCACTCTCCGCAACGCCTGGAACCAGATCCAGACTTATCGGCGTGAGATCCCGAGTGTATTCATTCCCAACGTCGTCACAGTCATCTCTGATGGCACCAGTGCGGCAATGAGTTCCTTCACCGGCGGATTCGAGCATTATGCGCCGTGGAAGACCATTGACGGGCGTGACATCATCACGAACCGGCCAGCCCTCGAGGTACTGATCAAGGGCGTGTTCGCACCCGAGCGTTTCCTCGACATCCTGCGCAATTTCGTCGTCTACTCCGACGAGGCGGTCACCGACCATGCAACCGGGCAGCGGCGCCGTACCATCATCAAACGCATCGCGAAGTACCACCAGTACTGGGCCGTCAACGCCGCGGTGGAATCAACCGTACGCGCCGCCGGTCCCGCTGGGGACAAGCGTGGTGGCGTGGTGTGGCACACCCAGGGCTCCGGCAAGAGCTTTGAGATGGTCTTCTACGCTGCCAAGCTCATGCGTGACCCGCGCATGGCCAACCCCACCCTCGTGTTCATCACCGACCGTAACGACCTTGATGACCAGCTCTACGGTGAGGTGTTCGCGCCCGCGCAGATTCTGCCGGAAACCCCGGTGCAGGCAACGGGACGAGACGATCTTCGTCGGCTGTTGACTCGTGCCTCGGGCGGGATCATCTTCACCACGCTGCAGAAATTCGCGCCCGGCCAGGACGGTGACGTCAACCCGGTGCTCACCGACCGCCGCAACGTGGTCGTCGTCGCTGATGAGGCCCACCGCTCCCAGTACGGTTTTGAGGAAAGCCTCGACAGTCAGGGCAGGTTAAAAGCCGGACTGGCCAAGCACCTCCGTGACGCCCTTCCGGGAGCCACCTTCCTCGGCTTCACCGGCACTCCGATCGAGACCAATGACCGTTCCACGCGCGCTGTCTTCGGGGACTACGTCGATGTCTACGACCTCACTCGCGCAGTCGAGGACGGAGCCACCGTCAAGATCTTCTACGAGTCCCGCCTGGCAAAAATCGCCCTTGATGACGAACAGCTCAAAGATCTGGACGCACTGGTGGACGAGACCACTGAGGCGAGCGAGATAGAGTCTGAGCAGGCCAAGAGCAAGTGGTCTCGCCTCGAGGCTCTCGTCGGTGCCGAAGCGCGGCTGGATGCGATTGCCGCCGACATCGTCGCCCACTGGGAGAAGCGCCGCTCCTCCATGGCCGGCAAGGCAATGATCGTGACGATGAGCCGGCGCATCGCCGTCGCCCTCTACAACAAGATCACAGCCCTGCGCCCCGAATGGCATTCCGATGACGTCGACAAGGGCCGTATCAAAGTCGTGATGACAGGCTCTGCTGCTGACCCCGCCGAGTTCCAGCCACACATCCATTCCAAGGATGAACGACGTGACCTCAAGCTCCGGGCGAAGAACCCTGATGACGAGTTGGAGATCGTTATCGTTCGCGACATGTGGCTCACCGGATTCGATGCGCCGTCCATGCACACGATGTACGTGGACAAGCCGATGCAAGGGGCTGGGCTCATGCAAGCCATCGCCCGAGTCAACCGGCGCTTCAAGGACAAGCCCGGCGGACTCATCGTCGACTACATCGGCCTGTTCGCCTCCCTCCAGCAGGCACTGAGCGTGTACTCACCCTCAGACCGTGAGCAGGCGGGTGTACCCATCCAAGAGCTCGTCGATGTCATGCTGGAAAAGCATGACGTGGTGCGGGGCATGCTCCACGGCGTCACCTTCGATTCCTCCCCGGACCTGCCAGCCAAGGAGCGTCTGTCGCAGTACGCCGCCGTGCTTGACCACGTCCTGTCTGACCCGGACCTCACCGCCAGGTACAACGACCAAGTGCTCGCCCTGGCGAAGGCGTTCGCGCTCGTGGCCTCACGCCCCGAGGCTGAGGCCATCCGCAACGACGTCCGCCTGTTCACCGATGTGCGCGCCGCAGTATTGAAGATACTCAACCCCGACTCGGGTGAATCACGGCGCGGGGGCAGCAACCTTGATACCGTCCTCGGGCAGATGCTCAATGACGCGGTCACCGCAGACCAGGTCATTGACGTCTTCCAGTTCGCCGGCATGGACTCCCCGGAACTGTCCCTGCTCTCGGATGAGTTCCTCGACTCCGTCGCACACTCCACCACTCCCAACCTTCAGCTGGGGTTACTACGGCGGCTGTTGGGGGATCAGATCCGCACCGTCAGCCGGAAGAACCTGGTCAAAGGCCGCAAGTTCTCCGAGATGCTCAATGATGCCTTGACCCGCTACACCAACCGGTCGCTCACCACGGCAGAGATCATCGCTGAGCTGGTCAGCCTGGCTAAGGATATGCGTGCAGACCGTGAACGCTCCCAGCAGCTGGGACTGAGTGAAGCGGAGATCGCCCTCTATGACGCCATCATCCAAAACGACTCCGCAATCCTGGAAATGGGCGACGAAACCCTGAAGATGATCGCCCGGGAACTAGTGGCCACAATCCGCTCATCTGCCACGTTGGACTGGACGGTCAAAGAATCCGTGCGTGCCCGCATGCGTTCACGCATCAAACGACTACTTGCCAAGTACAAGTACCCGCCGGATAAGCGTGAACAAGCCGTGCAGCTCGTCATCGAACAAGCGGAACACTTAGCTACTGGAGAGCAGGACTAGGTGCAAGCCGTGCCCCTCGAGATCACTGCGATCCGCTTATCTGCCTCCACACAGGAAGACGAGGCCTAGCTGAAAGCAAATGCCTCAGTCTTCGCGGTATCCATAGCTTGCGGGGTCAACAGGCTGCCGATACTTCGGCAGCCCGTCAACTACCAGCAGATACGACTCCATGACGAGCTCGCGCACTAGTTCGTCGCTAATCCCCGGTCCCGGCATGACAGTGATCCAGTGTTTCTTATTCATGTGGTAACCCGGAGTGATTGATTCAAAGCTTTCACAGAGTGCCCGCGCGTCCTGCGGATCAGCCTTGAGATTCACCATCCGCTTCCCGCGGACGGTTGAGATCATGAACCATTTACCGCATACTCGCGCGACCTCCCACTCCTCGTTAAAGGGATAAAGCTCGCTTGCGGGAAGCTCGAGCGCAGCGTCGACGACAGCCTTCCAGAGTTGTTCATCATCTAGGTCGGCCTTCATGCGGACCTCCATTCACTGCGTCTTTCGAGTAACAAAAAGCGGCCCACACGGGGCCGCTAGCGGAGCGGGCGACGGGAATCGAACCCGCGCTGTCAGCTTGGGAAGCTGAAGTTCTACCATTGAACTACGCCCGCGAAGCGCCGAGCACACAGCCGGTGCTACCAACGCAACTCGTTCATCATAGCGGCTCGCTTGAGTTCAGTCCAAAGCTTCCGACATAGACTATGAGCTGTGACTTCGCCCAACCCTCGCCCCGTCGTTGCTGCCGCGATCTTTGATCGCCTCCCCCACCCAAGCGCGCTTTTGTGCGCCTCGCGCTCCTATCCGGAGGATTTACGAGGCCTCTTCGAGCTCCCCGGCGGAAAGGTTGAGGAAGGCGAAGACCCCGTGCGCGGCCTCGTACGCGAAATCGACGAAGAACTGGGGTGTGCGCTGGTGGTCCACCAGCCCATCTTCTCCCCCGAGGGACCATGGTGGCCAATCCTTGCTGGACGCGTCATGGCGGTGTGGGGATGCACGCTTGCAAACCCCGACCAGCGGCTCACTCCCGGGCACTCCCACCTGGAACTGCGGTGGACCCCTCTTGATAAGGTCCTTGATCTTCCGTGGATTCCCGCAGACCTTCCCATCGTTCAAGCTGCGATTGAGCAGTACTCTTCTGCGGTTCCTTGTTGATAGGCATCGCCCACACACCCGATTTTGATTCAGACACTTCTGCTTTTTCTGTCAGAATAGATACATGCCGAAGATTATTGGGGACTCGCTAGCCGACCATCGAGAGCTCACGCGTAACCGCCTTTTCGATGCGCTCGCCAGCCTGCTCGCCGAGCAGCCTTTCGATTCAATCTCGATGTCCCAAATCGCCACGCGCGCGAAAGTTGGCCGCACAGCGGTCTACAACCACTTCCCCGACAAGGAAGTCCTCCTCCTTGAGTTCATGCGTCGCGTCACCCTGCAATTCTCACAACGCCTCGAAGAGGCAATCGCACAGCTCAACGATCCCCTGGCCCAATTGCGCATCTATATCCGCGCACACCTGGAGATGACGACCCGCTACCACCTGAATTCGACTTTTAACCTGCGCACTCAGGTTTCGCGCGAGAACTCCACGCACCTGCACGATCACGCAACAATCATCTCGACCAGGCTCCTGGAAATCCTCGGCCGATGCATGGAAAGCGGCGCGATCCCCAAACAAAATCCCCACGCACTGATCCCCCTGATCCACTCATGCTTGGCAGGCAATCGCCTCCCCGCAAATCCCCAGCAGCGCGAGGCGACGATCGCCACCGTGCAAACCTTCATTCTTCGAGGCGTCGGCGCGGATATCCCCATTACTTCCTCCGCGCAACGTCCCTCCTCGGTTGAGAACGCCTCAGAGGACGGTGCAGATGACAGAGAAACAGCCGGGGATACCGCCTACATGCGCTGCCCGGTCAGCGCATGAGCACTTGTGATCTGGCAAACTCCTATAGGATCGTGGAATAAGTGACCGGCACACGCCGTTGAGCTAAACATAACCCGGGGCGTGTGCCCCTCACCGAAAAAAGGAGTACCCACATGAGCACGATCGCGCTCACCTCGGAAAACTTCAACGAGACCATCAACTCTGACAAGATCGTGCTGGTGGATTTCTGGGCAAGCTGGTGCGGCCCCTGCCGCCAGTTCGGCCCGATCTTCGAAGCAGCCTCAGAGCGTCACGAAGATGTTGTTTTCGCCAAGGTCGATACCGATGCCAACCAGGACATCGCCGCAGCACTGGAGATCGCATCAATCCCGACCCTGATGATCTTCCGCGAAGGCGTCCTAATCTTCCGCAACTCCGGCGCAATCCCCGGAGCGGCCATTGACGACCTGGTTTCCCAGGCACAGGCCCTCAACATGGAAGAGGTCCACGCAGAGGTCGCGAAGCAGGAAGCTCAGAACGACTGACCTCACTCAGTACTGACTTCGTACGACAGATAAGTGGTGGGGACGGCCAAGCCGTCCCCACCACTTATTGCTTACCTAGGAGCGCATCCGTTCAGGCGGCACCCACGCAGTACGCGCAAGAACCCGGCTCGTTCGACATGCTCTAGCCCTGTAGCTCAGCAGCAACCAGTTCAGCCAGCTGAATTGCATTCAGAGCTGCGCCCTTGCGCAGGTTATCGCCGCTCACCACGAAAACAATTCCGCGGTTATCCGGAACGGCCTGATCCTGGCGAATACGGCCGACCAAGACATCGTCTTCACCGGCAGCCTCAAGCGGGGTCGGGACATCGACGACGCGAACTCCGGGAGCACTGTTGAGCGCGGCCACGGCCTCGTCGCGAGAAATCGAGGCGGGGAACTCGGCGTGGACGGTCATCGTGTGTGCGGTCAGGACCGGTACGCGCACGCAGGTACCACTCACAAGCAGATTGGGAGCATGCAGGATACGACGCGATTCGTTACGAAGCTTCTGCTCTTCGTCGGTCTCAAAGCTGCCATCGTCGACGATCGAGCCGGCCAAGGGCACAACATCGAAAGCGATGGGGGCAACGTAAACCTGGGGAGTACCGAAATCAACGGCATGTCCGTCGGTGGTCAGGCCCTCGAGGTTCTGATCGACGGTACCGCGAACCTGATCGAGGAGCTCACGAACACCCTTGAGTCCCGAGCCAGACACGGCCTGGTAAGAGGACACGGTCAGACGCTCAATACCGCCAGCAGCTTGCGCAAGCGGCTTAATTGCAGGCATGACGGCCATGGTCGTGCAGTTCGGGTTGGCAATGATGCCCTTGGGGCGATCGGCGATATCTGCACCGTTCACTTCGGAGACGACCAGCGGGACCTCGGGGTCCTTGCGCCATGCGGAGGAGTTGTCGACGACTACTGCGCCGGCCTCGGCAAACTTTGGCGCATACTCGCGCGAGGCCGTTGCACCCGCGGAGAAGATCGCGATGTCGATCCCGGAGAAGTCAGCGGTCGCGACGTCTTCAACGACGACCTCTGTGCCCTTCCACGGGAGTGTCGAACCCGCCGAGCGAGCGGAGGCAAAGAAACGAATCGTTTCAACCGGGAAGTTTCGCTCTTCCAGGATTGTGCGCATCACGCGACCAACCTGGCCCGTCGCACCGACAACAGCAACCGTCAAACCAGCCATTTTCAGCCTCTCTTTGTGTAAATACGCGTTCTCAGCGGCCCGTGCCAGCGTAGACAACGGCCTCGGAAACTTCGGCGTCCATGCCGAAAGCAGAGTGGACAACTGCAACCGCGCGGTCCAGGTCTTCCAATCGAGTCACGATCGACAGACGAATCTCGGAAGAAGAAATCAGATCGATGTTGATTCCCGCCTCAGACAGCGCAGCGAACAGGCGTGCGGCGACACCCGGGTTGGTGCGCATGCCAGTACCCACCAGCGAAAGCTTGCCGATGTTCGGGTTGTAGAGGACCTCTTGGAAACCGATCTCTTCCTTCGCGGCATCCAAAGCATCCAGAGCAACCTGGGCGTCGGCCTCGGGAATGGTGAAGGTGATGTTCGCGCGAGTGCGATCGCCGACGGGGATGTTCTGGACGATCATGTCAATATTGGCGCCCGCAGCAGCAATGGTCTTAAAGACCTTCGCCGCGCGACCGGGGTGGTTCGGGACGCCGGCAACAGTGATCTTGTCCTGGCCGCGGTCATGGGCAATTCCAGAAATGATGGGCTGTTCCATCTGTCCTTCTTTCGGGTCGAGGAATGCGGCCTCGGGAACCAGGCCTTTAAGTGAGGGGGACGCAGGGGTGTCGGAAATCCAGGTTCCATCTTTCTCGGAGAAAGAAGAACGCACGTGCAAGGGAACCTTGTAGCGGCGGGCAAACTCAACGGCGCGCAGGTGGAGGATCTTCGCTCCGTGAGCGGCCAGCTCCAGGGTTTCTTCGGTCGAGATGGTTCGAACGCGGTGGGCCTTTTTTACGATTCGCGGGTCTGCAGAGAAAAGGCCATCAACGTCGGTGTAGATCTCGCAGACATCAGCGTGGAGGGCAGCCGCGAGGGCGACCGCGGTCGTATCGGAGCCGCCTCGGCCCAGGGTCGTCACGTCCTCATCATCAGAAATTCCCTGGAATCCTGCGACAATCGCGACCTGTCCTTCCGAGATCACGCGGGCAATGCGCTCGGGAACCATGCCGGTGATCTGTGCGCGGCCGTATGCGGAGGTCGTGTGAATGCCTGCTTGTGCGCCGGTAAAGGCCTGTGCGGGAACTCCCAGCTCATTGATCGCCATGGACAGAAGAGACATGGAAATACGCTCACCGGCGGTGAGAAGGATGTCCATCTCGCGTTCGGGTGCATTGTCTGTAATCTGCGCGGCAGTATCTAGGAGTTCGTCAGTTGTATCGCCCATTGCGGAGACGACAACGACGAGCTTGTGTCCGGCGTTTCGAGTGTCGACGATGCGTTTTGCAACGCGTTTGATCGCTTCGACATCGGCTACGGACGAGCCTCCGTACTTTTGCACGATGAGCGCCACGAGTAGTCCTAACTGTCTGTGTTCTGGTTTCCTTCCCTAATCGTGGCGAAAGTTTGGGGTTACTGCGACTTTTGACCAACACGTGAACGTTTGTACCAATTTGTAAACGTAACTTACCGCACATACCAAGGCCTACAGGGCATGGGAGAATAGTGTGAGCGCTGCTCCCAAGAAAGGAACGCACGATGTCACACACGGTTTACGGCACTCCTGTTGTTCACGGAGTGTCCTACGCGCCGATCGTATGGACATCACGTCATCCCCTCCCCCCAACAGAGTTCACCGAGCTTCCCCCCAAAGAGCGCGCCGCATGTGCCGCACATTTGGAAGAGATCTGCCGAAGCGTCGGCGATGACCTCTTCGCCCAGTCCGAACAGGCCTACGGCGATGTCTCCGACGTGCTCATGATGACCGCTTCCCTAGCGACCGATCCCAGCTGGATTGCGGAGGCACAATCGTGGATCTATTCCGGGGTTCCTGCTCCTCAGGCGGTTGTTCGCGCGACCGAAAAGTTCACCGAGGTTTTCCGCGCTTCGGGCGGACTCATGCTCGAGCGCGTGGCGGACCTCAAGGACGTGCGCGACCTGATTCTTGCTCACTTAGCTGCTTCCTCAGGTGACGAGGCCAGCGATGCGCGCGTGCATGCGCGAAAGGTACAGGCGGCCTCGGAAAGCCCCTATATTCTCTGCGCGCGGGATTTGTCGCCCTCGGACACGGCGCATCTCAACCCCGCGCACTGCGTGGGAATCGTGACCCAGCTGGGCGGCCCCACCTCGCACACCTCGATCATCGCGCGCCAGCTGGGGATCCCCTGCATCGTGGCCGCTCGTCGCATCAACGAGATCCGCACGGGCGAGTATGTACTGATGGACGCTTTTGTGGGTTCCGTGACCACTGGCGTTCCCGAAAACGAGGCCCGCGAGGCCGTGGAGCGTGACCGCCGCCGCGCCGAGGCCACCCTCAGGTGGGCACCGCCCGCGCACACCTCAGATGATCATCCCGTGCGTTTGCTGGCAAACATTCACGACCTGGCCAGCGCGAAGGCTGCTGCCCGTTCTCCGCTTGCCGATTCGATTGGGCTTTTCCGTTCAGAAATTGCCTTCCTCAACGCACAAACCGAGCCTTCCATTGAGGAACAGACCGAGTTTTATTCGAGTATTTTCCAAGAGTTCCAGGGGTATTCGGTATGCGTGCGCACGCTGGATGCAGGCTCCGACAAGCCGCTTGCCTATGCGACGATTCCCGGCGAGGAGAACCCAGCGCTTGGCGTTCGCGGGATCCGAACCTCGGGCCCGCATCCGCAGATTCTCCAAAACCAGCTCGAGGCGATTGCTTTTGCGGCGATGCGTCAGCGTGAGACTTCGGTTTCGGTGATGGCGCCAATGGTGTCAACGGCTGCCGAGGCCAAGTGGTTTGTCTCCTCGGTTCGCCAGCTCTCCGAGCGTTTCGAGGTCGAGCTGCATGCTGGGGTCATGATTGAGGTTCCCGCGGCGGCGCTAATGATCGATTCAATCATGGAGCACGTGGACTTCGTGTCGATTGGTTCGAATGACCTCACCCAGTACACGATGGCTTCGGACCGCCTCTCACCGGACCTTGCCGAGTATTCCGATCCTTGGCAACCCGCGCCTTTGCGCTTGATTGCGCAGGTTGCGCACGCTGGCCTTACGCACGGGGTGAGCGTGAGTGTGTGTGGCGAGGCCGCGGCTGACCCGCTGCTGGCCTGCGTTTTCGCGGGTATGGGTGTGCCCGCACTGTCGATGCCGCGCTTGGCTATCCCCTCGGTGGGCGCGCAGCTTGCTCAGGTGAGCTTGGCACAGTGCCGCTTGGCTGCTGCTTCAGTTGTCGAGGCCGCTGACCCGGGCGATGCGCGCTACCGTGCGCGCACCGCGCTCGAAGTGGAGTTTTAAGAACCGTTGTCAGCGCTTTTGAGCGAAAATCGGTAACTCACTCACCGAGCGCCGGCAAGATGACTGAGAAGGTTGTCCCGTGTTCACCGGGCTTAGCTTCGCCTTCGCACACGGTATCCACGTCCACCCGGCCGCCCAAGGCCTCGGCGATCGAAGAAACGATCGACAGCCCAAGGCCAGACGATCCCTTCCCCTGACGCGAGCGCGAAGTATCGCCTCGGACGAAACGATCAAAGACGGTAGCGCGCAACTCGGGCGGGATACCCGGGCCGTCGTCGGCAACACTCATGCGCACAAACCCCGGTGCCGAGGCCCCGCCGCCGATCACCTGCACGCCAACCTTGACGCGCGTGCCCGCGGGAGTGTGGATTCGCGCGTTATTCACCAGGTTTGCAAACACCTGACGAAGTGCAGATTCATCACCCGCAATCGTGCAGGAGACGCAGTCTTCGTCCTCGTCGTCAAACTGAGGAAGGTCCAAGACCCACTCGTGATCCGGGCCCGCCGCGTGCGCATCCGAAACCGCGTCAATCGCCAGGGGGATCAGGTCGACCGGATCACTGGCGAGTTCTCGGCCCGCATCCAAGCGAGCCAATAGCAGGAGGTCTTCAACCAGACCGGACATGCGGGCAGACTCTGAGGCAATGCGCGCGAGCGCAAGCTCTTCATCCGCGCTTCCCTTCTGCAGAAGCTGCGTGTAACCCTGAATCGATGCCAAGGGAGTGCGAAGCTCGTGCGAGGCATCGGCAACGAACTGACGCAGGCGCTGCTCGGATTCGGCGCGGGCCTGAAGTGCCGTTTCAACATTGTCGATCATCGTATTCAGGGCGTAACCAACATCGCCGACCTCATCACCAGGCTGGGCGATGGAGTAATCAACGCGTTGGAAGTCCTCAACCGTTGGAGTAGCAATCAGGTCCTTGGTGCCGATGCTTCTCGCGGTCGCCGCTACCTCACCCAAGGGGAGCATTTCTCTGCGAATCCACTTGCGGCCGATGAAAGTCGCACCGGCAATCACGACCAGAGCGATGACACTTTCAAGAGCCACCAACATGATCAGCGTCGAGTTATTGGCCGCCAAAGACAGGCCGACGACCAGTGTCCGTGAGTCTGATTGACCGCACATGATCCTGAAAGAGCCAAAATTCGTCAGGCTGACATTGTGCCCATGTCCATCACAGCGCAAGGAGAGAATCTGCTGCTGAGCGGCGGTATCGAGCTCCACCACATCAAATTGCTTGACGACACCTGAAACGATCTCATCGTCGTCCTTGATGAGCTGCAACTGGCCTTCTGAAGAACCCGGGCCTCGCAAGCCACGCGGTCCGTGTTCGCCTGGCGAAGCGGAGGAACTCGGGGAATTCGACTGTGATGGACCGTGGTCATCGTCGTGATCATCCTGGTCGTCCTGTGACCCGGCCGTTGGAGGCGGGGGCGGGGGAACAGGTTGCTGCAAACTGAGCTCTGCGTTCTTTTCAAGCCTGCTGAGCATGGATTCGAGCGAACTATCGATCTTGGAAGTCATCCACGAATGCATTGCAAGCGCCGAGGCAGCAAGCATGGTGACCAACGCTAAAGCGACAGCTGCAGCAAGAAAACGACTCAGGCGAACAGTGAGAAGACGAGATCGCTTGCGCTTTGTCTGGGGAGCACTGTGCTTGGGAGCGCGCGCTTGCGATTCGGTATTCGAAGCTTGGGGGGCAGAGCTTGTCATTGGCGCTCCTAGGAGGCGGGCCTGAGGATATAACCGGCTCCCCTGACCGTATGAATCATGGGGTCACGCCCAGCGTCGATCTTCTTGCGCAAATACGAAATGTAGAGCTCGACGATGTTCGCCTGACCACCAAAATCGTAGGACCACACGCGATCGAGGATCTGTGACTTCGACAAGACAACGTTCGGGTTTTCCATGAAGTACCGCAGCAGCTCGAATTCGGTGTTCGTGAGCGTGATAGCTTCACCACCACGTGCAACATCATGCGAGTCTTCATCCAGGGTCAGGTCACCAACGGTCAGAACACGTTCAGCGGTAACCGAAGCCATTCCAGACCGGCGAAGCAGCGCATCGATTCGCGCGGTGACTTCATCCAAGTCAAAGGGCTTCGTCACATAGTCATCGGCACCGGCGCGCAGTCCGGCAACGCGATCCGCAACCGCGTCACGAGCCGTCAGGAACAGGACCGGAAGATGGGGCTTGCGCTTACGCAGGCGTTCCAAGGTTTCCATCCCGTCAAGGCCGGGCATCTGGATATCCAAGACGACGACATCGGGGTCAAAAGTATCGGCCTTATCCAAGGCTTCCCAGCCATTGGCTGCGGTCTTTGTCTCCCAGCCCTGGTGCCTCAAGGCCGATCCCAAGAGCTCAGCGAGGACGGATTCATCGTCGACGACAAGAATGCGCGCGGGCGTCCCATCGGGGCGGATGAAGTTGGATTCTGAAGTACTCACGTCAAGATCCTTTCACAGTTTCCGTCGACGTTCAGGACATATTGCGTCGGCCTTCCATTGCCCGGCCCAAGGTAATGGAATCCGCGTATTCGAGGTCACCGCCCACGGGTAGCCCCATGGCCAGACGCGTTGTTGTCACGCCAATAGTGGACAGGGTTCTGGCCAGATACGAGGCCGTCGCTTCCCCTTCGATATTCGGGTTCGTTGCAATGATGATTTCCTGAACGACACCGTCAGAGAGACGCCCCAAGAGCTGGCGAATCCTGAGTTGATCAGGGCCAATTCCGTGGATCGGGTCAATGGCTCCACCCAGCACGTGATAGCGCCCGCGGAAAACCCGAGAGTTCTCAATCGCCTGAATATCCTTCGGTTCCTGCACGACGCAGATAATGCTGGGATCGCGGCGCGGATCGCGGCAAATCGAGCATTCATCGTCTTCGGTGAGATTCCCACACACCGAGCAATGCTTGACCTGGTTTCGCACCGCGTTGATCGCGGTGGTCAAGCGCTCGACGTCCTCAGGTTCGGCCTCGAGAAGATGCAAAGCCATGCGTTGTGCGCTCTTTGGCCCAACCCCGGGAAGCTGGCCAAGTTCATCAATGAGATCTTGAAGAGCTCCTTCGTACACGCGTCACCACCCTCCCTGGTCGTCAGCCTTCTGTTCAATGATGGTTCCGCCCAGAATATCCAAAACCGCGGGAATCCCGAAGAGATTCGACTCGGACATGTCCTCATCATCGATGCTGGCACTGTCGTCTTCTGCAGCGGACACAGTGGGCGCTTCGAAGGGTTCATCCTCCGTTTCCGGCGAGGCCTCTTCTGCGTCGCTCTCGTCCGTTTCCTCTCGCGCACTCACTGCAGCAAAGCGCTGCGAGGGCAAGGGAGTTACCTCTGCAAAAGCAGGAACCTGGGGCGCCGATTCTTCTTCTTCGGGATCAAAACTGGGCGGCTGAATGACCGCCTCACTCCATCCCGCGGTCGGCTCGAAAGACTCTGATTCGTCTTCGTCGTCTTCAGGCTGGTCGAGTGCACTGTCCTGAGAAGCCGCTGGCTTTGACGTTGGCTGTGACACGTGCTGCGAGGCAGCAGGCGCTTCGAATTCTGCGTCGCCGTCTTCATCGGTGTCTTCGCCGGGATCAAAAGGGGGCGGCTCCTGGGTGCGCCAATCGTAAGACGCGGGCGACTGCGGGTCATAGGGCTGCGTTGCGTCAATCGGCTGAGCTGGAACACGCAATCCCTGCGTGGGCGCGTTTTCCGGGGACTCCGGAGGCGTTGCAACCTGCCAAACGGGGGCTTCCTGCGGGGCCTCGGCGCGATGCTCAGCTTCGGGGCGCTGCCCACCACGCTGGGGTACCGACTGCTGGCCAGCTCCCTGCGTGGGCGGCGTAGCTGCGGCATGCGCGTTGGCTGAAGGCGTTGAAACCGCCGGGCCACCACCTGCTTGTCCAACCTGTGCACTGACATTCAGGCGAATACCGAGGACATCATAAATTGTTTCTTCAACGATTTGGGCTTTGCCGCCATTGGTGAAGCTGGCAACCATTCCCTGACTGGGGAAGAGCAGTACCAATTGATCCCCATCAACGGCACCCAATTGCCCATTTTGCGAGAGCAAACTCCACACAACCCTGCTGTGGGTCGCGAGGCGTTCAACGACATCGCCCCAACGCTGGCGGATGAGGTCAGCACCTGCAGCTGCTCCAGCAGAGCGGCTCGGGGCCGGCGCGGGAGTAGCAGCGGGGGTGGGAGTAGAGGCCTGTGCGGGGGCCTCGGGCTGATTCGAATCATGCTTGGGCGAGCGCTGCTGGGGAACCGGAGCATGCTGTTCGGCCTGACGCTGCGCTGCCTGAGGCGCAGGGCCGTCTCCCCCACGCTGCGCCGGCTGAGCGACTTCCCAGCCACCGGAAGAAGCAGGGGATTCCGCGCGAGCTTCGGGAACGGACTGGGGCTGAATCTGAGTCTGCGGCTGATCCTGAGGAGCGCCCTGCTCCCCACTCTTTTCGGCCTTCTTTCGAGCCAAGGCCTCACGCGCTTGGCGAGCACCAAAAGAACCCGCACCCGCAGGCTTTTCTGCAGGCGCCCCTCCCCCAACGAGGCCAACTCCGCCAGAAAGCGGACCAGAGCCTCCACCAGGCTGCCCTTGCGCGGAAGCAACGTATCCGGCATCAGAGTGTGCGCTTGGGGCGGGTACCAAGATTCGGCCGATCAAGAGTTCAAGTTGAAGCCTGGGCGAGGTTGCACCCGTCATAGAACGCAAAGCCTGATCGGTCAGATCAGCGGCGCGCGAGAGCGCCTGGGTACCCCAGTTCTTTGCCTGGATGCTCATGCGTTCAAATTGATCGTGTGGGGTGCCAACCAGAACATCACTGGCGCCGTCACCCGCAACGGCGATGATCAGCAGGTCGCGTAGACGTTGGAGGAAATCCTCAACAAAACGACGCGGATCATGACCCGAGGACACCATTTTTTCAATGACGCGATACGCTGCGCTTCCATCACCACCGGCAAGAGCATCAACGCTCTCATCCAAAAGCGCGGTATCCGTGTAACCAAGCAGTGCAACTGCGGTCTTATACGCGATTTCACCCTCGATAGCGCCGGCCATGAGCTGATCCAGCACGGATAGCGAGTCACGTACAGAACCGCCACCAGCGCGAATAACCAGAGGCAAAACACCTTCACCGACGCGGATGTTCTCCTCATCGCACAGGGTATGCAGATAGGGCTCCAAGATATCCGGTGGTACCAGGCGGAAAGGATAGTGATGCGTGCGGGAACGAATGGTTCCGATCACGCGTTCGGGTTCGGTCGTTGCGAAGATGAACTTCACGTGCTCGGGCGGCTCTTCCACGAGCTTAAGCAGAGCATTGAAGCCCTGGGGGCTGACCATGTGGGCTTCATCGATGATGAAGACCTTGTAGCGGTCACGCACCGGTGCAAAAGTAGCGCGCTCACGTAGGTCACGCGCATCATCCACACCACCGTGGGAGGCGGCGTCGATTTCGACAACATCAAGCGAACCCGGGCCACCAGTTGCCAGTTCACGACAGGACTCACACTGGCCGCAGGGAGTGTCCGTTGGGCCTTCAGCGCAGTTCAGGCAGCGCGCCAAAATACGCGCAGAGGTTGTCTTGCCACACCCACGAGGGCCAGAAAACAAGTACGCATGATTCACCCTGTGGGCGCGAAGAGCCGCACGAAGAGGTTCGGTCACGTGTTCCTGACCGATGACCTGTTCGAAGGTATCGGGCCTGTACCGGCGATAAAGAGCTGTCGTCACACTTGAACTTTACGGCCCCGCGCGCTCATTTGCGTCCTGTTTTCGCCCCAAGCCGCAAGAACACCGCAAAAATCATAAAAGTGGAGGCCCAAGTAGTTTCCCACTTGGACCTCCACCGACTCACGTCTATGCCACCGACTCAGCGGCGACAACGCGCATTAGGAGATGCGGCCTCGGCGACGGAGTGCAAGGAGCGCACCACCGGCAATCATTGCGGCAACACCCCAGCCCAGGACCCCGGACTCAGCGCCGGTACGCGCCAACTTCGAGGGCACAGCCTTCGGGTTCGGCTGCTTAGCGGGCTGCGGAGCCGGAGGAACTTCCTTCTCCATGTATCCGAAGTCAACGTTCTCAACGGTCGGGTTCGACTCACCAAGCTCGATCAGCTCGGACTGAGAATCCTTGAGCGTATCGGGATCAAGAGTGACCTCGAGGCCGTTCAAGACACCGGTCGTATCAACCTTCACGCGGTACTTGCCATCGGGCAGGTGCGAGAACTTGTACGCGCCGTTGGAATCCGTGGTGGTGGTCTCCACGACGTTTCCGTTCTCATCAAGCAAGGTCACCTTGACCGAGGGGAAGCCGGGATCGCTGGGATCCTTGACGCCGTTGCGGGCCTCGTCACGGAAGATCGTGCCGCTGATCGAGTTGTTCTCGATGTAACCGAAGTTCACACCGCTTTGAGTGCGGTTCGCGTTGTTCAGGGAGATCGTTCCAGAGGTCGAATCCGCGACGCCGTCGGGATCCTCAGTCTGGTCCAGGCCCTTGAGCGTTCCGGTCGTATCAACCTTGACGCGGTAGTCACCGGCGGGCAGCTTGGAGAAGCTGTAGGCGCCGTTGGCATCCGTCGTCGTTGTCGCCACAACATTGCCCGTCGAATCCAGCAGGTTCACAGTGACACCCGCGTAGGGATTCTCGGTGGAATCATGGGAGGCACTGCGGTTTCCATCGCGGTAAATCGTGCCGGAGAGCGAGTAATCCGGAACGTAACCGAAATTAACGCCTTCCTTCACGCTCTGGGTCGGATCCAGGGTAATGGGCTCGGAGGCATTGTCCTTCGTACCATCCGGGTCCTCGGTCTGCTCGGTATCCGCAAGGGCGCCGTCCTTGACAACCTTCACCGAGTAGGTGCCATCGGCCAGGTGCTCGAAGGAGTAGCTGCCATCCGCGCCGGTCTGAGTCGTCGCAATGACGTTGCCGTTTTCATCCAGCAGCTGAACGGTCTGGCCTTCGTAGCCCTCTTCGCCGGAGTTCAGGGAAGAGGAACGGTTATCGTCGCGGTAGACCGAACCCTTGATGATGTTGTTCGGGTTGTATCCGAAGTTCACACCGGTCTGGGTCGGGTTGTCCGCACCGATTGAAATCTTCCCCGAGGCGTTGTCCTTGGTTCCATCCGGGTCCTCAGTCTGGTCCATATCCTTGATGGCGCCATCCTTGACGACCTTCACGGTGTAGTCACCGGCAGGCAGCTTGGAGAAGGAGTAGTTTCCGTCAGCGTCGGTCGTCGTCGTTGCAACGATGTTGCCCGAGGCATCAACCAGGTTGACGGTGACCCCCTGGAAGACAGTTTCGCTTGCGTCCTTGGATTCGGAGCGGTTCGAATCGCGGTAGATGTTACCGGCGATCGAGTAGTCCGGAACGTAACCGAAGTTCACGCCAGACTTCTTCGGGGTGGCCTCGCTCAGAGTGATCTTTTCCGAGGCGTTGTCCTTAGTTCCGTCCGGATCCTCAGTCTGCTCGGTATCCGTGAGCGCACCATCCTTCACAACCTTGATGGAGTAGTCGCCATCGGGCAGGTTGGAGAAGGAGTAGTGGCCATTGGCATCGGTCGTCACGGTCGAGATAACGGTGCCGTCCTTATCCAGCAGCTGAACGGTGACTCCGGTGTAGCCCGGCTCGTTGCCGTTCTGGCTACCGTTGCGCGAGTCATCGCGGTAGACGCTTCCCTCAATAGTGTTGTTGGAAACGTAACCGAAGTTGATGTTCTCGTGGATCGGATCCTCAAGCTTGAGCGTGTACACGCCAGAGGTATTGTCCGCGGTTCCATCCGGATCCTCGGTCTGAACCAGATCAGCCAACGCTCCATCCTTGACGACGCGAAGCTTGTAGTCGCCCGCTTCCAAGTTCTGGAACTTGTAGGCGCCCTGCGCATCGGTGGTCGTGGTGGCCACAACGTTACCTGTCGAGTTCAGCAGTTCGACAGTCACGCCCTGGTAGAGCTTCTCGCCAGCATCCAGCGCCTCGGAGCGATTGCCATCGCGGTAGACCGTGCCCTTGAGGGTGTAGTTGGTTGCGAAGCCGAAATCGACCTTGTCCTTGGAGGGGCTGGCGTTGTTCAGGGTGAACTGTGCAGTCGAGTTCTGGGTCTGCTCCAGCTTCTTGAGCAGGTCAGACTGCTCAACCTCCACAGAGTACTTTCCTGCAGGAAGCTTGCCGAAGGAGTAAGAACCATCGGCCGCAGTCGTGGTGGTGGCGGCGATGTTTCCATCCTTATCCAGCAGGTTGACGGTGATCCCGCCGAATCCCTGCTCGCCCGTACCCATCGACGAGTTACGGTCCTTGTCGTAGTAGACCGAACCAGTCACGGTGTAGTTCTTTGCGTAACCGAAGTTCACATCGGCGACATCCGGATCATTACGCGTGAAGGTAATGGGGTTGGACTGCGAGTTTGCCGCACCGCTGGGATCTTCGGTCTGCTCGAAGCCAGCGAGCTTGCCCGTCGTATCCACCTTGACCGTGTAAGTACCGTCCAGCAGGCCGGGGAAGTTGTAATTTCCCGAGGCGTCAGTGGTGGTGGTTGCGACAACGTTGCCCGAGCCGTCGACTAGGGTGACAGTCACGCCGGAGAGGTTGATGTCATCCCCGTTCTTCGTCTTATCGCGGTTTTCATCCTGGTAGATGTTGCCCGAGATCGCATGCTTCTTCACGTAACCGAAGTTCACGTTCTCACGAACGGGGTTGTCCGCGTTGAGTGTGATTGCACCGGAGGCATTGTCCTTCGTGCCATCAGGGTCTTCGGTCTGAGTCAGGTTGGCGAGATCGCCATCCTTGACGACCTTCACCGTGTAGGTGCCTGCGCCAAGCTTAGCGAAGGAGTAATTACCATCCGCGTCAGTCGTGGTGGTGGCAACAACTGCTCCGGCTGCGTCCACGAGGTTCACGGTCACACCGTTGAAGCCCTCTTCACCGGCGGTGTAGGACGAGGAGTCATTCTTATCGAAGTACACCTTGCCTGCGAGGCGATGCTTGACGGTGATCGACGTGCTTGCCTTGTTGTTGTTCAGGTTGACGTCGTAGGGAGGCAGGTCCTTGAATTCGACGTTGTTGGTGATGGTCTTGCCATCGGTTCCGTCATTCAAGCGAACTGTCACGTACAGCGAGGCGTGGCTTCCCGCGGTCAGGTCGCCAATGGTCCACACTCCGCTATTCACGTCGTAAGTGCCGGCCGCAGCACCGGCCTCGCACGCATCCGGGGTACCCGACACGTAGCCGGTGGGACACATGAAGGATTCGGACTTCACGAAGGTGACGCCGTCAGGCAGCTTCTCCGAAACCTTGGTGTTCGCGGACAGGCCCTGACCCGTGTTTGCGGCGTCGACACGGAAGGTCACTTCATCGCCGGGCGAGAGAGCCGAGGCATCGGAAGTAACGCTCTTGTTGAGTGCCACGTCGAAGGCCGAGGCGATGGCGACCTTGAAGGGTTCGCTGGGGAAGACCGCCTGGTTCGAGGAAGCCTGGGTTGCTGCGATTGCAACCGATTCGTAGGCCACACCATTGGCGTTATCGGGAGCCTTAATCGGGACGATCAGGGGGATCGATGCGCCACCCTCGATCGGGGTGGTCTTGCCGTTGATGTAGATGCGGTAAGACTTAACGTCGCTCCACGAAGCCGGGTTCGAGGTCCAGTTGTTATCGCATCCAGCAGGTCCGTCAGCCTTGGCCTTTCCGCGTTCCATGACCTCACCACGGCAAGGGTTGTACGAGGTCGAGTACTCGATGCTGACCTGAGAGGGGTCAATTCCATCTCCGGCTTGGACTTGGATCGGTCCGGTCATGATGGGTGCCCACTCGGAACCACGGCTTGCACTGGTGCGAACTGCCGTGTCGCCGACGTGCGGCAGGGTGCCGTAGACGGTCATATCCGACAGGTTGGCGTTACCGGTGTTGGTCGGGGTGATGCGGAAGGTGCCGTTTTCACCCTGACGGATCAGTGAGGTGCCGTCGTTGTACTTCATGTACACCGAGCCGGGGACTGAGCCGAGGCTCTCAAGAACAACGCCTGCTGCAGCCAGCTCGTTGACGCTCATGCCTGAGGTTACGGGACAGACCTTATCGGTGACAGAGCCATTGGCATTGATGTCGTAGATATCGGTGGTGCCCGAGTAGAAGCAGGGATCAGCGTTCTGGTATTCGCGCTCTGCAGGGGAGATGAATGCCTGGTTCGTGTAGGTTCCGGGCTTCATCTTGTTGGTGACGAGGCCTCGCAAGGTGACGCCTGTAGCGTCAACACCCTTGAAGCCGGGCCACGTAACGGTCACCAATTGGCGCGAGCATCCGCTTGCGTCCGTGACCCAACGCGAGGAGTCGACGGTTGCGTTGAAGCCTCGTGGTCCACCCGCAACCGAGTTCTCGACATAGGTCATGCCACAGGGAAGGAGGTCGGCAATGATCGGCTGAGCCGGTGCAGACATCGTCCGGTTGTTGGCAATGATGGAGAAGGTCACTTCCTGGCCCGGAGCTGCTTGAGAGTTCGCAATGGTCGACTTTGCGTTGTAGTACGAGGGACGCGAGGTCTCAAGCAGGAGGATGTCACAGAGGTTATCCGCCGGAATACCAATGGACTGAGTCCCGTCTTCGGACTTCATCGACAGGTCGGTCACACAGTTCTGAACGCGAACCCACGAGGGATCTGTTCCGGCCTTCCATGCATTTGAATTCGTGTCGGCACGAACGTAGTCGGCCCCGGCTTCAGTCGTGGGCGTCTTTGCGTTGATCTGGCCCTGGACGATGAAACGTCCGTTTTCCGAGGGGTTCAGGGTCTGCTTGTAGTGGAACTTCGTGATGTATTCGTCTGTTGCCAGGACAGTTGAATCGAACTTCTTCGAGGCGGTAAGCGTTTGAGTGCCCGTATTGCCCTTATTGGTCCAGTAGGTGAATTCGACCGGAGAAGTCGTGTTGAGTTCTGCCCCGCGAGCAAACATCAGAGGGTTCGCACAGTCGGTTGATCCATCAGTTGGCGAGGTCAGTGCGCAGCTGAGGTAGTCGGTGTATTCAAGAACAATCGGCATGTTTGAGGTGTTGCTGTACCAGTAGAGCCACATGCCGTTTTGACCGCGCTTGAACTGTTGCAGGGCATTCTTGGAGAAGGTACCGCCATAGGTGACCCTGTCGGCAAAGTCGTGCGAGACCGAGGAATTAGCGGCTGCGGTCTTCGTGGGATCACCGTAGGGGCTACCCGTAACGGTTGCGGTATTGGTAACCGTCGTATCTGCGCAGGTCGTCGGGTAGTTGAGCGTGACGTTGATTGTCAGAGTCACGACATTCGGAACCATTGTTCCCAGATCCCAAGTAAGGGAGTGTGTCGCTGCATCGTAGGTCGGTTCTGCTCCAGTGAACTCAGATCCATCAGTTGAGCCCTGGGAAGTTGCGCTGACGTAGACAGCACAGCTCGGCAGTTTATCGACCAGCTTGGTGTTGACAACCGCGAGCTTGCCGCGGTTCGGACCAAGCGTTCCGGAGGTAATCGTGGGTGTCAAGGAATAGGTAACGTTGCTACCCTTCGGACCGATCGCGGTGGGCTTCTTCTTTGTCAGAGCAAGAGTAGTTTCCGCGTGGTTAGTAACCTTCGTATCGTCGGTCACCGTCGTATCTGCCGAAGTAAATGAAACCTCGGGCGACACTGTCGACTGATCAGGTGTGTAGCTGTTCGGCATTTCGAAGGTGATGACAGCTTGGTAGGAGTTACCCGCGGGAATACGTCCCATGTTGTAGGTAACGTAAGCGTCGGTGGTAGCTGTTCCCCGAGTGATATTCGCGCTCACCGCAGGCGTTCCCGAAGCAGCAGTTGCTGCAAGGTTTGCTGCAACTGCCTTATCGACGGCATCGCCCGCCTGGTTCACAGCATGGGGAATGCGCACCTTAATCACGGAGTCCACGCAGTCCTCGGTCACTGAAGTACACGACCATGAGACGGTGTACTTCTGGGTATCGCCGGAATTGTAGGAAGTCTTTTCCGGGGTAATGCTGACGTTGAGGACGGGAGTTGCGGCGCGGCTGGGGTTATTTCCCAGTCCAAAAACCACGAGGGTTGCGACGATCAAGACTGACAACATCTGACCGGCGCGGCGCCAGATAGAGCGCGAACCGACGTTATGCACTGTGTTCTCCTGTTGAAGGTAGAGATGGATCAGGTCGATTCTATTTGTAATAAGGTGACACGTATATACGGATTCACATTTGTATCGACAAGTAACTAGTGACCTGCGCAAATGCCCGGATGTTGAGGGCGAAGAAATTTGCTCTCCAGCTGGAAAAATGATGAGTTTTTCGAGGTCTCAAAAATAGGTCGCTACGTAACCACATGTGCGTAGTTACACAGGATAAATCCCGCCATTTTGGCGCCCAAATACAAAAGAACCCCCCGCGTACCCGGCAGCGCACCCTTATCCTTGCTGCATTCCTGCCCTGGGGAGGTTCGGATGATACCGTCACACGGAGGATCCGGGAACAGTCTACACGGAGCAGAGCTTTCGCGGCGACCCGTGGTAATGAATACAATCTTCCTCCCGCTTCCCCTAGCCCTCCAAGCCACATATTTGGCCAGCTCACCCACTCGATATAAACTTGAATCGAATGAGCGCATCCCCATCACCGCGTTTGAACATATAGGTAGAAAGCTGGTTGGAATTTCAATGCGAACCAAACTGACTTGTGCAGCGACAGCACTACTCTTCGTCGCAGCAGTACCCGTCTTTGCTCAGCAGTCGGCGCAGGCCGCCGAGGTCGCGGGCCCCGCCACCTGCTACATCGCAGACGAAAACGAAACCATTCTTGAGCCTCGCCAGGAGTACCAGCCCGCCGCGGGCGCGGCGACGCTCCCCTCAACACCCAGCCCCGTCGTCCCGGGGTCTTACACCTTGCAGACCTCCGCGCCTGCCGTGAACTTTGATCCAGACAATCCTGCCATGCACTTTGTCTGCGAGGTTCAGTACTCACACCTCGGACGGATTCGTCTGGTCGATCCCTCTGGTCAAGTTTTGGCTTCGACGGTCTATGCCAATGACCAAACGGATCCTTCTCGCGCAGCGTCAACCGCTCTCCCCCAGCTTCCCGGCGGCTACGAAATCGTTCCCGGCCAGTCGGTCTTCGGCTTCAACGAGGCCGCGCAGACCGTGGACCCGAATAATCCGGCTGACGCACGCGCAGTTGGTCGCGATACTGACATCGTGATCCGCCAGATTGCAGCAACGCCGACTCCCGCGCCCTCCACGTCTCAGCCTCCGGCACCGACTCAGCCTGCAACGCCCACGACCGTTGCCCCGAGTCCTTCGACAACGGCTCCCACCACGCCTGCTCCTGACCAGCCGACAACTCAGTCGCCTAAGAAGCCTGCACTGGCAAAGACTGGTTTCGAATCAGGAGTTTTGGCTGCGGCTACTCTTGTAGCAACTGCTGGCGGCGCTGCCGTGACTGCTCGCAAGCGTCGCGCCTGATTTCCGAGGCGATATAGAGTTTCCGCCCGTCCGCACGCTGCGGGCGGGCGGGGTCTTTCTCTTTCCAAATGCGCTCGTGCTCATTATGAGCATGCGAGTCGAGAGCGATCCGCTGATTCGAGACTATAACCCGCGCGGTAAAATTAAGGGTATTTATCCCATCAGAGCGACTAGATAGGGGATACCTAGTCTATGGAATCGCGTGACACCCCAACAAAGTTTGTTCTTGATGTGGTCGCGCTTTTGGAAGCGTTAGGCGACCGTGAGTATATTCCTGTCTTCTTAGAAATGCTCGAATACGACGGCCCGGACGTAGAGGGCGCGGTCGCTGCGCTTGTCGAGCACAAGCAAGTTAACCAAGATTGGATTGAGCGGCTCGTTGCTTTTAATGACGAGTATGCCGGAGCTTTTGATTTTGAACTCGAAGAACTCCGCGCGGGCTTCGCAGCGCAAAATGCCAATACTGCTGCATAGCTAACTGAAGCAACCCTAAACCCCGCCGCGACTTGCGAGCGGGGTTTTCTCATGCCTCCCGCACCTGCGCAGGAACGGGTTTTCTTATACCCGATCCGCATGGAAGGACACTAGATCTCTTCACCGCGGTATAGGCGCTCGCCCTATATTTTTCACACACTGTGTCCCTCTCGATCCCTGGAGGGAATTTCTGCAAGATAACCGAACCTCAAATTGATGGGGGCGTATTGGGGCCACTTTTAGCGCCCCCAAAGGTACCTATCGGTATATATCGGTTTCAATACACACAGCCCAAAAACGTTGCAAACAAAGGAAAAACCCCGGGATCCGTTGAGATCCCGGGGACGTACTGCGGAGGATGGGGGATTCGAACCCCCGAGGGCTTGCACCCAACACGCTTTCCAAGCGTGCGCCATAGGCCACTAGGCGAATCCTCCGGAGCGTGAAACACGCACCCCGTAATGCTAGCGGAATTCGCCGAAATCGCGAAATTTTGATGCCACTATCCAGCGTGGAATCCCTCACCATAGGTGAATAGCACGCGCGTGAATTTCCTACTTCAGCCCGCTAAAGGCAAGCATCCAAGCTAAAACCCAGAAGACAATGCCGACGCTGCCAGCACCAATTGCCCCCATCGCAGCCTTGCGCCCTACGCCGTTCATCGACGTTGACTGCACAAGCCCGATCGTCCCCAAAATGACTGCAATGAATGCGGGAATGAAGAGCAAAGAGAAGCACCCGCACCATGCGGCAGCAGTGGCAACGGAATTCACTTGAGGCTTAGGTGAGGTATAACCGGGCGAGGAAAATACGTAGAGCAGCGCCGGATCATCGCTACCCGGAAAGACCATTTGTGTCTGCTGGGGCTTTGGAGTCTCAAGGTGCGGGGTTGGACCATAGGGATCGTCAATTCCAACGGTTGCCGTCTGAATTGCGGCACCGTTTACGCCAGCTTGCCCAGGGGCACTGTTTGCAGCTGCCGCGCCCTGCCCGCTGATCCCACTCCCGCCGGGAGCATAGGGGTTTAATGCACTCATCAGGCTCCCTTCATGTTCTTCCTTCCTCAAGGATGCCACATCGAGGGCTTCTGATGTGAGGCGCCACATAGCGAGCGGTTTTATGTTCAAGCGCAAAAGAAGGCTATGATGGTGTTCCGACCGGTTTCGGCCCAGACCTTTTAACTGATCGGAGATTTAACAGCATGTCTGTTGCACAATCTGGATTCTTCCGCTGGAAACTTCATGGCGATGGCACCAGTATTGCTCCCGGGGACGTAGTTCTTCCCGGCGAACGTCTTTCTTGGCCTCGAACAATTGGAATTGGCGCACAACACGTCGTTGCAATGTTCGGGGCAACTTTTTTGGTTCCCTTGCTCACCGGATTCCCGCCGTCAACGACGCTGTTCTTCTCGGCAATCGGAACGCTCCTCTTCTTCCTTATCACTGCAGGACGACTCCCAAGTTATTTGGGGTCGTCCTTCGCTTTAATTTCGCCGATCATGGCCGTCTCCGGAATGCAGGATCTCGGTCCGAGCTTCGCTCTGGGCGGCATCATTGCCACCGGCGCAACCCTGGCTCTTGTCGGCATCATCGTTCACTTCGCAGGTGTGCGCTGGATTGACGCCATCATGCCCCCGACCGTCACCGGCGCAATCGTCGCCCTCATCGGTCTGAACCTTGCGCCCGCCGCATGGAACTGGGTCAAGACCGGCCCCATCACCGCCGTCATCACGATCGTCTCGATCTGCTTGATCACGGTCCTCTTCAAGGGCATCATCGGCCGCCTCTCCATCCTCTTCGGCGTCCTCATTGGCTACATTGCTGCAGTGTTCCAGCACGAGGTCAAGTTCGATGCAGTTCGCGAGGCCGCATGGTTCGGTCTGCCGCAATTCCACACCCCCTCCTTCTCCGTCTCCACTCTGGGCCTCTTCGTCCCCGTGGTCTTCGTCCTCATCGCCGAAAACGTCGGCCACGTGAAGTCCGTGTCCGCAATGACCGGCGAGAACCTTGACGATCTGACCGGACGCGCACTCTTCGCAGACGGTGTCTCCACTATGCTCGCAGGTGCGGGCGGCGGTTCCGGTACGACGACCTACGCCGAGAACATCGGCGTTATGGCCGCAACCCGCGTCTACTCGACGGCTGCCTACATCGTCGCAGCATGCTGCGCCTTCCTGCTCTCCCTCATGCCCAAGTTCGGTGCGCTCATCGCAACGATTCCCTCCGGTGTCCTCGGCGGCGCCGGTACCGTCCTCTACGGCATGATCGGCATGCTCGGCGTGCGTATCTGGGTCCAGAACCGCGTGGATTTCGCCAACCCGGTCAACCTCAATACCGCTGCTATCGCACTGATCGTCGCAATCGCAGACTTCACCTGGGACATCAGCGGCATGACCTTCGGCGGTATCGCCCTGGGTACCGGCGCTGCGATCATCGTCTACCACGGCATGCGCGGCATCTCGAAGCTGCGTGGAACCAACCTTGAGCAGGCCTCGCCCGCTTCGGCTCCCGCGGGATCTGAACTCGAAAGCGAACCCTACGCTTCACGGCATCGCTCCACTCAAGCCTGATCGACTCTGATCACTCGGGGCCGGGGGTGTTCGAAAGGACACCCCCGGCCCCGGCTTTTACCCACAACGGCCTACACTCATATCCAGTAACTAAACCGGACGTCCGTTACAGTTATGTGCTAGCATCTTCGCATGCGCTCCGAATCGGCCCGAGCTCGTTGGGCCTTCTTGCTGATCATTTCCCTCGGGTTATTCATCGTTGCTGCAGATAACTCGATCCTCTACGTTGCGCTTCCCACCCTTCGAGCCGAACTCCACACGAGCCACCAACAAGGCCTGTGGATCATCAATGCCTACCCCCTTGTCCTCGCTGGCCTGCTCCTAGGAACCGGAACACTCGGAGACAAAATCGGGCACCGTCGCATGTTCGAAATCGGACTCACGATTTTCGGCATCGCATCGGCGGTTGCAGCATTCGCACCCAACGTTGGTGTTCTCATCGGCGCCCGCGCATTCCTCGGAGCCGGAGCAGCAGTCCTGATGCCCTCCACACTCGCCCTCATCCGCCAGACCTTCTTCGAACCCCGCGAGCGCAACACCGCGATTGGAATCTGGGGCTCAGTCGCGACAGTCGGCTCCGCCGTCGGACCCCTTCTGGGCGGCTTCCTCCTGACCCACACCTGGTGGGGCGCAGTCTTCCTCATTAACATTCCGATCGTCATCATCGCCCTTGTAGGCACCTACCTCATTGCGCCGGACAATTTCCCCAACCCCAAGCGAAATTGGGATTTCATGTCCTCCCTCTACGCAACCGTCACCATGGTCGGCCTGGTCCTCACCATCGAAAATCTGGCACACACCCCCATCGACACCACTTTGGTGACAACGGGGATCGTCCTCTTTGCGATCGGCCTCGCCCTATTCGTCCACCGCCAGCACTTCCTTGACACCCCACTCCTCACCCTGGACGTCTTCAAGAGCCGCCTTTTCACCGCCGGTTTCCTCGGTGCGTTTCTTGGAATGTTCGTCGTCTCGGGAATTGAAATCCTTACAACCCAGCGCTTCCAGCTCTCCGCCGGGTTCACCCCGCTCCAAGCCGGCCTCGTGACCGGCGCAGTCGCAATCGCCGCTTTCCCCGGCGCAATCTTCGGTGGCCGCTACGTTGACCGCATCGGTTTTCGGACGGTCATCTCGGGAGGCTACGTCATCGCGACCATCGCTGGAATCCTTGCGGTCTTTGCCATACGCGAAGGTTTCTTCCCGCTCTTCATGATTGCCCTGGTCCTCGTTGGTACGGGTACCGGCCTGGCCATGAGCGTCACTTCGACCGCGATCATCGGCTCCGCTCCCGCGCGCCGCACTGGCATGGCCTCGGCAATTGAATCGGTTTCTTACGAATTTGGAACCATGCTCTCGGTCGCCATCCTCGGCTCGCTGATGTCACTTTTCTACACAATCAACGCCGCGCCCGAAGTTGCACATAGTATGGATGCCTCGGCTCATAATCCGGCTCTTGCCCCCATGGCCGCCTCTGCTATCGATACCGCCTACACGTGGACGCTGTGCATCGCGATTGCAGTATCTTTCACCGCTGCCGTCGTCACCGCCGCGCTTCTGACAGACAACCCGAAGGAGACCAAGTATGCGCACGAGTAAAAAATCCCTGCTCATTCAGGCCGCCCTCGAGATTATCGATAAGAAGAGCCTGGACGCCCTGACCTACGATTCGCTGGCGAAGGCTTCAGGAATGTCGAAGTCCGGCCTGCTCTACCACTTCCCCTCGCGCGCGGCGCTGCTTTTGGCGCTCAACGAGCACTTGGCCTCGTCGTGGCGAGCAAGCCTGCTCGAGGCCGCGGGCGCCCCGCCCGAAGAACTTTCCCCCCGCGAACGCTTGCGCGCCGTCGTCGAGGTACTCTCTCAAAGCGCAACCCGCGCAGACCTCTTACTTGCTTTGGATACGCACACCAGCGAAGAAGGCGCCGAGGTGTGGGACAACATTTTGGGCCCCTGGCTGCTCCCGCGTGAGGAAATCCTTGCGGATCCAGACATTTACCTGCTGTACATCATCGCCGATGGTTTGTGGGTCCACGACCACATCAATTCCTACGATCTGACCACCCAGGAACGCCGCGCACTGATTTCTGCGGCTCTGGCCTATCTGGACTCGCTTCCAGACCTTTCGCACGCTCGCTTTTAGCGGCGCCCGGCGACTTTTACTTCGTCGACTTCACCAGCAGACAGGTGCTGGGGCCTTTGAGGTTGTCGTGGTTTTCCTGCACGCGCTGCAGATCTTCGGCGGTCAGAGCTCCGTTATAGAGCGAACCCAGAAGAACCGTCACGCCGGGTTCGGTATTGTCGGTCAGGGTCACTCGCGATGAGGGGAAGAAACGCGCCACCGTGTAGGCCTGGTCCACTGACTGCGGTCCTGCCTGAATTTGTGCCGATCCCGCGTACTCCGGTGAGGAGTTGGAGGGGTCAGCGACCTGGAAACCGACGGTCTTCAGCATGTCCGAGGCGTCGCGCGCAACCCCCGAACGCGAGGTTGTGTTCAGTACTTGAACCTTGATTCCCGAGGCCGCAAGGGGCTGGGTTTCTTCGCTGGGGCAGGGGATATCTCCCGCCGAGGCGTACTCGACCTTCGCGGAAAAACCGTTGAGGAAGGGGATGGGAAGGATTCCCGTCAGCACCAAAAGGCTCAACACACTGACGCCAGCCATGACTGAGAACACGATCGAGAAGATCGAGTTCTGCTTGAGCTGGCGTTCGCGGCGGTAGAGCTCGCGTCGGGACAGTTGAGGTTGTGGTGCACTCACAGAACTAACCTACTTCACCGACGCTACTTTGTGCACGAATTAGACCAGGAAAATCAGTGTCATCGTTGCAACCAAGGCGATGACGGCGAAAAGCGGAAGGGCTCCCTGCTTAATGGCTGCGCTTCGCTTATCCGGCGAGGTGATGAAGAGGAGCAGTGCTGCAGCGAGCATCGAGCCGGTCCCAAAGAGCATGAGGGCGAGGCCAACGGCCGGGGACGCGAACACGTAGACGAGGACCCCTACGAATACCTCAAGCGCGAGAAAGAGGTTGTAAAAGCCTTGGTTGAAGGCCATTTCTTTCGTGTTTTCAGCCGCTTCTGCACTCATGTTGAAGGTTGCGCGGGTGCGCTCGGAGGTCCAGGAGATTGACTCCATATAGAAGATGAAAACGTGAAGCAGCGCGGAAAGAATGGCAAAAGCCATTGCAACGATCATCATGGGGAAAGCTCCTCACGCATGTTGATGTTTGAGACTCAATGAGTCTACGCCGGATAGCAGTTGTCGGGAGCGCGATATCACGCGCTCCCGACAACCCATAGCCGCTGCACTCAACCCCACTTCAGTGCACATCGCGGCCATTGACACGCTCGGCTCCTCCCCATGACACACGGAGCAACCGAGCTCGTCGTTTTCTAGGCAGGTCTGAACTGAAAAGATTCAAACCCAAGTTTTTCAATGTCGTCGGCCAAGGATTGGACCTCGAGGTCCCACGCAGCATCCCCGGCGTTAAAACCCTGGGCTGTCCCCAATGCACGTGCCTGCTGCAAAGCGAAGTGAGTTGCCCCCAGATCCTTCACACAAGAGGCAACCTCGTAACCATCACGAGGCCCATCGGGGTACACCGTGAGGCGCACCTCATAGGGAACCCCAGAATCGAGGACTTCACCCAAGCTCTCCCACGCTTTCGGCCCCGCATTTGGGCGCCCAGCCACGGCCTCGTAATTGGGACCGGACATCGCCTTGATGTCGATACCGACCCAATCCACAAGGCCGGTGCGTAGGATCTCGCGCAGACGCGCGGGATAGGGACCCGCCGTATGCAATCCAACCTCGAAACCAAGCTCACGCACGCGTTGCATGGCCGGGAGGACGGCCAACTGGCGCGTGGCCTCGCCACCGGAAAAGACCACGCCGTCAAGCAGACCCCGACGCCGACCCAGCAATTCCTCGACACTCTCCCACGAGACCACTCCCGGGATCTTCGGGTCGATAATCGCCTGATTGTGGCAGTACGGGCACGCCCAAGGACACCCTTGGGCGAACACTGTCGCCACAAACTTCCCCGGCCAGTCCACGCTGGACATCGGGGTCAGACCCGCGATCTGCAGGTCCGAGGCGGTCAGGGTTGCAAGGTTCATCGCTGGTCCACGGGCGGGAAAGCGCTCACCAGTTCGCCGTGCTCAGATGCCGCAGCCTCGGAGAACATCGTGCGCTCGGCGTACTCGCCCTTCTTGCCGATATTGAAGGACTTCACGGGACGGAAGTAGCCCATGACGCGGGTCCAAACCTCGCACTCTTGGGGTTCGCGCTCGGGGTGAGCGTGAGCGCACTTCTCGCAAGTGAAGTGTTCGCCAGCGAGGTAGCCGTGTACGGGGCAAATCGAGAAGGTCGGGGTGATGGTGATGTAGGGGACCTTGAAGGCGGTGAGTGAACGACGCACCATTTCCTTGCAGGCCGCACCCGAGCTCATGCGCTCGCCCATGTACAGGTGCAAGACCGTGCCGCCCGTGTACTTGCCCTGCAAGACTTCCTGATCTTCCAAAGCCTGGAAGGGATCGTCGGTGTAGCCCACGGGAAGCTGCGAGGAGTTCGTGTAGTAAGGCTGTTCCTCGGTTCCGGCCTGAAGGATTCCCGGGTAGTGCAAGCGGTCAGCCTTCGCGAAACGGTAGGTCGTTCCTTCGGCGGGGGTTGCCTCGAGGTTGTACATGTGGCCGGTGGCTTCTTGGAGCTCGACCATGCGTTCACGGATGTGGTCGAGGATTGCGCAGCACATGTCGAATCCCGCGGGATCGGTGATGTCGTAGGCGTCGCCCGAGAAGTTGCGGACCATCTCGTTCATGCCATTGACGCCGATGGTGGAGAAGTGGTTGTTCAGGTGGCCGAGGTAGCGCTTGGAGTAGGGGAAGAGCCCGTGATCCATGTGGTACTGAATCGTTTCACGCTTTGCCTCCAGGCTCTCTGAACCAACGTTGATCAGTCGGTCCAGTTCCTTGACGAGGCCGTCCATGTCTCCCGCGAACCGGTACCCCAGGCGTGCCATGTTAATGGTGACAACACCGATGGAACCGGTCAGTTCTGCTGAACCGAAAAGTCCGTTTCCACGCTTGAGCAGCTCGCGAAGATCCAGCTGGAGACGGCAGCACATCGAGCGAATCATGTGCGGGTCCAGATCGGAATTGATGAAGTTCTGGAAGTAGGGCAGACCGTATTTTGCGGTCATTTCGAAGAGTGCCTCAACGTTTTCGCCCTCCCAATCGAAGTCGGGAGTGATGTTGTAGGTCGGGATGGGGAAGGTGAAGACGCGGCCATCGGCGTCTCCACCGGTCATGACCTCGATGAAGGCACGGTTGACGAGGTCCATTTCCTTCTGGAGCTCGCCGTAGGTGAAATCAACAATCTCATCACCAATCAGCGGATGCTCATCGACCAGATCATCGGGGCAGGTCCAGTCGAAAGTGAGGTTGGTGAAGGGGCACTGGCTTCCCCAACGCGAAGGCACATTGAGGTTGTAGATCAGTTCCTGCATGCACTGAAGGATCTCGTCGTAGGTCATATTGTCCAGACGAACGAAAGGTGCCATGTAGGTATCGAAGGAGGAGAAGGCCTGGGCTCCGGCCCACTCGTTCTGCAGCGTGCCAAGGAAGTTAACAATCTGACCGCACGCGGAAGAGAAGTGCTTGGGGGGCGCCGAGGCGATCGCGCCACTGACCCCGTTGAAGCCCTCCTGAATGAGTCGCTTGAGTGACCATCCTGCGCAGTAGCCGGCGAACATATCGAGATCGTGGATGTGAATGTCACCGTTGCGGTGTGCCACGCCCGCTTCGGGAGAATAGACGCGCTCCAACCAGTAGTTCGCAATCATCTTTCCGGCGGAGTTGAGGATCAAACCACCCAGTGAGTATCCCTGGTTGGCGTTTGCGTTGACGCGCCAGTCAGAGCGGTCGAGGTATTCCTCGATCGTTGAGATCGCGTCGATTTCGTAGCGTGTTGAGGGAGACGTAGTCACGATTGACCTTTCAGGCTTACTTGGCATCATCGCTGTGGAGGCACAATATCTAGTGCTTGAGACGAACGCATCCCACAATATCTAGTGGCAATACTGAAGGGGTGGGGGCGACATGCGGAGTGTCGCGACTCGCGCAAAATGCACAATTTACGCGCGGCGGTGCACGCCTCGATCAAAGCCCTGAACAGACTGTGAATAAGTTTTGCGTATTTACTCGCCTGAGAGGCGATCAACCTCGTGGATCACGAGGCCACCAACTGCAATCACCGCAAAAGAAGAAATCCCCGCAAGCACATGAGCCCTGCGCGGCAAAGCATCCAAGAACTCCGCATAGGTAATACCCCCGGAGCCCATCTGCGCCAAATCATTGGGAGTCAATGCCCACAGGGAATACACCAAGCCCAAGGCAGCGACAATCGCACTTGCAAGCGCAATAACAACCATCGCCTTTTGCACAGGAACCCCGTGGCGAGGCCTGTCCTCCAGAGGACACAGGATCAACGCCCAAAAACCGCACACGGCCATCGCCACCAGCACATCTGAAGGACGATGCCAGCCAAACATCATGACGGAAATTCCCACAAGCGAGGTCCACAGGTACCCGATCCAGGCCGCTGGGCCTCGGAACCATTCGGGAGCAATCATCACCAAGGCCAGTGCAAGGGACATCGCAACAGTCGTGTGACCGGAGGGAAGAGAATTCACTGTCGCAGCGGACATGTGGTAGTCGGGGCGCTCAATCAGAAGCTTGGCAACCTGGGTCGTCGTATTGGCTGCGATCACCATTCCAAGCGCGCGGCCCGCAAGAGTTGGGCGACGACGCAGCCAGGCAATAACAACAACCACTACCCCGATAATGATCATTGCCGGAACAGAGATGATGTGCGTAACCGTGCGGCCAAGAGAGCCGAGCGGGTCAGCCCAGCGCATTGCCGCTTCCATTGACAAGGTGTCAATTGCTTGGCCCTTGACGGTAAAGATCGCGAGGAAAGCGATGATGGCGCTGAGGAACGCGCACCCTGCCGCGGCGCTAATGCGCCGGAAAAGGCGAGGGCGGTAGCGCCTGGAGGCGGTCTTTGCCGGCGGCGGCGAGGCCGGGCGGTTGATGCGCCCAAATGCGGGACGCGCACCTCGAGGTCCTTCGGGGTGGGCCGAGGCCTCGGGAAGGGTACGCGTTGCACCCTCCCCCACGGATGACGCGCCCGTGGAAGGTGCGGAAAAGACTTCGGTTTCACCATTGGTGGAGGGAGTTTCGGAAAGGTGGGACTGACGCCCTGTCATCGGCTACTCCTTCCCTCTAGGCACCGTCTTCGAAGGCTTTATTTTAGTCATCAATACAGAGGTTTATCTATCTGAATGCTTGGTTTTTACTTGGTTGACCGGGATGACTTTGCCGAATTTTTCCCATCCCTTATCTCGAGCCTCGACCCCGCGCGTCGGTTAAAGTGGAGAAGTCAACAAGCGTCAGTCACGGTGACGAAACGCTACCTTACGACTCCGATCAGGGGTGCTACGTGTCGCTTTCACCGGTCAACACCGACCGTATTCGCGCGGTTCTCCACGGCCACGATCTGAATTTCGGAGAGTCTTCGGAAGAAGAACTCGCCGTACCGACGCGTAATGCCGTCTATTTTTGGAACACCTCGAATCCCCACATCCTTCAGTTGCGCGCACATTGGCGTGGGATTGCAACCGATGACGCTCAGTTCGCTTCCCTTGTTGAAGAGGTGCGGCGCTGCAATTCAACGCGGACCGGCCCGAAGGCGTATCTCGCTCCTTTCGAGGACGGTCGCCGATACGGCTTGATCGCCGAATGCGACATTGTGGCGACGAACGGGCTTTCCGAAGCTCAGCTCGATGCGTTTTTCGAAACCTCAATGTCGATGATGATGGGGTTCTTCTCCGACCTTGAGGAGACTCTCTCCGACTTTGTGACGTGGAACGAGGAGGAAGATCACGCATGAGCACTCTTCCAGGCCCCTTCGCTATTCCGAACGATTCAACGACTCCGTACAAGGTGACTTTTGATCGTCTGATGCGCGCTTTGGCCGATCTCCAGTTCCAGGCCGATGTTTTGGCCGAAAACCGGGCCGCCGGTGCAGTCTTCGACGGCATCCCCTTCTTGCTGAGCATGGATTCTGCCGAGCGTTTCCTATCGATCCGCGCGGTGTGGGACACCGATTTTGATGCCGAAACCGCGGGGCACCCGCTTTTCGCCGCCGCAGATTCATGGAATCGTGAGAAGTACTTCCCGACCGTGTATTGGATGCTCGACCCCGAGGGCTCCCTTCAGGTCTGCGCAGATTTTGCCGTTGATACCTCCGCAGGATTGTCAGATCAGCAATTGACCGACCACCTGGGAGCCGGTATTTCCACGGGTATCGACGCAATCCGTTACATGCAAGAGGCAGCGACTCAGACTCTTGGGTGGAGCGCTCCCGAAAGTGCTCCCTATACGCAGTCTGATACTGACGTGCCCTTCCCTTCTCAAACTGACGAGGCCGGCGCTCCGCCCGCCCGCTCCGGTGCGGCTTTCGGCTTGGGATGAGCACTCACTCACAAGCCCTTCTTGACATCATTCGCGCTCGTGGAAATAGTGGTCAATTCGTTGATTACCGTTTTCTTCCCGCGCGCGCGGCTGAATGTGGGCCCTGGCCTGATTGGCTCCCCTCGTCCCTTGTTTCTGCATGGAAGAAGCAAGGCGTAGATTCCCCCTGGCTTCACCAGCTCCGAGCGCTCCAGGCAATTCACTGCGGTCACGATGTTGTCATTGCGACGGGTACAGGTTCAGGCAAATCCCTGGTCGCATGGACGCCCATCCTCTCTGACCTCCTCAATGCCGAGGTCTCGAGCCGCATTTCCGATATCCACCATCGGCCCACGTGCCTATATCTCTCGCCGACGAAGGCCCTAGCTGCGGATCAGCTCCACTCGCTCAATGAGCTCATTGGGGCGCTCCCCGAGCAGTTGTCCGTCGCGCTTGCTGATGGAGATACCCCTCGCGAGGCCAAGAATTGGGCGCGCGCTCACGCCGACATTGTCCTGACGAATCCCGACTACCTGCACTACGTCATGCTTCCAAACCACGAACGGTGGATGCGCGTGTTGGCATCTTTGCGCTATGTGATTGTTGATGAGATGCACCAGTGGCGCGGTGTGAGCGGAAGTCATATTTCCTTGGTTTTACGCAGACTCTTGCGTATTGCACGACACCTTGGCGCACGCGTTCAGGTGATCATGATGTCGGCGACCTTGTCAGATCCGCAGTCTGTTGCACAAACAATGATCGGGCGCGAGAAGGTTGACGCCATCACCGAAGACACATCGGGGCGCGGCACCCACCACGTTTTCATGTGGGAGGGGCGCGAGGTTCCTCGCGAAGATGACGTTTCAATTGAGTCTTTCCTTTCTGCCCTGCAAGCAGCCGAGGCGGGCGAAGAAGCAGTTCTTGAAGCACCTACTCAGCGCCTTTCTGCGCAAACCGAAGCCGCTTTGTTGTCGGCAGAGCTGGTCCGCAACAATGCGCGCCTTTTGACCTTTGTCCGCTCTCGAGGCGGCGCGGAAACTGTCGCTGCTCAAACGCGCGAGAATCTCCACGACAGTCCCGAGCTTGCCTCTACTGTTGCCGCATACCGGGGAGGTTTTCTCCCCGAAGAGCGACGCGCCTTGGAAGCCGCGCTCCGCTCCGGTCAGCTTCGAGCCTTGGCAACCACTTCCGCTTTGGAGATGGGGATCGATATTTCCGGTTTGGACGTCACGATCACTGCCGGTTGGCCGGGTACGCGAGCATCTTTCTGGCAGCAGGTTGGTCGATCAGGACGAGCCGGCGCGGAGGGCATTTCCGTTCTGATTGCTGGTGATAACCCCCTTGATTCTTTCCTTGTGCACCACAGTGATGAGATCTTTTCCCCTGTCGAGGCCGCCGTTCTTGACCCCGACAACCCCTGGGTTTTACGCGATCACCTGTGCGCCGCGGCTGGAGAGATTCCTCTTTCTGACAGGGAGGCCGCCGAAGTATTTGGACCGCGAGCGCCCGGACTTTTAGCGCAACTTGGCGCCGAGGGCCAGCTTGTGAACCGCAGTGGTGGCTGGCGCTGGAATATCACCTCCGATGAGCAGCCCTGGGATCGCATTCAGATCCGTGGCAGTGGTCGAGATGTTCAAATCGTTGATGCTCGAAGTGGAAGCATCATCGGGTCGGTCCCTCAAGATTCTGCAGATTCACAGGTGTTCCCTGATGCGATTTATATACATCAGGGACGAACCTTCCATGTTCTTTCTCTTGAGGAGGGGCCCGCAAGGCTGGCATACGTTGAAGAAGTTCGCACCCCCTTACGAACCAGAGCACAAGACGCTGTCTCCATTCGCATTGTTGATGTGGATGAGGAATGGGTGAGCGGGGACAGCTTGGTTCATTGGTACCGAGGCAGCGTCGATGTGACTCGCCAGGTCACGGATTTCGACCTGCTTCGGCTTCCCGGTTTGGAGTTCATTTCCAATACTCAACTCGCCATGCCCGAACGTACTTTGCGTACCCAAGCGTGTTGGTACACCCTCTCCCCATCAACGATGGCCTCTTTAGGGATTGATCGAGGCAGTGTCTTGGGTGCTCTTCATGCTGCCGAGCACGCATCTATCGCCCTACTGCCATTGTGTGCGAATTGCGATCGATGGGATTTGGGTGGATTGTCGACGAATCTGCACACGGATACGAACTTACCGACAGTTTTCGTCCACGATTCGTATCCGGGTGGCGCGGGTTATGCGCATTTTGGGTTTAAGCATGCCAGGGAGTGGATTGAGCGTACTTACCAGGCTGTCGGAGAGTGTCAGTGCCACGATGGTTGCCCGCGATGTATTCAATCTCCGAAGTGCGGCAACGGAAATGAACCCCTTTCGAAGGAAGGTGCACGTCGCCTCTTGGAGTTCCTCTGTGAGCATTCCCCCTTCGAAGAAATTCCCAGAAAACTTCCAGATACAAAATAGTATCCACACAGCATGGTTTCTTATATTTAAGTCATCGAGAGTTGGACCCCGCTTAAGCGGGGATGCCACACCGAAAGACTTTTCGGGAAACTCGCACTGTGTTGATGGGATACTTGAGGGGCCAGCCGGGGGGCAGGCCCCTCAAGTGCATCTACGGGGTCAACACCCGCTCGAGCAGAGCGCACAATCACCCATCCCCACGCGCCTTTAAGACGAAGGCTCACGATGGTATCGACTCCTTCGCACCGGCATGAACTCAGCTGCGCACCGTTACTTTCCGCAACTTCTTGCGCTACCTGGCACGCTTTATCCTGAACATCCTCCCACTGAGCAGTCGCAGAAATGTCCGCACCCGCCAAAGCACTCAGATCCGCGATATCTTGAGCCCGATTCAAGGACACAAGGAAAGCTGCACAGACAATCCCCGCACAGGCGAGCACCATGGCAAGCGCGACAACTCCGATAACCATCACAGTTCCCGAGCCCTGGTCAGCGCGCCATCCTTTCGTCCTATCGGTCCCAGCGGCTTCATCCACCCCAGACATCAGTCTTCACCACCGACAAGCGTGCTCTCACGCAAGCCTTGGTAGCGACAGCGCGCATGAAAGCCCAGTACTCCAGCAGGACCCCGATAAGAACTTTCAGCTGAGCCATAGATCCAGCGCTCATCACTGGTGAATTCAAAATGAAGGTTGCTCAGTCCAGCACCTACTGCTTGGGCAGCTTGCACACCATCACCTCCGCGGGCGCTTTCACGCACACCAATTCCCAGTGCAGAACACAGTGTCTGAGTGGTCATTGATGCCGCAAACACCGAAATGACTATGGCAATCATGACAACGATTGAGAAGGTTCCCAGTGCAATTTCAACGCTCACCATGCCTTCATCTCCCTTTCGATCAGGTGAAGGCACGGTGAGCTGAGCGCGCGTACTCATGAAAAACTCAGTGCCGTTGAAATGAGGTGCTCCAGCGCCGACTGAACGACACCGGATTTGAGTACGACGAGAAGCAAACCGGCAAATCCAGCAGTTGCAAGGGCACCGATCGCGTATTCAACGGTCGTTGAGCCCTCTTCCGCGTCGCAATCTTCTTCCCGCATGTCAGCACTGTGCATTGTCATGTTCTTCTTCATGGGAGTCTCCTTCCTGTGTTGTCCCATGTCTTCGAGAGTGCTCTTTTTCAACCCGTTCATCTCTTCCACCCCGCAAATCTGTGGATGAATCGTCAGCACGCGAATACTGTGGATAACTTCCTTGAAAGCTGTCAGATTGCGCTGTGAGCCAGCGTGATCAACACGGGAACGACACCTAAGCAGATAAATGCCGGCAACATGAGAAGCCCAAGGGGCACAACAAGCCTCACACCCAGCTCTTCGGCGCCCGCCCGCGCATCTGTAAGACGCTTCTTTCGAGCCGTAGCGGCAAAACGGCGCAATTGTTCGTCTACTGCTGCACCCCGCATCCATGCCTCACGAAGGACCTCAGCGACCTCGAGGTATTGCTCTGGGCAGTCCTCCCAGGCAAGTTCCCATTCGAGTCCCACAGTCAAACGCTTCGAGACAAGACTCAACTCTTCACGATCTGAGCAGCGTCCAAGACATTCCAATGCCCGAGGAATTGATGCTCCAGCATCCAAAGCTGCCGCTATGAGGTCGCAGACAAGCGCCGTATCTTCACTTCCGTCTTCATCCCATCTGCGCTGGGACGCTCGGATCATCGACACTGATACCCACCGTCCGGCAAGTAAAAACGCCAATCCAACGATGCCGCACGCCGTCCCCGCACCTCCATCGGAAAGGACAGGAAAAGGATTAATCCCCATCACGCTCACCGCTAGCAGAGCCACAATCGGAAGCAAGTTGAGGATTTTTGCCGAGAGCGCGGGCCCGGCTCCCGCAATTCTCCTGGCTTCTTGCGCCTCGTGAAGGTCATCGAAACTATCGGCAAGACAATCCAAAACCTGAGCAAGAGGTGCTCCAAGAACTGTTGAGATCCCGCAGGCCGCGCGAATACTCCGAGAGTGTTCGCCAGCTTGAGTAATGACCTCCCTAGGAATTCCCCACTCGTCGCACTCCCCTTCCCCGCAACTCTTCACTCGGCTCACTTCCTGCCACGCTTGTTGCGCGGGAATACCGACCTGCAGCAAAGCACTGACTTTGCGAAGTTTCTGGGCAAGCTTTTCTGCGTCAATGGACGTCTTTTGGCCGCCCTCCTTTTTTCTTCCCGAACGAGGCCAGCGCACGACTTTCTCCGCGGGATGCGGGTCCCAGGCTTGAACGCGAGTGAACTGCCGTGCTCGCATTACGAATCCCGACTGAGTACGCGACGCAATTCTTCCCAAGCAGGACCGGTCGAACCACGGCCTCGGCGATCAATGCGGTACGCGCAAGAACAGGTGAGCTCCCCGCGCTCGAGCCCAAAAACCCCAATTTGGGCAACGCGTCGGCCAGTATTCCCATAACTTCCCACGCTCCTTTCCATGTGTACGACAAGGTCAAAAGCCGCACGGGCCTGCACGTGGGTGGCTTCAGCGCTCATCCCCGCGAGTGCTCCAAGAGCGCTGAGCCTGGCCGGAACTTCCGCGGGAGTATTGGCGTGAATCGTCGCAAAACTACCGCGGTGCCCGGTATTGAGGGCGCTCATAATGTCGCGCACCTCCCCACCTCGACACTCTCCCAAAATGATGCGATCGGGTCTCATTCGCATTGCAGCACGCACAAGCTCAGAAAGACTGACTTCACCTCGGCCTTGAGTGTTGGCCTGACGTGCTTGAAGGTGCACGACGTGCGGGTGCGCGGGGTGCAGTTCGCTAATTTCTTCGATACAGATCAAGCGTTCATTTACCGAAATACTGCTCAAAAGCGCGGAGAGTAGCGTTGTTTTTCCACTCCCCGTCGCCCCAGAAATGAGGACATTGCAACGCACTTCAAGCATTCGACTCAGAATTTGTTGCGTGGTGTCATCAATACTCGCTCCCTTGCGCATCTGTTCAAGAGTGAGGCCGCCCCGAGCCGGAATGCGCAAAGAAATGATCGTTCCCTCACCGGAAAGCGGCGGAATCACCGCATGAACACGCACCCCCATGGGCAAAATTCCGTCAACTATCGGCACCGCATCATCGAGGCGTTTGCCGCAGATCGCCGCCATTGTGATGGCCAAGGCTCGCACTTCTTCCTCACTAGAAAAGCCATCGTCGATAGGCTCCACACCCTGCCCACAATCGACCCAGACCCGAGTGGAATTGACCAAAATATCGGTGATTCCCGGAAGACGAAGCAAGGGTGCAAGGACTTCCCCGAGTCCATTGAGGCGCGCGTCAAGCTCTTCTAACGCGGATCCGACATCCCCTATGCCCTTCCCCGGGGCTTTGAGACGCATAATCGCTTCATCGAGCGCTTCTCCCGCAGTGCTCGCCATCAGGAGCGCGTCAGCCACACTCATTCTTGCGCCTCCATGCGTTCCCACAGTTGTGCGCGCGCTTTCCTTCCCCTTCTGCCCTGACGAGGCCGCATCCCCACTGCATAGACCGGACTGGCACTGGTGTGCACGATACGCGTGATTTGCGAAGGCGAAATCAGACCGATGCTCGCCCTGCGCGCCAAAAAACAAGACGAGGCTTGTGGAGCAATGAGTGCATACGTTGGGCACGGTGGAGGATTGGCAGCGCTGAGCGCACATAAACGTGCCGCTCCAAGCGCGTCACCGTGACCAAGGAGAATGAGGACATCGATAGACTCCCCAATTTCCGCACATCTTGGTCCCCACAGTCCCAAATCACAAACGATGCTTCTTTCGCCCTTCAGCGCTGAAATCACAGCGGGTACCCGTGAATCGTCTGCGTATGCGCCGCCGCGTGCATCCCCTCCCAAATAGGAGACTCCGCGGCTCACCGGAAGTTCTCGGATCAGTGAGGGAAGGAAGAAACGCTCACGGACGCTGATCGCAGACCAGGTTGCAGCCTCGGCAGGGGGAGTGAGAAGAGCCCCTCGTGAAGCACGCAAAGGACCGGGGCCAGAAAGATTGACGCAAATACTGCCAGTATCGCGACACAGGTCCCATGCGAGTGTGGATACGCCCGCTCCCCCGCTCCATCCCGCGATCCCCACGCAGATGCGGCCAGCCATGGAACCTTGAGCAGCCATCCATCGAGCCATATCGGCCGCGAGTAACTGGCCAAGGAGCTTTTCACCACCGGGAAGTTGAACACTCTCACCCACACAGATGACATGAAGTCCCAAGTGCTCCCATCCTGAGCGCTGTGAGGGATCCGCGATTACCACACTGACGAGGTCCTGGATCCTTCTTCCCTCCTCGTGCGAAGTGCTGCGCGAGGATCCGTTTCGACCATCATTGAGTTCATGGGGGCTTCCCTGCCACACGCTCATCCCAAGAACGGCACACACCGCACGCAGTGATTCCACTGCCCGCCCTTCAAGCCCACTCCACGCAACGATTCCCATTCGCGTCATTCTTCAAGCGTGAATATTCCTTGTAGAGAATGCACGTGCCCCATCTGAATCTGTGGAAAACTAGGAGTAATCCCAATTCTGTGGATAGCAATGTTGCATCCACACCAACTGAAGGTGCCGATGATGTCCACTCTCAACGAAAACATCGATTCCCCGAAACCTCCTTTTCCGGGGAAAAATCGCCAAGCACTCGCAGAAGATAGCCACATCGCCGCATTTTTCGATCTCGACAAGACCATCTTGGCCACGGCCTCGGCAATGGCGCTGAGCAGCCCACTGGTTCACGCGGGTGTTATGAGTCGCTGGGATTCCCTGCGGGCAACCATCGTCCAGCTTCCCTACCTCTTCACTGGTGCGGACGATGATCGGATGCGATCAATGATGCATGCGCTCGGTGAGCTCACTCGCGGCTGGGACCCTCAATACGTTGAGAAAATCGTCAACAGTGTCACGAGTTCAAGCATCGCGCCTCTGTGCTACCGCCAAGCCCTTGCGCTCATCGACCACCACCGACTCTTGGGCCACCATGTTGTCATTGCATCCGCTTCGCCCATGGAGATTGTCCGGCCGATCGCACACCTGCTCTCAATTCCCGATGCGCTATCCACCATTGTTGGACGCGGACAAGATGGCCTGGTCGACGGGACGATCACTCACTTCAACCACGGCGCAGGGAAAGCCGAAGCCTGTCGAAAACTCGCGCAAGAACGCGGATGGGACCTCAGCGAGTCCTACGCTTACACCGATTCCGTTTCGGATCTACCCATGCTTGAGCTTGTCGGCCATCCCCAAGCCGTCAACCCTGATCGTTCCCTTGCCGCAATCGCCCGCGAACGCGAGTGGCCGATCCACACTTTCACCCAGACCGTTCGGATTCGCAGTCGAAAGCGCACGCGCATGACGCTGGCCATGATTCCCGTGGCGCTCGTGGGTGGGATCGGAATCGGTTATTGGGCACGCCGCTCAATTCCCAGCAAGTAGCGGCATACTTGACATATGTCCAAACTGTCCTTGCCGCCCGGCTCCGCTTTGCGTTCAGCGTTCTTCGCTGCCATCTTTGCGCCCGTTGCCTTGATTCTCATGGGAATGTCCCTTGCGGATCTTCAAGCACGTGCGGCTATCGGTGTGCCCCTAGCCTCCGTCGAGGGCATGATCGGTATGGCGTTCTCAGCCATCATTTTGGGCATGATTTCAATTAACTGCGAGCGTCATTCCATCGGAATGTTCGTCGCCGCCGCTTGGGCGCTTATCATCGGTTTCCTGCAAACTTTTGGTTATCTCCGCATTCATTTCCTTGTTGCGGCAAACCTTTCCGCTGACGACATGTCCGCTGCCCAGCGCTGGAATCTCTACCCAGTGTGCGTGGCCGCAATCCTTTTGGGTTCAGGCGTTGCGTTGGCCCTGACCCACCGCGCCCGCGCGAAGAACCCGGAGGCTGAGGAGCTCATGCCCTTCGAGCGCCACCAAAGCGAGCGCATTGCGGTTGCGGTTGCTTCCCTCCCCTTGGGTATTGGTGCCCTGGCGCTGCTCATTCGTTGCGCCCCTGCCGATTCGCTTCCTATGGCCGCACGAGGCCTAAGCGGAGTTGTCGCGCAAACTCCACTCCAGCCAATCCTCAGCGCCGCGGTCGCTGAAATTCTTGGCCTCATCGCTCTGGCTTCCCGCTGGTCAATGATCGGCCCCCAAGTCATCGCATGGACCTACATCATTCCCGGGTTCTTGTTGATCCCCCTGGGTACGACCCTCACCGGTGTCGTTGTGACTCCGGGCCACTCTTTGGGAACGCAGGTCCTCATGGCTGCTTCGACGATCGCCGCCTACGGAATGATCCTCGCGGCCTCGACTCTGGGGATCTATTGGGCGCGTCGCTACGCGACAAACGACTCATCTTCAAACGATTAATTCGCTAAATGTGGCGCTTCTCGGCGGGTAATCCCCCATCCCGAGCGTTTTCTCGTTATCGTCAGCACGAGAAGAGGAGGCCTCATGTCTGACCAGGAACACAACGAAGCATCGCCCGAAGAAGTCAAGGACGAAGCGATTCGCCGCAACGAAAACGAAGAATTGCCGCTGACCGGTGAAGAAGTCACTCTCCCGGGCGAAGCATCTGCTACCGAAGACATCATCGGCGGCGCCTCTGTTACTGAGACCAGCCAGGTTGAGCCGGTTCACATGGGCGTCACCCCTACTTCTCTCGACGATGTTCTGGCCTCGCGCGCGCAAGACGAGCAGCCTGAGGACAACGCTTCCGAAGACCAACCCGCAGCGGAGTCTACCGAGCCTTCCTCCGACGAGACACAGGCCGCGACCCCCGCCGAAGAACCCGTGCACGAAGCTGCTTCTACCGAAGAACCCGCAGAAGCTGAACCGAGCGTCGAGGCCGTCGCCGAATCCCCCGTAGAGCCGGAGAGCAACGGCGAGCCCGTAACTGTTGAGCACGAGGATGCTCCGCTCGAGGAAACCCCCGCCCCGGCACCCGAAACCCACGAGGCCGAAGAATCAGCGGCCTCACATAAGGAAGCACCGGCCTCGGAAGAAGCAGTGGTAGTTGAAGAAACTGCCCAGGATTCCCCCGAAGAAGCCCCCGTCGAAGAAGCAGCCGAGGATCTTCACACGACCACGACGATCCCCGCCGCAAGCGACACGGTCGAAGAAGCAGCCGAGGCGGAAGAAGCCTCGGCCCCTGTCGGTGAAGTTCCCGATGCACTTTCGCGTCGTTTTGGCGACCAAGCTGAAGTTTCCGACGACTTCCAAGAAGACGAACTCGAAAGCACAACCATTCGTCGTCGCGCTTTCGTTGCCCCGCAAGAAGAATCTCCCGTCACCGAGGCCGCATGGAAGCCTCGTGAAGACGCCGCTGAGCGCAGCGTTCCTCAGGACACCCCTGAGAGCCTCGATGATGTTCTCTTCGAGGGCGCCTCCATCGTTCCCGAAATGCCCTCACGCACCGGTGCGCACCTCTTCTCCTTCATCTTGGGAATCCTTGCCCTGCCCATCACCTGGTACCTCGTCGCCGACGCGGGTGCCCGAATGACCCTGCCCGAAGGCAACCCGGCAGCGACCGGTGTCATCAACTGGCTGGCAATCACGGAACTGGCTATCGCTTTCGTTGCGATCATCGCGCTTTTTGAAGCATTCAAGCGTTCTTCCCTGGGAGCATGGATTGCGGGACTGTGCTTCCTTGCCGCTGGTATCCCTTGGGTTTTCGCCCCGGCCTTCACCAGCGCACACACCGTCTCCCTGCTGCATTTCCTGCAAAATGCCGGCTCCTTCGGCTCGAACCTTGCCCACCACTTGCAGGCATCGGGCTACTCTGGTCGCCTCCTGATCCTGGGCATTGTTTTGATGGGCGTTGCCTCGCTGTCTCACTCGGCACGTCGACGTGGGCGCGCGGAAGAAGCCATGCGTGAGCAGGTCGAGCGCGTGAATCCGACGGGTGCGCACTACACCGCCCGCGAGCGCCGCCGCGCTGCAAAGGCAGCTGGTCTGCGGTGAAGCCCGAGGTTTCTCGCACCCTTCTCGAGGCACCCGGCCCGTGGGTTCACCGCCGGGTTTCGGCCTCGGGGGCCTCATTCCACGTCGCTGACGCGGGTCCCGAGGACTCCTCTTTTGCCGTCATCTTGCTCCACTCCTTCCCCATGACGTGGTGGACGTGGCGCGAAGTGATCCCCGCATTCACCGAGGCTGGAATCCGCACGATTTCCATGGATATCCGCGGCTTTGGCACCTCGGATCTTACTCCCGGGGAAGTCGAGCTCACTCAGCTTGCATCGGATGTGGCGGCCGTGGCCTCGGCGCTGGGAATTTCTTCCTACACTGTCGTCGGTAACGGAATGGGCGGGGTAATCGCGTGGATGCTCGGCTCCCTCGAACCCGCCGGTTTGCGCTCGATTGTTCCCGTGTGTGCGCCCCACCCCCTGGGTGTGCACTTCCTTCGTGGGCTTTCTTCACGAGGCCGAGGCCGCTGGTTCTCAACCCTGCTCTCGCGCCGACCGCGCCTGACTTTCTTCGCGTCAAAGTCAGCGTGGGTGGATCGTTCGATTTCGCAGTGGGCAGCGCCTTTCACGCAGGAGCACATGCTTTCGCAGGCGGGTGTGTATCGTGAGGCGCTTTCGCGTCACGTTGCTATTCGCTCTGCGTGGCAGTCTCTTCAGGCCACTTTTAGGCCCTCGTTCGCGTCAAAGGATGTTTTAACGCGCAAGGTCGAGGTTCCAGTTTTGTCGATTCAAACGCGTAATGACGGGCTGTGGTCACACGTCGACTTCGCCGATGATGTTCAGGCAACCTCGGGCGAATTCACCATGCGCGCGCTTTCTGAAAGTGGTCACTTCCCGCAGGAAGAAAATCCGCGCGCACTCGTCGCTGCAATCCTTCCTTTTATTCGCGAGTCTGCCTCGCTGGAGTAGAGAATTGGCACGCATCGCTACGAATTTACGCAAAGTGTGTGCAAATCTGTGTTTTAGCTCGTTCACCATGCATAATAGTTACGACTATCACACGGTGGCTCTTTCGTGCTGGGCTGCCGTCTTAGAGGAATAGGACAGCTCAGGAGTCGGCGGCGCTGGCTAGCGGCGCTTGCAAACAGAACGGAGTTCCGGCTTTATGTATGGAGACGCAAACTTCATCAACCAAGTGCCGCTTTTCAGCGGACTTGATGAGGCCCAACAGGTATCGCTGCAGCAGAAGATGGGTCAAACGACGCTGCGCCGCGGTGAGACCCTCTTTGATGAAGGCGATCTTGGCGACCGCCTGTACATCGTCACCGAAGGAAAGGTGAAGCTGGGGCACACCTCAAATGATGGCCGCGAGTCCCTGCTTGCAGTCCTCGGCCCCGGCGAGATTCTTGGTGAACTCACCCTCTTTGATCCAGGCCCGCGTTCAACCACCGCAACTGCTGTTTCTCCCGCGACGCTGCTCCACCTGCAGCACACCGACCTCATGGAAATCGTCGAGGCAAACCCGACCCTGGCAAAGCACATGCTTCGTGCACTGGCTCAGCGTCTGCGCCGCACGAATGAATCGCTCTCGGACCTGGTTTTCTCCGATGTCCCCGGTCGCGTCGCCAAGGCTCTCCTCGATCTTGCTGACCGCTTCGGCACTGCAACCGATAAGGGCATCCACGTTCCTCACGACCTCACCCAGGAAGAGCTCGCACAGCTCGTTGGCGCTTCTCGTGAAACCGTGAACAAGTCGCTGGCCGACTTTGTCTCCCGCGGATGGATCCGTCTGGAAGGCCGCGCCGTCACTCTGCTGGACGTTGATCGCCTGGCACGCCGCGCGCGCTGATTCAGTACTACGTATAACGGTGGGCTGAGCAGGTACATCACCTGCTCAGCCCACCGTTTTATCACCCGCTTAAATGAGCGGGATCAGTCGTTCTTCGGTCGCTTCAAATACGCCACCAAGCTATCCGAACCAGTCGGCCCTGGAACAACCTGGACGAGTTCCCAACCATCAGCACCCCACTGGTCGAGGATTGCCTTTGTCGCGTGAGTCAGAAGCGGAATTGTTGCATATTCCCATGTAGTCATAGCGCTATCCTACGACACCTTCACCAAGGCCTCATGCTCCAACGGGCACGGCGATGGGCCTTTCTCGGAGGACCTTGGCTGAGGCTCGAATAGACTTCATCGATAAACTCTGCGGGACCCGAGGCTTACGCAGCTCAACGGCAAGGGGGTCCGGGGAATAGTTGAGCCACTTCGACCAATCGTCAACATTCGGGTACACCCGCAAGATCATGCGTCGTTCGCGTTCCGTAAGTCCTCCCCAGACGCCGAAGGTCATCCGCGATTGAAGCGCATCAGCAAGACATTCGAGGCGAACTGGACATTCCATGCAGCGCATCCGAACTTGCCTCTGCGCTGCCCCTTGTACGAATAGTGCATCGGGTTCTTTTTCTGCACACAATGCATACTCCACCCAGCTGTGGTCATCAATCATTGATTCCACCCTCTCCACATCTGCGGTCAACATTGACCTCCCTTTAAGAGACTACACATGAAATTCACATAAGTGAAATTGGGACTATCTCGATCCAATTGCCCCCTTGTCCTTGATATTCAAGGCATTGCCTGTCTTCCTCTGCCTTTCACCGCGCCGGGCACGTATCCTGTACCTATGGCTCAGTCGCATACACGCTTCGTTCGACCCGCACAGCTGGTGGCGCTTTTGCTGTCATTCTTGGCCGCATCCGCACTTATCGGCGTGGTCAGTGCTGGCGTCTTAGTGCCGGCCGTCGGAACCGGTGCAATCACAGCGAAGGCGGGGATGGAGATCTTCGATGAGATCCCAACCGACATCCAAGTCGTCTCCCCCGCGACCGAGTCCACGATGCTCGATACGAACGGCCAAGTGATTGCCCGTTTCTACGATAAGCAGCGCATTGTTATCCCCTCGGACAAAATCGCACCCGTCATGAAGAAGGCAATCGTCGCCATTGAAGACCGACGCTTCTTCGAACACCACGGTGTTGACCCCACGGGTATTGCCCGCGCAATGGTCAATAACCTCGGTGATGATGGCGGTAAGCAAGGCGCATCGACCATTACCCAGCAGTACGTGCGTAATGCTTTGGCTGAAAAGGGCTATATGGAAGGCGATGCCGACCAAGTCGAGGCCGCAACCGAGCAAACCACTGAACGTAAGCTTCGCGAAATCAAGTACGCCCTCGCCGTCGAAAAGCAGATGGACAAGGATCAAATCCTCACTGGCTACTTGAACATCGCTCCCTTCGGCCCCATCACCTACGGTGTCGAAGCCGCCTCCAAGCTTTACTTCTCCAAGTCCGCAAGCGAACTTTCCACTGGCGAGGCCGCCCTCCTCGCCGGCCTCGTGCAGTCCCCGGTGCAGTACAACCCCCTTCAGCATCCCGAGGCCGCGCAAGAACGCCGCGATACCGTGCTTTCCGTGATGGCTGACCAGGGCATCATCACCGAACAAGAAGAAGCAGAAGCAAAGGCCGTCAGTGTCTCCGACATGCTTCACCCCACGCAGATCCGTGAAGGCTGCTCGGGGGCAGGGGATGAGAACGCCTACTTCTGTTCCTATGCCGTGCGCCAATTCCTCGCCGATGAAGCCTTTGGGAAGACCTCTATTGAACGTGAGCGCCTGCTCAAGACCGGCGGTCTGACCATCCGCACGACCTTGGATCCCAAGAAGCAGCACGCGGCCTATGAATCCTTGACGAAGACCATTCCATCCAACGATGCTTCTGGTTTGGACGATGCCTTGGTCTCTCTAGTCCCCCAGACAGGCGAAGTTGTCGCCATGGCGCAGAACACCGTGTATGGCGTGGGTGAAGACGAAACCATGTCGAACTACGCGGCTGATGGTTCCTTCCAGGTTGGATCAACCTTCAAGGTCTTCGTCTTGGCCGAATGGTACAAGGAAGGTCGATCCGGCTACGAAACCATCGATGGGCGGACGAACTTCCCCAATGGGTCATTTAAGTGTGATGGCGAGCCCGTCCACACTGAAAGCTGGAACGTCGTCGACTTGGCGGGCAAGGACGGTGCTTTCAATGTCATCGGCGCAACCGGCCTTTCGGTGAACCACTCCTTCGTCAACATGGCCTCCAAGCTCAACTTCTGCAATATCTTCCAGGTAGCGGCCGATATGGGTATTGATGACGGAAACGGCGAACCGATCTTGGCCGTTCCCGGTAACATCTTGGGTTCTGCTTCTGCTTCGCCGCTGAACATGGCTCGTGCTTTCGCGACCTTCATCAACGATGGCAAGATGTGCCAGCCCTATTCGATCGCGAAGGTCACTGACCGCCAAGAGAACGTTCTTAAGGAAGGTTCTGCGAACTGCAAGCAGGTCATCGATTCCCAGGTCGCCCAAAAGGTCGCAACAACCCTGACGAAGTCGGCAAGCCAGTACTACACAGCTACGCGACTGTCGGGTGGTCGCCAATTCGCCGCTAAGTCTGGTACGACCGACTATTCGGCGAACACCTGGCTGACCGGATCGACCGCCGAGCTCACCACCGCGGCGTGGGTTGGCCACGGCAACGCCTCGACGACCCCGGTTCAAAACGTTCGCATTAACGGACGCTACTACTCGCAAATCTTCGGTGAAACCTTCGTTGGTCAAAACATTTGGGCGCCGTACATGAGCACGGCTCTAGAGGGAACACCCAACAAGCCCATGCCCAATGCAAACATTGGCGCGCCTCAGGCGGTCACGCGGGCAACTCAAGCACCTACTCCCAGCGCCACGCCCGCTGCTCCCCAGAACCAGGGAGAAGGAAACGGGCCTGGGGATGATGACGATGAAGGGGATGACTGACCGATGAGTACGCGTCGCCTCGCCACTAGCGCCTTCCGAGGCGTAGCTGCCCTTGCTTTGGGCGGTACTGCTGCTCTCGCCTGGGGGAGCGTCGAGCGACGCCGTCCCATAGTCCGTCACTTCGACGTTCCTTTATCTGCACTATCGACCCCCATGCTGCGTTCTCAGACCCGCATGGCGAAGGTGCTTCACTTTTCGGATCTTCACCTCTTCCCCGGCCAGGAATTCCTCATCGATTTCCTTCAGCAAGTTCGCGATACCGAGGAATTCGATTACGTCATTTCAACCGGGGATAACTTCGGAAGCCCCGATGCTCTTGGCGCGGTTATTCAGGCACATGAGATTTTTGCCGACTTCCCCGGCGCCTTCGTTTTCGGCTCAAATGACTACTACTCCCCCAAGCGCAAGAGCTGGACGCGCTACCTCAGGCCTCGGGGATCGGCGAAGGTGGACCGCGCGGTGGACTTGCCGTGGACGGAACTGGCTGCGCACCTGCGCTCGATGGGGTGGGCGGACCTCTCGAACGCCTCGGCGTATCTTCAGGCGGAAAACGAAAGGATCGCCGAGCCTGACCTCCCCATGGTGCTTCCCGCGCCCCTTGCCCTCCTTGGTGTTGACGATCCGCATATTAATCGTGATTCCATCAATGGCCTCTCGCAGCGTTGGCTCAGCCCCGATGCCATTCGTATCGGTGTCACTCATGCGCCCTACACGCGCATCCTCGATTCGATGACTCACTTGGGAACCGAATTGATTCTCGCTGGGCACACACACGGTGGCCAGATTGGTCTTCCGGGCGTGACCTCGCTGGTGACGAATTGCGATCTTCCCCGCGAGTTCGGCAAGGGATTGCACGTGTGGGAAACCGGAGTGAATGAGTGCTCGTGGTTGCATGTTTCGGCTGGCCTTGGAACCTCTCCCTACGCCAAGGTTCGGATTGCGACGCGCCCCGAAGTATCAATTCTGACGATTCACGACTGATTAGTAGAGCTTTCTCTCCGCTGAATCACGGTGATTGTGCCCTTTTGGCGCGCGCCGCGCATGTGAATTTGGCGCAGTAGCTTCAGGCGGCTATACTCATACGGTCACGGGGTGTGGCGCAGCTTGGTAGCGCGCTTCGTTCGGGACGAAGAGGCCGTGGGTTCAAATCCCGCCACCCCGACGTGATTCCCGCAGTATCTTTTGATGCTGCGGGTTTTTTCTTACCCGTTTACACAGTCCCAACTTCTTCGTTGTCCGCGCACGCCGAGCACTTGCCCTGATAGCGTGGCGCTATGAACGCTTCTCAACCAGCTCACCGCCCCTTCCTGGTGGCCGTCTGCCGTCCAGATGGCATTCTTGCGCGCGATGAACTGGCCTCGATGAAGGCTATCGGCAGTCTTGACGACCGTGATCTTCACGCTCTTCCCCTTGTCGATGAGGCATCACCTCACCCGGTGAGCGACATTGACCTTGAGCAGTACTCGGGCGTAATCATCACGGGTTCTCCCTTCGGATTCGAGCACCCGCACGAGAAGAAGACTGACGAACACCTGCGCGTAGAAGAACGAATTGATGCTCTTGCCGCCGTCCTCCTCAAGCGTGATTTCCCGACCTTTGGAATTTGCTTCGGCATCCAATCCCTTGCACGAGCTTCCGGGGCTCCCCTTGTTCAGGGGTTCTCCGAAGATCTCCAAGCTCCTGAGATCACTTTGACCGAGGCCGGGCGCGTAGATCCGCTCACCGGGGCTCTTCCCCCAAGCTTCTACGCATATACCGGGCATGCGGATGCCATCGGCGCCATTCCCACCGGCGCCGAGCTCTTGGCAACGGGCTCACGTTGCCACGTTCAGATCTTGCGTTGGGGCCACAATATCTACGGCACTCAATTCCATCCTGAAATTACGCGTGAAGGCATGCATCTTCGCATTGATACCTACGGGGACACCTACTATCCTGCGGAAGAAAAGCCTGCCGTTATCGCGCGCTGCGATGCGGCAGATACACAACCCGCCCACGACCTTCTGGCATCGTTTATCCACCGTTACAAGCGAGCCTGACGAGGGGGAGCTATGGCCATTTCTTTTGCTCAGTCCGAGCGTTCAACTTTGGGCGTGGAATGGGAACTCCAGCTGATCGATGTCGATTCAGAAGATCTACGCCAGTGTGCGGGAGCCATCCTCAGTGAGATTTCGGCCCGCTATCCCGACGACACTCTCATCCACGGTGAGATGCTGCGAAACACGATCGAGTTGGTCTCGCGCAAACAAACCCGAGTGAGGGACGCGATTGCAGATCTCAATGAGGGACTCGATCTCTTACGCCCCGTGACGTCTGCGCTTCGCGTGGACCTGACCGGCGCAGGTTCGCATCCCTTTGCAAATCCCGCCCATCAGCGTGTTTCCGACTCTGAGCGCTATGCAGAACTCGTGAATCGCACGCAGTTTTGGGGTCGCCAAATGCTGCTCTTCGGCACCCACGTCCACGTTGGGATCGAGGACCGCTCAAAGGTTCTTCCACTGCTTGGGTTCCTCGCAACCCACCTTGGCAGGCTCCAAGCACTCTCGGCCTCGTCGCCCTACTGGGCAAGCACGGACACGGGGTACTGCGACAACCGCGCGATGGTCTTCCAGCAGCTGCCTACCGCTGGAGTTCCGCAGCTCTTCACCAGGTGGGAAGAGCTTGAGGGCTATACCCAGGACATGAAGAAGACCGGAATCATCTCAAAGTTCGATGAGATCCGCTGGGATATTCGCCCCTCGCCCAGGCTTGGGACCCTCGAGGTTCGCGTATGCGACTCTGCCTCCAATGTCGCCGAAATTGGCGCGATCACTGCACTGATCCACTGCCTCGTCGAATATGGCTCACGCATCCTGGACCGCGGCGAAGAACTGCCGAGGACATCGCCGTGGTTCCTCGCGGAAAACAAGTGGCGCGCGGCGCGATATGGAATGGATGCCGTCCTCATCGAAGACATCCACGGCAACGAACGGCATATTGACGATCTTCTTGATGAGACCGTGCGCGAACTGGAGCCCATCGCTGACGATCTTCAGTGCCAAGAAGAACTCGACTTCATCCACACGCTGCGCAGTGTCGGCGTGGGTTACCAGCGCCAGAAAGCGGTCGCCGATGGCTCTGGCAGTCTCGAGGCCGTCGTCGCTCACTTGCGCGCTGAGACCGCAGCTGGACGCCCGCTCGCCCCGCAGGTGACTGCTGGGACCACGACGGAAGGGGCACGTTCGCCTCGTCCGGGAAACCGGAAGTAAACGCAGACAATGAAAGTGGGCGACGCAGCATTTCGCGCGCGTCGCCCACTTTTTCGTGCCCGCAAAGAGCGGGACTATTGGTGAGATCTAGGTCAGCCCTGCTTGCCGAAACGGCGGAAGAACATGGCCAAGAGTGCACCGGAAAGGTTGTGCCAAACCGAGAAGACTGCGCCGGGAAGCGCGGCCTCGGGGCTGAAGTACTTCGTTGCCAAGCCGGCTGCCAGACCCGAGTTCTGCATACCAACTTCGATTGCGGTCGTACGAGCTGCACGGTAATCGCCGCCCGAGATACGGCCTGCGAAGTATCCGAAGAAGTAGCCCAGCAGGTTGTGGAGGATGACCACGACGAAGACGATGAGTGCGGATTCCATGATCTTGTCGGCGGACTTGCCAACGACTGCTGCCAGCACGTAGGAGATGCCAAGGACCGAGATCCAGGGAAGAGCCGGGAGGATCTTTTCAACGTAGCGACCGGCAAGCATACGGACGACGATGCCTGCGACGACGGGGATCAGAACGATCTGAACAATTGCGAGCGCCATACTCTTTGCATCAACGGGCATGTACTGACCGGCCAGCCACTTGGTGAGAAGGGGGGTCATGAAGGGTGCCAGAAGAGTGGAAATCGATGTCATGGTCACCGAGAGTGCAACGTCACCCTTAGCCAAGTAAGAGATGACATTCGAGGCGGTTCCGCCCGGGGCGCAACCGACCAGGATGACGCCGGCTGCAATTGCCGGATCGAGGTGGAGCAGCTTGGCCAGAAGGAAGGCGACTCCAGGCATGATCACGTACTGCGCGATAACACCGACGATGACGGGCAGGGGGCGCTTCACGACAAGGGCAAAGTCGGGAAGGGTCAGGGTCAAGCCCATGCCGAACATGATGATGCCCAGGCCGATGTTCACACCCGAGGCGAGCTTTGCTGCATGGGTCGGGAAAATCAGACCCAGAGCGAATGCCGCAATAATGATGAGCGGAAATACGGTAACCGCAATGCGGGCAGAACGATCTTCTTGAGAAAGCTCGGGCTTAGCGGCAACCGAGGATGGGACGGTTTCTTCGCGTGTATCGTTTGTTGACATACCTATAACATTGCGCCGAGAATTCAGTTCGCGAAAATTTCATCTCAGAGCATGGGATATCGGTGAGCGCGGGCACATTTTCCGCACATTTCTTAGGTTTCCCTAAGTGAATACGCCCACTACACTGTTGCCCATGAATCAACGTGGCTCGAAGATGCGAAGCTTGGTCCGGCACGGGTGGCTCTCAAACGAACACGGCGCCTGGGTCATGACCGTTCTTCCGATCGCCGTCGGAATATGCACCGTCCATCCTCAGCCCATTCAATTCCTGCTCCTTGCAGCTTGGACCGCCGCCTATTGCAGCTTCCATGCCCTGAGCCTGTATTGGGCGGCCTCTCCCAAGCGACGCCGCACCTACCTTCCCGCCTTCCTCACCTGGGCGAGCATAGCTGTCGTGTGCGGGGTTCCGATTATTGTCATGCGCCCGCATGCCATCGCACGGATCATCATCCCCATCACCCTTTTTTGCGCAGTTGCAACTTACGAGGCCTTCCGCAAGCGCCGCCGCTCCATTGCCTCCCATGTGTCGAGCGTTCTTGCGAGTTCGTGCACCCTGCCCCTGTCGATCTGGATTACCTCAGAGGGCTATTCGCAGCACAAACTGTGGTGCGCAGCGGTAGCCGTCGCCGCCTACATGCTGGGGTCTATCGTCTATGTCCGCTCCCTCATCCGCGGGGCAAATAAGCTATCGGTGTATATCGTCTCCGTTGCCTGGCACTTGGCACTTGTGGTCGCATGCCTGATCGGAGTGCTCATGCATGTTCTTCCCGGCGGAGTACTTCTGGCTTTCGTCGTGATCGCCCTGCGCGCGATCCTTATCCCTGCACTGCGTAAGATCAAGCACCTCAAGATCCCTCCCCTGATCATCGGACTTGGGGAATACGTCTCCTGTGCCTGTCTCTTTTCGGCGGTCCTGGCAATCGTCGCCTAGTCGACTATTACCCGATCGGTGATAATGGGGCGTATGAACTTTATTCTGCGTCTCATTGGAACGGCGCTGGGCCTATGGGTCTCAGCTGCTCTTGTCCCGGGAATTACCATTGCGCGCGGTACGTCCATGACGGAAACCGTTGTCATTTTGGGGTTGATTGCACTGGTATTCACCGTCGTGAACTCCATTGTGCGGCCTCTCATTCAGATTCTTGCCTTCCCGCTCTACATCCTCACCTTCGGCCTTTTTGCCCTGATCACCAATGGCATTGGCTTCCTGGTGGCGGGATCGATTGCAGACTCCATGGGCCTGCCCTTCTCTGTGTCTGGCCTTGGTGCGGCCGTCATCGGTGCCATCATCACCGCTGTTGTCTCCTCGCTCTTTGGAGGACTCACGGGCGCTAAGAAGAAGTAACTCACCGGCGCCGTCTGGCCTTGAGCCACTCTCTTAAGAAACTCGGCGGGTATCAAAAATGTAGGAACGCGTGCGCGTCGCATCTGTGATACCCAGCCGAGTTCTTCTTTCCTCTTCCCAGCGATGCACGTCCTCGATATTGCGATAGCGGCCCGCGTCCGCCGATTCGCACTCTCGAATTGCTTCGGTGTAGGTCGCAATATCGTGAGCGGCAATGGGATTGTCCTGCCCTTGTTTTCTTTCTAAGTGCTCACTATCAAAATGCAGGGTCAATGCGTGGCCGCGATTAGCATTCGCTCCGCCGTCAAGTGCGGGGACAATGTCACGCGTGTTTTCCATATTCAGCATGGGAACACTTGAGTCGGGATGGAATCCCGCGACCGGCGAACCCGCGGTTAGCACCGAGGCAACGCGGTAGTGCGAGCGCACCTGCGGATCTGCGGCCAACTGTGCAGCAATAATGCCGCCTTGAGAGTGGCCCACAAATTCAACGGGCTCATCAGCCTTGATCCCCGCCATATCCATGGTAGTTTTCACTGCCCTGAGCTGGTCGGAATTGGATTGCCCAACTGCTTGAAGATTCGTCAGCATATCTTGGGGATTGTCTTCGCCCGGCCCCCACTTTTGCGTCCCTCTGATCATGACCGACCACGCTCGATGCTCCCTTCCATCACTGTCTACCGTCACGTGCTGAAGGATCTCAATCTGTCCCTCGTCTGCACTGGAGCGAAGTTGCCCGATACGTTCCAATGCCTCCGAGGCCTTCAACGGGGTTTCGACCTTCTCCAGCTTGGAACCCGCCTGGGGACGCGAAACCTGCGATTGAGGAGAGGAAGTATGCGGTGGATAAGCTGCTACAGCGTTAACGGCATAGACGACCGCGCCGAAAGAACCGCAATATTCCGTCGGGCGCCCTCCCTGCGCAACTCCCAAGAGTACTTGGCTTGTCGGCCCAGACGGCGCGTCATCGGGAAGGTTCTGCGCTGAAATCCTCACCCCCGAATGGCGACCAAACATCAACCATCCCATTGCTGCATACAGCGTTGACATCTGTGCAGCAGCATCTCGAGTGACCTCAACGTCCGAGCGCGATGAAGTCCCGTTGACCAGCCGAGATAGTTCAGCAACATCCATTTGTGTACGTAACCCCAAAGACGCATCTGATGGCTGGCGAACAAAAGACAGACCGTGGGCGCTGATAGTTGCTATCCCATGAAAGATGCCAAGCGGTGCGAAGAGGAAAGGGACATAAGGATTAACGTATTTCCCCACGCCTGCAATCTTTCGCGATGCTGTCAATCCTCCCGCCCACGAAAGCTCGCCCATACTGCCACCCAGCCTGCGCACGGTCTTCTGATAGGAAGCAGCGTCGGCCTCGGCAGCGGCATGGATGGACGCAACGTAAGCAAGCCTGTCCGCACAACTACCAATCTGCTCGCTCAGTTGTGCACCGAGGGCACACAAACGCTGCAAAACACCCCCACACTGATGTGCACACAACTCCTGATTGAGCGAATGCGCCGCGCCTAGCTGACTATCAAGGGCCTCGCGAATCCTTCGCAGGAATAGAACGTCGCCGACAAGCGCCTCGGTATCAATGCGCGTTGTATCCGAAGAAACCACCATCCATGACACGCACTGCCCGCTCATGTCTGACCTCCCAACGTCGCGCTCTCAATTTCGGCTAGGTCGCGCGCTTCGATTGCCAGCGCCGCCCACATCCGACAGTCGTTGCTAATCTGCTCAATTTCTGCGCGCGCCCCTTCGCTTCCCTGACCCGTCCACGAATCAAAAGAATGAGCACGCAGTTCTTCGCTGATTGCCACGCAATTGTCTTCAATCACCTTCAGTGACTGGCACACCGTAATGAACCACATGAGCTCAGCCTAAGAATGTCGACCCCACCCCCACAGAGCGCACCAAAAATCTGTGGAAAACGCCGATGGCATTGCATCCCTGTGGATAGACCTTCCCTCTGACGCGAGTGCCCGCGTGGCGCGATGGCGCAGGTCTGAGATGATTAAGACATGACATCGCAGCAGGAATCCATGTTTTCACCCGAGACCGGATATGCAGACTTGGCGGCCGCAGGCCAAGCTTTGTCGCCCCTCGATGGCCGCTATCGCCTGCACACTCAGGAACTGACCCAGTACCTGTCCGAAGCCGCGCTCAACCGCACCCGCATCTACGTTGAGATCGAATGGATGATTGAGCTACTTCGCCGCGGAGTCATTGCCCACGCGCCCCTGCTCTCTGACGCTGAAGTTGACTATTTGCGCGCACTTCCGCGGGAATTCAACGCTGATTCCATTGCCGAACTCGCCCACATCGAAGCCGAAACCCGCCACGATGTCAAGGCAGTTGAGTACTACATCGACAATCGACTTGAGGAGGCGCGCTCCCTCTTTGGTCCGGATACGGTCCTTCCCCAGCTGCGTCCTCTGGTTCACATCTTCGCAACCTCCGAAGACATCAATAACCTTGCACACGCGCTGAACATTCAAGCCGCAATCCGCCAGGTCTGGTTGCCGCGCGCACGTGGACTTCTCGCGCGCTTGCTTGAGCTTGCCGAGGCCGGCGCTGAAATCCCCATGCTTGCGCGAACGCACGGTCAGCCGGCAACTCCGGTCACGATCGGTAAGGAATTGGCTGTCTTTGTCTACCGACTTTCCCGCCAAATTTCGCGCATCGAAGACACTGAGTACCTGGGGAAGATGAACGGTGCGACGGGCACCTGGGCAGCGCACCGCGTTGCTTTGCCCACTGTCCCCTGGCCGCTCCTCACGAAGGACTTTGTTGAGCGCCTCGGGCTGTCGTGGAATCCGCTGACAACTCAGATTGAGTCCCATGACTGGCAAAGCGAGCTCTACAGCGATATTTCGCGCTTTGGCCGCATCGCTCACAACCTTGCAACGGATTGCTGGACCTACATCTCCATGGGCTACTTCCACCAAAAGTTGGGTGCTCAGGGGTCCACGGGTTCTTCGACGATGCCTCACAAGGTCAATCCGATTCGCTTCGAGAATGCTGAAGCTAACTTTGAGATCGCCTCGTCTCTTCTTGAAACGCTTGCGGCAACCCTGGTGACCTCGCGACTTCAGCGTGATCTCACGGATTCGTCAACCCAGCGCAATATTGGCGTTGCCCTTGGCCACTCTCTTGTCGCAATCGACAATTTGACCCGCGGCCTTGAGGGTATTGAGTTGAACGCCCAGGTGATGTCCGCCGAGCTCGATGAGCATTGGGAAGTGATTTCCGAGGCCATTCAGCAGGTGATGCGTCTTGCTTCCCTTGAGGGGCGTCAGGGGATGGAGAACCCTTATGAGCGCATGAAGGAGCTCACTCGCGGACACGATATCGACGCCACTCGCCTGCACGATTTCGTTGAATCGCTGGATCTTCCTCAGGACGCGAAAGACCGACTGATGGAACTGACTCCCGCGAGTTATACCGGGTATGCCCCGGACATGGTTGAGTGGATCAGCGCCGAGTAGAGTGACTTCCGGCTTGCTCAGGCGGGTGTCCATCCTCGATCGATAGCCGGGGCTCCGAGTCGTTCGAAGAGTTCTTCGGGGCGTACTTGGAGCGCAGAGTAGCCGAGGTCCTGCATATTGACTGTGTCTTCGCCGTTGACGCTCATGCGTCCTTGGATGCCAATTGGTGCAATTTCGGGGTTTTTCCACACGCTGCGCACCGCGGCCTCGAGGAGCTTTCGGGCAAATTCAACGCGATCATCATCTATAGGCTGCTTTGCTTCCATGTTGATCGAAAAGCTCACCATGGTCGGTTTGCCAAAACCTTCGTTGACCTGAACCTGGCAACTTGTGCACACCCATGGCTGCGCACTTTGTTCAAGCGTATCTTCAATCAAGGCTTGGAAACGCTCAGATCGCCCGCCTCGATCCGTCGGACGCAAGCGAGTGAGTGCTGCCCCCACCCCGAGGCTTGCCACGCCCAAAGCGGCAAGGCCGAGCCGGTTGGATACGCGAGGGAGTGAAATCTGCTCTGCTCGTTGCTGGACAATCCCAAGGATTCGCGCAATTGAACGATTCTGCGCCATCAGTTCCCCCCCGTGAGAATTGTTGTCACCATCAGTTGCGGTGTCCTGCGATTGAGTAGATTCAAGGACATTAACCCTTGCCCAGACACTTCCGTGCGGGTCATCGAGTTCTTGCCAAATGTCATAGATACGAACGCGCGTGGGTTCGCCATCATGGGGCAACATTTCTTGCAGTGCGCGGATTGCCTGTCCCACGCGGTCCCATCGCGTCACCTCTGACCTGCGCTCCAAACGGCCAACCGTTTCGGTGTAGGTCGACGAGGAGTGCGCATAGTACAGCGGTTGCATGCGCGGTTGATTGAGGTTCCGACCAACCATTACCCGGTGATCGCGGATACGTGCGCCAGCTCCATCAGTCGATGGGACGACATCTTGATCGTGTGCAACATCCACCATGACGACATCGGAACGCAGACATGCCCGGTGTCCCGGCGATCCGAGCCCTAAAATCCCCTGGACATTGACCCCGACATCTTCTGGGGGCAAGCTTCCCAGATTGACTGCAATGAGGCCGCCTTGCGAGTGGGCAACAATGATAATGGGCTCGCTTGCGTAGTCCGATGGATCAACGCCGTCTTCACTCATTGCCTGGTGAAGAGCGCGAATGATGCCCATTCGCATGGATGAGCTCAGCCCCAAAGCTTCGCGGATGTTGGTTTCCGTATCCGCGGGGTTAGGGGTCGATGGCGTATCAAAGTGGTTTGTCCCCGGGATCGACACCAACCAGCGCCGTTGCTCATCTTTGCCGACCCTGGTGATTTTGATCGATTGCCCGTACGTTCCCGCCCAGTACAGGTCATCAATGTCCGCAGCCATATCCTGAAGGGAGCGCGGAGCCCACAGGCGATGGGCCGAGGACTTGGGGTGTCCGGGATATTCGATGATATTCGACCCCATTTCAGAGTCAAAGTACTTGTCCGCGTGCGCGGCTCCACCCGTCATTTGTCCAAGGGATGTTCCCGCTATGAGCATCCCTGCCATCAGCGCCTCATAGCCATTGCGTGGTGTGACTTGAGCGAGGCGCTGGAGCTTCCCGCTTCGATCCCATCCCACGATCGCATCGAATGCGGCTGCCGCGTGAACGATGGCACCGGCTGTTCCGGCGATTGAGGCGAGCACACGTACGAAAAGAACATCAAGTCCGGGTTCGCGGAAGAAGATCGATTGAGATTGCTCCGATACTTCTTCGCCGAGGCGGTCAGATTGCATGCGCAGCCGGCTGCGGATATCCGTGGGGAGAAATCCCATTGCCGAGGCCGCACCAACCGCGAGCGCTGAAAGGAGCTTGGGGGCAAGTGGGATCAGTTTTGCGCGTAGGTAGAAGGAGGAGAGGGAGTGCGGGGCACGCCTGCGTGCGTAGTAGTTGCGATAGCGTCGCGTTTTCATGAGTCCCTCCTTCCCTTCACGATAGCCTAAACCCGCATGTGTGCAGGTGGGGATAGTTTGAGGTTACGCTACTGGATTCATACTCGTATCGACTGTTAGAATTTTCCAGAATGTTTCGCGCTTTTCCGCGAAATTTGGCAGCCCGTAGAAAGAAGACCTCCATGAAGCGTTCGTCATATCGCGTATTCGCACTGTGCAGTGTTCCCGTACTCGCCGGTGCGATTCTTGTCGGCGGCGGCAGTTTCCACAGTTCACAGGCATCTACTGATATCCCGATTTCGGTCTCGGGTGAGGTCTACACTCCCGGAAGCGACATCGTGACTCTGCCCGCCGATGTTGATCCCGCACAGCCTGCCGCCCTTGTCTGCCGTGGAGCTTCTCCCAAGGACAGCTACGCTATTGGCTTCCAGGGCGTTCTCGATATGACCAATGTGTGGACGAATTACGAAGACATGGCTACCTATGGCCGCCTCACGAATGCCGCTGCTTTCAATCGTTTGGTCATCACTGGTGAGTGGACGACCAGCATGACTGTTGACACGAATGATGTCGATATCGATACTTCCGCTTACACGGTCGAGGCAGTACAGAAGCAATTCGAGAAGGCCAATGCCGCAACTGGCGAGGCTTTCTCAAAGGCCATGCGCGTCCAGAGTGTTTCGGTCGTCAATGGAACCTTCTCTGCGACCTACCGCCTCATGCACCAAGATGCCAGCGGAAATTGGGTCGATGGAACCACTGCCGGCGCCTTGGAAGATGCTTCCATGCGCCCCAACAAGGTCTACTTCCCAAGCCTCGAAGGAAGCCTGACAGTTTCTCAAGCGCGTATGAATGCCTCGGCAAGCTCATCGATTCAGGCAACCTCTCCCAGCGTCACCGGTAGCTTGGATATTCCCGCCCTTGCCGGCGTTCCTTTCCTCGCTGGCATGCGCCCCGTGAACTTCACCAACGGTGTGGGTGCCCCTGTCACCATCGAGCTCAAGCAGCAACCCTCACTCACGGTCACCTACTCCTCCGATGATGCGGCACATGCGCTTCCCGCGGAGATCACCGCAATGGAATACACACAAGAAGGTGCGATCGGATCTGCTCCCGTCACTGACTTGCCTCGCCCGGCAAAGACTGTTGTCGACACCGCTGATATCCAGTGGGATTGGAAGGCAAACGCGGGCATGACTCGCACCCAGTCCGCCTGCGGTGGCGTCACCTACAACACGAAGTGGGCCCCGACCGTCAAGCAGACGTCTTCGCCCACTCCGGGTGCAACTTCTTCTCCGTCGATCCCCGCCGCGGCTCCCTCTGAGAACCCGAAGAGCCCTCTGGCACGTACGGGCGCAGCTGACTTCGTCCTTCCGCTGGGCGGCCTGCTCGCCCTCGCAGGTGTGGCCACCGTTGCTACGACGCGTCGGCGCGCATAACTGATTGCGCGCACGAGGCGCCAGCGGCCTCGGCGCCCAATAACCACGCTGTCCCCCCACTCCGGCACCGTTTCGGAGTGGGGGGACAGACATTTTCCTCTCTTGACGCACATACCCCCCGGGGGTATATTTCGAAGCACAAGGAGGACCACCATGGCTCACGGATACACCGAAGAAACCGAGCACTACCTCAAGCGACTGCGCAGAATCGAAGGCCAGCTCAGGGGCCTGCAACGCATGGTTGCAGAGGACACCTACTGCATTGATGTCCTCACGCAAATCTCTGCAGTGCAGTCCGCTCTGGACTCCGTCGCACTTGGCCTCCTTGAAGACCACATGAACCACTGCGTTCTTCACGCCGCCCAACACAGCGAGGAAGAAGGACGCGAAAAGATCCAAGAAGCCACAAAGGCAATCGCGCGACTGGTGAAGTCCTGAGCGCACACCACACGTTTTTCCCCATTTCCACCACCAAAGAAAGGCGCCATCATGGCACAGGAAATTGATCGCACTGTTGAGCTCTCCATCAACGGAATGACCTGCGGACACTGCGTCGCATCGGTTACCGAAGAACTCAAGGAGGTTCCCGGCGTTCTTGACGTCGAGGTCATCCTCAACTCCGGCGCAACCTCGAAGGCCACCGTCGTCACCAACACCGAACTCGACGACAACGCCCTGCGCGACGCTGTCTCCGAGGCCGGCTTCGAACTGGTCGGAATCGCCCGCGACTTCTGATCCTTAACCAACCGGGGGCACCGCACACGAGTGCCCCCGGATATCCCAAATACACATGACAGAATCGCTCATAATGACTACCGAAACTCACCGCGCATCAACTGAAACTGAAAGTGAACACTTGGGGGACGGACTGCTACGCCGCGCCGCGGACCTGCGCAACCGCTTCCTTGTGACTCTCCCCTTCACCGTCATCGTTCTGGGCCTGTCAATGGTTCCTGCCCTCCAGTTTTCGGGCTGGCAGTGGGTCGTTGCCTTCGCCTCACTGCCCGTCGTGATCTGGGGTGCGGCCCCCTTCCACCGCGCTGCCTTCCAGGCGGGCCGCCACGGCTCTTCCACCATGGATACCCTGGTCTCCCTCGGCGTGATCGCATCGAGCCTATGGTCGTGGTACGCCCTCGTTTTTGGTGGTGCAGGGATGCTTGGCATGCGCATGCACATGTCACTGATCCCCGCGCGCAGCCACGCAACGCACGCGGAAATCTACTTCGAGGGCGCCTGCGCGATCGTCACTTTCCTCCTTGCCGGTCGCCTGATGGAAGCACGCACCCGTTACCACTCCGGGGATGCCCTGCGCTCCCTTCTCGAACTCGGAGCGAAGGACGCAATCCTCGTTGAAGGAAGCGGCAGCGAGCGCACCTACCGCACCATTGCGGCCTCGGAACTTGCCGTGGGCGACCGCTTCCAGGTGCGCCCGGGAGACAAGATCGCCACCGACGGCATCGTCGAAGAGGGCACCAGCGCGCTGGATACCTCGCTGATGACGGGCGAATCTCTTCCTCGCGAAGTATCCCCCGGCAGTGCGGTGACCGGTGGAACCCTCAACACCTCGGGTGCCTTGATCGTCCGCGCAACCGCCGTTGGCTCTGGGACCCAGCTGGCGCACATTGGCCAGATGATCACTGAGGCCCAGGCAACCAAGGCCCCCGTCCAACGTCTTGCGGATCGTATTTCTTCGGTTTTCGTTCCGACGATCATTGCGCTTTCCCTACTGACTTTGGCGGGCTGGCTCCTTGCCGGATCTGGCGTTCAAAGCGCAATCACTGCTGCGGTTGCCGTGCTGGTTGTTGCCTGCCCCTGCGCGCTTGGTCTGGCCACTCCGACCGCCCTCCTTGTTGGTTCAGGTAAGGCCGCGCAGATGGGTATCCTCATTTCTTCCGCCGAGGTCCTTGAGCGTACGCGCAGTATCGACACAATCCTCCTTGATAAGACCGGCACTTTGACTAAGGGCACGATGTCATTGGAGTCCGTCATCCTTCCCGACGGAAGCGCAAATTCCCCTGATTCCCAGTCCAGCGAGGACGCACTGAGCGTGACCGCCTCGCTGGAGTCGGCCTCGGAGCACCCCATCGCCCGTGCGCTGACCGCCGCCGCCCGCGAGCGCGATCTTTCCTCGCACCCGGTTCGCGAGCTGCGCAACCACCCCGGACTTGGGGTTTCCGCGCTTGGCGAGGACGGTGCGCTTCTCCTGGCCGGCCGCGTGAGCTGGTTGCGTGAGCTGGGTATTCCCCTTCCCCCGTCCGCACTTTCCGCCATTTCCGAGGCCGAGGCCACGGGAGCGACCGTCGTGGCCAGTGCGCGCGTTGAGGGCTGGCAGGAAACTTCCTCCGCCGGTGATACGGCCTCGACGCAGGCTTCACAACCCGCAGATGAGGACGAGGACGGCGGAATCATCGTCGACATGGCAGTGGGCGGCATGACCTGTGCCTCCTGTGTCCGCAGGGTTGAGCGCAAGCTGGGCAAGCTCGATGGCGTTCATGCGCAGGTTAACCTGGCAACTGAGAGTGCTCGAATTACCCTCAAGCACGATTACAGTGACGCTGAGCTTGAAGAGGTCGTCAAGGCAGCGGGCTACGAGCCGCAGGTTCGTTCGCGTCGGCTTGCTTCCGCTCAAGCACCTGCCGCAACTCTCACTCCACAAACGCGTGAACTTCCCGAGCACCTCGATGGCGTACTTCTGGGTGCTTTCGTTGTGCGTGACACGGTGAAAGAGTCATCGAAGGATGCGATTGCCCAGCTCAAGGCCTTGGGGATTACTCCGACCTTGCTCACTGGTGATCACGAATCTGCAGCACGTTTTGTTGCCTCGCAGGTGGGGATTGACTCGGTTATTGCAGGAGTTCTTCCCGCAGATAAGCGCGATGCCGTGATGCGCCTTCAAGAAGAAGGCCACCAGGTAGCCATGGTGGGCGATGGCGTGAATGACGCGGCTGCTCTGGCACAGGCCTCGACTCAGGGTTTGGGTATTGCCATGGGTTCGGGCGCGGATAGCGCGATCGCCGTCGCAGATATGACGCTAGTGAGCTCAGATCCCACGATGGCTGCCGCCGCGATTCGTATTTCGCGTGCGACCCTCAAGGTCATCAAAGAGAACCTCTTCTGGGCGTTCTTCTACAACGTCATCATGATTCCGCTAGCGATCTTCGGGCTTCTCAACCCGATGCTCGCTTCCGCGGCGATGGCCATGTCCTCGGTGTGCGTTGTCCTCAACTCCATGAGGCTGCGTCGCGCGCACTGAAAAGTATCACTCTCATGCAGGTGCCCCCGCGAAAATCGCGGGGGCACCGTGTGTCTTGACTGATATGACGCTCAATCAATTCGCATGAACGTTTCTAGTTAACGCGCTGAGCGACCTGGAAGCCTCCCGAGTTGTAAATCAACTTATAGGTCGAACCAGGGTGTGCTCCCTGCGCATAGGACACAGCTTCAACGTTCTTCTGATCACCCCAGGCGGCACCGTGCTGATCAACAACCACGTAATCCACGGCAACACCCTTCGCGGATCCCACCCAGTAGACCTCATGATCGGGGATCAGGTAGGCAAGCAGAGTCAGGTCCGTTTCAACATTGGCGTTTTCCGGGATCAATGAATTGATCTCCTGAACCTGAGCCATCCTAGAGCTCACTGCTCCAAACCCGGGGTTCGTCATCTTCCACATGGGAAGCTGCGGGGCCGTGATGAGTGCGGCCGCACAGGGAATCGCCAAGGCAACCGTGGCGACGAAGGGACGCTGTCGACTGATCACCCAGCCCAGGCCTCGTGAAATATCAGATTGCTCGCGCTCACTCCACCTGCGATGAGCGTCCAAGAGAGCGCCCAGAAGGATCGGCACCAAAATTGCGTTGTAGTGCCAGTGCTTCCAATCCCAGTAGTAGTCGACGGAACCGAGGAAACGCCATGCGATGGTCGGTAGGATCACCCAGAACCAGGGCGAGGCGAGGCCAATAATCCCCGCACCCAAGACGGCCATGGCGATAACACCGAACTTTTGTGAGGGCCACAAGGCCCTTTCGATCAGGGTCACGTTTCCACGGCCCTGCGAGCCATCGAGGCTGTACGCCCAGGTTCCTGAAGCATTGAAAGCGGGCAGCAGGAGCTTAATCGTCACGACGAAAGCGATGACTCCGAAAGCCGCAAAAAACAGGGGGTACGCGAAGCTCTTGATTGAATCCCTGCCTCGCCACGACAGAATCAAGCCGATCATCATGATGGTGAGGCCAAGGTCTTCCTTAACCAGAACAAGCGGCGCAGACCATGCCATCGTTGCCACCCAACGGCCTTCAACGAAAGCGGCCGAGGCCCACGCAAGCATGGGGAGCGCGAAGGCAATTTCGTGGAATTGGGAGGAGACAGCGCCTTGGAAACCCCATGCGGTCACGTAGCCGATACCGATAATCGAGGCGAGGAGCCATCCTGCCTGCTTTGTCGCGAGGCGAACCAGCGGCCACGCTGAAACCGCAATCAAAAGATCTTGAACAACCAGCAGGGTCAATCCTGAGGGGAAGAAGCGATAGATCGGCCCCAAAAGCACCAAAATCGGGTGGAAGTGATCGCCCAGCAGGTTGTATCCGGGGCCTTTGACGGGAACGATCGGCGCCTGGAAGTGACTATAGGATTTCGCGGCTTCGGTGAAAATAGCCAGATCCCACGAGGGGACATCAAGCGAGCGCCACTGTCCCACAGAGAAAGTGATGTATAAGCAGGCACCGAGCAGGACCGACAGGGCCGCGGGAAGATAAGCCGAAAGCAGCTCTAAGGGGCGCCAACGGGTACCTTTTTCAGACATTAACTGACTTCTCCTGGATGTGATTGGGAAATCGGAGTGTGTTCGGGATCTGGGAAGGGAATGCCCACGCGCTGCGCCGAAACTGGAGTGCGATAGCGTCGACGGAGGCGAACCTTACGCAACGCAAGCATCGTCGAAGTCCACGCGACATCGGCTAGGCTCGCCGGCCGGTTCAAAGCGACCAGGCTATGGTCATCACCCGTGTGCTCAAAAGCGCAGGGCAATTCGATAGCGGTCATCCCCAAAGCGAGCAACCGGACCTTCATGTCCAGTTCTAGGCCGTAACCATTGGCAAAAGGCATGATCACGTTGAGCGCCTCGCGGGTGATACACAGCTGTTCGGACAGGGGCGCTTGAGAATCCCAACCCGTTTGGCGGCGAATCGTATTGTGTGCGAGGCGTTGCGCGGCGGTCTCTTTGCGCGCACTGCTCGGATCCTCGCTGCCAAGGCCCGCGGGAACGGCGCAGGCAAGGTCCGCACGGCCGCTGGAAATGGCCTCGACAAGGAAAGCCGCATCCACGGCGCTCTCCCCTAGGTCTCCCGAGAGGAAGAGGATGTGTCGACCGGGCGCATCAACGCGGTCACGCATTGCGGCAACCTTAACGCCCGTTTCGCGTGCCGAGGCCCGGCCTCGGGGAACGGAATGGCGGACGACAACCGCACCTGCTGCGCGTGCGTACTTTCCCGTCTCATCATCGGAACCATCATCGATGACGATGAGCAGGTCAACGCCCGGGATTGCTCGGCATGCGCGCACGGTCGAGGCGATCTGGCGGCCGACATTGTGGGCGCAGATGATCGCCGCGACCTTCTGGGAAGGTGAGGGTTCGACGGATTGAGCGGGAGTCACCCTGCTAGTTTATCCCGACCTTCCCCCGGGATCGGTTAGCGGATCGTCACCTGGCGCGAAACGAGGCCCTGGCGTGCGCGACGTTCGTCTGTACTCAGCGGGGTGGTGTCCTTCAGTGCCTTCTCAACGTTTTCTGCAAGAACCTTCGCTTCCGGGGCTACGTCTTCGGCCGAAGCGCCCTCAGCGAGCTCGAAAACCGGGATCGCCAGGCCGCATGCGCGGAACGCACCGACGAAGCGCGAACCTTCGCCCAAGCGCGCATTTCCTACCGCCTGCAAACGTGCCAGCGCATCAAAAAGCTTGTGCTCAGGAGCAGCAGACACGTAGCGGACGAAGTTGCGGTTCATTTCGCACCAGTACATGCCCTCGGTTCCGGGAACTGCAACGGTGGGAACGACGTCGGCGCGGTTCTGTTCGAGCGCGTCGCGCATTTCGGGGGTGAGTTCCTGATTCGGATCGAACCAGTAGCCGAAGTCGGCAGTGATCTCCATGTCGCTAAACGCCTTCGGATCAACAATGTCCTGGAGGCGAGGTGCGGGCTCACGCACATCAATATCGATGACGCCGTCAACACCGTCGGACTGTGCCTGAAGAGCAGCAAGGAGAGCAGCGGCAACGTCATGGGAGAGGTCGCCCGAGTTCGAGCGCGTCTGTAGTCCAACGAGGATGCGCCCATCGGGACGGATCATCGCAGGGTGGCCGTCGGGCAGAAGGGTGACGATGTCGAACTCTGCGCCACCGTGTTCTTCGGTGGTGCGCCCACTCAGCACTGCGCAGGGGATAATTTCGCGCATTGCGACCAGTTCAACCTCGTTGGGTAGCCCTTCGAAGGGGCGTTCCACGAAGGGGATCGGGGGGCGGTATGCCGGTTGATCCGCGCTGACGACTACTTTTTTACGACGTGAGGCTTTTCCCATGGGGCTATCGTAGCGGTTTTCTTCCCCTTCACGAGGCCGTGGCTCGCTGAGGTGGGTAGCTATCTTTTGGTCGTCACTTCCCCACCCGAAACGCCTGCGTCATGCGGATTCGGCGCGGTCGCCTCGATGATGAGGGACTGAAGAGTGCCGATCAGGGAAAGTTCTTCGTTCGTTAGAGCTTCGCTTGCGCCTCGTTCAATGAAAGTGAGTACGACGGAAGCGTAGATATCGGAAGCCAGGGGAAGGAGGGATTCCTTGATACGGCCGCGTGCCCACTGGTCAAAAACCGTACGACACATGTTCGCGATCTGTGCGCTCAGGTCTCCTTCAGCCCCACGACGCAACGAAAGGAGCGTCTTGAGCTCGCGGCCATTTTGTGCGTAGAAATTTGCGAGGTCGTGGCGGAGTTTTTCGGGATCGCTCATTCGAGTGTCCTGCAACCACAGGCCTTTGATCGCCGGAGTCATTTGCCTGATGAAAAGTGTGACAACTTCTGTAAGGACGGCATCTTTGTCGACATAGTGGTCATAAAACGTTGTTCGTGAAACCAATGACGCGGTGCATATATCGGTCACAGTGACCTTGTCGTAGGGTTTGTTTTCACAAACGGCAAGGAAGCCTGCGCGGATCGCTCGACGAGTCTTTCGGATACGGAGATCCGTATTTTCATCACTCGCGTCAACTTCATTCAAGGACATGATGATCCGATCATTTTTCGCGTCATTTCATAGTTATCCTACCGTTTAAGGACAACGTGTTCATATCGAACATATTGTTAGATTTTGTGCGTTTTATGCTGCGATTACACGATATAGGCTGCTTTCATGTTCGTTAAGTACACCGGTAATCGCCAATTCGATCTGCAACTCAACCGCGTATTTGATCCGCTCCTAAACCGAGAAGGAATGGATGCCGTCTCCACAGATCTCTTGCCTCGCATCAAGTCCACTCACGACATCACAAGGCTAGCGCTCCAATCGGCCCAGCATTTCGACAAAGTGGACGACGCAGATGCAGCGTGGCGCCTCTATGAACTTGCCGCCTTCTACCTGCCAAGAAATGATCCACACAAACAAGAGTTTATTGACTCGATGTCACATCGTTTCGATTGCGCCTATGCAGATCAAGGTTTCACTCGCCACAAGATCCCCTATGGCGGTGGCGAACTAACAGCAATGCGTTGGCAAGCCGACTCGATGGATCGAAAGACCGTCGGCGCGAATAGCCCTCGCACCCTCATCATGATGAATGGTTTCGACGGTTACGCCGAAGAAATCATGAGCTTTGCTATGCACTTTCCCACTCGCCCCTTCGACATCATCGTCTTCGACGGACCAGGACAGGGGCATACGGCACTGGCAGGAATGCCTTTGGAACCACAGTGGGAGCGCCCAACTGCCGCGGTCTTAGACTTCTTCGGAATTGAAAGTGCTGCTGCACTGGGAGTTTCTTTTGGCGGTTACCTAGTCATGCGCGCTGCGGCATACACCCCACGTATTAGCCACGTCATTGCATTCGACATGATGTACCGCCTTCTGGACGGGCTAACGATGCCGCTACCTCGCGCACTGCGTCCAGCAATTGATGGATTCATCGATAGATCAGAGCCTGAATGGCTCATCAACACAAGTATGAATGTTTTGCCCCACATGAATGCCGACCTAGCATGGAAGCTTCAGCAGGCGCGTGATCTCACCGGTTTACGTGTGCCAACCGATGTCTTAAGGGCAATGGGAGCTTTCACTATGGCCCCATTGGAAGGAAGGATCAACCAGCACTGCCTCGTCATGGCCGGGGATTCTGATCAGTACGTGCCCTTTGAACGCTTAGAGGATGTGCGTCGAGCACTACGAAATGCCGCAAGCCTTGAGATCCGGGAGTTCCATGCCGTGGATGACCCGGATATGGCTGAGCATTGCCAACTTGGTGATCTTGACCAAGCTTTCGCGATTATGGGTGATTGGCTCACCGCGACCCCGAACTGTGCGACTAATGATGATTCGTCTGTCTAAATACCCATTTTTCGATAAAATTTATCAAATTAAGGTCTATAAGATAGGCTATTGCCATGCATCTCCTACGATTCACATTCGCGAACCATCGGTCATTCCTCGACGAAGCGACTCTTGACCTGACGCGCCCCTCTCTAAATACACTCAAACTCCCAGAGGGGACATCATGGGCTGATCACATCCACCACGCAGACGGTATCTACGGAGCTAATGCATCTGGAAAGACGAATGTCCTCGACGCGCTCCATTACATGCTCGGAGCAATTGGATCTTCTGCAACATCGTGGCTAGACCGCCCGCGTTTCCTTCGGACTCCCTTTGCCCTCACCGTGGAGGCAATTGCCGCTCCAGCCACCTTCGAACTCGAGTTCATCCACGCAGGCAAACGCTACGACTATCGATTTATGACGAACACTGACGGCATTGTCGAGGAGTCACTCCGCGTTGTCAATACTCGATGGAAAGCAATCTTCACACGCACTTCAGACGGACGAGTCAAGGGCCTGAGCGGAATTCCTCGTGTTGCCCCGCGCGAGCTTGTACTGTCACGCTCCGCTCAACTTGGCAATACTGTTCTCCATCCTATCTGGGAAGGGCTGACGAGTGGGTTTGATTTCTATCGTGTAGGAGAACGGGAAGTAGTCGAGCGTCTTGATCACATCGCGCAGCAACTCCGAGACCAAGACATCAGTCTTAACGAACTAGTTACTCTAGCCCGAATCGCAGATACTGGAATTACGCACATTGAAGTAGAAGAACACAAAATTCCTGCAAAGCTTGCTCAGCTAATAGCACGAATGCTTACTCCTGAAGCTGACACTAATCAGGAGGCTGCTGAAGAACAATCTTCAGATGATGTGAAAGATCTGAGTGACTTCATCGCGCGCAACTTCCTCTTCCGCCATGGAGCCGAAGAAGGGAAACTCAGAAGCTCTGACGAATCTACAGGCACCATGGCTTGGATAGCTCTAGGCACTGCCGTCATCAAAGCGCTGAGAGAAGGACAGGTACTCGTCGTCGACGAACTCGGTTCAAGCCTGCATCCACAGCTCTCACGCCTCATGATTGATTGGTTCGAGGATCCAGTAACAAATGCGACCGGAGCACAGCTCATTTTTACAAGCCATGATATGACGCTGCTCGATAGCGGGCGTGGCAATAGAGAGAAGCGTGAGCAGGTGTGGTTCGTCGAAAAGAACAGCGACGGCGCAAGTGAACTCTTCAACCTTGCGGATTTCCCTCTGCAGAGAGGTAGCAACATTGTTAAACAGTATCTTGAAGGTCGCTTCGGAGGAGTTCCTTACACGGTTCCATCACTGATCCACAACCTACTGAACTCTCACACCGAGGAAACGGAGTAAGGATCAATGGTACGACGCAACCGCAGATCTCATCCCTCGAAGCAGATCAAGACTCATTATGCGGTTTTCACAGAAGGACAGGTTACTGAGCCGCTATACCTCGAGCTGCTCCGCCAGTATCTTCGTCCTAAATATGCGACTTTCAGCATTCACGCCATCGGCGGTGAGCCATCGAAAGTGCTAAAGGAATACCGGAAAGCACGGCAACGCGAAGACTTCGACCGAGCAATCCTGATCATAGACGTTGACCAGCACGATAAGCTTGACGAGACATTACGAGAATGCAAGTCCTGCACTGACGTTGACGCAGTTGTCTCCAGTCCATGCTTCGAATTGTGGCTACTCTGGCATGCAATAGACAGGCGAGGACACGTCGAAACCCACGAGTGCGTCAAACTCACACGCAGTCACAATCTTACAAAGGACAAGGCACTTACCGCGAAGTTCCCTATCGAGAGCATCGATGAGGCAATGACTCGGGCGCGCGACGCGTGGCCAAACCCCACACCAAATGAGAAAGGGCCAAACCCCTCATCCGCCATGCCATGGTTCATCGATCTGCTGCTCACGCCACCTAAAGAGAGCTAGCGCAGCCCCTACTCACAGTTCGCTGATCTTCCCACACCAGCGCAAAATCGCCTGCATGACGGCGGCCGCACCATCGTTTTCGACTGCTGCCGCAACAAAATCGCTGTGAACGCGAATCTCCTCGGTGGCACCGCCCATGGCGACCCCGAAGGCCGCCCACTGAATCATGGCAATGTCGTTTGTTCCATCGCCAATAGCGACAGTTCCCTCAACGGGAAGCGAGAGATCCCGTCGGAGTTCATCAAGCCCGCTGGCTTTCGTCACCCCGAGTGAACTGATATCAGCCCACGAGGTCCAGCCAACGAAAACCTCGTGAGTCTTCGCGAAAGGCAGGGCACACAAGATACTTTCGAAAGCATCGCGGTCCAAAGCTGGCTCGCGAATGACGAGCTTGGGCGTGCGCATCGCTTTGAGTTCATCAACGCTCACCAGCTTGGTGTCTTCAACGATCTCCCCTTCGGGAAAACCTGTTGAAATCAAGCGAAGATTACGGTCTTCGACGGCGAAACGCGCATGCGGAAGAGTCTTCAACGCCTCGTCGATGACCTCGGCGGGGGAAAATTCGTGGCGATGCACAATCTCGTAGCCGGCCTCGTGAACGCGAGCAAGGACCGCACCGTTAGAAGCAACGATCCACCCGCGGCGAAAACCGAGCAGCGGGAGAACTGGCAGGACCGCACCCATCGAGCGACCGGTCGCAATGACGACCTGCGCACCGGCGCGACTGAGCGCTGCAATCGATTCAACGACCTGTGCGCTGGCACCGCTGGGACTCAAGATAGTTCCATCGATGTCCAGGGCGACCATCACCTGCGTGATATCACGCGGGAAAGTGGAAGGAAGCGCATTGAGCGCCTCCTCCACAAGTTCCCCGAAAGGACGGGGAGCCTCACCGCTCAGCGGCGCCGTCAAATAGCTGGTCACGCAGCCTCGTTACTTTGCGGCAACAGGCTCAAGAACCTCGAGGCCACCCAGGTAGGGACGCATTGCCTCGGGAACGCGGACCGAACCATCGGCCTGCTGGTGATTCTCAAGAATCGCAACCAGCCAGCGGGTGGTGGCCAGGGTTCCATTGAGCGTGGCCACCGCGGTCATGCCATCTTCGCGACGCTCACGAATACCCAAGCGACGTGCCTGGAAAGTCGTGCAATTCGAGGTCGAGGTGACCTCCATGTAGCGTTCCTGAGTCGGCAGCCAGGCCTCGCAGTCGAACTTGCGGGCAGCAGAAGTGCCCAGGTCACCGGCGGCCGTATCGATCACGCGGTAGGGCAGCTCAACCTTAGCGAGCATCTCTTCTTCCCATGCGAGGAAGCGTGCGTGCTCTTCTTCTGCATCCTCAGGACGGCAGAAGCTGAACATTTCAGCCTTGTTGAACTGGTGGACACGGATAATGCCTCGCGTATCCTTACCAGCCGAACCGGCCTCGCGACGGTAGCAGGTCGACCAACCCATGTAGCGCTTGGGGCCAGCGCTGAGGTCGAGGATCTCATCGGCGTGGTAGCCGGCGAGCGCAACCTCAGAGGTACCCGTCAGGTACAGGTCATCGGCGGGCAGGTAGTAGATCTCTTCGGAGTGCTCGTTGAGGAAGCCCGTACCACCCATGACCTGCGGGGTCACCAGGGTCGGAGTCATCATCGGCACGAAACCGTTGGCGACGGCCTGGTCCATGGCCATGGTCATGAGAGCGAGTTCGAGGCGTGCGCCCACACCCTTGAGGTAGTAGAAGCGAGCACCCGACACCTTCGCACCGCGCTTGGTGTCGATCGCATCCAAGCCCTCACCCAGTGCCAGGTGATCCTGGGGCTCAAAACCTTCGCTTGCGAAATCACGAGGCGCGGGGCCCTCGTGGCGCAGGACAACGAAGTCTTCCTCGCCGCCGACGGGAACGCCATCAAGGACCAGGTTCGGGAGCAGGCGGGCCAGGCGATCGGCCTCGGCATCGGCAGCGTTTGCGGCAGCCTCGGCAGCCTTCACCTCATCGGCCAGTTCCTTTGCGCGTGCAAGGATCGCAGGGCGTTCCTCCGCTGAGGCGCGACCCACGGACTTGGAGACCTCTTTCTGGGTCGCACGCAGGGCCTCGAAAGACTGCAAGGCCTCGCGACGGGCGACGTCGGCTTCGAGGATCTGGTCAACAAGGGCGGGGTCAGCTCCGCGAGCGCGCTGTGAGGCGCGGGCGGGCTCAGGGTTTTCACGCAATGCACGCACATCAATCATGGGGCCATCTTAGTTCACGCACCCGCGTCAGTGCCGACGAATATCACCGCGTGCGCCGATGTGCCCTTTACACTTGCAGTATGCGTAAGTTTCATCCACCGTCGCCCTACTTGATTGCGCTTGCCGGAATCGCTGGCGCTGGCGTGACGGCTGGTGCTAAATACTTCATTCAATCTCGTGCTCGTCGTGCGCATCGTTCGGCGATTTCACTTCCCCCGGGCATCGCTGAGAATATCCGCCCCTGGGTAGTTTTTAATCCTTCCAAGCACGAGGATCCCCAGGCTTTCCGCAATTCGGTGACCATGGATGCGCGCGCTCTTGGCGTGCGAGACATTCACTTCCTTGAGACCACTATTGAAGATCCCGGAGTCTCTCAGGCGCGAAAGGCCGTGCGCGCAGGTGCGACGCATGTGATCGCAGCCGGCGGCGATGGAACCGTCCGCGCGGTGGCCGCTGGTCTTGCTCACACCGGGGTGCGCATGGGCATCCTGCCCGAGGGTACGGGTAATGTTTTGGCCCGCAATCTTGGGCTTCCCTTGGATTCTCCCCTTGATGCTCTGGCGGTTGCTTTGGGTGAGTCGACCCGCAGCGTTGATTTGGCCTGGCTTCGGATGATCGACCCCGAGGAGCGTTTTTCCCTTCCCTGCGAGGGAAAGCTCCTGTCCGCAGTAACTTTGGATTCTCGTCGTTCCACTGACGAGGCCGCGCTTGCCTTGGACGACGAGTTCCCCTTTGTGACCTTGGCCGGGATGGGCTTTGACGGCGAAACAATGTCGAAGACGGACCCCGAGCTCAAGAAAACTATTGGCTGGGCGGCCTATGTCATTTCAGCGGTGAACTCGCTTAATGTGCCCCGCATGGGTGCGCGCCTGAAGGGAAAGGGAGCTGACGGCAGTGATGTGTCAACACGATTCACTGCGCGCTGCGTTCTCTTTGCAAACTGTGGCGATTTGCCCGTCGTAACCTTGGCTCCCGAAGCTTCCTTGCATGACGGTTTAGTCGATGTCATCGCTGTGGATACGCAGGTTGGTATTGTCGGCTGGGCGCACCTGTCTTTGAAGGTCTTTGGGCAAAGCTTGGGCTTGCCGGCCGTCAATATGCCCGCATCTCCCGCGGAATTGTCATTTAGGCAGCTTACAGAAGGCGAGCTTTCCTTGGATCAAGCTGCCATTGTTGAGGTCGATGGCGATGCGATCGGTCGCTCGCGCAAAGTTGGTGTGCGTATCGACCAGGGTGCGCTGCTGATCGCGGGCTGAACACTGCCGGGTAAGCAGCGCCGGGTAGACACCGACTGAAGGCCACCTCCCTCTCCCCCTTTCCCTCCTCCCCCACACACATTCCTGGTTTAGCTCACCCATTCCGGGTCTATTGCCGTTTTAAGACGGTAGGTGAGCGAGCTAAACGAGGAATGGGTGAGCGAAAACCGTCTGTCATGCGCGGATTTCGAAGGCCAAGCTAGATACCGTAGACAACAAAAAGGCCCAGCCGAAGCTGGACCTTTAGTGGTGGAGCTAACGGGACTCGAACCCGTAACCCCCTGCTTGCAAAGCAGGTGCGCTACCAATTGCGCCATAGCCCCAAAGGGGTTCCCCAGAATTACGCCTGCGAGACGTCATCCGTAAGGGATGTCCACAGTTCCTCATTGTCGGAGAGATCCTGGCAGATCTGCCGGACCACAAGCCCCACTGCAGCGACACAAGCCACTAGCGAAAGAGTCTTCACAAACTTCTTCATGGGAGCCTCCGCTCAATTGTTCCTGCGGATGGTGGGCCTAGGTGGGCTCGAACCACCGACCTCAGTCTTATCAGGACTGCGCTCTAACCTACTGAGCTATAGGCCCATTGCCATGCCGAAAGGCACGCGTTAAATAGTACATGCGAGCGGGCGTTCGCGCCAAATTGTTGATCGTGACGTCGCCCACTCATTGCTGGCAGATGCTGCTATCGCCCGGAATCACTTGCAAAGCTCGAGCTAGCGGCTGCCGCCGCAGTAGGCAAAACACAGGCCCGGGGGTATTGATGTCCCCATCAATACCCCCGGGCCAACGAGCTCGAATGCCCGATCAGTCATCCATCAATGTGACCTTGATGCCACCGACGAGCGAAGCGACCAGGTTGTACAAGAATGTGCCCAGTGCCGACAAGGCGGTCAACATGACGACATTCATCACAGCAATCAAAGTCGCGTAGGCCATGACCTTCGGAAGCCTGACGTAGTCCAGAAGCGAAACCATCTGCGAAGCTCCGATGGACTGCAGGAAGCTCTCTGCCGACGCGAAGACATGCATCGCATTGAGCATGAGCCACAAGATCAACACTGCGACCACCATGGCGATTCCCAGTGCAACACTGAGAAGGAAAGCCACCTTCATGACTCCCCAGGGGTCCACTCGCACAATCGCGAGGTCTACCTGACGGGGAAGATCATCGCGGTCATTGGATGCGTGATCACTCATTCCTGAACCTCCTGTGAGTCGTCATGCTCTGACGCTACATCCTGTGCGGGGGTTTCGTCACTATTTTCGCCGACACCCACCTGAGAGTTTTCCTCTTCTGAGGTCGACTGCTCGCCATCCTCTTCGTCAATGTCGCGCTCAGGATTGCGCGTCACTGCAATGATTCGGTCATTCTCATCGGGGCGAGCAAAGATCACACCCATGGTGTTACGAGCGGTCGGGCGAACATCGGAAGCATTGACCTGGACAAGCTTGCCGGACTCGGTAATGACCATGATGTCTTCTTCAGGATCCACAACCAGCGCGCCAATAAGTCCACCACGTTCTTCAACAAGGCGACCCACGCGCACGCCCATGGTTCCACGGCCCTTGGTCGGGTACTCCTCAATCGGAGTGCGCTTGGCATAACCGGACTCCGTCACAATGAGCAGGTCCGTGCCTTCACGCGGGACATCCATGGTCAAGAGCTCATCGTCGCCGCGGAACTTCATGCCGCGCACACCCGAGGTCGAGCGGCCCATGGGCCGCAACTGCTCATCCGTTGCCGCGAAGCGAACGGCCTGACCATCACGCGAAACCAGCAGCAGATCATCATCTGCGTTAGCCAGCTGAGCGGAGACCAACTCATCGGGGTTGCCCTCTTCGTCCTCACGCAGGTTAACGGCAATGATGCCGCCGCTTCGCGGAGAGTTGTACATCTCCAGCGGGGTCTTCTTCACCAGGCCGGACTTTGTTGCCAGCACCAGGTACTGTGCGTCCTCGTAAGTACGGATCGCCAAGACCTGTGCGATGCGCTCCTCGGGCTGGAAGGCCAAGAGGTTTGCTACGTGCTGGCCCTTGGCATCGCGACCGCCTTCGGGAATCTCGTAGGCCTTCGCGCGGTACACGCGACCGAGGTTCGTGAAGAACAGCAGCCAGTGGTGCGTGGTCGTGACAAAGAAGTGCTCCACCACGTCATCGCCGCGCAACTGGGTCCCGCGAACGCCCTTACCGCCTCGTTTCTGGGAACGGTAATTGTCGGTGCGGGTGCGCTTTGCGAAGCCATCGCGGGTGATGGTGACGACAACATCTTCTTCGGGGATGAGGTCTTCCATCGACATCTCTCCGTCGAAGGGAACGATGGTCGTGCGGCGCTCATCACCATACTTTTCAACGATTTCACCGAGTTCCTCGGAGATAATCGCGCGCTGACGTTCGGGCTTGGCCAAGATATCCTGCAGATCTTCAACGCGTGCACGCAGTTCGGCGTGCTCGTTCAAAATCTTCTGACGTTCCAGAGCGGCCAGGCGGCGCAGCTGCAGAGCCAAGATCGCGTCGGCCTGGATCTCGTCGACATCGAGCAACTCCATCAAGCCGCTTCGCGCCTCGTCGACCGTGGGCGAGCGACGAATCAGGGCAATAACCTCATCCAATGCATCCAGGGCCTTGAGGTAACCGTCCAAGATGTGCAGACGCTCTTGAGCCTTGCGCAGGCGGAATTGCGTGCGGCGAACAATCACGTCGATCTGGTGAGCAACCCAGTGACGGATAAAGCCATCAATCGACAGGGTTCGCGGAACACCGTCGACCAGCGCGAGCATGTTTGCCGAGAAGTTCTCTTGCAGGGAGGTGCGCTTGTAGAGGTTGTTCAAAACAACCTTCGCAACAGCGTCACGCTTCAAGACAATCACCAAACGCTGACCGGTACGTCCCGAAGTCTCATCGCGAATATCCGCGATGCCCTGGATCTGACCGTCGCGAACTAGCTGAGCGATCTTGTCAGCGAGGTTGTCGGGGTTGACCTGGTAGGGCAGTTCGGTGACCACCAAGCACTGGCGTCCCTGGATCTCTTCAACGCTAACAACGGCTCGCTGAGTGATGGAGCCGCGTCCCGTACGGTAGGCATCCTCAATTCCACGGTGGCCCAAAATCGTTGCGCCGGTTGGGAAATCGGGGCCGGGAATGAGCTTGATCAGAGCGTCAAGCAGTTCTTCGCGCGAGGCCTCGGGGTTGTCCAGCGCCCACTGCACGCCGCGTGCGACTTCACGCAGGTTGTGCGGGGGGATTCGGGTGGCCATACCGACGGCAATACCTTCCGAACCATTGACCAAGACGTTGGGGAATCGGGAGGGAAGAATGGTCGGTTCCTGGTTGCGGCCATCGTAGTTGTCCTGGAAATCAACGCATTCTTCGTCGATATCGCGGACCATTTCCATGGCCAGGGGTGCCATCTTACATTCGGTGTAACGGGGTGCTGCCGGGCCGAGGTTACCGGGGGTACCGAAGTTACCTTGGCCTGCCACCAGCGGAGCGCGCAGCGACCAGGGCTGCACGAGGCGTGCGAGCGCGTCGTAGATCGCCGCGTCACCGTGCGGGTGGTAGTTACCCATGACGTCACCGACGATACGCGATGACTTGGAGAATGAAGAGGTGGGACGGTAACCACCGTCGTACATCGCGTAGAGAATGCGGCGGTGCACGGGCTTGAGTCCGTCACGAACGTCGGGCAGCGCGCGCCCGACGATCACGCTCATTGCGTAGTCGAGGTAGGAGCGCTGCATTTCCTTTTGCAGGTCGACCTGGCGAATACGTTCGATGTCGCGGATGTGTTCGGCATCGACTGTCTGTTCGTCGCTCACTTTGGTCCTTCGTTTCGTTTTCTACTGACGAGGCCGCACGTGTGTGGCCCCGTCGCTGGGCTTTAGATGTCGAGGAAGCGCACGTCGGTGGCGTTGCGCTGGATAAACGTGCGGCGCCTCTCGACGTCGTCACCCATCAAGATGGTGAAGGTCTCATCGGCATCTGCTGCATCTTCGAGAGTGACCTGCTTGAGGATGCGGTGCTGAGGATCCATGGTGGTTTCCCACAGCTCGTGATCATTCATCTCACCCAGACCCTTGTAGCGCTGGATGCCGCCTTCCTTGGGAAGCCTGCGGTTTGCTGCAGCTCCCGCGGCAAGCATTTCGTCGCGTTCCTTGTCCGAGTAGGCGAATTCGTGCTCCGCATTCGACCACTTGATGCGGTACAGCGGAGGCATAGCGATGAAGGTGTGTCCCTGTTCGACCAGGGGACGCATGTAACGGAAGAGCAGCGTGAGCAACAGGGTTGCAATGTGCTGGCCGTCCACGTCGGCATCCGCCATGATGACAATCTTGCCGTAACGCAGCTTCGACAGATCGAAATCCTCACCAATTCCGGTGCCGAAAGCCGTAATCAGAGAGCGAATCGTATCCGAGCTCAGGGCGCGGTCCAGGCGAGCCTTTTCCACGTTCAAAATCTTGCCTCGGATCGGCAAAATTGCCTGGTGTTCGGGGTCGCGTCCGCCGACGGCCGAACCGCCTGCGGAGTCACCCTCGACGATGAAGATTTCGCATTCTGAGGGCACTCGCGAGGAGCAATCGCGCAGCTTGCCGGGCATCGAGGCCGACTCCAGAACGCCCTTACGGCGGGTCGCCTCACGCGCCTTTCGTGCGGCAACGCGAGCGGCCTGAGCGGCCTGACCCTTCGAAATAATGGCTTTCGCGTCTGCGGGGTGCGCGTCGAACCAGTCGGTGAGCTTGGAGTAGACCTGCTGTTGAACGAAAGTACGAGCTTCGGTGTTTCCAAGCTTCGTCTTCGTCTGGCCTTCGAACTGGGGCTCGGTGAGCTTGATGGAGATGACGGCGGTGAGGCCTTCACGCACATCGTCACCGGTGAGGTTGTCATCCTTGTCGCGGATGATTCCCTTTTCGCGCCCATAGCGGTTCACCAGCGAAGTCAGCGCCGTACGGAAGCCTTCTTCGTGCATGCCACCTTCGGTGGTGTTGATCGTGTTTGCGAAGGTGTGAACCGAGGAGGAATACGAGGTGGTCCACTGCATGGCGATTTCCACGCTCATGGTGCCCTCGTCGTTTTCCGCTTCGAAGTCGATGATGTCAGCGTTAATAGCTTCGGTCTTCTTCGCTGAATCCAGGTACTCCACGTAGTCACGCAGACCGTGCTCGTACATGTAGGAGACCTGGCGGAATCCCTTGTGCTTTTCTTCCGAGGCCTGCTCGTCGCCCGCGATTTCGTCGCCTTCGCCGGTGGCGCTTTCGCGCTCATCGGTCAAGGTAATGCGCAGTCCCTTGTTGAGGAATGCCATCTGCTGGAAACGCTGACGCAGGGTCTCAAAATCGAAAACGGTCGTCTCAAAGATTTCGGGATCCGGGTAGAAGGTTTGCGTCGTGCCGGTCTCGTGGGTTTCTTCACCGCGAACGAGCTCTGTGATGGGATGACCACCGTTGGCAAAAGACATGCGCCATGCGTAGCCCTGCCGACGAATAACCGTGTCAACGCGCGTTGACAGCGCATTCACAACCGAAATACCCACGCCGTGAAGACCACCGGAGACGGCGTAACCGCCGCCGCCGAACTTACCGCCGGCGTGGAGAATCGTCATGACGACCTCAACCGTGGGCTTGTGCTCGGTGGGGTGTTCGTCGACAGGAATACCGCGGCCGTTATCGACGACGCGAATACCGCCATCGGCCAGGATCGTGACCTCAATGTGGTCCGCGTAGCCAGCCAAGGCCTCGTCAACGGAATTATCAACTACCTCGTACACCAGGTGGTGTAGGCCGCGCTCACCGGTTGACCCAATGTACATACCGGGGCGCTTACGCACCGCCTCCAAACCTTCGAGGACGGTAATATCTGACGCGCCGTAGCCGTCGGATCCGTCATCGACTGTTGGTTCTTGCGTTTCAGCCACCTAATGGCTCCCCTCATTCTTCACCCACACGGGTGCGTACTGCCCGAAAATGGCGCAGTATCAATAAAACAACCGTTCCTATTCTACCGAAAAGGCAAGGGGAAAGCCCTGATTGACACCGCTATGAGGGCTAATCACTCACAGGAATAAACCGCGAAATCTAGCGGTTTTTGAGGCTGTGATCAGTCACACGTTCAGAAACTACGCGTAGGTATCTCGAGGACCGCGTCCAGGCACTGATAAACGGCCCTTTTTCCACGAAGGAGAGGCCGGTGGACGCAAGATCACCTGCTGAACAACACCCTCACCCACGGCCTCGGCAATATTGCGCTCAAGCTGGGGAAGAAAGAGCTGAACGTTCTTAAACCAGTTCGTCGAATCGCATTGGACAATGACTCGTCGGTCTTCAATTGCTTCGATCCTGCAGTGAGCAGCAATCTCCTCGCCAGCAATCTGGTTCCACCTCGACATGAGATCCCCCATGCGAGTGTGCTCTTGCCAACCGCGCTGAGCGATGAGGGAATCAACGGTGAGTCCAAGGCGCTTGGGTTCCCGGTACTTTCGGCGCAGTGGTGCCATTCCTGGCATTTTGATCCATCGACTTCCCGCCCGCGAGACAACAGTGGAAAGCGCACTGAATTCACCATCGGGGTCAGCCTCGGAATCAACGCTCACGTCATCAAGCTCGTGCTCATCATCGAGCAGAATTTCTTGGGCAAACTCTTCACTTTGACCGCTGATCGAGCGGCGTCGAGTCCGCAAGGGCACGCGGTAGTGTCCCTGGGCTTGTGCTCTGGCTTGTGCACGCCGTAGTGCTGCAGAGGCGTATTCAAAATCGGAAAATTCACTCATCACCGACCACCGTTCCAAGCTCAGGATCCCAGTGAACAGCATGAGTCTGAGCGTGCAATTCTGGCGGAACATCATCGGCGACAGCTGCCGTGATCAATACCTGTTCCGCTCCGGTAATCATACGTGTTAAACCGGTTCGGCGGGAGGAGTCTAGCTCTGCAAATACATCGTCGAGAATAAGAATCGGGGTGTCACCATCGCGAGAAAGCAACTCGAAAGCACCCAAACGCAGTGAAAGTGCAACCGACCATGTCTCACCGTGGCTTGCATAACCTTTCACCGGCATCCCACCAAGGGAAAGTTTGAGGTCATCTCGATGCGCGCCGACCAGGTTTACCCCTCGTTCGGCTTCCTTCATGCGCGAAGCAGCGAGCAGGTCCTTAAGTTCTTCTTTGAGTTGCGCGGCGCTGGCCTCGGGTGCGCAACTTCCCTGTGAAGCAACGAATTCGATATCCATTTTCCGAGGCGACCCACCGATTTCTTCGTAAGCATCGGCTGCGGGCCTGCGAAGTTTGGCGACGAGGCCGGCGCGAGCAAGGCTCAGTCGGGCAGAGAGCTCAGCGAAGGTCTCATCCCACACATCAATCGTTGAAAAATCGGGGGTATATCCCCTGCGCAGTTGAGACTGCGCGCTTTTCATCAGCGCCGCTCTTTGGCGAGCAACCTTCTCGAAATCATTCTTTACCTGCGCGATCAGCGGGTGCTGTTGAATGAGCAAATCGTCCATGAATTGACGGCGAAGCTGCGGGTCACCGCGAACGATTTGAAGATCTTCGGGTGAAAAGACCACACTTTTGAGAAGGCCCAAGACTTCTCGTGGACGCACCTGAGTACGGTTCACCTTTGCACGGTTGGCTTTGCCGCGGACGATTTCGAGCTCAATAACGGTTTCGCGCTCACCGGCAGTGACGAGTTTGACTCTGACCACTGCACCGCCGGGTTGGGGCTCATCTGCCTCAAGCGGGAGACGCACGAGCGCCTGCTCGGCACTGACGCGGTGCGACGAAAAAGCCGAAAGGTAGGAAATCGCCTCGACGAGGTTGGTCTTCCCCTGGCCGTTGGCGCCCAGAAGCACTGTCGTCCCGGGCGAAAACTCCACTACCGCATGGCGGTATGAACGAAAATCATCCAGCGCAACGTGCGAAACTCGCACACAAACTCCAGATCAGATTCCGTAGCGGATCGGCATGAGCAGGTAGCGGAAATCGGTTGATTCTCCGCCGTCTGCCTTCTCTTGGCCCGTGATGACCGCGGGCTTCGTGGGGTGAGTGAAACCGAAACGAACGAAGTCCGTATCCATCACCGACAGGCCCTCGCTGAGGTACTGGGGATTAAACGCCGTCGCGATGTCCTCGCCTATGAGCTGTGCAGGAACAACTTCGGAAGCCTGAGCATTGTCACCTTGGCCGGCTTCGAGGACAAGCTGTCCATCCGAGAAGGAGAGTCGAACACTGGTCTTGCGTTCGGCAACCAAAGACACGCGCTTGACTGCTTCGAGCAGAGTATGGCGCTCAACAATGGCTTGAATTGTTGTGGTTTCGGGGAAAAGCCTGCGAACGGGCGGGTAATCGCCATCCATGAGGGTCGAGGTTGTGCGTCGTCCACCGGCCTGGAAACCAATGAGTGAGGAGGCACCAGGCTGAGATTCTTGGGACAGACCAACGTCAACCTTTGCACCACTGGTCATCGACTTGGCAACGTCTTGGAGGATCCGTGCCTTCACCAATGCGGCTTCGGACATGTCGGAAACAGAATCCCAGTGAAGTTCACGCATGGCCAAGCGGTAGCGGTCGGTTGCCAAAAGCGTGATGTTGTCGCCGTCGATTTCAACGCGAACTGCAGTGAGCAGGGGAAGAGTTTCATCGCGCGACGCAGCAATTGACACCTGAGCAACGGCCTGTGCAAAAACCTGCGAATCGACAGACCCGGCAACCTGGGGCTGTCCGGGAAGCAAGGGATATTCATCAATGGGCATGACAGCCAAGGTGAAGTGCGAAGAACCGCAAGAAAGTGAAACTTTTTGTCCGTCGACTTCGATGGTGACGGGCTTGTTGGGCAGTGACTTTGAAATATCGGCAAGAAGTCGACCTGAAACTAGGACTTCGCCTTCTTCATCAACGGATGCAGGAATTCGTGAGTTTCCCGAGACTTCGTAGTCAAAGGAGGACAGAGTCAGTTCTTGACCCTGGGCTGAAATACGCATTCCGGCAAGGATGGGGCTTGCAGGACGGGTAGGAAGTACACGCGCTGTCCATGAAACAGCTTCAGCAAGCACGTCGCGGGCGACGGTGAACTTCATGGATTCTCCTTGGAACTGAATAAAGAAATACCGGTTGTTAGTTTAGCTGGCTGTAGGCGTCAAGGAAACTGAAAAATTCGCCGCTGTGGAGTTCACCAGGGGGCTTGAGTGATGCGGGCGAATTTTTGTTATTTGTCTTGAACTTAGTTCGTCTTCGTCATCGGCTATGTGGATAGTGTGGATAAGTGGTTCTTTCCGCTTAATGACAAGAATTTCATCGTGGACGTAGATGTGTATCCGAGTGTGAACGAACTACATCTTTTTGTGGAAGAAATTTTTGTCATTAACGAAGGTCCACAGCCTCCCTTTTCCTGTACACATGTTCACGCTGCGATTTCACCACAGTTTCCACAGCTTCTGTGGATTGCACCGAAAATGGGAGTAATCCGCCATTTAACCCAGTGTCGCTGACTCGCGCGCAGCCTGTTTGATGCGGTTCGTCAATTCAGTGACGTAGTTAAATGTCTCCCTCTTTTCCGCCATCAAGCCGACGATCTTCTTATTAGCGTGCATGACAGTTGTATGGTCGCGTCCGCCAAATGCTGCGCCGATCTTGGGCAGGGACAAATCAGTGAGTTCTCGGCACAAGTACATCGCGATCTGACGTGCTTCGACGACGACATGTGAGCGATCCGAAGACGAAAGCTGATCGATGGTTACCCCGAAGTAGGTCGCAGTCTGACTCATGATCAAAGTAGGTGTCACCTCGGTATCTTGAGGATCCGAAGCGAAGTCCTTGAGGAGCATTTCCGCCATCGATACGGTGACGGGTTCCTTTGACAGGGATTCAAAGGCTGCGACGCGGACGAGCGCACCTTCGAGTTCGCGAATATTCGAAGAAATTCGTTGAGCAATGTACTCCAAGACACGAGGATCCACCTCTATGTTTTCCGCACTCGCCTTCTTCTGCAAAATTGCGATACGCGTTTCAAGATCAGGCGGTAAGACATCGACCAAGAGACCCGCAGCGAAGCGAGAACGAATGCGGTCCTCCAAATCGAGTTCACGAGGCGGAACATCCGAGGTCAGCACGATCTGCTTTCCCGCGTTATAGAGGGAATTGAAGGTGTGGAAAAACTCTTCAACCGTGCGTTCTTTGCCTTGAATGAACTGAATATCGTCGATCAGAAGCACATCGACTTCGCGGTATCGCCGCTGGAACTCTTCGATGCTCTCCTCACGAACGGAGTTAATGAAGTCGTTCGTAAATTCCTCTGAATTCACGTAGCGCACGCGCATCTGCGGGAAAAGCGAAAGCGTGTAGTGGCCGATCGCGTGAATGAGGTGGGTTTTTCCCAGACCGGAATCACCGTGAATAAAGAGGGGGTTGTAGGCGCGACCGGGAGTTTCCGAGACCGCAAAAGCCGCAGCATGGGCGAAGCGATTCGAGGGACCAATCACGAAAGTATCGAAAGTGTGCTTCGGGTTCAGGTGGGTACTAGCGGTGTCGATTGCTAATTGCGGGCTACTTGACGGTGTTGCCTGAGCCGGGGCGGCTTGGTGTGGTGTGGTAGCGCTTGGTTGAACCTGGTCCGAGCCCTCCACCGACGAGGCAACTGGTGAGGGTTGCTCGACTGGTTCGGGTTCGGGTTCAAGCGAGGGGTCAATGGTGACCGCTAGACGAACGCTGCGCCCAAGGATGTTGGTTAGAGAGGCAGTGAGATCAGTCGCGTCGTTGTTTTCGATCCACTTCTTTGTGAAATCGTTGGGAACAGCGATCAAGATCGTTCCGTCAATGTCGCCCAGGGGTTTTGCTGAGCGTAGGAAAGACAAGGTTGCAGGTCTCAATTGGTCTGAGATTTGAGCAAGTGCCTCAGACCATGCCTGAGTAAGGGCATCGATAGACACAAGAACCTCCGGAAACTGACGTGAGATAGGACACGAGAAATGATATCTGTCGAAATCATCTTCCGCCGATAACTCTAATATGATGCCACGTTTTCCACAGCTGGGGATATACCTGTGGATATTTAATCCCCAAATGACATTTGTGTAGTTACAAGACCTCCCCGTTGAGCGACAAAGAAAATGTCTCTATCCGCAGGTTTGTGGATAACTTGCAATGTGGATAACTTACCCCTTATGTATCCACACCTCCTTCCACAGGTGTGGATGGCCTGAATTAAGTGGTTCTTTCGTTGACGGAACGGCGAAAAACCCTTAGGCTGTTGGTTCGTATGTGTTTGTCGTTGAGATAAACACCGTCCATGACCAATTCGAGGAGATATCAGTGACCACCAAGCGGACTTATCAGCCGAACAACCGTCGTCGTTCCAAGACGCACGGCTTCCGCCTGCGTATGAGCACCCGCGCTGGCCGCGCGATTCTGGCTGCGCGTCGTCGTAAGGGCCGCGCCCGCCTCTCCGCCTGAGCTTTCGCGAGGTGTTGCCCCGCTCGAACCGCATGGTGAATCCAGCGGACTTCCGCCTCGCAATCCGAAGCGGATCGCGCGCGGGTCAGCAAAGGCTCATTGTGCATTGTCGAACCGACGAGGAAAGTGATTCACGCCTCGTCGGTTTCGTCGTACCTAAGAGCCAGATCAAGCGAGCAGTTGGGCGCAACCGAGTTAAGCGTCAATTGCGCCATCTCATGGCCGATCGCCTTAGCGCACAGCCTGCCGGTGCCCGCGTCGTCGTCCGAGTAAAGGCCGATGCATTGGGTGTCACTTCGGAGCAATTGGGTGAAGAATTAGATCAGGTTTTGGCCAGGGCATGGAAGAAATGGGATCGATCTCAGGAGGGGCGTGCATGAGCTCTCCTTTCGCGTATATCGCAATCATCCCCGTGCGCGTGTACCAGCGTTTCATTTCCCCACTTTTCGCGCCGCGTTGCCGCTACTACCCCACCTGCTCAAGCTACGCCCTCGGCGCTCTGCGCACTCACGGCCTCGTCAAGGGAACACTATTAGCCATCTGGCGAATCCTTCGCTGTAACCCCTGGAGCCTCGGCGGGGTCGATGAAGTTCCCGCACGCGGCAAATGGACCAGCGAAGCGTGGACGCCACCCCAGGACTGGGCCGGTTACGACGATCCGTGGGCACAAACCCCCATGGGCATGGATCGCACCGATGACAAGACATCGGTCGACACTCTCGAAGACTTCTCGGCGAAGGCCGAGCATCACGCGGACGCAGTGAGCGTCCCCCGCGCATCATAAGGAGATCTCCTGTGGATTCGATTCTCTATCCCTTTGCAGTAGCGGTCGCCTGGCTCTGGGTCAGGATTCACGACCTGCTGTTGCTCGTTGGAATGAACAGCGGTGCAGGATTTACATGGGTCCTGTCCATCGTTCTGCTGACCATTTTGGTGCGCGTGCTGATCATCCCGCTGTACCTCAAGCAGCTCAAGAGCATGCGAGGCACGTCGATTGTTCAGCCTCAGATGCAGAAGATTCAGGCCAAGTACAAGGGCAAGACGGATATGGCCTCCCGCCAGCGCATGCAGCAGGAGATCTCCGAGCTCAATAAGAAGTACGGTGTGAACCCCTTCGCCTCGTGCTTGCCGATGCTCGTTCAGCTGCCGGTTCTCTTCGCGATGTACCGTGCGATCTACGCCATCCACGCCCTGGCAGAAAGCAGCTACCAGGTCGGTTCGCGTCACGTGGACTCCCTGGGTCCGATCACTCAGGCCGTCGCCTCGGAAATCGACTCCTCGCAGGTTTTCGGCGTCCCGCTGTCCCACACGATCCGCGACTCGTCCTTTGCCTCGCTTCCGACGCTGATCTTCGGTGTCTTCATCGTCATCATGGTCGCGACGCAGTTCTTGACCATCCGTCTGACGATGACGAAGAACATGCCGCAGAACCAGGATCCGAACAACCCCATGGTTCGTTCGCAGCGCATGATGATGTACGTCATGCCCTTCATGTTCATCTTCTCGGGCCTGTTCTTCCAGATGGGTGTCGTCATCTACACGACGACCGCGGGCATTTGGGGCTACCTGCAGATGCTGTGGGTCATCAAGAACATGCCGAACCCGAACTCCGCTGCTTACAAGGAGCTCTTGGCCAAGCGTCAGAGTGCCTACCAGACGTGGGCTCGCCCCTTCTTTGCCGATTACGACGAGAAGCGTCGCGTCTTGGCCGATGGTTCCGATGAGCTCAAGGCTTTGAACTCGGCCACTTTGAAGGAATTGCGCGCTCGCGCAAAGCGCCAGAAGGTCGCCTCTGATTTCCCCGAGGTCATGAGCGAGGGAGAGATCGTTTCGATCTACCGCAATCTTTCGATGCAGGAATGGACGACCCTTCCCGACGAGGTGTGGATGCGCGGAGTCAAGGTTGCGACCGAACGTGCGGCGGATCGTCGCGAGGCCGCAGCCAAGCGTGAGGAAGCACAACGTCAGGCACGTACCCGTTCGCCTCGTGCACAGGCGGCCTCCGAGAATCCGAACTCCTCGGTTGATGCTGACGAACTTGAGCGCAAGCGCCAGGAGCGCCGCAAGGCTCGTCGCGCCGCTGCAAAGAAGAAGAAGCGCTGAGCGCGCCACCACAGACCACTCGATGCCCATGGCATCAAACATCCCCTGATGGAGGAAATACTATGAGCGAAGATACGTCCAGCGAGCTGTCGCGCCTGGAGGAAGAAGGCGAACTCGCAGCCGACTACCTGGAAGAGCTTCTCGATATCGCTGATCTTGACGGCGATATTGAAATCGATGTCGAAAATGGCCGCGCACTGGTTGAGATCATTTCCGAGGACCCCTCTGCTCTTGACCACCTCGTTGGCGAGGACGGTGAAGTCGTTTATGCGCTCCAAGAACTGACTCGACTTGCCGTCCAGACCGAAACCGGCGAGCGTTCGCGCCTCATGCTCGACATCGCAGGCTTCCGCGCTGATCGTAAGGCGGATCTGCAGGATCTGACTCACGAGGCCATCGCGCGGCTGCGTGCAACCGGTGAGCCGCAGAAGCTTGAGCCGATGAACCCCTTCGAGCGCAAGGTTTGCCACGACGTTGTTGCCTCTGAGGGCCTGCGTAGCGAATCTGAAGGCGTCGAGCCCCGTCGCCGTGTCGTTATTCTTCCTGCCGAAGAGTCCGCCGCCGACGAGGCCGAGGAGGCCTGAGTGGACACCCTCGCGGGCGGCTCGGGTGAGCTAGAGATTGAACTTGAGGTTCCCGGACCTGAAGTTCGCGAACTTTTCGGCTTGGCATATCCAGATATCGCCGAGTTTGCCAACATGTTGGTTGAAGAGGGAGAGCTTCGCGGACTGATTGGTCCGCGAGAGCTTCCCCGGCTCTGGTCGCGCCACCTCGTGAACTCTGCTGCGGTCCTTGATTTCCTACCCAAGAAGGGACAGGTTCTCGACGTCGGATCGGGAGCCGGATTCCCGGGTATTGTCATCGCTGTATGCAGGCCGAACCTAGATGTTCACCTTGCGGAGCCCATGGCTCGGCGCTGCGTGTGGCTTGCCGATGTTGTTGATGCACTTGGTTTGGATAACGTCACTATTCATCAAGCACGTGCTGAAGAACTCCGAGGTAAGGGCAAGGCAGACGTCGTGACCTCGCGAGCGTTGGCGAATATGACCAAGCTTGTCCGTATGACCTCGAAGTTAATTGCCCCCGGTGGTTCACTGGTTGCACTTAAAGGTCGTCGCGCGGGTGAAGAGGTCGAGGCTGCGCAAGTTGAGCTCAAGCGCCACCATTTGGCTGCCTCGATTCACGAGGTGCCTTCCGTGATGGAGGATGACTCGACCTTCGTTGTCGTCGCGAAGAGAGTTCGCTCGTAGCTTGCCGGGATAGCTCTGGTAGCGCGTGTCCTCAGCTATCAGGGTGTGTTCTTCTTGCCTACACTTGTGTCATTGACGTGCGAGAAAGGCTCAACTTCTATGGCCGGTCAGACTCCGCTTTCGGATCAGATCACCCAAAACTTTCAAGATCGCGCCTTCTTGGAGAAGGCAAAGTTTGGTGTGCCTTTTTTTACTCGCGTGATCGCCGTTGCCAATCAAAAGGGCGGGGTTGGCAAGACCACGTCGGTTGTTAATCTTGCTGCGGCGTGTGCTTTGGGTGGGTTGAAGGTTGTCGTGATCGACGCCGACGCTCAGGGCAATGCCTCGAGTGCGCTGGGCATCGCGCATACCCCCGGTACTCCTTCGACCTATGAGGTGATCACTGGTCAGGCTTCGATTGGTGAGGTCCTCCAGGCCTGCCCTGATTTAGATAATCTCTGGGTTTGTCCGGCGACGATTGACTTGTCTGGGGCCGAGATTGAGCTTGTTGATCTTGCGCGGCGCGAGTTTCGCCTTGCCGACGCAGTTTCGCATTTCGTCGAGGCCTATCAGCAAATTGATTTAGTTTTCATCGATTGCCCGCCCTCCTTGGGTTTGGTCACTTTGAATGTCATGGTCGCTGCTGATGAGGTTTTGATTCCGATTCAGACCGAGTACTACGCGCTTGAGGGCCTGAGCCAGCTATGGTCCACCATTGATCGCATCAGTGGTGACCTGAACCCGAAACTGCATGTTTCAACTATGTTGTTGACCATGGCCGATAAGCGAACGAAACTTTCTGAAGAGGTTGAGTCGGAAGTTCGTTCACACTTCCCAACCCAAACACTCCAGACAGTGATTCCTCGTTCGGTGCGCGTCTCTGAAGCTCCGAGCTATGGGCAGAGTGTTATTACCTATGATCCAAATGGCGCGGGTAGCCTCGCATACCGGAAAGCTGCACTCGAGTTGAGTCTGCGTCTGGCCAAGTAGGTTTATTTCGTTTTTCGGAAGGCACTTTTTCGAGATTCAGTGGTCTCGCGAATCTCAGGAGAAGGACGCTGTGAAAATCGTTTTTTGATTGTTCAGTCCACATTTTTGTGTTTCACGTGAAACAATGGATTCATCATCACGAGTACGCGAGATTGGTAAATGAGCATGGCGGAGCACTCCGAATCACAGCATAAGGCTCAACGGCGAGCAGGGCTGGGTAGAGGGCTCGGTGCCCTTATCCCCCAGGCACAGAGTGAGAATCCTGAGGAGGTAGCAAAGCGTCCTCTTGACGTTCTCTTCCCCGGTCAGCGCTCAAGCACGACGACGCGCGGAGGTTCCGCGCGCGAACTGCTCGAACCTAAGAGTCGGAAGGCGACGAGCGGGCGCGGTTCGACTCCCCCGAAGTCTACTCGGGCACGTAAGAGCCAGGATTCCAAGGTGCAGCAACCCTCGCAGGCCGACGGAAAGAAGGAAGCGGCGTCTACTTTGGTATCGGCCGCGGTCGAGTCTCTAAGTGATAGTCGCGTTGATAGAAGCGATGTTTCACGTGAAACATCAGAACTTCTGAACGTTCCTGGTGCGACCTTCGCAGAGATTCCTTTGGAGCAGATTGTTCCCAATACCCGTCAACCGCGGCAAGTGTTTGACGAAGATGATCTCAATGAACTCGCTGCCTCTATTCGCGAGGTCGGCGTCCTGCAGCCGATTGTCGTCCGTAGGATTGCGCTCGATCAGGCGCCGTCAGAAACGCTCAAGCAGTTCCTTGAGGAGAAACCTGAGGCACGCTATGAGCTCATCATGGGTGAGCGCAGATTGCGGGCAAGTGAATTGGCTGGGCTATCAAGCATCCCTGCTATCGTCCGCCATACTGAGGACGAGGATCTTCTGCGTGACGCTCTGCTTGAAAACCTGCACCGCGCACAGCTCAATCCCCTTGAAGAAGCCTTCGCCTATCAGCAACTTATGGCAGATTTTGGAGCCACGCAGGAAGAACTTTCGAAGAAGATTGCGCGTTCACGGCCGCAGATTGCGAACACACTTCGACTTCTTAAGCTACCTGCATCCGTACAGAAGAAGGTATCAGCGCAGGTTCTGTCGGCAGGCCACGCACGTGCACTTCTCGGGCTGAGTACGCCGGAAGAAATGGAGATCCTCGCCAACCGCATCATTGCAGAAGGACTTTCTGTACGTACGACAGAAGAGCTCGTTCGCTTAGGTTCAATCCAACGCCCGACGCATCACTCGGTGAAGCGTATGAAGGTTGCATCTCCGCTTGGTGAACATATGAGCCAAGTCCTCGCAGACGCTTGGGACACCCGCGTGACGATCTCTGAGGGTAAGCGCAAGGGTAAGATCATCATCGAATTCGCGGGTAGTGAGGATCTTCAACGTCTTGCGGATCTTCTCCTTCCCAAAGCGAACCGCGAAGACTAATTCTGAGCCGTTTGGTGCACCTGCTGCATTTGATGGGATGCGCGCTTGGTAAGCATTCACTTGAGCTGGAGGAAAATGTTGCAGCCAAAGATGAGGCTTCGGCGAGGTAGGTAGCAAGACCCGAAAGAGAAAGAACATGTGTGGGTGATGTTTCACGTGAAACATCACCCACACATGTATGAGAAGGCGGTTTGTTGTCGGGGCAGTAATGCGAGACAATAGAACCGGAGGTTCACAGCACTTATGGATAGACCACAACCTGATCTCATCTACTTCGACATTGGTGGAGTTCTGGTCACACAGCGGCCTGATCCTGGGCAATTTGCCTCGATCCTGAACCTAGGGAACGAGCCTCATGTGCTGACACTCGTCGACCATGCGATCTGGGCCCATCGAGACTCATATGACGAAGGTATGACAGACAAGGAATTCTGGAACGCTGTCAGCGGTGACTGCGGGCTACCGGAGCCAAGCGAATCCCAACTCGATGAACTTGTTACTGCTGACTCTCGCCGAATGTACGGCATTGATGAGTGTGCCGCGTACCTTCTTGAAGAACTGAAGTCTAAGGGCTACATCATGGGGGTCCTGACGAATATGCCAGCGCCTCACGCGTCAATCGTGATGGAAAGTCCGTGGGCACATAAGTACTTCAATGGACCAATGATCTTCTCATCCTATGTTGGAGTCGCAAAACCGAATCGTGGAATCTATCGCGAGGCGATTGAAGCCGCGCGGCTCGAGGCAGAGAAAATTTTGTTCATCGACGATCGCGAACAAAATACGAAGGCGGCGGAGTACTTGGGTATTTCGACCTTGAGCTGGGCAAACGCGCATGAAACCAGGGAAGAGCTCATTCAGCTCGGGCTTCTCTAAAACATGAAAGTTGGGGGCGGGCACCTTCATGGTGCCCGCCCCCAACTATGCGAAACAATGAGCGCTAAGCGGCTAGGTCAATCCCGGCTTGCAACGTAGCGAACGATAGCCGCGCAGATCTCGTCAAAGGAACCTGTGGCCTCGGCAGCCTGCGGGAAAAGCGAAGTATCGGTCATTCCGGGCGAAACATTCGCGTCAATGAACCAAAAGCTCCCGTTATCGTCAACAATAAAGTCAATACGTGACAGGTCACGAAGACCAAGCAACTCGTGGATCTGGATAGCGGCAGCCTGGACATCCGTCATCTCATCGTTGCTCAGGCGGGCGGGTACAAAGTATTCGCTCTCATCAGTTGTGTAGCGAGCCTCGTAATCGTAGTGACCGTCGTCGGTGGAGACCTCGACGGGTGGCAGGGCAATAGGCCCTTCCTCTAGATCGACAACCGAAACAGCGATATCGCGGCCTTCAACGAAACGTTCGAGCATGACATGCTCCTCGTAGGAGAAAGCATCAACCATCGCAGAACGAAGATCACTTGAATCCTGAGCACGGGACATTCCAAGAGCCGAACCACCCGAAGAAGGTTTGACGACAAGCGGGAAAGTCAAAGAGGAGTTGATCATCCCAAGAACATTGTGCGCGCCGAGCTGGCGGAACAAAAGCTGGGGAAGGGCAATCCACCCGGGGGTATCAAGTCCGGCTGCGCCAACGAGCGCCTTAGCCGTGGGCTTGTTGGAAGCCAGCATCGCCTGCGCAGGTGTCGACCCCACGTAAGGAACTCCCACACCCTCAAGAAGGGATTGGAGAGAACCATCCTCGCCCAAAGATCCGTGAACAAGCGGCCACACAACATCGGGGCCGAAAGCGGAAATCTCAGCGGGAAGATTCTGATCAAAATCGACAACCTTAGCGTCGAAACCCTGGTTGATCAGGGAGTTTGCGACGCGACGTCCGGAGCGAACAGAAACATCACGCTCATGGGTGAGGCCGCCAGCGATAATAAGGACCTTTAATGAATCAGTGGACATGACGATTTCTCCTCGGAATTAGTCTTCGGTATGAACGGAACCATCATGACGGTTCGTTAAAAATTCAGCTTCTTCTTCGGGTGCAACGCCGAACATATCGACGAGCTGCTTCTCAGCATTAACAACGCCAGCAAGGCGACGAATACCTTCACGGATACGATCGGGTTCGGGATAGCAGAAGGACAAGCGCATGTGATCAGCACCCCGGCCGTCGTAGTAGAAAGCGGTACCGGAAACGTAGGCGACCTGTGCCTTTACAGCGCGAGGAAGCATGCTGCGCGCATTCAAACCCTCGGGCAGGGTCACCCATGTGTAGAAACCGCCATCCGGAGTCGTCCACGAGCACTCGGGCATGTACTCCGCCAAAGCATCCAACATGGCCTTGCAACGTTCGGCGTACATTGCGCGATAGACCTTGACTTGGCTGTACCAGTCATAACCGGCCAGGTAGCTCGAGAGGAACATCTGACCGAACATACCTGGGGACAAAATTGCGGCCTCAGAAGCCAGTATCAGCTTCGCGCGAATGGCGTGGGGAGCAAGGGCCCAACCGATACGCATACCGGGCGCAAACATCTTCGAAACCGAACCCAAGTAGACAACGCCCTCGGGAGACCACGAACGAAGTGCGGGAAGCGGATCGGAATCAAAACCAAGCAAGCCGTACGGGTTATCTTCCAAAATCAACACGTGTTCACGCATGCAGATTTCAGCGATCAGGGGGCGACGCTCCAAAGAAAGCGTGACGCCCGCAGGATTGTGGAAGTTCGGGATCGTGTAAAGGAACTTAATGGCGCGACCGGCGGACTTCAGGCGACGGATTGTCTCTTCTAAGGCCTCGGGAATGATGCCGTTGTCATCCATATCAACGTGAATGACATCGGCTTGGCGGGCACGGAAACAGCCAAGGGCGCCAACGTAGGAAGGAGACTCGGCCAAAACAACGTCACCGGAATCGATAAAGAGCTCGGCCATCAAGTCGAGTGCCTGTTGCGAACCCGTCGTAATGACGACGTCGTCAGGGTCAGCGCCGATGATGCCGTCATAGGTCATGACGTTGACAAGTTGCTCACGCAAGGGTTCCCAGCCCTGGCCCGAACCGTATTGCAGTGCCTGGGCGCCGGAGGAAAGGATCAGCTCCTTCGCGGTTTCGGCCAAGCTCTCCAGAGGAAGATCCTTCAGGTTCGGCATACCGCCCGCAAGTGAAACAACCTCGGGCCGCGAGACGACAGAAAAAAGCGCGCGAATCTCAGAAGCTCGCAGGTTGTGAGCTCGATCGGCGTAGGCATCAAACCACGGGTCGAGTCGAGTTCCCTGCAACTGAGAATCCTGAGTCATAATCGCGAACCTTTCTGAGTCACTATGTCAAAAGACACACGTCCAAGTGTGCCACTATTCGCCCACTATTGAATAGCGTCGACGAGGCCGTGGATGCCTTTAATCCAAGCCGTGCGGATCCGCTTCTTCAACCGAGTAGATCCCGGGAAGATCTGAGATCGTTGCAATCAGCGCCGGGAGTGCGACACGGTCCGCGGTCGTCGTTTCGATGTATGCGTGACCGCGCTTGCCTTCGGTATCACTGCGAACCTGGGAAATACGCCATTTCGATTCTGTCATCACGTTCATCACACGGCGCATCACCCCTTGCCCGGAGTCAAAAACAACCTCAAGAACAACAGTATTTGGCCGACGCGGGGAATGCGGACCGATGTGGCGGGCAAGCGGCGTAAGGGCAAAAACAATGAGGAAGTGCATGAGCGTCACTGCAACGCCCGCGACCCACAACCCCGCACCACACGCCATACCAATCCCGGCGGTTTCCCACACCGTGGCGGCGGTGGTCAGGCCTCGTACCGCACCTGACCGGGTCAAAATAATGCCAGCACCGAGGAAGCCAATACCGGAAACAATCTGCGCGGCGACACGGGAGGGGTCTACGCGGACCAAATCTGCGGCGAGCACATCGTCGAAGCCATACTTGGAGACCACCATGAGGAGAGCAGAGGTCATGCCAACGATCGCATCCGTGCGTAGACCCGCGCTCTTTCCACGTGCCTGACGTTCCAGACCGATCAGAGAAGACAGGAGTAGGGCGAGGAGAATCCCGGCAATCTGCTCAAAATGTTGGGTTAGGGTCAGCATGGCCTTCCTCGGTGATAATAACGGCGTGCACGTAATTGTTTCCTAGGGTACATCCCCATCGTCACGACCAGGGGTAAATCAGGGCAATACCCAATAGTGAACGCGGGTAGCTCACGAGCACACTAAAACTATGACTACTCCACTGCAGCAGGGCGCAAGCGCGCCAGACGCACCCAACGCATCCACGGCCTCGGGAATGATCGTTCGCGGGCTGACAAAAACCTACCAGCGAGGCGGAAACACGGTCCTTGCACTCGCGGGAGTAAGCCTCTCGATCCCTCAGGGGAGCCAACTGGCCATCATGGGACCCTCAGGATGCGGTAAAACGACCTTGCTGCACTGCCTCGCGGGGGTTCTTCGCCCGACTTCGGGAAGCATTATGCTCGACGGTACCGAATTGGCGGCGATGAGTGAGGGGGCGATCTCGCAACTGCGGCTGCGCAATTTTGGTTTTGTCTTCCAAGACGGTCAGCTCCTCCCCGAGCTGCCATGTCAAGAGAATGTTGCGATGCCGCTCATGCTGGCGGGAGTGTCGCGCAAGAACGCGGTTACTCAAGCACAGCAGATCCTGATGAATCTGGGGCTGGATGGTGCAGGCCCCTACCGCCCGGGCCAACTTTCCGGCGGGCAAGCACAACGCGTCGCTATTGGGCGCGCGCTCATTACCAACCCCAAAGTCGTCTTTGCTGACGAGCCGACGGGCGCGCTGGACCAAGGGACGGGAGCCGAAGTCATGGGCGTCCTGACCGGAGCGTGCTCGGCAACGGGTGCCAGTCTGATCTTGGTGACCCACGATCCTTCAGTTGCGGCGCGCCTCCCGCATGAAATCCACATGCGCGACGGCTTGATCGATCAGCAGGTGTCTCGATGAGCGCAACACTGACCGCAGCCAAGGCAACGTTGCGTTCGCGTGACCGCGCGACAACAATCCTGACGGTTCTTGCTTTCGCTTTCCCGCATGCGATTTTGCTGAGCGTCACAGGAGGGGTGTGCGCATTTGTTTCTCGTGCGAGTAACCCGCCTGTCGGTTTTACAGATGTCGCAACCTTCTACGTGGTGATGGCGTGTTTTGCTGCAACGCTGATGACTGTCCCGATCCTCTCGATGGGTGGTGCGGCCGCGCGCCTGGGGCTGAGTCGCAGAGCGCGTGACCTTGCTGTACTGCGACTCATCGGCTTAAAACCGGGGCAAACTCGCCTTGCTTGCGTCATCGAGACCGCGGTTTATGCGCTGGTCGGTGTTGTTGCGGGTTCGCTGCTGTACGCAGCGTGCTTACCCGGATGGAGTTTCGTTTCTTTCCAGGGAATTGCCTTGAGTGTCGGCGAGATGTGGGTCGGTCCCCTGATCCTCATTGCCGAGGCCGCACTGATGATGGTCCTTGCAGCTGCCTCCGCGATGCTTGCGATGCGTCGCGTGGCCGTCACGCCCCTAGGAGTGAGCCGAAGAAGCGATGTGTCGAAGGTGTCTCCGGTGGGGCTGGGCATCATGGTCGCCCTCATGGTCGTCTGGCTCTTTATTGGTGGAACCATCTGGAATGCAGGAATTGCTATCGGCTTGTCGGTGCTATTGGGATTCATGGGCGTGATCTTTGCCTTGGTCAACGTCGTCGGTGCCTTGAGTGTCTCGGTCTTGGGACGAATCATGTCCGCATGCGCGCGTACGCCGCAGATGATGCTCGCTGGAAGACGCATTACTGATGATCCCAAGAGCGTGTGGAGGTCTTTCGGCGCGATTGCCCTAGTTGCCTTCCTCGTGGGAGTACTTATGCCGCTCTTTGAGGCAACAAGCGTGTCGAGTAGCCCCGATATGGAAGAGACCAGTGTGATCCTGCTCGGTGATATCCGTACGGGGATGCTGCTGACTTTCGGAATCACACTGGTTTTGGGAGCGATCTCTACGGCGATCAACCAGGGGATTCGCGTCATTGATTCGATCGATCAGATTAAGGCCTTGGAGTACATGGGTTCTCCGGCAAAATTCCTGGACCGCTCGCGCAGGCTTGAAATTATGCTTCCTGCCGTGCTCATGATCGGCGGTGCGCTGGTGCTGGGACTGTGCTTCATGTCTCCGGTACTGACTATGGGAGTGTCCTTGAGCAGTATGGGAATCTTTATCGGGATGACAGCGGGAGGAGTCGCGCTGATTCTCCTTGCCTCAGAAAGCACCGGTCCACTGCGACGAAGGCTGCTCAGTGACATGCGGGAAGGAATGAAATAGGGAAACTGGCGACAAAGAACATTCCTGAAGAAAAACGTCAGATGTCTGTCTGAGCTGGGAAAACGTGCACGTAGGGTTGCACGTTTTCCCTCCTTCTGACGTTTTAGACGGATTAAAATTAAGCGTATTAGATCGAGAGGTCAGGGGCTCGAACTGGTGAGCTTCCACCTGCAATGGCGCCGGTGGAATGACGGGCCGGTGTCTTTGCCCCTACAACGGCACCGGCACGTCAGCCCCTCAATCACGCGGGCAATTAACTCAATCCACCTAGTGGCACACGAGCCTTGCCACGAACAGATTCACTGAATCGGATAACCCGTCACCGGACCCTGATCGGCTGGAATCCACCCCAGTTCAGGAGCAACATACTTCGCAAAGTTGCTAATAATCGACAGATTCTCTTCAAACCCCAGCTGGTTGGGAATTGTCAGCAACAAAGTATCCGCTGCAGCAATAGCCGGATCGGCCTGAAGCTGCTCGATCAAAACATCGGGCGTAGCGGCATAGGAACGGCCAAAAGTCGCTGTTCCCATATCCAAACGTCCGACCTGATCGCTTGAGTATGCTTCCAAGCCATACATTCCGCGATCCTTCGCGCTGAGCAATGGAAAGATCGAACGCGATACAGACACCCTAGGTGTCCACGAGTGCCCCGCTTCTTTCCATGCAGTCCGGTAGAGTGCAATCTGCTCGGCCTGGATCTCAACGAAACTGCGATCACCGCTCTGGTCCAGTGCAGCAGCTTCCTCAGCCAAGTACAGCGGGTTTTCGTAGCACATATGGCGGTTGCAAACACCGGTTCACCTAAGCTTGGTTGCATGGTTGAACTGGTGTCGCTGAGGAAGACGAACGAGGTGGCGCGAGAGGTGACCGTGATTCCCGAGGGCAAGCGCGCGGAGCGCGTGCGGCAGCCCCTGCAACTGGACTATTGGTCAGCTATCACTGTACAGTTCAGTGCATGCTGACTATTGCTTCGCGCCTCGACGTCATGAACCGGCTCGGCCGGGCCATGGCCGACCCGACGCGCTCCCGGATCCTGATGTCCCTGCTTGACGGCCCGAGCCACCCCGCCGTGCTCTCGCGCGAGCTGGGGCTGACCCGCTCGAACGTGTCCAACCATCTGACCTGTCTGCGCGACTGCGGCATCGTGGTCGCTGAGCCCGAGGGGCGGCAGACCCGCTACGAGATCGCCGACCCGCACCTGGCCGCGGCGCTGACGGCGCTGATGGACGTGACGCTGGCGGTGGACGAGAGCGCCCCGTGCATCGACCCGCACTGCTCGGTGCCCGGCTGCTGCGGTCCGAGCGGCTCCGAGGACGCCTCGTGAGCGCCGCCTGCGGCTGCGACGAGCCGACCACCAACGCCGCTGAAGAGGCAGAGGAGACCGAGCGCCCGTGGTGGCGCGACCCGGGCCTGGTGGTGCCGATCCTCTCCGGGGTCGCGTTCGGCACCGGCCTGGTGTTGGAGTGGTCGGGGCTGCACGTCGCGGCGCTGGTCGCGTTCTGGGCGGGCCTGCTGCTGGGCGCGTACACGTTCGTGCCCGGCGCGCTGCGGAAGCTGTTCGCCAAGCGGAAGCTCGGGATCGCTCTGCTGATGACGATCAGTGCCGTCGGCGCGGTCATCCTCGGCTACGTGGAGGAGGCCGCCGCGCTGGCGTTCCTGTACTCGATCGCCGAGGCCCTGGAGGACAAGGCGATGGACCGCGCCCGCGGCGGCCTGCGCGCGCTGCTCAAGCTCGTGCCGGAGACCGCGACCGTGCTGCGCGACGGTGCCTCGGTGGAGGTCCCGGCCAAGGAGATCGCGGTCGGCGACGTGCTGCTGGTCCGTCCGGGCGAGCGGGTCGTCACCGACGGGATCGTCCGCGTCGGACGCTCCAGCCTGGACACGTCCGCGATCACCGGCGAGTCGATCCCGGTCGAGGTCGCACCCGATGACGCGGTCTCGGCGGGAGCGATCAATACCGCCGGAGTGCTGGAGGTCGAGGCGACCGCCGCGGGCACCGACAACTCGCTGACCACGATCGTGGAGCTGGTAGAGCAGGCCCAGGCCGAGAAGGGCGACCGAGCCCGGATCGCTGACCGGATCGCCCGCCCGCTGGTGCCCGGCGTGATGGTCCTCGCCGTCCTCGTCGGCGTGCTCGGGTCCCTGCTCGGCGACCCAGAGACCTGGATCACCCGCGCCCTGGTCGTCCTCGTCGCGGCCAGCCCCTGCGCGCTGGCGATTGCGGTGCCAGTCACCGTGGTCTCCGCGATCGGCGCGGCGACCAAGTTCGGCGTCGTCATCAAGAGCGGGGCCGCCTTCGAGCGCCTCGGCGGCATCCGGCACCTCGCCGTGGACAAGACCGGCACTCTGACCCGCAACCGGCCCGAGGTCACCGCCGTCGTCGCCGCCCATGGGTTCGACGACGCGCAGGTGCTCGCCTGGGCGGCGTCCGTCGAGCAGCACTCGACGCACCCACTCGCCGCCGCCATCGCCGCCGCGGGCCGGGGAACCCCCGCCGCGCAGGACGTGGCCGAGGAGGCCGGGCACGGCATCGGTGGCCTGGTCGACGGCCGCCGGGTGACGGTGGGCAGCCCCCGCTGGATCGACGCCGGACCGCTCAAGGCCCGGGTCGAGGACCTGGAGGCCGAGGGGCAGACCTGCGTGCTCGTCACCGTCGACGGCTTCCTGGCCGGGGCGATCGGCGTCCGCGACGAGCTGCGCCCCGAGGTCCCCGAGGTTGTGCGGACCCTGCGTGACCAGGGCGTCGAGGTGAGCATGCTCACCGGCGACAACTCCCGCACCGCTGCTGCGCTGGCGAAGCTGGCCGGGATCGGCGACGTGCATGCCGAGCTGCGTCCCGAGGACAAGGCTCGCATCGTTGCCGGGTTCTCGGAGACGTCGCCGACCGCGATGATCGGCGACGGCATCAACGACGCCCCCGCCCTGGCCGGTGCGACTGTGGGCATCGCGATGGGCGCGACCGGCTCCGACGCCGCGATCGAGTCTGCCGACGTCGCCTTCACCGGGCACGACCTCGGCCTGATCCCGCAGGCGCTGCGGCATGCCCGCCGCGGCCGGGCGATCATGAACCAGAACATCGTGCTGTCCCTGGCGATCATCGCCGTGCTGCCGCCGCTGGCCATCACCGGCGTGCTCGGCCTGGCCGCGGTCGTCCTCGTCCACGAGGTCGCCGAGGTCGTCGTTATCGCCAACGGGCTGCGCGCAGCGCGTGCCCACAAACGATAGGGGTGGCATCGAACGTCATGACTCAGACATGTGCTAGCGCATATCGATAATGCCGGTACCCACTTCAATATGTGCCGTCCGTGCTGTAACCGCTGAAAGAAGCGGTATAGGGGAAGCCCCCTGAGGCGCAAAGTGATGAACCCTGAAGTAGGCTCCATTCACTCCAAGATCATCAGCGGCAACAGATAACTCGATTGCCTGATGAAGGGCATCGCGCCCGCTTAGTCCGCGCCTTCCGTCCCGTGCGTAGTGTCCAAAGCTCAGGAAACCGAAGGCCTTCAATACTTACACCTGAGATTCGAGCCAGTGCTGCGCGTCAAGAGCAGCACGGCAACCGGAACCCGCAGCGGTAATCGCCTGACGATAGGTATGGTCAACGGCATCACCGCAGGCGAAAACACCCGGGAGGTTGGTCGCGGTCCCCGGATCGTTGACCACGATGTAGCCCGCCTCGTCCAAGGCAACTTGATCGGCGATCAGCGAGGTGCGGGGAAGGTGGCCAATCGCAACAAAAACGCCTTCGGCTTCTAGGACGCTCTCGGAACCATCAACGGTGTTGCGCAGGCGCACACCCGTCACCGAAGAATCCCCAAGGACTTCCTCGACAACGGAATTCCACACGAATTCGATCTTCGGGTTAGCCGCAGCACGATCAGCCATTGCCTTCGAGGCACGCAGCTGGTCACGACGGTGAACAACCGACACCTTCGAGGCAAACTTCGTCAGGAAGGTGGCCTCTTCCATAGCGGAATCTCCACCACCGACAACGATCAGGTGCTTGTCACGGAAGAAGAAACCATCGCAGGTCGCGCAGTAGGACACACCGCGACCAGAGAACTCTTGTTCACCGGGCACATCCATGTGGCGGTATTCGGAGCCGGTCGCCAGAATCACAGTGCGCGCCTGGAGGGTCTCGTCCTCAAGGGTGATCGTCTTGATATCGCCCTCAAGAGAAAGCGCGTAGGCATCCTCGTAGCGCACTTCCGCGCCGAACTTTTCAGCCTGCTGACGCATCTGGTCCATGAGGTCCGGGCCCATAATTCCCTCGGGGAAACCCGGGAAGTTCTCAACCTCGGTGGTATTCATCAGAGCACCACCGGCTGCAAGCGCACCGGCGACAACGACGGGCTTAAAACCCGCGCGAGCAGTGTAAATAGCCGCCGTGTACCCCGCGGGGCCAGAACCGACAATAACGACGTCACGGATGTTTTCAGACATGGTGTCTCCTATGGGCAGGTTGCGGGTTACTTCACTGACAGCTCGCTGATCCACGCCCACGCGCGACCATCTTGCGAGGTTGGCATCTTGCGGAAGGTAATGCTGATGGCATCGGTCTCCACGGGATGTGCCAGTTTGATGTCCGTTGTGGGAGAGAACGTCGTGGTTGCGATTTCTGTTCCCGCACGAGGTGAATTGGGATCTACAGCACGAACAACACCTTCACCGCCACTCGTCGAGGGATCCATCGTCAAGGTGATTTCAGAAACCGTTGACTTCTTCTCGAACTTCACGAGCACGGTGACCGCGGTGTCGTCTAGGAATTGGTTGTAATCGAAGTAGCGCGAGTGCCAGCTGGTCTTTGCGTCTCCATCGATCATATTGACGGCCATTTCTTCGTGGTCGCCCTTGTCATCCTTCCACGACAGCACGGACACACTGGAGATCACCGGTGTCACAGTTGTCGTCTGTGAAGGATTGTCGGAAGGCTGAGCCGATGCGGAAGCCGAAGGCGAGGCGCTCTTCGCTTGGTTCACGATGTCGTCAACACCGGAGTGCTTGACCGGGCTGAGTACGGTTGCACCCGCCCAAATGGTAGCGAGGACCGTCAGCACTGCGGCAAAGATAATCGTTGGGCGCGTGGGATCAATTCCGCGCTCCGCGCTTTCGCCGCCCGAGGCCGGTGATCCTTGTGCGCGGCCACCTTCGCCTCGGCCGCCGCCGTTTCCGCCACCGGTACCACCGCTGTGCCCGCTACCTGCGAAGGAAGCACCAGCGTGACCGACGCGCGCGGCAGCCGTCGCCGCCACACCCTCGGCAGCAGCAGCGCCGCCCACAACAGCACCCTCAGCAAAACCCTTGGGATGCGGTGCGGGGATACGAGAAGGAGAAGGAGTAGAAGGAGACTTTGCGGCGGAAGTTTCCGCCGCGGCCTCGGCAGCTGCAGCACCCAGGGGAATACCAGCAGGCGCGGTCGCATCGAGGTCGTAGACGCGCGCTGTAGCTGGGAGGGTCGGAACAATGGGAAGCTCAGGCTTGGCCTGGCTTACCTCGACGCGGCCTCGGGAAGCGTGGTTCTCCTGGGGAAGCGTGGGCTGCGAGGCAGGAACTTCCGGCGCGGGAGTCTGCGGCGCGGGAGCCGACTCATGCGGCCCATCGGGATTGACGATCTCATCGAAAGCAGGCACGGAGAGGTCGACGGAGAGCGGAACCCAGCGAGGCATACCTTCGGCAGGGGTGCGGTGATCCTCAGCGGACATGACTTCCTCCTTGCGTGATGCTGCCAGCCTATTATGAATGCTCTCGGGACGCTGCGGCGACGGCGCGGCCGAAAGGAACGCACACAGTGCTGCGGGGAGACGCAGACGAGTGAGCAGGGGACGAATACTGGTTGCAGACTCTTGCGGGTTGATGAAGCGCATCGCAAGCATGTAGATCACGGTGACAACGATTGCGACGACCCCGAACTTCACGCCAGATACCAGCCAGCGCACCAGTTTCGAGGAAATCGTCGTGTAGATTCCCATGAGCCACAGCACGCTAAAACCGACGACTCCAGCCACAACCGCGCAGCAGACGTAGGTCAGGTAGGAGCGCACAATAAGCGAGGAATTGACGAAGCGATTGCGATTGCCAACCCAACGCATGGCAATCAAACCCTGAACGATGCGGCACACTGTTTCGCCAAGAGCCGCGCCGATGACCCACCAACGCACGCCCGTCGCAAAGTAGATCGACCACCCGACGATGATCTGCAAAATCGTGGGGACAATGCCCATGAGGAACACGGGTTTTGCGTCCTCGTAAGCGAAGAAGACGCGCTGGCTCATCAGCACGATTCCCGTCGAGGCCACGCCGGGCATGAGGGAAACCAGAATCAGCGCGTAGGAAGAGATCAGTTCGGGCCGGGTCGTATTGGTGACGACCAGCTGCATCATCGGGGCAGCGCCCGCCATGAAGATCGCGGCAGCAAGAACCGTCAGGGAGGTAATGAGGCGAATACCCGTGTGGTAGTTCTCGGCAACTTCCTCGTCGTTATCTTCGGCGACCGCGTAGTTCAATCGTGTGAAGATTGCGGTCGCAAGAGAAACGGTAATGACCGACTGCGGGAGCATGAAGATCAAAAATGCAGCCGAATATCCGGCCAGACCTGCGATGGGCTGGGGGTTTTGGTTGAGGTAGTTATCCGCAATCGAGGCGATGGCGTTCGTTGAGAGAACGCCAACTTGGGACACGCCCAAGGTCGCAAATGTCCAGCCTGCAACCTTCGAGGCCGAGCCGAAAGAAGTCCCACGGAAGTGGAAGTCAGGTTTGAATGAGATTCCCGCTCGTCTCATGGGGATGAACAAAACAAGTGCCTGGCAGACAACGCCCAAGGTCGTTGTCACCGACAAGAGCCAGAATTGCGGGGAGGTGAAGTCCGTGATGGCGAAGTCTTCGTGGGAACCCCACAGAACCAAGAAAGCGGTCAGACCTGCGATTGCAATGACGTTATTGAGCACCGGCGCCCACATATAGGGGCCGAAAACTCCACGGGCATTGAGGAGCTCACCGAGCAGGTTATAGAGCCCGTAGAAGAAGATCTGCGGCAAACACAAGAAGGCGAAGGAAACTGCAAGGGAGCGAATCTCCATACTGTAGCCCGGCGCCATGATGATGATGAGAAGTGGCGCAAGAAGAGTCGAAACGAAAGCCACCACGAAGAGGATCGTTCCGGCCAGTGTGATGAGGCGGTTGATGTAAACCTGGCCTTCATCTCTCTTGAGTGCGCGAACAATCTGCGGAACCAAGACAGCGTCGAAAACGCCGGAGGCAAGGAGATTGAAGATCGTGTTGGGCAGGGTGTTTGCTGTCTGGAATGCAGCCGAGACCGCACCGCCGGCCGAACCCAGCGCCGCCAATAGCATTGCGGTCTTGATGAAGCCAAGGACTCGGGAAACCATTGTTCCCGAGGCCATCAATACGCTGGCCCGTAAAAGCGAACCGTTGCGAGCTTGGCTTTCACTCATTCCTGATCCTCTTCATGTGAGTCGGATGTAGTCGGCTTGGCCGGGGGACGCCCGGCTTTCACGAATGCTCCGGTGGACAGTGGAACGTTGACCGTCCCTTTTTCAACGCCACCAACGCCGGGCAGGTGCGAGGACTCCTCAGTGGTCGAGGCATTGAAGCGACGCCGAACCGTGCGGATAATTCCGCCAACGAAGGCAAGTCCGACAAGAACCGCCATGACGACTGTTGCTGCATCTTCCCATCCGGCGCGCATGCGGACTAGAACCTTTTGCGAATCATCAAGGATGGTTCCGCTGGGTGTCGATACCTTGTAGGTCACGCGTATATCGCCCGAACCGATGGCGGTCACGGGTACTTCAACCGTTGAGGAAGAATTCGCTGGAATCGTGGCTGTCGAGGTACTGGTGACACGCAATCTGGGATCGCCCGGGAGCAAAGTGACCTCGACATTGACCGGCCACGGCAAAGAATTGCGCACGCGAACGGGGAAATTAGCGCTCTTATTAATGAGGTTGACCGCGTTTGAAGACTCAACCGATACGGAAGAGCTAAAAGTATTGAGCGACTGAATGCTGCTCACGATCGTTTCGGATCGCTGATCCCCAAGGTCTGCCCGAAGTGCGCTCGAAACGGTTGTATCCACCCTCAGTCGAGCTGCATCAACATTTTCTGTTGCTCCCGCCAAGGGAAGAGTAGCCGCATAAGCGCCGCCTAACGCGCTCATCTCTGAACGAAGCGAGTCGCTAAAAGGCGAATCTTGGACGGCCGTACGCTCGATGTCTGTCGCCTCGGAGTTCATCAGGTCACTGAAGGAAATCCCCTCAACCCAGCGGTTATCGAGGATTGCTCGCACGCGCTCAAGTCGGGTCTCATCCAGTGAGGAAGAACGTTGAAGCGGGACGAAAAGTGTCCGCGACAAGCTCGGGCGTTCGCGGGTGATCATTGCGGTCATAGCCGTGAGGAACTGCTGGGTATCGAGTTCGTCATCAAGGCTTTGGGCATCCCAGGAAAGCAGGTCCGTCATGGGCGAGAGGGAACTGAGAGCCGTGTAGCTTTCACCTGAGTGATCATCATTATTGGTGATGGTCTGGCCATCGGCTGAGAGCTGAACCTTCGCCATAGAGGTGAAGTTTTGTTCGCTTTCGGGCGCAAGTTCGCCGGGTGGAGCAATGAAGGTTGAGCCAAGCTGCCCGTTCAAGGACTGCTTTCCCCAGCTTCCCGAGGTCGTCCATGACACGTTATCGATGAGCTTGGGTACTGCAGTGCTGCTCGGCGTCGGGCTTGCCTCAGTGCTTGGCGAGGGGCTTGGACTTTGCGAGGCCTCACTTGGGCTGGCAGAGGAGCTTGCGCTGGCAGAAGCGGAGGCGCTTGCCGAGGAACGGGAGGAAGAGGGAAGAAGAGCCTGCGTCTTGGCAAGAGTCGTAGGAACCTGTGCCCGCGAGTCGACAAGATACTTCATGATCGTGTCGTTATCGAGAGTCGTCGCAAGCGTCAGGTCCGCATCGTTACTGGGTAGAGCCACGAGCTCACGGGTGCGCTCAAAGAAGGTCTGGAGGAAAGCAACGCGCGTATTGCGATCAGCAGTGATCTCGGCCTCGGAACGCGGGGTGGCGGAAGAGGAAGGAGACGGCGAGGCGCTGGTTGCGGAAGCGGAAGCACTGGCCTCGGAAGAAGAAGCAGAAGGCGTTGGCGAAGAAGACGAGGCGCTGGAGCTTGCGCGATCTTCAGGGACGGTGAGCTCGTCGACCAGAGTTTGCGAGTCGGTCGCGAAAGTTACTCCCGACATGGATGCCGCAGACAGGATCGAATAGGAATCACTGGTCACGCGTGGAGTTGAGGACGTCCAGGGCAAGAGAACATTGACGCGCGTGCGTTCAAGGGAATATGCCGAATCCCAGATCAGAATGGAGCGGTCACTTCCCCGGTTTTCATCACCCTCAACAACGACCGTGATACCTCGCGGCCCCCACTCAAAGTCCGAAGTGAAGGGGAGGTCTTCAAAAGGAATCGTCATATGGAAGGTCTGTTCGGCGCCTGGCTGGATCGTTGCTTCCAAGGTTCCCGCATGCACGCGCCGACCCTGATAGGACTTCCCCGTCACATAAGCCGAGAGGTCCGAAGCGGTCAGCGGCGAATAAGTCTGAACATAGGCATCCAAAGACGGATTCTGGATGGGCTTATCCGTCAGATTGCGGACAACGCCCGAGACCTGCACATTGTTTTGAGCAGTGATCACTCGCGGTTCGAGGCGGTTAATCCGAACGTCCACTCCCAAGGCTTGGGGTGCCTCACCCAAAACCTCCGGTCGCGCATTGGCCTGGGGCGTAAGTGCTGCGGGTAAGGCTGACGCTGCCGAGGCCTCGTGAGTGCCCGCGGTGGGAAGTGAGGCAAGGGTGGCCGCGCTCGCGGGTTGAAGTGAAAGAAGCAGGGCGCTCAGGGGCACAAGAGTCAGTGCAATTCGAGTGGCTCGCAGTCGCGTCATGATGCATCCCGGTAAAGCAAGTCCAAAGCGATCCCGACAATGCGCCTCTCGTTGGGGTAAGCCAAGTCATGCGAGAGCTCACGCAAGGGGACCCAGGCGGCGTCCTCGGCCTCGTGATCCGGATCCCCCTCAACGGTGATGGACCCGGAAATGTAACCCATCAGGTAGTGGTGGACAACCTTGTGGATCCGCCGATCTGCGCCGGAAAACCAATAATCAATCGAGGCGAGGTGGCGAATGATGCGCCCGTGAATACCGGTTTCTTCAGCGACTTCGCGAAGAGCGGCTTCTTCGGGAGACTCCAAGCCTTCAAGATGCCCCTTGGGGAGGCACCACTCAATCTTCCCCGATCGATTCCGTCTGGCGATGATTGCTGCGTAGGGCTGGCCATTGCGAACATCGACAACGATGCCCCCGGCAGAAGTTTCAGAGGAAACGGGAAGGAAATGAGGGGCCGAATTCGCTGTACGCAACGAAGGATGACGACGCGGAGGCTGAGGCACTCCGGGTCGTAACGCTTCAGAAGGTACAGTCATAGTTCCACTTTAAGCGGGATTAGCCCTCCGGGTCAGGTCGCACCATCGGTCGAGTGGGAATTACCGCACTTTTTACAGCCTGTGCTATGGCTGCGAGTGACCTTATTCCCGTGTCAACCATGAATGAAGCCGTGATGCGAGCAAGCCAAAGAAGCCCAAAACATGGCATGCTGGAGGGGATGAGTACACAACTGTCGCGAACAATGGGTCAAGCCCGCTCTCACGCACCCCGCCCCTCTGGTTTAGGCGAGGGTGATTTGGGCCTGCTCATGGCCCAGGCGAAAGAGGCTTTCTCCCGTATTCCCAAGGAAATCCTCGAACTGGGCGAAATCTTCACCCAGGCCGGTGAGGAAATCAGCTTGGTCGGAGGACCGGTTCGCGATGCTTTCTTGGGGCTGACCCCTCACGATTTTGACTGCACGACCTCTGCTCGCCCAGAAAAAACCGAAGAGCTTCTTGCTCAATGGGGAAACTCAACCTGGGACATTGGCCGCGAGTTCGGCACCATCGGTGGCAGGCGCGGCAATTTTGTCGTCGAAGTGACGACCTATCGCACTGATTCTTATGAAGTGGGGTCGCGAAAGCCCGAGGTCGAATACGGCGACACTTTGGAAGGTGACCTCACTCGCCGCGACTTCACCGTCAACGCTATGGCGATGCGCCTGCCGCAATTGGCGCTCGTTGACCCCCATGACGGCCTCTCTGATCTGGCCGTTGGTCGTCTTCGCACCCCGGTTAGCGCACTGCAATCCTTTGATGATGACCCGCTGCGCATCATGCGAGCCGCACGCTTTAGCGCCCAGCTTGGCATTGACGTGGATGAGGACGTCATGGACGCTATGGAATCTATGGCGGGGCGCTTGGAGATTGTTTCGGCAGAGCGTATTCGCGCTGAACTCGAGCGACTGATTATTTCCCCGTGGCCCAGGCGAGGCCTTGAGCTCATGGTCCACACGGGCGTTGCTGACATTGTCCTTCCTGAATTGTCAGCCCTCGTGTCAACAGTTGATGAGCACAATAGGCACAAGGACGTCTATCAGCACACGCTCACCGTCTTGGATCAGGCGATCGACCTGGAGACCGACGCGGATGGCCCGGTTCCCGAACCGGACTTTATCTTGCGTTTTGCTGCCCTCATGCACGACGTCGGTAAGCCGGCTACGCGGTGCTTCGAATCTAATGGCACGGTCTCTTTCCACCATCATGAATTGGTGGGCGCAAAGATGACGCGCAAGCGCATGAAGGCCCTGCGTTTCGACAAGGCCACGACCGATGCCGTGTCTGACTTGGTTGCTCTTCACTTGCGTTTCCACGGTTATGGCGATGCGAAGTGGAGCGATTCGGCGGTTCGTCGCTACGTGGCGGACGCGGGAGAACTTCTCGAGCGCCTTCACCGATTGACCCGAGCGGACTGCACGACTCGCAACAAGCGTAAGGCCGCATTCTTGTCTGCCGCCTATGACGATCTGGAAGAGCGTATTGCCGCGTTGCGCGCGCAAGAAGAACTCGATGCGATCCGCCCCGATCTTGACGGGGATCAGATCATGGAGATTCTGGGGATTCGCCCCTCTAAGGCCGTGAAGATGGCGCGTGACTACCTCCTTGACCTGCGTATGGAAAACGGGCCCATGGGTGAAGAGGCCGCGCGCGAGGCCCTGCTTGCGTGGTGGGCATCCGATGAGGTGCGAGAAGTTGCCGAAGAGTATCAGGCTCAGCAGGCTCGCTGGGAAGAAATGTCCGCGCAGAAGAGGGCTCGTAAACGTCGCGCTGCCAGCGAAAACTAAGCCGATCCGGAGCTACCTTTAGGCAATTGCCTGCCTTTCTGCGTAGGCTAGTCACGATGAACCTATGCTGAAAGGCTGGATTTCGTGGCACCTTCACAAGCAAACGACGATCAGGGACGTCGCGCCCTTCCCTCGCGAGCCGAGGCGACTCGACGTCGACTTGCGCAGCAGGCCCGTCGTGAAGGCGAGGGAACCATCCCCCAGACACCTGCTTCTTCTGCACCTAAGCGCACTTCAGCGGTTGCGCGAGTTTCTCGCGGCTCCTCGAGTGGGGCAGCAGCCAGCTCAAGCGGAAGTCGGCGCGCAAGCACTCGCGCGGCCTCGTCGGGGAGTACCTCGCGCACGGGGTCGACGCGTCCGGCAAGCTCGCGCACGGCAGCGTCCGGCAAGGGCGGCGGAAAGAAGAAGGGGCCGGCCAAGGGGAAAAAGAAGCGTAGCCTCGCAGCACGGATTGCACGAGGAGTCTTCTACACCTTCCTCGGCCTCATTATTGCCGGCTTTGGTACCTTCCTCATTGCCTACGCCTCGTTGAAGATTCCGCAGGCGGATCAGGTTGCTCTTGCGCAGACGACGACCGTCTACTACGCCGATGGCACCACCGAAATGGGCCGGATGTCGCAGGTGAATAGGAAGATCATCGATTCCAGTACCCTGCCTGACTATGTCTCACATGCCGTGGTTGCCTCGGAGGATCGCACCTTCTACACGAATTCGGGTGTCGATCTCAAAGGCATCGGTCGCGCGCTGGTCAACAATATTAGGGGCGGGGCGCGCCAGGGTGCGTCGACCCTGACCCAGCAGTATGTTGAGCGCTACTACGTCGGTGAAACGACCGGTTATGTGGGTAAAGCCAAGGAAGCGATCCTTGCTCTCAAGATCAATCGTGAGCAGACCAAGGACGAGATCATTGGCAACTACCTCAACACCATTTACTTTGGTCGCGGTGCCTACGGTATCGAAGCCGCATCTCAGGCGTATTTCGGCCACGAAGCAAAGGATCTCACCCTTTCCGAGGCCGCAATGATCGCTGGGATCATCCCCGCTCCTTCCGCGTGGGATCCGGCAGTCGATGAAGAGAAAGCACGCTCGCGTTGGCAGCGCGTCATCAACCTGATGGTTGAGGATGGTTGGATTTCGCAGGCGGACGCAAACGCCGCCGAGTTCCCAAAGACCATCGATCCCGATACCTTGGGTGGTCCGACGATGGAAGGCCCGACCGGCTATCTCATGGAGCAGGTCCGGACTGAACTCGCGGCAGAAGGCTTCACGGCAGACCAGCTGGCGACCGGCGGATACCGCATTATTTCCACGATTGATAAGGACAAGCAGGATCAGGCTGTTGCCGCTGCAGAGTACATGTACACGGTGCGCGGATGGAATGAAGATTCCATGCACGTGGCTTTGACGTCATTGGATCCCGCTACCGGCGAAATCGTCGCAGAGTACGGCGGCAAGGATTACCTCACGCGCCAGCAAAATGCGGCAACGCAAGACATCATGGCTGCCGGTTCAACCTTCAAGCCTTTCGCCCTGGTTGCTCACGCCGAGCAGGGGGGTTCGATCTACGACGTTTACGATGGCTCCTCGCCCAAGACCTTTAGTGGAATGTCGCGTGCGGTGAGCAACGATTCTGGTGTGTCTTGGGGCCGTCAGAACCTGGTGAACGCGACGAAGAACTCGATCAACACTGTTTTCGTTGGACTCAACCAGGAAGTTGGCCCCGCAACCACGAAGAAGGTTGCTATCGACTTGGGAATCCCCGAGGACACGAGCGGTTTGGATGACTCGCTGCTCAACGTCTTGGGCTTTGCGGCTCCCCACAACATTGACCTTGCGCACGCCTATTCGACGATTGCTTCGGGTGGAAAGCGAACCACTCCGCACATTGTCCGCGAGGTTCAAAACTCCGATGGTTCCAAGGTCTTCAAGACAAACGTTGACCCGGAACAGGTTTTCGATACCAAGACCATGTCGACCGTCCTTCCTGCGCTTGAAGCAGTGACCGCTTCGGGTGGTACTGCCGAGGCCGCGGCCGCACTCAAGCAGGACACGGGCGGTAAGACCGGTACCTCCGAAGACCAAAAGACCGCGCAGTTCGTTGGTTTTACGCCTGAACTGGTCACTGCAGTGAGCATGTACCAGCTCGATGAAAACGGCAATCCCGTTTCTTTGACGAATATCGGTGGGCTTGGCCAATTCCACGGTGGTGACTGGCCGGTGACCGTGTGGATGCGCTACATGAAGCAGGCGACTGCGAACCAGACGAAGCTCCACTTCGATTGGTACACCCGCCAGTCGGCTACTCCTGTGGTCCCCGACCCCCAGGTTTCGACGACACCTACACCTACCGAAGAGACGCCTACTCCGACCCCCGAGGCGAGTGAGTCGACACAGGGATCTGAGGTACAGCCGACCCAGACTCCGACTGCTCAAAATACGGGTGCGGCGGGCTCTGAGGGTGGCGGTCCGAGTCGGGCAGAAGGCAGGTAGTTTCGGGGGCTCCATCGGCGCGGACACGTCTTCGAGCGTCGAATGGAGCGCTGCTCAGGCAGCTGCCTGACACCCGTGAAAAAGAAAGACAAAAAGGCCGGGGCCTCCCGAAAGGGAGTGCCCCGGCCCTCTTTATGGTCTTGTCAGACGCTCACTTGACAGCCAGCACGCGGACCTTGAGGTTCGCGGTGACTTCGGAGTGAAGGTTGACCGTCACGGTGTGGTCACCGGTGGTCTTGATCGGGTCAGCGATGATCACGCGACGACGATCGATGGTCTGGCCCAGCTGTTCCTTCACAGCTTCTGCAATCTGAGAAGCGGAGACGGAACCGAAGAGGCGTCCATGTGCGCCAACCTTGCTGTTCACGGTCACAACCGCGGCCTGCAGGGCATCGCGCACGATGCGAGCATCGTCGATGGACGCGATCTCACGACGGCGGCGAGCAGCAGCCATCTGATCGATCTGAACCTGTGCGCCCTTGGTCCACTTGGTGGCGAAGCCACGGGGGATCAGGTAGTTACGAGCGTATCCAGACTTGACCTCGACGACATCGCCGGCGGATCCGAGACGATCCACATCGTGGGTGAGGATGAGCTTGGTAGTTGCCATTTTTCAGTCCTTCCCTTCGAATCAGCGGCCGGTAGAGGTGTAGGGCAGCAGAGCCATTTCGCGTGCGTTCTTGACGGCGCGAGCAATGCGACGCTGCTCCTGGACGGAGACACCGGTGACGCGGCGAGCGCGGATCTTGCCACGGTCCGAGATGAACTTACGCAGCAGAGCGGTGTCCTTGTAATCGATCGATTCGATCTTGGCCGACTTCAGCGGGTTGGCCTTCTTCTTAATGGGCTTATTGCGAAGTTGAGGCTTCGCCATGATGTTCTCCTTGATGATCTGAGCGAGTGAACGCTCCCAAGCATGTGTTCAGCACGTGTGCGCACCGGTTACTTGGCGCGCGGTGCTATTTAGAAGGGCGGATCCTCGGCGAAAGAGGTCGCAACACCGGAATCGGATGTGCGCCACGGATCGTCTTGTGAACCGCCGGCAGGTGCGCCGTAGCTGGCCTGGCTCTGCGAGTAACCACCTTGGTTTCCGTAGCCCTGCTGCTGTCCGTATCCGCCACCCTGGGAGTAGCCTCCCTGGGGTGCGCCTGCCGAGGCCTGGCCGCCCGTGCGGGTGACCTGTGCCTTTGCGCGACGCAGTGAGGGGCCGACTTCTTCGACCTGAAGTTCGACGACGGTACGGCGTTCGCCCTCGCGGGTTTCGAAAGAGCGCTGCACGAGGCGACCGGTGACAATGACGCGCATTCCCTTTCGCAGGGATTCGCCGACATTTTCAGCCATTTCGCGCCAGACGGAGCAGCGCATGAACAGGGTTTCCCCGTCCTTCCATTCGCCGCTTTGGCGGTCGAAGGAACGCGGGGTGGATGCCACCGTGAAGTCGGCGACGGGTGCTCCGCTCTGCGTCCAACGCAGTTCCGGATCATTGGTCAAATTGCCAATGATCGTGATGACGGTTTCTCCAGCCATTGGATCTCCTTGGTGGGCTGTGTGAGGTGATTGCTCAGGTGAGCGAAGGTCAGTGGGCGTCCGGACGCAGGAGCTTCGTGCGCAGGATGGACTCGTTCAGAGTCATCAAGCGGTTGATTTCCAGCGCAATTTCGGGGGTGGTCGTCATGTTGATGACAACGTAGATACCCTCGGAACGCTTGAGAATGTCGTAGGCAAGACGACGCTTGCCCCAGATGTCGACCTTTTCGACGGAGCCGCCGTTAGCGGTGACCTGCTCGAGGTACTTCTCCATCTGCGGGGCGACGGTGCGCTCGTCGATCGAAGGATCGAGGATCACCATCAGTTCGTATTCACGCACGTTGATACCCACCTCCTGTGGTCTTCGCGGTCACGGTATTTCCGTGACAGGAGGGTCATGCGTTGCAATCACCGGAGTTCCACCGGCTTTTGCACACGGACACATGGGTGTCCGCGAGACTGAGTTCCATCCCGGGTGGGTGGAAACAGTCCAGCGTCCAAGTCTAGCGTTTTTTCAGCTTCCTGTCACGAGCGGTGAATCACACTGCGGCCTGTGATGGAGCGAGCGAATCATCCCGCGGAATGAGCGCATTTCGCGGCGAAAACCACGTGATCCACGAGTTTGTGATCGCTCGGGTCACCATGTACAAACCGGTCACCAAACCAATGAGTACCGCTACCGCCGCGGTCTCACTCAGGCGGGGACGAAGAAGCGTAAATCCCCACAGCGCGGGAAGCAGGATCGCGAGGTTGAGGAATGCTGCCTTTGCCAAGGAAGCTCCGCGCCCTGCACCAATCAAGACACCGTCGAGCAGGAATGCGTGTGATTGTGCGGGGAAGAAGACCGCATTGACGATGACCGCGGGGATTGCCATGTGGCGGACGACGGCCTCGGAAACGAAGAAGGAAGGGATCCACGGGGAAAGGGAAGCGGTGAGCGCGCCGATGATGACGCCCGCTCCGATTCCCCACCACGAGAGGGTGCGGAGCAGCGTGCGCAGCTGCGAGCGATCCCCCGAACCGATGGCGAATCCGACCAGAGTTTGCGAGGCGATCGCAAGGGAGTCGAGAAGGAAGAGCGGGATTTGCCAGGCCGACATGACGACTTGGTAGGCCGCGAGGCCGTTGACGCTGATCGTCGTCGCGCTCCAGATCGAGGTGAGGAAGGCCAGGCGAATTGCGACCGAGCGCGCCAAGAGAGGGCCGCCGACGCGCGCGGATTGGCGGATTCCTGTCAGTGACGGACGCAAAGAGACACCCGCGGCTCGTGCGGGGCGGGCGAGGATTGCGACCAAGGTGATCGCCATGATGGTTGAAACGATCGAGGTTCCAATGCCGCTACCGACAATCCCCAGATTGATCCCGTAGATGAGGAATGCATTGAGGCCAATGTTCAGCGCTGCGCCCGCTCCAGCCGCGATGAGCGGAGTGGTGGTGTCCTTCATTCCGCGCAAAACTCCGGTGGCCGCCATGGTGATCAGCGATGCCGCAAGCCCCGGAAGGGACGCGTGCAGGAATGACGAGGCGTAGGGCATGATTTCCTCGGCTGCTCCCAGTGCGCGCAAGAGAGGAGTGCCGATAAGTGCGAGAACCCCTGCGAGTGTGATGCCAATGATGGCGGCCAGCCACATGGCGTGGACGCCGAGTTCGCGGGCACGGCGCTCGTTTCCGGCTCCCATTGCTTGAGCGGTTTCGGCGGTGGTCGAGTAGGCCAAGAAGATCGACATGCCGTAGACCGTGTTGATCACGATCATGGCAAGTGACATGCCGGCGATTTTTTCGGCGCCGAGGTGGCCAACCATTGCGGAGTCGATCGTGAGGAAAAGTGGCTGCGCAATTGTTGCGCCTAGGGTCGGGATCGCGAGGGAGAGGATTTGGCGTGTCAGGCTGGGCTGTTTGCTGTGAGTTTGTGCGGATTCATCGCGCGTAACTGGGGAAGCGCTGGAAATATCCTCGGATGCATCAGTGAGTGCTGGTTTATCCACGGAAGTGGATTTATCTGTGGATAAAGCCTGTTCAGGACACTCTTTATCAGTTGATGCAGCCTGATTGTGGATCGCAAGTTGTGACTCCGGTAAACCTTCAATCTGCGATTGAGACATGTCTTTTCGCTGATCGGCGCTATCCACTGATTGTCCCTCCACTTTTTATCCACAGACTGTGTACACATCTGTGGAAAGATCATACTCGGAAAATGGCGGCTTTCCGGGGAAAGCCTAAACTGAAGGCAAGCTGAGAATAGGCTTGTGAAAGACTCTTCGTCCACAGGGCATGTGGAAGACACGCGGCGCTGTCCACAGAGTATCCACAATCCGTCCACATTCGTGTTGAACTTGAGAGTGGCAGTGGCGCTCGCTTGGCAGTAGGCTCGCGTGTACGCGCTTTGCGTTTAACCCCCATCCACATGCGCACAATCCGCCTGAGGAGAGCTTCACACATGGCATCGGAAGACTTCGATCGCACCCCACCCCAAGACATCGACGCAGAGATGTCCGTCTTGGGTTCCATGATGCTCTCCAAAGAAGCAATCACCGATGTCAGCGAAGAGATTCGTGGAAGTGACTACTACAAGCCTGCCCACGAAATCATTCACAACACGATCATCGACCTCATGGGCCGGGGCGAACCCGCGGACGCAGTGACGGTCGTTGGTGAACTTCAAAGGCAAGGAGATCTGTCCAGGGTCGGCGGGGCCTCGTACATCCACAGCCTGATCGCATCGGTTCCTACCGCAGCAAACGCGGGCTACTACGCGCGAATCGTGAAAGAGCGCGCGATCTTGCGTCGCCTCGTCACTGCGGGCACGCGAGTCGTCCAACTCGGTTACGCGGACGCTGGCGGCGATGTCGATGAAATCGTCGACAAAGCCCAGGCGGAGATCTTCGCCGTCGCAGAACGCCAAGCGCAAACCGACTATGTGTCGATGGCCGATATGTCCGAAAACATCCTCACCGAGCTCGAAAAGATCGAACTTAACCAGGGTAAGGTCGCCGGCGTCCCCACCGGATTCGTCGACCTTGATCGAATGACCGGTGGTCTGCGAGGCGGGCAGATGATCATTGTCGCGGCGCGTCCTGCGATGGGTAAGTCCACGCTGGCACTTGATTTTTGCCGCTCCGCCTCCATCAAGCACGACATCACATCGGTCATCTTCTCGCTGGAAATGTCCCAAAACGACATCGCCATGCGTATGCTCTCCGCCGAGTCCTCGGTCTTCATGAGCAAGATGATGAAGGGCGAGATGACCGAACGCGATTGGCGCAAGGTTTCGGAAACGACCGGGAAGATCTCTGAAGCCCCGATCTTCGTCGACGACTCAGCGAATGTCACCATGACCGAGATTCGCTCGAAATGCTACCGACTCAAGCAGCAGCACAATCTGGGCCTGGTCGTCGTGGACTACCTCCAGCTCATGACAACGGGCAAGCAGGTCGAATCACGTCAGCAGGAAGTTTCCGTCCTGTCGCGAAACCTCAAACTTTTGGCCAAAGACCTCGATGTCCCGGTCATCGCTGTCGCACAGCTGAACCGCGGTCCCGAAGCGCGAACCGATAAGAAGCCGATGATGAGCGACCTGCGTGAATCGGGCTCACTCGAGCAAGACGCGGACATCATCATCCTCTTGCACCGGCCCGAATACTACAATCCTGAGGATCGTCCGGGCGAAGCCGACATTATCTTGGCAAAGCACCGTAACGGTGAGACCGGAACAATTCGCGTCCTCTTCCAAGGACACATGGCGCGCTTTGCGAACTTCACCTCTCGCGAGGAACCCGCCTAATGTACGACCTCAATTCGATCACACCCGCCCAAGCTCAAGACCCCACGATGCCGCCTGAACTCATGGCGCAACTCGCGGCCGAGCGCCCTGACCTTCGTCGGCATCTGCTGAAAAACCCCAGCCTGTATCCACAGTTGCGCCAGTGGATCCTTGACTCTTCCGGGGGAACGCTCGAACCGCAGATCCAGTACACCTCGAACATGCCGATTGGCCCGAGCGCTTCCGAGATGGGTATGCCCCAAGCCGCAGGGACGCCGATCATCGATTACGGCGTCCAGGCAGCGCCAAGCGCCCCGCAGCAACTTCAGCCGCCTCAGTCTGAACCTGCCCAAGGCACAGCACCGCAGTACGCTCCAACGGCGATCCCCACCACGGCCTCGTCAGGTGAAGCCGTGGATTGGAGCTGGCGGGAAACGGCGAATAGCGGTCCACTCAGCGACCTCGAGGCCTTCGCAAACGGAACGCGCTCGCGAAAGCCTCGCGGGGAAAAGAGCGTGCGAAACCGCGTGATCGCGGGGATCGTGGTGGCGGTTATCGTCGCAGTGGGCGTCGTTATTGCCTGGCGCGTCGCATTCTGATCACGCCGTCGACACTGAGCAGAGCAAGGGCGACCCAGACAATTCCGGTCGCGATCCAGCGCGTCGGTTCCATGTACTCGTGGAAGATGCACACGCCAATGACCAGCTGGATGCTCGGGGAAATGTACTGAAGGAAGCCCAAGAGACCCAGGGGGAGTCCCTGCGATGCCTTGGCGAATGTGATGAGCGGAATGACGGTCAGGATTCCCGCTCCGATGAGCATTGCCAGGTGAAGCTGCCAGGACATCGCACTATCGCCGGCGCGCTGAAGGGTATGGAATGACGTCGATTGGTGGGCAACAAGGTAGGCGTAATAAATCCCTAAAATCGGGATGACGACCGCGGTTTCAATGGCCATTCCATCGAGGGGAGCAACCTTGAGTGCGACCTTCTTTTTCACCAGTGAGTACAGGCCGAAGGATGCGGGAAGCGCAAGCGAAATCCACGGGAGCCGGCCGAGTCCCACGATGATGACAATCACCGCGAGAACGCCCAAGCCAAGAGCAACGCCTTGAAGGCGCGAGATTCTCTCGTGGAGAACGACCATTCCCAAGGCGACCGTGAAGAGCGGATTGATGTAATAGCCGAGCGCGGCATCGGTCGTGTGGCCAATGAGGATCGCGTAAATATAGGTCGTCCAGTTGATGACAACCAGGAAACCTGCGGCGGCAAGCGGCGCCATGAGCGCGGGAGTGCGGATTACGCGCCACATTCTGGGAAGGGATCGAGTCAGTGCCAGTGCAATCAAGCAGGCGATGAAGGCCCATAGCGCTCGGTGAACGATGATTTCCAGCGAGCCGGCCGGTTCAAGAAGGTGGAAGTACAGCGGGAAAAATCCCCACATGACGTGAGTGCCGATACCTAAAGCAAGGTACTTTCCGAAGTGCTCGTTTCGTGTGGGATGTTCGCTGGCCATAGGTGCAGCGTAACGGTTTGGATGAAAGGGTGCCCGGCGGCGAAGGGGGATTCGGGCGTGGGCTACCCTAATGACATGTTCATACGCCCCGCCACTTCCGAGGATCTGGATTTCATCGAGTCTGCTTTTGACCACGCCCGCGAATTCATGCGGGCGAACGGTAATCCGACGCAGTGGCCCAGCGATTACCCCAACCGCAGTGACGCGCTCAGGGACATTGAACGAGGCGAGTGCTTCCTTGTTTGTGATGAACAAGGGCCTTTGGCAGTGTTTAGTTTCGCTCGCGGGCCGGAAGAGGAGTATTCCCAGATTGATGGGGCCTGGCACTTCGATGATGAGTATGGCGTGATCCATCGCCTTGCCAGCGTCCGAGGCCGCGGGGTCACTCGCGTGGTGATGGACTTTTGCGCGGGGCAAGTTCCGTATTTGCGCTGCGATACGCACCTTGATAATGCGCCGATGCGTCGAGCGCTGGAGGCTTATGGCTTTGAGCCGTGTGGGATGATTGCGGTACGAGGCCAGTGCCCCCGAATTGCCTATGATGGGTTGTTTTCTCAAATATCGAAGTAGTGTTGAGTAATTGCTTGCTGAATCAGCGTTCTTCGTTAGGCTGGGGCTGACCTCAACGACGGCGAGGAGGTGTGGTGGTGTCTGATTCGCAGTCCACGCGTGGAGTACAGGGACGGCGCGTAAAGCGCTATTTGCGGTACGTGCTGCGTTTTGTAGGCGCAGTGGTGGGATTCCTATTCGCGATATGGGTGTTTATTGGAATTATCTCGTTCCCTTACATCGATATTCCCCCGCGTGGGGGTGGGAGTCTTCCTTTGGAGAAGCGCGTGTCGGTTGAGGCCTTTCAGCGTGATGTTGAGCCGCACATTCTTGCCGCACGAAATGAAATTTATAGTGGTTCTCAGTCTCTTCGTCCTGAGACTGAGAAGAGCAAAATTAGTCGTCTCTACGATGGATGGGAGCTGTCCAGTCAGAGAGTACGTGGGGGTACCCAATCCCCAGACCGCGTTGAAGAAATTCTCGGCCGGTATCTCGAACCCCTTGGGTATGTATCGATTGTGCATGATCAGGAGTCTCTGGTTTGGCGTGATGAAAAGAATGGAGGGCGTGTTGAAATCTTAATTAGGGATCAGTCATTGGCTTTTCAATATGACACCCAAGATCGTCCTTCTGATGGTTCTGTGCCTGATCCGCGGGTGCTGATTCCTAATGATTCTCGGGATGTTGCCGGATATGTGAGTCCTAGTCTTCCCAGTATTTGGGATTTTGATAGGGACGCGCCTAGATTTCCAGAGACTGATGGCAGCGAGTTGGAGAGAAAACGTCAGTCGATTGAGGTGTTTGAGCGTGAGGTTGAGCCGGAGATTTTGAGTTTCAGAGACGAAATTGTTGGTGATTCATCGTATTACGTGGCTCGTAGACCTAGCGAGATGGAAACGAGGAAGAGGTATCCCACTCCAGAGTATTGGCTTGAGAGCCAGCGTGTTCAGTGTGGTCCGCGTGATGTGGGGCGGGTTGTTGAGTGGGGGAATGCTCATTTGAATCCGCTGGGCTATGAGTTGGTGTATGACTATGCCAGTCCGGTACCTGGGGTTGGCCACTATCTTGCGTGGAAGGATGAGAAGAATGGGGGGCTTGTGACGGTCATTCTTCGCCAGGAGAATACGGAGTTTAGTTACAAGAGTGGTGCTCGTCCTTCTGATGGTTCTGTGTCTGACCCGACGGTGTTGATTCCCAACGACCACCGCGACTTACCAGACCCTCTCGCGTAGCCTCGGCCTCGGCCTCGGCCTCGGCTATTCCCTCATACCGACGTGGATGGTGGGGATGAAGACCGGCATGGTCAATGACGACAGGAGCTCCTCAAGGGCTCCACACAATACGCCTAAATCCTTGTAGCGCTGCGCTGTCGCACCTTCGTCGGGAAGCAGCGCGGGTAGGTAGAGCAAGATCTCGTAGTTCTCGCCCTCATAATTCGTAAACAACCCGGTCTCGTCGAAGCCATTGCGTTGATAGAAAGCCAGTCGCCTCTCGCGCTGGTGAAAATTCTCGGCATCGCGAAGCATCGGTTCAATTTCCAGGGCAATCGCGTGTTCGGGGTAGTGCTCCTTGAGTTGGGACAGGATGCGCGAACCATACCCCTTGGAACGTGCGGAACGGTCCGTTGCCAGAAAAATGACAAAGAGTAAATCCTCCGAGTGAATCGTGAGGGTAATCCCGCAAAAACTCGACTCTTGAGCGGGATCAAAGTAAGCCAGAAAATCAATGGAACGACGCAGTGCGAAGGTGTTGAGTACCCACTCAGGCACGAGTTCAGAAGAGGGGAAAGCCTCGGTGAGTAGCGCGCGAACTTGAGGATAGAAGTGTGAAAAACGGCGGACGGGGAGAGTAATTAAATGGGAATCGCAAGAACTCACCCCTTAATAGTAGAAGAAGCCTCATAAAGATCTCATGACAAGTGTCATGTGAAACTTCGTAAAAACGACACTGTTGCCCTTTGCGCCTCGACGGTTGACTAGAGGCATGAACACGGACACTCAAACTACGACCCCAGTGATCCTTGCGAAAGACCTGGTGAAGACCTACGGGAATGTACACGCTCTCAAGGGCATGAACCTGCGCGTTGATTCCGGTGAAATCGTTGCTTTCCTTGGCCGAAATGGCGCCGGAAAAAGCACAACAATTGACATCATTCTTGGCCTTCAACAGGCAGATAGCGGAAGCGTGGAAGTTTTTGGCATGAGTGCCAAAGAAGCAATCCGCCGCGGCCTGATCGGTGTCGTTCTTCAATCGGGTTCGCTTCCTGGTGACTACAGCGTCGCAGAAATCCTCAAACTCTTCTCGCGCGTCTACAAGCGCACCCAGTCCATTGACCCTCTTGTCGAGGAAACCCACCTTCGTCACCTTCTTGGCCGCAAAATCCGCAAGCTTTCCGGTGGTGAGCAGCAACGCGTTCGCCTAGCAATGGCACTCATTCCTGACCCAGAACTCATCATTCTCGACGAACCGACCGCCGGAATGGACGTCACCATGCGCAAGGAGTTCTGGGATCTCATGAGCACCCAGGCCTCGAAAGGCAAGACGATCCTTTTCGCCACCCACTATCTGGCCGAGGCGCAGGACTACGCTCAGCGTACGGTCATCGTCAACGCCGGCCGAGTGAGTGCCGACGCCCCGACCGAAGAAATCCGCCGTGCGCACTCGTCGACGCGTCTGGCCTTCTCTATTCCTTCTTCCTCTCTTGAGGGTGTGCGCGCTGGACTGGCCGCGCGTGCGGCTGAGCTTGGGACAGTGTGGGAGCTTTCCGATATTGCCGAGGTCGATTCCCCCGATTCCGCCCCCGCTTCTTTGAGCGAAGAGGACTTGGCTGCCGATCAGTGGTTACGCGTGGAGTTCCACACGACCTTCTCTGACGAGGCCGCTCGACACATCGTTGCTATTCCCCAGGCATGCGAATTCGAGGTTGTTTTCTCGAGCCTCGAGGATGTTTTCGCCGAGCTCACGCAGTAGAACGCAGGGCACGAAATCCTGTCTTTCACTTTGGCCACCTCGCACCTCTTCTTTAAGGATTCACAATGACGACTCACACTCACGCAGCAACAAACCCCTGGATCAGCCGCCGAGCCCTGAGCTCCTGGCAGGGCTTTGGGCTTCTCACCTGGAAGTCATTCCTGAAGCTGGTTCTCAATCCCGCCATGTTCGCCTTTGCGCTGATCCTTCCGATCTTCATGTACATGATGTTTGGAGCCGGACAGGAGTTCTCGAAAGAGTGGGCGATCAATGCGAATATCGGCGCAACGGTCTTGGTGTCAATGACCCTGTACGGCGTAATGATCGCTGCCGCATCGGCTGCAACCGTTGTCGCACTTGAGCGAATCTCTGGAATCTCCAGGCTCTTTGCACTGTCCCCCGTGGGTTCGGGCGCCTTCATTTTTTCCCGTTTGATCGCGGCGATCTCTATGAGCGCCCTGGTTATTGTCATTACCTATACATTCGGATACGCGACCGGAGCACGAATGACTCCCGAGGCCTGGGTTGAAAGTGGACTCATCACCTTGGCTGCATCGGTGATTTCCGCGGCCCTTGGTCTGGCACTGGCCTTCCTCATGCGCTCAGATACTGCCTTCGCAGTGATCAATGGTGTCGTTGTCTTGGGTGCTTTCCTTGCGGGAATGTTCATTCCGATCGAATCCATGGGGTCGATTTTTAAGACGCTCGCGCCCTATAGCCCCTTCTATGGACTCTTCAACCTCTCGCAGCTACCCCTGTACGGTTTCGATAATTTCGAGTGGAAGTGGGTGATTTCCACGGTCGCGTGGCTTATTCCCATGGCACTGCTTGCGATCTGGGCGCAGCGTAGGGACACTGATCGCTAAGAGGCCGGCGCAATCGGGCGCGCTCGCGCCCTACTTTCAACGCAATTACTGGGGAAGGACAGGAATGAGCACCAAAACTCAGGGGACAGATGCCTCGTGGTCACAGCGTCACCCGCGCTTGACCGCGGTGTTGTGGGCACTGCCCTACCTGGTTTTCTTGGCCTTTCCCTTGGGGATGATTCCTTCCGTTGAATCCCCCGGGATGATCGCGCTGATCCTCACCCTGGTCTTTGGGGTTGCCGCTGCTGATATCGCAATTTACATCGTCAATCCGACCCCCGAATGGGGAGCGCGCATCACCAAGAAAATGTGGATCTCGCACGGGATCCTGCTGGCTCTGGTGATTGCACTGGGACTCGTCCTGGTTATCGCCGGCGCATCGCGAGTAACCTCGGCCCTTTTCATGACCTACTCAATTGCAGGCTGGAACGTTCAAGCCCCCAGGAAATATGTGGTTCCCGGCCTAGCGGCACTTGTCGGCTGGGAAGTCATTGCCATCTTGTTGCCCATTGGCAGCATCGACGCGCTGGCCTTGAGCTACGCGATCATCGCGCTACTGATGGTCCTGGGATTAACCCTGGCCGTGCGCCGCAGTTTTGATAATCACCACTCAGAGCAACAGCGTCAACGCCAAGCAATCAGCCTGGTTCGCGAGCGCGAACGCTTGCGTTTTGCCGGGGATCTTCACGATATTCTGGGTCACTCGCTGACGGTCATCACCATGAAGAATGAGCTTGCCCAGCGCTTGCTCTCCGTTGGAAAGATTGACGAGGCCAGTGAGCAGATTGCGCAGACCCTGGAGTTATCCCGCAAGGCAAAAGAAGATTTGCGTGGGATCATCGCTGCTTCGCGAAGCCTGTCGGCCGAGGAAGAAGTCGAGTCGGCCCGTGAACTATGCGAGCAAGCGGGAATCGAATTTACCGCTGATATTCAGGGCGAAATCCCACCCGGTCCCAGGGCAACTTTGGCCGCACATGTCATCCGAGAGGGGACTGCCAACGCGATTACCCACGCTCATCCCTCCACAATCAGCGTCCGCCTGAGTCCTCATGAGGTCCTGGTGGAAAACGACGGGTATTCACGCAGCTATTCACAGGCCTCGGCAGGGGGAGGAGCCGGATTGGAAGGACTGCGTCAGCGCTCGGCCTCGGAAGGGGAGATGACGTGGGGGAGCCAAGGGAATACGTGGACACTGCGCCTGACTTTCCGCGGGGAGTCCGCCTAAGCGGAAGATAGAATTGGCTGGTCAAGTACTAGCGCGCAAAAGGAATGCCAATGATTCACGTGATTGTGGTCGACGACCAGGCCCTGATCCGTGGTGCGCTTAGTGCGCTCATTGACCTCGAGGACGACATGGAAGTTGTCGCTCAGGCGGGTAATGGGCACGAGGCCTTGGCTGCAATCGAGGCCCACACGAGCGCACATCCGGGCAGCGAGGTCCCGCTGGTCGTGATCATGGACGTGGAAATGCCCGTCATGGATGGGATCAGTACTGCCACTGCACTGAAAGAACGAGGATCGGCCGCGCGCGTACTCATGGTGACAACCTTCGGGCGCCCCGGCTACGTCCAGCGCGCACTCGACGCCGGCGCATTGGGCTTCGTTGTCAAGGACGCTCCCGCTGCTCAACTGCTCGATGCAATTCGTCGAACCTCACAGGGACTTCGCGTCGTCGACCCCGCACTCGCGGTCGATGCGCTCACGAAAGGCCAAAGCCCGCTCAGCGCCCGCGAAGTCGAGGTACTGCGCGCTTTCGAAAGTGGCGGGACCGTGGAGGACGTGGCCTCGGAGCTCATGCTGTCGGCGGGGACGGTACGCAACTACGTGAGCTCGGCGATGGATAAGACCCACGCGCACACGCGTGCCGAAGCGCTCAAGGTCGCGACTGAGAATGGGTGGTTGTAAACTGAGATTCCATGGTAAACAGCTATGGACGTCGACAAGACGCACAGGAAAACATCACTCGCCACATCTTTGTCACCGGAGGTGTGGTTTCTTCTTTAGGTAAGGGTTTGACGGCCTCGTCGCTGGGGCGCCTGCTGCGTTCACGCGGTCTGAGCGTTGCCATGCAAAAGCTCGATCCCTACATCAATGTCGATCCCGGGACCATGAATCCCTTCCAACACGGTGAGGTTTTCGTCACGGAAGATGGCGCGGAAACCGACCTGGATATCGGCCACTACGAGCGCTTCTTGGACGTGAACCTCTCCGGCGCGGCGAATGCGACGACCGGTCAGGTGTACTCCACTGTTATTGCAAAGGAACGCCGCGGCGAATACCTGGGCGACACCGTCCAGGTCATTCCCCACATCACGGATGAGATCAAGCGCGTCATGCGCGCGCAGGCCATCCCCGATGCCGAGGGGAACGCTCCCGATGTCATCATCACGGAAATTGGCGGAACCGTGGGCGATATCGAGTCCCAGCCCTTCTTGGAGGCCGCGCGTCAGGTGCGCGCCGACCTGGGTCGCGACAATGTCGCATTCGTTCACGTCGCGCTGATTCCCTTCCTGCCTGCGGCTGGTGAACTCAAGACCAAGCCGACCCAGCACTCGGTTGCGACCCTGCGTTCGATCGGTATCCAGCCCGATGCCCTAGTGTTGCGTACGGACCGCCCGCTGCCCGAGGGAATCAAGGGCAAGGTTGCGCTCATGTGCGATGTTGACCGCGATGCTGTCATCGAATGCAAGGATGCGGCCTCTATTTATGAGGTCCCCCCGACACTGCACCGCGAGGGCTTGGATGCATTCCTGGTCCAGCGACTGGGCTTGGCGTTCCGCGATGTGGACTGGAGTGAGTGGAACGAGCTCCTTGAGCGCGTCGAGTCCCCGAAGTACCGCGTCGAGGTCGCCTTGGTTGGAAAGTACATCAACCTGCACGACGCTTACCTTTCGGTTTCCGAGGCTGTTAAGCACGGTGGTTTTGCGAATAATGCGCGCGTAGACCTGCGTTGGGTTGCCTCTGACACCTGCGAGACTCCCGAGGGAGCGCAGAAGGCACTCGAAGGCGTGGACGCGATCATCGTCCCCGGTGGTTTCGGCATCCGAGGCATTGAAGGCAAGCTGGGTGCGCTGCGGTGGGCGCGCGAGCATAAGATCCCGACCCTTGGCCTGTGCTTGGGCTTGCAGTGCATGGTGATCGAGGCCGCGCGTGATCTGTTGGGGTTGACGGGGGCCTCGTCGACCGAGATGGATCCCGAGACGCCGGATCCGGTCGTTCACACGATGGACTCCCAGGTCGACATTGTTGAGGGCGATGGTGATCTGGGTGGGACCATGCGACTGGGCGCCTACCCCGCGGTCCTTCAAGAGGGTTCTGTTGTCGCCGAGGCCTATGGCAAGACCCAGGTTTCGGAGCGCCACCGTCACCGTTTCGAGGTCAACAACGACTACCGCGATCAGCTGGAATCGGTTGGCCTGCACATCTCGGGTACTTCCCCCGATGGGAACCTGGTCGAGTTTGTCGAGCTGGATCGCTCCATGCACCCCTACTATGTAGCAACTCAGGCGCACCCCGAGTTCAAGTCGCGTCCGACGAAGGCTCACCCGCTATTCGCGGGCCTCGTTCGCGCGGCGCTTGAGCGTCACGTCGAGAAGTACGCCGCGCGAGGCGGACGCAAGTAAGGGCTTTAGCTCCCTCTTTCCTGGTTTAGCTCGCAGATTCCTGGCCTATGAACGCTCATATGTCAGGAGTCGACGAGCTAAACCAGGAGATGGGGCGGGGGCAGAGCGGGGAATTGATGTTGTTTGAATAGGTGCTTGCGTGAAGTGATGACCAGGGCTTATAGTTGTGCCAACTGATTCTCAATAAGGTGCCGACAGGTTAGCGGCACTGATTGCTCCACCGGCCTGCGGGCCGGTATTTTTTTACCCTGGTGCGCATGGTTGACACGGTTCACACAGCTTTAAAATCGCTGAAAAATAGCTGCGGAAACTGTACAAAAATGCTTGTTGTCTGTGGCATGATTTCCCCATGACAGAGATTAATGATGATCTTCGCTACCGTGTCGGCATTGACGTCGGCTTGAAATCAATTGGTTTTTGCGCGGTTGAGGTTGATGACAAGGATCAGCCACTGCGCCTGCTGAACTCCATGGTGTTCATTCACGACGCCGGCGTTGACCCGAATGAGAATAAGGCCGCGAAGAGCCGTAAGCTCACTGCGGGCGTCGCACGGCGGACTCAGCGCAGAACCGCTCAGAATAGGCGCCGTCTTGCGGAGCTCGACCGTGTGCTGTCTGAAGAACTGCACTGGCCATTGCCGAATCTTGAGGATTTTGAGGATCCCTACGAGCCGTGGCATACCCGCGCGGAGCTTGTCGATCACTTCATTGAGGACGAATCTGAGCGCTTGGAAGCACTTTCGATTGCGATCAGGCACATGGCTCGTCATCGTGGGTGGAGGAATCCCTATATCAAGGTTGATTCGCTCCTGACTCCGATGGAGCCCAGTGAATTCCTTCGCGGTCTGAATGAACGCGTCGGTAAAGCGCTGGGGCGGGAGTTCCCTGAAGATACAACGCCGGGCCAATTGATCAGCGCATACATGAGCGATCCGAAGTACAGGGAAAGCAATGGTATCCGTGGAGACGATGGTATTCTCCAGGGCAAGCTTCACCAATACGACAATGCCGCTGAAATCCGAAAGATCTGCGAAGTGCAGCGGCTGGACCATGATGTGTTTAAGCTCTTGGTCCGCAGAGTTTTCTTCGCAAAGTCACCCAGGGGTAGCGCTGCGGGACTCGTCGGTCACGATCAACTCCCGGGTCAGGGCAAATACATCCGTGCAGAGAAAGCGCATCCTGATTTCCAACTCTTCAGGATTGTTTCAGTGCTGACGAATCTGCGTGTTCGTGAGGCAGGAGCGGAACGTTGTCTGACTCCCGAAGAACTGAGCGGGTTGACAGATTTCCTTCTCGATGCGGGGCTGAAACAGCAGGTGACTTGGGCCGATCTGGCGGATAACTTGGGTATTGAGCGCGCTGACTTGCGTGGAACAGCGCGTCCCTCAGTTGATGGAGAGCCCGCTTTGCGTTTCCCGCCAACAGATGTCACCACCGAAAAGATCATGGCTTCAAAGGTGAAGTGGCTCAAGGAATGGTGGAAGTCCGCAGATAGTGAGCGACGCGGATTCATGGTCGATGCACTGTCGAACTCGGGAGGTTCGACGGGTGATAACGATATCGATGATGAAGTTGCAGAGCTCCTTGAACAAGCGACCGAAGACGAACAGACAGAGCTTGAAAAAATTCAGCTTCCTCAAGGACGAGCAGCCTATTCCTTGGATAGCTTGCGCAAGCTCACGGAGCGGATGCTGACTGAGGGCGTGGACCTTCACACTGCTCGAAAGCAGCTCTTTAATGTCGACGATGATTGGCGACCAGAACCCGAGCCAATCGAGGCCCCGGTTGGAAACCCCGCAGTTGATCGTGTTCTCAAGCAGGTTGCACGTTGGCTCAATATGGCTACAGATCGCTGGGGTGAACCGGTTGTCATTAACATTGAACACACGCGTGACGGCTTAGGTTCGGAGAAAGTTGCCAGAGAGCTATTGCGTGAGAGCCAGAGGCGGCAGGATCTCAACCAGAAAAATATGGATGAGATGATCCAGCAACTGGGAATTTCAGGTAAGGCGCGCCGTTCTGCTCTGGTGAAGCACCAAGCAATTCAACGTCAGAATTCGATGTGCTTGTACTGTGGAACCACGATTGGCTTTGAAACCGCCGAAATGGATCATATTGTTCCTCGTGCAAATTCAGGATCTTCGAATGAGCGTTCGAATCTTGCCGCTGTCTGCCGTACCTGTAACCATCAAAAGGGTGCAGTGCCCTTCGCTGTGTGGGCGACCTCGGGTCAGGCGCACGCGGGTGTTTCTTTAGAGGGTGCAATCGAGCGAGTCCGTGCGTGGGAACGCGATCCGGCTATGCGTCCGAAGCAATATGCTCATTTCCGTGAGGAAGTGATTTCCCGCCTGAAGTCGCGTAAGCCGGATGAAGAGTTCGACGGACGTTCCATGGAATCCGTTGCATGGATGGCGATTGAGCTCCGTACGCGTATTGATGGCTTCTACCGGAAGCTCAAAGCAGAGTCGGTTCCGAACATTGGTATTTATCGCGGTCAGCTGACTGCGGAAGCGCGCAAGGCCTCGGGATTTGAAAGTCGTGTCAATCTAATCGGTGGAAAAGGTAAGACGCGTTTTGATCGCAGGCACCATGCGATGGATGCCTTGGTCATTGCGATGATGAACCAGTCTGTTTCGCAAACCTTGGCATTGCGCGTCAATATGCGGGAATCACAGCGCATCACCGGCCAGGAAGAAACTTGGAAGAACTTCTACGGGAAGCCCGGTCAAGCCAGCGATCGTTTTGAGCAATGGCGTGAAGGAATGCTTCGCGCGGTCGAACTCTTCAATATTGAGCTCGCGAAGAATGCCATTCCTTTCCATGAGAATGTTCGTCTGCGCGTTGGTTCAAGTAAGGTTCACGACGATACGGTTCGTAAGTTCATTCACGCGAAGCTTGGCGAAGCCCTGTCTGTCGCAATGATCGATCGCGCGGAAACACCTGCGTTATGGACTGCATTGACCAGACTTCCTGACTTTGATCCGAAGGAGGGGTTACCTGAAGATCCGTCGCGGGAAATCTATATTCACGGTCGGAAGATCACCGCAGACGAGCAGTTGAACTTCTTCAATTCGCCATCTGCCTGTTTGAAGGTTCGCGGTGGCTATGTGGAGATTGGAAGCTCAATTCACCACGCGCGGATTTACCGGATCGATGGGAAGAAGACAACGTACGCTATGGTGCGTGTTTTTGCTACAGATCTGGTGAAGATGACTCACGAAGATGTCTTCACCACGCCGCTGAAACCATCGACGATTTCCATGCGTACTGCTGAGCCGAAGATTCGGAAGGCACTAGCTGACGGAACCGTCACTCAGATCGGCTGGTTGGTTGAAGGCGATGAGCTACAAATCGAGACGGATAAGTACTTGAAGGGATTTGTCGGTGAGGTGCTTGCCCAGTATCCGGAGTTGACAAGCTGGAGGGTTGCTGGGTTCCCAGATCCCGCAAAGTTGCGCTTGCGTCCCTACCTCTTGTCCGTTGAGGGGCTGGAAAAGGGGTCTTCAAAAGAACTCAGTGACTTACTCGAGGGACAAGGATGGCGACCAGCAATTAATGTCTTGCTCGCATCAGGTGTTGTATCAGTGGTACGTCGGAACTGCCTTGGTGAGCCGCGTTCAAATTCACAGAATTCACTTCCGATTACTCAACTGCTGAGGTAGCTCATGGCAGAACAGTGGCGCGTGATTGACCTCTGCGAATTTGAGGGGGCGCTTCATTCCACACGGGGCGGGATAGAAGTATGCCCTGAGGGTAAGGATCCAGTTACTCTTCCCGTTGCAGAGCTTGCAGTTGTTCTCATCGGGATGAAGGTCGATCTCAGCGCCGCTGTTCTGCACAGGCTTGCGGACGCGGATATTGCAGTTCTTTTCTGCGACTGGCGTGGGATTCCTGAAGGGGCTTGCTATTCATGGTCGGATCATGGGCGAGTAGCAGCACGACATCGGGCTCAGGCTGACATGACTCTTCCTCGAAAGAAAAATGCGTGGGCACGCATCATTAGAGCAAAGATTGAGGGACAGGCAAACGTTCTTCAGAATCTTGGTCGTTCAGGGAGTAGCGAACTCTTTGCACTCGCGGACCAAGTCCGCTCAGGTGACCCCGACAATATTGAGGCGCGTGCAGCACGTTTTTACTGGTCGCGCGTTCTAGGTGAAGGGCGACAGCCTGGTGCTGGTCAGCTCATTGGTTCGAATGCGTGTCTTGATTATGGCTATGCAGTGTTACGTGGTCACGTGATTCGGGCAGTGCTGTCCGCCGGATTAGCTCCGGCGCTAGGTGTCTTTCATCGTGGAAGGGGCAACGCTTTCGCGCTTGCCGACGATCTTATTGAACCTTTCCGTCCAGCGATTGATGAAGTTGCTCTGCAATTGTCTCCAACGGCATCTCCGTCAGATAGTGATGTGAAGCGGATATTGGTTGCTGCGGCTTCACAGAAATTCGATTCGGATGGTTATGGAATTTCGGCAGTTGCTCAAGATCTTGCGCAGCAATACGGGCGTTATGTTGAAGGAGAAGAAGAGCGCCTAAAAGTTCCCGCATGGCAGGGACCCGCATCCACTGATCTGAGTGGTTGAGATGGTGGATAGTCCCATGTGGTGTCTGGTCATGTTTGATCTTCCAGTTGAAACAAAAGCCCAGAGGCGGGAAGCAACGCGATTTAGACAGGCGTTGCTGGATTGGGGATTCACAATGGTCCAGTTCAGTGTTTATGCAAAATACTGGCCAAGCGGTGGGCAGAACCATGCGACTCTTCGACAGATTCAGTCTCATCTCCCAGAGGGAGGTCAAGTGCGAGTTATCGGGATTACGGATCGTCAGTGGGCAACTGGACTTCATTTTGAACAGGCTAAGAAACAGAAAACGGAGGGGGCTCCTGAGCAGCTCACTATCTTCTGAATTACAGATCACTGCTCTTGATAGACTTCGTGGCTGCTCTCTCGTAAGAGGAGAGGCGTTGGGAATCAGTTACCGATCCTCTTGATAGACTTCGACCAGCTTGGGGGACATGGTGATCTTCGTTGGGAATCAGTTACCAATCCTCTTGATAGACTTCTTATGTGGGAGCTGTCCGGGCTTTACGAGTTGGGAATCAGTTACCAATCCTCTTGATAGACTTCCATCCTGGCGTACCGCTTCTCGGATGGGGTTGGGAATCAGTTACCAATCCTCTTGATAGACTTCAAACTAACCGAGACCAGCGTTCCCGCATGTTGGGAATCAGTTACCAATCCTCTTGATAGACTTCGACCTGATCTGACTACTCATCCCGCCGGGTTGGGAATCAGTTACCAATCCTCTTGATAGACTTCCGAAGCGATACCGTCCGCCGAGGACTTGGGTTGGGAATCAGTTACCAATCCTCTTGATAGACTTCTCATTCCATATGGATGCAGGCGGGATCAGTTGGGAATCAGTTACCAATCCTCTTGATAGACTTCGGAAAGATCACGCAAATCTGTCACGATTGTTGGGAATCAGTTACCAATCCTCTTGATAGACTTCAATATTGAGGACGATATGCAGCTTAATTGTTGGGAATCAGTTACCAATCCTCTTGATAGACTTCTTAAGATTCTTCCGGCTACGGCTGAGATGTTGGGAATCAGTTACCAATCCTCTTGATAGACTTCGGGAACATCTCGCGAACGCGAGACCATTGTTGGGAATCAGTTACCAATCCTCTTGATAGACTTCTTAACGTCCCCAGCATCGTCCTTACTGGAGTTGGGAATCAGTTACCAATCCTCTTGATAGACTTCCGCCTGGCAGGCGCTGGAAGCTCGACAGGTTGGGAATCAGTTACCAATCCTCTTGATAGACTTCTCACAGCTGTACTCGCTATACTCGCCGGGTTGGGAATCAGTTACCAATCCTCTTGATAGACTTCACCACCGAGAACAAGACCGTGACGCTGGGTTGGGAATCAGTTACCAATCCTCTTGATAGACTTCGCGAGTGTAAACGATGTGCGTTCCGTCCGTTGGGAATCAGTTACCAATCCTCTTGATAGACTTCACAAGGCTGTTCAACTGTTCCATATCAGGTTGGGAATCAGTTACCAATCCTCTTGATAGACTTCCTCAGCGGCTATGCAAGGCGTCGGCGCGGTTGGGAATCAGTTACCAATCCTCTTGATAGACTTCCATGTGCCCAAAATACATGTTTGTGACTGTTGGGAATCAGTTACCAATCCTCTTGATAGACTTCTTTCAACACTCCTAATGTTGACAGCGATGTTGGGAATCAGTTACCAATCCTCTTGATAGACTTCTATCGTCCCGAAGCGCAAACCATTTCACGTTGGGAATCAGTTACCAATCCTCTTGATAGACTTCAGAGGATTGGTTTTCCCGTGGAATAGCAAGGTTTTCGGGGCTTCGAACGATTAAAATTCGGAGCCCCGAACGCTATTTTTGGCACTTTTCGGCATCTACGAAAGAAAAACTGAAGGCCAAAGACGGCCTCACGCTATGACCGATCAGCACCAACAACCGTATTCCCAGGCACGAAGATCGGATCAAGCAAGGTCAGGCCATGCACGGGACGGCGGATCTTGGCCTCGGAATCTGCCGAGGTCGCGGCATCGGCGGCTACAGCTTCCGCGGCGGCTTCCTTTCGGGGCTCGCCATCAATTTGGGCGACCAACATTTCAACCGCACGCCTCAATAGTTCGTCGGGGCGCGTATCAAAGTGATCGACATCGAATAGGCAGTGCGCGCGCTCGGCAGACCAGCCGCTGGCTACCAGTGAGACATCGCGGCCAGGACGAATCCCCAGGTCAATCAGGGCATTGCACCAGTCATCCGCAGAAATCGTCGGCCCCAAAACGTAGGAATCAATCCGGTTATCACCGGCAATTTGCCCAACGAGCTTACGGATCTCACGGATTCCCGTCCCGCATGTACGCGAGAGCAAAGGAATCCCCGACTCGCCCGCAGTATCAACAACCGCCTGCCTGAACTGCGAGACGAAGTTCAACGATTGCACATCGGGGCTTGCCGAATGGACGAAAGCAATGTTGCGCGCTCCCGCGTCACGCAGGCGGTGGACCGCGGCGTGCCCGGCCTCGTAATAATCAACGTCGATGGACTGGACCGGTGCATTAAAAGGCCCAGACCCCGGGGTTCCAATGAAAACAGTGGGGATCTTGCTCTCTGCAACGACGCCCAAACGAGCATCATTGAAGCGCACCTCCATGATGAACAGGCCGTCGCACAGCGCGGTCTGCATGACTCGACGAAGCCCCGCAGCGCCCTCGTCGGCGGTGATCAGCAGCAGGTCAAAATCGTGTTCGCGCAAGAGCTGCGCCAGAGTGATCAGCATGTAGTGCTGGGCCGCCGCGTCCGCACCCTCGTGGTAGGGGACCACTACTCCCAGGACGCGAGACTTTCGCGAACGCAAGGACCGGGCACCCGCATGGGGCTGATACCCCAGCTCTTTCATTGCAATTTGGACACGCTTTTCCGTCTCGGGGGAGACGGCTCGGCGTCCACTCATGACATACGAGACCGTGGTTTGCGAGACTCCCGCTAGTTTTGCAACGTCTCTGCTGGTTGGCTGACGCGCCATCTCAGGTCCTCCCGGTATCTTGACAGGATCGCGTGAACAACTTATTGTGAGTTCCGCATCACATGTGCGGGCGTCGATGCCCGCAAATATTTTTTATCCGACGAATACGTATGCGTAATGAACAATACCAGAAAAACTCCTGAAAATTGTCATTAAGCGAATACGTATTCGTCCGGTCAAAAAGGAGCACAGGTGTACACGAAGAAGCAGTACCCCGGCGCAGTTGAACTCTGCTTCGCGCACGAGTTCATCCGCATTGAGGCATGGGGGCGCAACGCGCTTCGTGTGCGCATCGGCCCCTCTGCAGACTTCCCCCAAGGACTAGGAGCCCTCGAAGCGGGGCCTGCCACCGGCCTCGGAAGCATGGAAGAAGCAAAGGTCACCGAGGTCCCCGGCTACGACAAACCCGAAGAAGTCTTCACCAACGGGCGTATCAGCGTCGTCGCCAACCTTGACGGTGGAACAGGAATCGCCCGCTTCCTCCTCGACTTCCAAAAGGACGGCGAATCCGTCCTGCGCGAAGCCCCCGAGCACTTCTGGTGGCCGGGCGCCCACGGAATCTACCCCGGTTTCGGCGGACACGAAGTCCACCAGTGCTTCGCCTCCGACCCCAGCGAACGCTTCTACGGAATGGGCCAGCACTCCTACGATTTCCTCGACCACAAGGGAGTCGTCTCCGACCTCATCCAGCGAAACGGCGAAGTGTCCATTCCCTTCGTCCTCTCCGACAAGGGTTACGGTTTCCTGTGGAACAACCCCTCCGTCGGCCGCGTCGAATTCGCCAAAGAAAGCACCCGCTGGGTCGCCCAAGGCAGCGAGTGGATCGACTACTGGGTGTGCGTGGGCGATACCCCCAAGGAAATCCTCGAGGCCTACGCCGACGCCGTCGGTCACGCGCCCCGCATCCCTCAGTGGGCACTGGGACTGTGGCAATCGAAACTGCGCTACACCAGCCAAGAAGAACTCATGGAAGTCGCGCGCGAATACAAGCGCCGCGGCCTGCCCCTGTCCGTGATCGTCACCGACTTCATCCACTGGCCCGCAATGGGGGAGTGGCGCTTCGACGAAAACGAGTACCCAAACCCCGAAGCAATGATGGCCGAACTGGAAGAAATGGGCACCAAGCTCATGGTCTCCGTGTGGCCAACTGTCTCTCCGCTCGCGCAAACGGACGCAGAAATCCGCGCCAAGGGCCTCTTGGTCGGCACCGAAGCCGGCGTCGAATACCACCAGACCTTCCGCGATAAGGGAATGGACCGCCCGCTCCCCGTTGCCTTCTACGACCCGACAAACCCCGCGGCCCGCGAGTACGTCTGGGACAAACTCAAAAACAACTACTTCGACCTGGGAGTTCGCATTTTCTGGCTCGATGCTTGCGAACCCGAACTCAACCCCGGTCACCCCTCCAACCTGCGCTTCTACGCCGGAAGCGGCCTGAACGTCTCCAACCTCTACCCGCGTGAAAACGCGCGCATGGTCTGGGAAGGGATGCGTGAGCAGGGCGAAGACCAATTCCTCAGCCTGTGTCGCAGCGCGTGGGCCGGCCAAGCCAAGTACGGCTCGGCGGTATGGAGCGGCGACATTGCCCCCACCTGGGAGGCGCTCTTCACTCAGGTCCGAGCCGGCCAATCCATCGGAATCTCAGGAATCCCGTGGTGGACGAGCGACATTGGCGGCTTCCACGGAGGCGACCCCAGCGATCCCGCCTACCAGGAACTCTTCGCCCGCTGGTTCGAGTTCGGCACATTCTGCCCGCTCATGCGCGTCCACGGTCACCGCGAACCCCGCGAGGACGTGGCCTCGGACAACCCCGGAGGACCCAACGAAATCTGGTCCTACGGCGAGGAAGTCGCGCAAATCTGCGCGCGCAACATTCACCTCAGGGAAGCGCTGCGCCCCTACATCGGCCGCGTCATGGACGAGGCCGCCGAGCGCGGAATTCCCCCGATGCGCGCACTCTTCCTCGAATTCCCCGAGGACGCGCGCGCGTGGGAAGAAGAAGGAGAATTCCTCCTCGGTCCCGACCTCCTTGTCGCCCCCATTGTCGAGGCCGGCGCCCGCAGCGCTCGCGTCTACCTTCCCGCGGGAGTGCGCTGGCAGCAGCTGCTGATCGCAGGCGGTGAAGAAGGAGAGAAGGCAGGTACGGCCTCGTACACCCTGGGAGACGTCTTCGAGGGTGGGCAAGAGGTCACCATCGATGCACCACTGGAGTGCATCCCCGTATTTGTCCGTGAAAACACGGAACTTGGTAGTTGCTGACGGACAACTATCAACACTCAAAGGAGAGAGAATAATGGCACACACATCGAAGCTCGCAATGCGCGGCGTTGCCCTTTTCGGTGCCTCAGTGATGGCACTGGGACTGGGCGCATGTTCGGGAGGCAAGTCGGATTCTTCGTCTGGCGCCTCCGGTGGACAGGTCACCGTTGAAATGTGGGACTACCTGAGCGGTGACACCGCCAACAGCTCGATCGAAGCATCGATTGCAGAGTTCGAGAAGGCAAACCCCGACATCAAGGTCAAGCGCACCACCTTTGCTTTCGCTGACCTGTCGAAGTCCATTCTCCAGGGCTCGGTCGGCGGCGAGGTCCCCGACGTTGCAGTCGTGGACGTGGTCGACAACCAGAACTTCGCGTCTTTGGGCATGCTCAAGGACCTCAGCGGTGATGGTATCAACAAGTCTGATTTCTTCGATGGCCCCTGGTCCTCGGTTGAATTCGATGGAAAGACCTACGGTATTCCGCTGAACTCGAACAACCTCGCCCTGTACTACAACAAGACCATGCTCAAGGAAGCCGGTGTTGAGGTTCCGACCGACTGGGAGTCCTTGAAGGAAGTTGCAAAGAAGACCACCAAGGGCGACGTCAAGGGCCTGGCGATTTCCGGTGTGAAGTCTGAGTCCGCAACCTTCCAGATCCTGCCCTTCGTGTGGCAGACCGGTGGCGACCTGTCCAACTACAGCGAGTCCGGCGCAACCGCACTGGCCTACCTGCGCGGCATGATTGAAGAAGGCTCGATGTCCGAGGCCGTCTCCAACTACACCCAGGAAGATGCACGTACCCAGTTCATCACCGGCAAGGCCGCAATGATGATCAATGGCCCGTGGGAGCTCTCGACCCTGACCAAGGATGCCGAGATCGAATGGGACGTCGCTCCGCTTCCTAAGGACAAGCGCGCAGCAACCTCGATGGGTGGCGAAAACGTTGTCGTCATGAACGGTGCAAAGCAGTCCGAGGCAGCCGTGAAGCTCGCGAAGTACCTGACCAGCGCAGAAGGCGCCAAGATCTACTGCGACGGCTCCGGCCAGCTCTCCTCGCGCCCCGACCTGCAGGGCAAGCTCAAGCTCTCGAGCGATCCTAAGCTCAAGGTCTTCGAAGATCAGCTCCAGTATGCACACGCACGCGCATACGGAAAGGACTACCCGAAGATTTCCGAGGCCATCCAGCTGTCCATGCAGGAAGCCCTGACCGGTGCGTCGACTCCCGAGGCCGCAGCAAAGAAGGCCGCGGACACGATGAACCCCTTGCTGCCCAAGAACTGAGCGGCAAAGGACACAGGTCCGGCGAGTATCGTAGGCCTCGTCAAGGACCGCACAATACCTAGTGGCACCCCACGCGAGTACGAACGCAACAATGGGAGCCCGTGGCAAAGCCACGGTATCCCTACTCGCGTGGGGAGCCCGCAACTCTGAGTAAGTGAATTTACGATGACGCGAACAAAGAAAGCGGGTCACGACGCAGGATCTCGTTCCATGGCGCGCACTCGTCGCCTGGGGTTCCTCCTTGCGCTACCCGCAATCATCTACATAACAATTTTCCTCGTTGTTCCCCTGGTCTATAACATCTGGCTGTCAATCTCTGACGCCAACGGTTCCAATCTCATTACGGGCGACTACCACCCGACGGGCTTTGCGAACTATAAGGAAATGCTGGCCAGCCCCGGTTTTTGGAATGGCGTCAAGCTTTCGGCGATCTTCACCGTCGCGTCCCTTGCTTTGCAGTTCCTCGTCGGATACGCGCTGGCACTGTTCTTCCGCAAGCCCTTCCCCGGAAACGGCATTATTCGCGCGCTACTGCTGGTCGCCTGGATTCTTCCCGCCGTTGTGACCGGCACGATCTTCCGCTGGATGTTCGACTCTGATTTCGGCGTCATTAACTACTTCTTGACCTCAATGCACCTGGTGGACAAACCGGTCATGTGGCTCACCGGTCCAACAACCGCAATGGTCGCGGTCGTTGTCGCAAACCTCTGGGTTGGAATGCCCTTCAACATGCTCCTGATCTTGTCGGGATTGCACACCATTGACGATGGCTTGTACGAGGCCGCCGAAGTTGATGGTGCGGGCCCCATCCGTACCTTCTTCTCCATTACGGAACCCCTCATGCGTCCTGTCGTCTTCTCGCTCTTGCTCTTGGGCGTCATCAATACCTACAAGGTCTTCGACCTGATCTACACGATGACGAAAGGCGGGCCCGTTGAAGCGACGACGACTTTGCCGATCTTCACCTACCTGCAGACCTTCAAGGTCTTCGATTTTGGTAATGGTGCAGCCGCCTCGATGCTGACGATGGTTCTGCCCTTGGCGCTGTCGTGGTTCTATGTTCGTTCGCTGGATAAGGAGGACGCGTAATGTCTGTGGAGACTTCTGAAGTCCAAGGTGTGGCCAGCGAAAGTGCACCCAAGGACGGAAAGCGCGCCGAGGCCTCGGAAACGAGGACTTTTGCGAAGACAAAGCACGAGAAGCGTGAAGGCCGCGTGCGCATCACAAAATCTGCCGCCGCATGGGTCATGGCGATCTTCTATCTTTTCCCGGTCTATTGGATGGTGTGCACCGCCTTCAAGACGCAGAAAGAAACATTCGTTCAGCCACCGCACCTCATCCCGCAAAATCCGACGCTTGATTCCTTCCGAGTCGCATTCAGCGACAACTTTGGGATCTGGAAGGCGCTGGGGAACTCGGCGATCATCGCTGCTGGGTGTCTGGTGTTGACGCTGCTCTTTGCAATCCCCGCGGCCTACGCGATCGCGCGAATGAGGAGCGCAGTGACAACCGGAATGCTGATCTTGTTGAGCGTCGTTCAGCTCCTCCCCGCCATCGCGATCTCGATCCCGATGTTCGTGCTCTTCCGCCAAGCGGGAATGGTCAACACCCTTCCGTCGATCATCTTGGCGGACGTGACGGGCACCCTGCCTTTCGCGATCATCATGCTGCGACCGTTCTTCAAGCAGTTCCCGAAGGAAGTTGAGGAGGCGGCGCGACTTGATGGCCTCGGAATCATTGGAACCATCGTTCGCGTGGTGATCCCAACGATTCGCCCCGGCGTCATCATGATCGGATCCTTCTCATTCCTCATGACCTGGGGTGAATTCACCTTTGCGTTGACCTTGCTGACGAAGGCGGATCTGCAGCCTTTGACGGTTGCTTTGAACCGCTTGATCGGTCAGTATGCGACGAACTGGAATGACCTGATGGCTGTGGCCACGGTTATTGCAATCCCGGTTTTGATCCTCTTCATTGCTCTGCAGCGCTACATCGTCGCTGGCCTCGCCGGTGGCGCGACGAAGGGGTGAAGGGGATATAGCGTTGCGAGGCCGGGGCGTGCCCTCCCCACTTCGCTCTCTCATTCCTGCTTTAGCTCACTGACTCCGGGCCTATGACTGTTCTAAGGCCGTAGGTGAGCGAGCTAAAGCAGGAGGGGATGGACGCGTGTAGACATCGCCCAGAAGTTGGTGTTCACTGAGATCACGAACATCCAAGGTCCGCAGGGCATTCGCACCTCCACCAACGAAGATTTGGCAGGTTCTCTGTGTTATTCGATGAAACTCAACTTCCCGAAACGCACTCGGCACTTCACTTTCCGGCCGATGAATGGTGGAAGAGCGCGGTTGTTTACCAGATCTATCCCCGCTCATTTAACGACGCGAACGGAGATGGTTTCGGCGATCTCCAAGGGATCCGCTCCAGGTTGGGATACCTGAAGGAACTGGGCGTTGATGTCCTGTGGCTTTCGCCGATCTACCGCTCGCCCCAAGCCGATAATGGCTACGACATTTCCGATTATCAGGACATCGATCCCGCTTTCGGGACCATGGACGACTTCAATGAACTCATCGCAGACGTTCACTCCCTAGGGATGAAACTGGTCATGGACCTGGTCGTCAACCACACCTCGGACGAGCACCCGTGGTTCATTGAGTCGCGTTCCTCGATCGATAATCCAAAGCGCGATTGGTACTACTGGCGTGACCCGCGTCCGGGTTTTGAGGGAGGAACCCCCGGAGCCGAACCCACAAATTGGGGGTCATTCTTCTCCGGTCCCGTGTGGAAATACGACCCGCATACCGGTCAGTACTACCTCCATCTCTTCGCAGAAAAACAGCCCGACCTGAACTGGGAGAACCCCGAAGTTCGCCAGGCCGTCTACGAAATGATGCGCTGGTGGCTAGACCGCGGGGTCGATGGCTTCCGAATGGATGTCATCAACCTGATCTCGAAGGTCCCCGGCCTTCCCGATGGCACCTGCCAGCCCGGTCAGGATCTTGCCGACGGAAGCCCCTTCTACATGGAGGGACCGCGCCTGCATGAATTCCTCCAGGAAATGCACGGCGAGGTCTTCGAAGGCCGTGGAGCGATCTTCACCGTTGGGGAAACCCCCGGGGTGCTCCTCGAAAATGCGCCTCTCTACTCTGATCCCGCGCGCCACGAAGTCAACATGATCTTCCAATTCGAGCACGTCGGCTTAGGGCTGCCTGAAGGAAAATTCGGCCGCCGCACCCTGGAAGCGGGAGACCTCGCGGACTCGCTCACGCGCTGGCAAGAAGGCCTCGCCGAGCGGGGATGGAACAGCCTCTACCTGTGCAACCACGATCAACCGCGCACGGTCAGTCGTTTCGGCGATGAAAAGTACTGGTATGACAGTGCGACTGCGCTTGCGACAATTCTTCATCTCCTGCGCGGAACCCCCTATATCTACCAGGGTGAAGAACTGGGCATGACGAATACGGTCTTCGCGGGGATCGAGGACTTTGAGGACATCGAGTCCACCAACTACTACCGTGTGGCCACCGAACACGGAGACGATCCCGAGCGCGTCCTTGATGGCCTGCGTGCGATGGGCCGCGATAACGCGCGCACTCCCGTCCAGTGGGATGCGTCGGACAATGCCGGTTTTACGACGGGTACGCCGTGGATTACTGTCAATCCGAACTACCCGGTCATCAACGCCTCCGAGCAGGTGGGGGACCCGGTCTCGGTGTTCTCCTACTTCCGCGCGCTCATTCGCCTGCGTCATCACCTGCCGGTTATCGCTGATGGGCGCTTCGAGCGCATCGACGCCGGCCACCGTGAGATCTTCGCCTTCCGCCGCACCTTGGGTGAGCGCCAGCTGGTAGTTATTGCAAATCTTTCCTCGAAAGATCTGGCCCCGGTCCTTCCTTCAGAGATTTCCGAGGCCGTACCTGCGTTTGTCCCAGTCCTGACCAATGCGAATGTGTGGGAAGAGATGGGTGCGCCGCTTGCTCCGTGGAGGGCGCGGGTTTTTCTTCGATAGTCATCGTGTCAACCATTGAGACCATTCATGTTTGAATTCGCTGGAAATTCACGATTTTTCTGAGAAATAGTGAATACGTATTCGGTGAATTGAGGCTCTGACCTGCGCTGATAGTTATCAGTGCAGGTCAGAGCTGTTTTATTGTCACTCTTCCGCGGTATTTCAACGATTTTTCAATCCAGAATTAAGTCGCTGTGATTCATTGTTATGCCAATGTTGCGTGCAGGAATGGTTCTGGATGCGTTCAGGCGATCTTTGTAGCGTCATCGCGAAGCTTTAACAGGCTGTTTTCGCTGATAACACGCAGAAAAACAGAGTGAGGGATACGCATGCGGATTGGAACCGCAAAGAAGATCGGGGCGCTCGTAACCGCCGGTGTACTCGCGGGAAGCGCGACAGTACTCGGCGCAGAATACCGAGCAGAAGCCGCCCCAACAATTACGAAAGTCTGGGCCGACAAAGCGCGTTATGAGCCGGGGACACCTGTCACTGTCACTGCCCAAACTCAAGGGAGCGGGGAAGTAAACTTCTCACTCACCCACCTGGGAAAGCAGATCGATCACTACACCGCCCAGGCCTCGGAAAACGGCAAAACAACCTGGACTTTTACTCCCCCGAGCACGGACTTCACGGGCTACATGGTGGAAGTCGACACTAAAGATTCCCAGGCGAATACGGCGATTGACGTTTCCAGCACTTGGACGCGATACCCGCGCTTTGGCTACCTGGGTAACTACAGCGCTGATCTCAGCGGAAAGACTGACGGCATCATCGATCAGCTGGCCCAGGACTACCACATCAATTCGCTCCAGTACTACGACTGGATGTGGCGTCATGAAGACCCGGTGCGCTACGAAGACGGCAAGGTCGCGCCGCAGTGGAGCGACTGGAAGAAGTGGAACTTCTCCTCGGACGTCATCAAGCAATTCATCGCCTCGGGCGATGATGCCGGCGTCGCCTCGCTGCCCTACTCCATGAGCTATGCAGCACTTGAGGGGTACCAAAACCACGGCGTGAGTAGCGACTGGGCAATCAACATCCGAGGCGACAACGACACCCGCGTCCCCTGGACAAGCGTCATGATCCCCGGCCAGCAGGACACAACCCTGCACATGATGAACCCGCAGAATACTCAGTGGCGTCAGCATATGGTCGATCAGTACAAGAAGCAGATCGAACTGGGCTTCGAGGGAACGCATATCGACCAGCTCGGTAACCCTCAGGGCGCGTGGGATGTCAACGGGAACCCCGTCGACCTCGAAGCCGGTTTTGCGTCGCTCGTGAACGAGACTTCGGAGCAGACGAAGAAGCCTGTTGGACTCAATGCCGTTGACGGCTACGGTTCCAGCCAATTGGCTCAGTCCAAAGCCGACTACCTCTACACCGAGCTGTGGGGCAGCCAGGCCTCGAACTCGAACTTGGCGGACTATCTGGAACGTCAGCGCAAGGAGTCCGGAGGCAAGAGCGCAGTCGTCGCTGCATACATGAACTCCGACTCCGTGACGGGCGACCGATACGAGGCCGAGGACGCGTCTCACGCGGGACTGCCCACGGCCTCGGACCACGAGGGCTACACGGGCAAGGGATTCGTCGAGCAGCCCGAATGGCGAAGGAAGGCTGTCTCCTTCAACGTCAATGTCACTGAGAGTCGCAACTACGGTCTGGTCTTGCGCTGGGCGAATGCAACCGGACGCATGGCTGTGCGCAGCGTGTACGTCGATGGCAAGAAGATCGGCGTCCTGTACATGGGATCAAGCCCGACACATTTCAACGACAACTCTGACATCTGGACCCGGTGGAGCACGGGCGAGGCCAGGAGCACGTGGCTGGACAAGGGACAGCACACAATCACCTACCAGTTCGATGAGGGCGACTATGGGGATATCAACGTTGATTCGCTGACTGTTTCCTCCTTCGACACTCCTTCCGTTGAGCTGGCCGATGCGATCTTCGCGGCAAATGGCGCGCACCACCTGGAACTGGGCCAGGACAACAACATGCTCAATGGCCCCTTCTTCCCTGACCGCATCAAGTTCATGAGCTATGAGCTGCAGGACTGGCTGCGTAACTACTACAACGTCATTACCGGTTATGAAAATGTCCTCTACGGACCCGAGCTTCACCGCGTCAGCCGAGGAGTGTCGATCCAGGGGCATAACGTCAGCTCCAACGGAAGCGCAAACACCATTTGGGCAAACGCCATGACCAATGGCGATACGCAGGTCCTTCACCTGATCAACCTCGAGAAGGACAACGACGGCAAGTGGCGCGACCCCACCGCAAAGCCCGAGACTTTGCTTGGCTTGCCCGTCTCCTACACGATTGGCGACGGTGAAGTTCCCGCGCACTTGTACGCGGTCAGTCCCGACGTTGATGGCGGTCGTGCTCGCGAGATTCCCTTCACCGTGAAGACCAACGAGCAGGGACAGCTCACCGTGAACTTCACGGCAGACATGCTGTCCGTGTGGGACTTCTTCTACACGCAAAAGGACGAGGCCGCGCACAACGATAGCGGTAACACTGACGCTCACTCGGACGCCGACACTCCTGACAACACTCCGAGCACTCAGCTTCGGGAGGGTGCGCTGGTCAATGGAAATGGGAAGTGCTTGGACCTGTGGGATGGCGCAAGCCTCAATGGTCGCAAGATTCAGGAGTGGGATTGTGTGCGCACGACTTCTTCTGAGCGAAGCGCCTCCGAGCCGATCTACGCACAGAATGTGACCTTCGATCAGGGCAAACTCATGCTGGCCGGTAAGTGCCTTGACATCTTCGAGCAGCGCAATGAGAACGGAACTCCCATTCACTTGTGGGATTGTGTTCCCGCGCCCACGCAGGAATGGAGGCAGTTGTCAGGCGGTCAACTGCAAAACGTGGCGACTGGGAAATGTCTGGCAGTTCGGGAAGACTCTTCCGAAAATGGGACAGTCATTCACCTGTGGGATTGCCATTCAGGGCAGACTGAAACATGGAGTTTCAAGCGGTAGCCGCTGGGGAACTCCGTAGTGGCCGTGGCCCCATTTCCTTGGAGGGAGAGGTGGGGCCACGGTCTTTTTTCTGGGTGCGTTATGTCTCACATGGAATGGGTTTGCAATGAGTGTTCGCGGCGCGATAGTCTTTTGACAATTTGGGCTGGTTTAGCACCAAGTTGATGAAGTTTACGAATGTAGTGCCACGAAACCTTAGAAGCAGGAAGGATAACCGATGAGCACGATCGCCCCCACCCGAGAAAAAGAAGAAGTCACTCGACATGATGATGACTTCTCATTTGAAGCAGTTCCATCTCAGAACCGACGGTCATTTTGGGCCGTCGGTTTTGTTATGCTCGGCTTCACCTTCTTCTCAGCCTCGATGAGCGTTGGAGCAAAGCTCGGAAACGGCCTGAATTACTCACAGTACGTGTGGGCGGTGATCATCGGCGGCGCGATCTTGGCCGTCTACACCGGATCCCTGGGCTACATCGGCGCAAAGACCGGACTGAGCTTCGACCTCATGTCTCGCCACACCTTCGGACGCATTGGTTCCTACCTCCCCTCGGCGCTCATCTCCTTCACGCAGATGGGTTGGTTCGGTGTCGGCGTGGCAATGTTTGGTATCCCCGCAGCAGAAACTTTGGGAATCAGCCCCTGGCCGGTCGTTATCGTTGCAGGCGGACTCATGACCGCTTCGGCCTATTTCGGAATCAAGGCCATCGAAATCGTCTCCTTCATCTCGGTGCCCCTGATCGCAATCCTCGGTAGCTACTCGATGATCGCCGCAGTGAACGACGGAGGCGGCCTCCACGCTGTCTTCGGACAAAACCAGGGAATGACCACGGTGACCGCAATCGGCCTCGTGATCGGAAGCTTTGTCTCCGGCGGAAGCGCAACCCCGAACTTCACGCGTTTCGCTAAGACCACCACTTCGGCGGTCATCACGACGGTCATCGCCTTCTTCATCGGCAACACCCTGATGTTCTCCTTCGGCGCGGTCGGCGGTGCCTTCACCGGCAAGGACGACATCTTCTACGTCATGATGGCCCAGGGACTGCTGATCCCTGCCCTCATCGTCCTCGGTGCAAACATCTGGACAACGAACAACAACGCCCTGTACACGACCGGTCTTGGATACGCGAACATCACCGGAGTCAACAAGAAGCCCCTGGTCCTGATCGCTGGAGTCATCGGTACCTTGGGTGCCCTGTGGCTCTACGACAACTTCGTCGGCTGGCTGAGCCTGCTCAACGCCACCCTGCCCCCCATCGGCGCGGTCCTAGTCGCAGACTACTTCGCCCGCAGGAAGACCTACGTGACCGAAGGCGAGAGCGCAACCACCATCAAGTGGGCGCCAATCGTCGCCTTGGTCGCAGGCGCACTCACCGGCTGGCTGACCCCCGGCTTCGGAATTGTCTCGATCAACGCCATGGCTGTCGCGATCCTCGTCTACTTCGTCGGAAGCGCAATCGAGAAGGGAATCCGTCGATGAGCATCCCCGCAAGCGCTGGAGTGAACCTGCTCATCAAGGGTGTCCGTATTGAAGACGGACCCACCGGAGTCGACATCCGCATCACGGACGGAAAGTTCGCGGAAATCGGCGCGGGACTGACGCCTCGTGAAGGCGAAGAAATCCGCGATTTCACGGGCAAGCTGGTGCTGCCTCCCTACATCGAATCCCACGTTCACTTGGATACGGCGCTGACCTCGGGCCAGCCGCGCTACAACGAAAGCGGAACCCTCTTTGAGGGCATCGAGGTGTGGAGCGAGCGCAAGCAGAGCCTGACCTACGAGGACGTCAAAGATCGCGCCGGCCGGGCACTTCGCCAGCAGGCACAGTTCGGCATCCAGTACGTGCGCTCGCACGTCGACGTGACGGACCCGGACCTGACGGCCCTTCGCGCGCTTATCGATCTGCGCGAGGAACTCAAGGACTCCATGACCCTGCAGTTGGTCGCCTTCCCGCAGGAGGGCATCGAGTCCTTCCCCAACGGACGCGACCTGATGCGCCGCGCGGCGGAAATGGGTGTGGACGCCATCGGTGCGATCCCGCACTTTGAGTTCACCCGCGAGTATTCCGTGTCCTCACTGAACTTCGCAGTCGAGCTCGCCCAGGAATACAACCTGCTCATGGACGTGCACTGCGACGAAATCGACGACGAGGCCTCGCGCGGGCTAGAAACACTGGCCACGCGCGCACTCGAAGCCGGGATTGGGCCGCGAGTGACCGCCTCGCACACGACGGCGATGCACTCCTACAACAATGCGTACTTCCTGCGTCTGGTGCGCCTGCTCAAGATGAGTGGCATCAACTTCGTATCGAATCCGCTGGTTAATACGCACCTGCAGGGGCGCGTCGATACCTACCCAAAGCGCCGAGGCGTCACCCGCGTGAAGGAACTAACCGAGGCAGGAATCAACGTCTCATTCGGGCAGGACGACATCGAGGATCCGTGGAATCCCATGGGTACCGGAAACTTGCGTGATGTCGTGCTCAACGGCCTGTATGTCACGCAGATGATGGCGCGCCCGGAGATCACGGGTTCGTACAACTTCATCACCCACAATGCTGCGCGCACGCTGAGCCTGTCCGATTACGGCATCGAGGTTGGAAACACGGCGAACTTCATTGTGCTGGACGCCGAGGATTGGTTCCACGCACTGAGCTTCGGTGCTCCTGTGCTTGCGAACTTCCGCGCCGGCCGAGTGCTGGCGGAGTGCGAACCCCTCGCACGCCGCGTGCACTTCTAGGGATTGCCGAGGCCGCGCTCCCTTGAGGGGAGCGGGAGCCTTGCGCCTTTGGTACTGACTGCCTGGGCTCCGCTTCTGATTGCACTATCAAGAGCGGAGCCCAGGGGTTTGTCGAGGGCCAGTTCTGCAACCAGGGTTCCGACAAAAGCATCTCCTGCACCAGTTGGATCAACTACATGCGTGGGGATTGCGGGGCGATGTTCCCATGAATCTGCTTCCCTGGTATAGACCCAGGCACCTTTCTCTGCGCCGGTTACGATAAGAGTCGGCGGCAAGGTTGCATCTTTATATTTGCTGGTGAGTAAGGGCATTTCGTTTGTAATGTCATCCCAGCTGGTCGCAAAACACCTGCGGACACCAAACTCATTGACAATGAGAATGTTGGCTGTTGACAGGATTGGATCAGTAGGGTCAAATTCGGCACCAGTGTCTGCATCGATGACGAATCGACCACCGCTCACTTGCATAGAGGAAATGGCCCTAGCAAGTTGGTCGTTATTCCTCACTCTACGGATCTTTTCAGGAGTCGAGCACAGGATAGTCGAAGTCGAGATTCGTTCTAGAGCTTGCTCATCTAGGGTGACTGTTTCAGATTGTCGATCAGGGTAGATGACAGCGTTAGAACCTTCGGTTATGAACACTAAACAGACTGGCTCAACACCGTCAGCGATTTGTGTAATGAGTGAAGTATCGATCCCACAGCTATTGAGATCATCGAGCAAAGTACCTGAATCGGGACAATCTTTGAGGAAGCCAATGAGAGCAACATCGGCTGTGCTGCAACGAGCGGCGACAGCCATGTTGGCGATTGTTCCTCCGGGGATTCGAGCCAGTGAAGAAAATGTCGCTTTGTCCCCCAGCTGTGGCCAGTGATCGAGCGGACATAGGACATCCATAATCGGTTCCCCGATGAATGTCACACGTGCGTTCACGAGTGCCTCCTCGGCCCTCCGTCTGTGCAGTGAGCAAATAGTGCGCTTGTGACACAACCGCCTTCGATGGGGATCCATTCGGAAGGAAAACGAGGGTCAGAGTCAGCAAGCCAGTGATACGCAGTCGAACTATCAATTCCGAAACACGGTGAATGCCATGTCCCACGATGGAGGATCATCGCACAGCCACGTGGGATGACAATAAATGCTGAGTCTTCAGCAGTTGGTACGGGGTGCTGTGAAGAACAGACTGCGAAAATGATAGGTTCGGAGGTTGGGAGCAAGGTTTCTTGGGTGTGGTCATGTCGCTCGAGTGCAGTTACGGGCGTGTCGAAGCATTCCACGAAGGTCATTGCGAGGTTAACAGGATTGCTGTTGATCTTCTCCCGGCTTTTGAAGTCTTCCCAGCCTTCACCGGATGCTTGAATGACGGTGGGGTGCTCCGGAGAAAAACATAATTCTTGTCCCCATGCGGAGATATCATCGATACCCACCGTATAAGTGGGACGAACATGGGATTTCATCAGTGCCCCTCAAGTTTACGAACTAGGCGGACAAGCTCTGCGACACGTGGACGTTCAAGGTCGCCGTGGGCGTCGCCGTCTGTCTTCAACGAAGAGCCAATGATTGCTCCGTCGGCAATCCTCAGTTGTTCGACGCAATTTGATGCACGCACTCCGGCGCCAACAATTAGTGGAAAATCACCAATAATCTCGCGAAATGTTGAGATTTTCTCGATCTCAGTTTCGACACCTGTCGCACGTCCGGTGACGATGATTCCATCACCTCGTCGCATTGCGCGGTGAAGATCCTCTTCAAGAGAGTTTCCGCTAAGTACGGGTTGATTCTTAAGTCGCACGCCTCCCAAGATCACAGTGGGGGAGTTTTCTTGGCACCAGTTCACTCGCTCTTCAAAAGCTGGTTCTTGCTCGGGAGGAAGCTGCCCCGCCAGGGAGTCGAGTTGAATGAATGGAAGTTGGTACTCGACGGCAAGATCGAAGCTTTTGTCGTTATCCCAGATGATATCGACACCGACAAACAGTTGAGGGAATTCTTCGAGAATACGAGGAAGGCAGTAGACAACATCGTCATAGCTTCCAAAGTAGTTTTCTACGATAACTCCGTCGAAACCTTCTTCACTGAAGATCTCACTTTCTTTGCGCGCGCGGTCCAGAATGTCCTGCTGTCCCTCGCCTTTGAGATGGAGCATTCCCAACAGGAGCTTTGATCGGTTGTGAGGCCATTGTCCAAGACAGGCACTACGTGAAGGAGTCATTATTCCTATCTTTCTGCAGTAGTGAAGATCTGATTAAAAAATGCGTGCAGAGCATCAAGCGTGATGAGATCCGGCGAAGCATTCGCGCGGCGGGCAACCTCAACACCTGGAGGAACACGCAAATACGAGCGCTCAAGGACCGCCTCGTTTGCGAATACAGAGGATGCAGTGTCGTCGCAAATGATGGTTCCTTCGGACATAACGACAACTCTGGGGAAATTTTCAATTACAAAACGCATGTCGTGCGATACCGCAATGACACATATTCCTTCTTGGGAAGCCCACTGGAGGATTCCACTTAGCGTTTCCCGTCCGATGTCATCAAGGCCTGCGGTGGGCTCGTCAACGATGAGGTAATCGGGGCGCAGTGCAAGAGCCGCGGCGCAGGTAACGAATTTCCTCTGAGCAAGAGGTAGATCCAAAGGATTAGTCTCGGCCTCATCCGTGAGGGCACAGACTTCTAGAGCATCGCTAACCCTCTGATCGATCTCTTCAGCGGTGAGAGTCTTTCGACGTTCCAGAGCGTAGGCACACTCATGATGCACGCTCGTGCAGAAGATCTGATCATTCGGATTTTGAAAAACGTAGCCGATATGTTGGGCGATCTGGTCGCTCCGCATACGTGTAAGGCTTGTCTCATCAAGGAATACTTCGCCAGACGAGGGCGTAATAAGACCGTTGAGGAGTTTTGAAAGCGTTGATTTTCCCGCGCCATTTTGCCCGACAAGAGCAACTCGTTCGCCCGAAGTAAAGCGTACGGAAACTCTGTTGAGAGCAAGGTTTCCATCCGGGTATGAAAACGAAATATCACGGCATTCAATCATGATGTGCTCCGAGATCTGTTACTCGGGTAGATGCAGCGATGTCAGCCCAAGCGTCTTCGCGAGTGAGCCATGGTGAGCGCCCAATTTCGGCCGATAGACGCAGTACTTCAGGGAAGCCGCAGCGCACACCATCATCCAGTGCTTTGGGGAGTACCTGTTGTGCCCTTCCTTGAGCGTAGGTGCGTCCTCGATCGACGATGATAAATTCATCGACGATATCTACAAGTAGATCGACCTTGTTTTCCGCCAGAAGTACTGTTTTTCCTGTGTTCTTCAGTGAGTAAATTACCTCCAGAATCATGTCAGTGGTCAAAGGGTCGAGCTGCGAAGTTGGTTCGTCAATGAGCAAAATGGGAGTATCCATGGCCAAGACAGCAGCCAACGAGACTCGCTGACGCTGACCCCCTGAGAGTTCGAGGGGGTCTTTAAAGGCAAGGGACTGTAGATGTGTATCGACAATAGTCTGGGCGACACGATCAATCATGCGATCGCGGTCCCAACCAAGGTTTTCTAACCCGAATGCGATTTCTTCGACGACTGTAGTGCACACCCCTGTGAGTTGTGTGTAGGGGTTTTCGAAGACGAGGCCGATAGAGGCTGCAAGTTGTCGGTCGTCCAGCTCGGTGAGATCCTCACCGAGAATACGGATACTTCCGGTCACTGTTCCCCCAAGAATAGAGGGAATGAGTCCGCGCAGAGTATTGCACAGAGTCGTCTTTCCAGATCCGTTTGGACCGATTAATCCGTAGATCTTTCCTTGCTCGAGTTCAAGTGAAATGCCGTCGAGGGCATTGGTCGGAGCTAGTGGGTGGCGAACCGAAAGATCAGTGACGCTTATTGCGTTCACCATAGGAATCGACCTCCCAAAGCAATGGCTGTTGATACAAGTAAAGAGATAAGTAGGTAAAGAGCGTCCCTAACAGAGAACTTTTGGTGAGGTTTGAGAAGCTGTGTATCTTTTGAGACACCAAAACCGCGAACTTCCATTGCAATCGCGCGTTCTTCAACGCTTGCGAGAGAAGAAAGAACCAGCGGAGACACCGTTGGAAGTAACGCGCGTAGGCGAATCCAGCGACTTCCGTCCACTTGGATCCCGCGTGATCGTTGAGCATCTTGGACGGCACTTGCGCGCTGTCCAAGTTCAGGGACCAAGCGGATCGAGTTCATGACGACATAAGAGGCTTGTCGGCTCGCTCCCATTGTCTCAAGAGCCTGAGCCATGTCTTTGAGGGAAAGTATTGAACTCAGAAGAATGAGTGGAGCGCATACCGCAAGCAACATGGCGATGTACCAAATTGCAGAATCGACCCCTTCTTGAGTGACAGTTAGGGGGCCAACATGGAAGAGAACAGAATCTCCGTATTCGAAGAAGGCGCGAACAAAGAGGGTAAAAACCGCAATCGTTGTGCCAATCTTCCAAAACCTTGGCCAGAACACCGAGAAAACTCCGAAGAGAGTGGAGGCAATGATGATCACTATTGAGAAGGCATAGTATGTCGGCGCATCGCCGGTGCTGAGAACCCCGATCATGAGGAGCACAGGTATGGCAAGGCGTAGCAGAGGGTGAATTCTCTCAACGAATCGTTGTGGAACATCCTGCGCAATCTCGTCGAGAATTGCCTGCCGCATCGTGGTGTATTCCGCGGTGTTCTGGCTGGAAGCCGTAGTCATGACATTACTTCGTCGGCGTCTGAATGCTTACTTTGTAACCTTTTGACGAGAGTGGAGGTATTTCTCTCCATTGGGGAACTTCGCAAGTGTGCGCTGTGGCAAGGCAATCAAAATGTAGAAAACGACAAGAGCTGTGATGACTTTGTCTGTGATATCGCCTGAAACGCCGGCACTCATTGCTGCCAACCAGTTTGGAGCACCAATCTGACGCAAGAGGCCAGCAATGATGCCTGTTCCTGTTGAGGACAAACCGTGGTACACGATGATCGTGATAAGTGATCCCGATACGCCGGTAGTAATTCCGCCAATAATTCCCGAGAGTAATGAACGCAGGAATGTCGAATAGCCGTTGTAGTGGGACAAGATTGTCGCGACTCCACCGGTAATAACGAAAAGCGGAATGTAGAAGATGTTGGAGGGGTTCGTAATCAGAGATGCAAGGCCAGTGATAACACCGACGATCGTTGCTGGCCAGAAGCCGGAGATGACTGCGGTGAGTACAACGCCGATCGAATCAAGCCAAATTGGGAGCTTGAGGGCAAAAACGATATTGGAAACAACAATATTAAGAGCGATGGCGATGGGGATGACGTAGAGCGTCATCTTGTTCATCTGCTTAGCAGACATGGGTATTCTCCTCTTTGAGAGTTACAGGTTCGGCATATCCTCTGACCTGATCAATCGTCATGGTTGCCTGGACGCGTGTGGAGTACGTGACTTCGCTGTCTTCAATGCATGCACCATTGTGGTCGTAGGTTGATCCTGTGACGTGAAGCAGGCATCGCGTTCCCACGGGTTCGCCCAACACTGTTCGGGTTTCTTGGTCAATGCTTCGCGCGCTCATCGAAACCACCGAGAACTTCGGAGTTGTCCGATAGGCATCGCGAAGGATGTGATAGATCGAGGCATCGGTGAAATCAACTTGTTGGATGCCGGGGAATAGATCAATCGGGAGGAAAGAAATATCGAGGCTCACCGGGAAAGAGCCGTTGTCGTTCTCAATCAAGCGAAGGCGCTTGAGACGTAGGAAGGGCCGATTCTGACGCAGTACCACCGAGTGATCCAAGACGCGTGCGCGGGCGTGGTCGCTTGTCCCCTCGAGGCGGTCGGTCAACGAGCCGAATCCCCACAAGACACGCTTGTTTTCCTGTGAGGTAACGAAGGTTCCTTTACCTTGATAGGACCGAAGATAGCCCTCACTGACGAGGACTTGGAGTGCGCGGCGGACTGTTCCCCGGGTCACTGAGAACTGCTCGCACAGAATGCTCTCAGAAGGAATCCGTGAACCGGCGGTGAGATCGCCGTCCAGGATTTGGCGTCTGATAGTCTGTGCGATCTGTTCGTAGACCGGAGGGGAAATGCTTGTCACCTCATGCTCCTTTGCAATCTGCGGACAGGCGACAATATATGATGTAGATCATATACAGGTCAATATCCCTCATGTACGTATTTTCTAGACAAGTTCAAGGAAAAGTACATGAATATGAGTCTGTCGACTTAGGTAAAACAATGCCCCGGGGGCCAGCTCACCTGGCCCCCGGGGACGAGATTGAATAAATGTCAGTTGTTACCTTCAACAACCTCGAGAGGAATCTGGTATTCCTTGCCGTTGGGGTCGGTGAGCTTAATGGTGGTTTCACCGACCTTCTTGGGGTGAATACGAAGGTTCTTGGAGCCCTTGACCTGCTCGGCAATTTCCGCGTCAGCAATCTCAACCTTTGCCTTCGAGACGCTGCCATCGAGCTTGAACTCGAGGTCACGCTGCTCGGGGAGCTTCACGCCGGTTTCGACGACCGAGGCCGGGTCCTTGGTGATGAACTTTTCGTTGGTTGCTGATGAGGGGCCACTGGAGCAAGCAGCAAGACCGGTTGCTGCCATAACGGCAATGGACATAGTTGCAATGAGAGATTTACGCATGAAGCTAAGTTTAGCGATAGCTGGAGGAGCGTCCATTTTTGCCACCACATTTTGGATAATTGCACCAAGTTGTCGCCAAATTGTGACCAGATAGGACCGTCAAAGGGAAGAAATGGCGAAAAGTCAGCCGCAAACACACAATAGAAATACGCACTTCGACCAAAGGAGCAAAATGCAGGCTGAAGACTATCGCAAGGTTCCCGAAGTTGGGCTGACCAACCCGACCATCGACGTCCTGCGCGCACATCGCACCATCCGCAAATTCGAGGACACACAGCTTGGCCTCAAGGAACGCGATGCCCTCATCGACGTAGCCCGTCGCGCGCCCACCTCATCCTTCCGCCAGCAGTTCTCAATCATTCACATTACCGATGTGGCAAAGCGTGATGCTCTGGCTGAGGTCGCATGCCAGCCCTACGTGGGCACCAGCTGCGGCGATCTCTTCATGTTCGTCGTCGACCTCTACCGCAATGCGCGAATTCGTGAGGAAGCGGGAATGGATATTGCTCCGCTCCAGCGCACCAATCTGTTCTTAGCAGCCATGGAAGACGCGGTTTTGGCCGCTCACAACATGGAGGTTGCCGCTGAATCCATGGGTTTGGGCACGGTTTACCTTGGCTCGCTGCTGCGAGGTCCCGCGCGCACGATCGAGCTCCTCGAGCTGCCGCGCATGACCTTCCCGATCCTCGGCCTACTGGTGGGACGCCCGCTGCAGGACCCGCCTTACCGTCCTCGCGTCCCCAAGGACTTGGCAGTCGGCGAAAACACCTACCCGAAGGTCGAGGGTTCCTACCTGGAGGCCCTTGCCGAATATGACGAAGACGTACGCGCCTACTACGAAATGCGCAAGGCTGGCCTTGGAGCCACCAATGCCTTCACTCAGATCATCAGCGAACAGATGGGACTGCCTGACACCTTTGACACGGCCCCCGTCCTTGAGGTCTTGCATTCGCAAGGCCTGTGCCTGAGTTAATTTCCATTGCCGAGGCGGTAGGGCGTAGGTGGTCATCGACCACGTTGAAAGAGGAGAGTTTGTGAGTACACAGGTCACGCAAGAACTGGGGTTTTCAACCTACGTGTTCGTCGAGCGCCTAGGTAAGAACGCAGCAATCTTGCACCCTTTCCCTGAATTCAATATCTCCTTGGTGGCGCGCGCACTTGAGGAAGCGGGACTGCCGATTTCCATCATGGGCGAGCACGCACCTGAGCGCGGAGAAGGAATCTACTTCCAAGAAGAACCCTTCCCGGATGAGTTCCTCGGGATTTTGGCCGATGCGCTGAGCGTTCGAGGCATCGGCGCTTACGCCTACTGCCTCGTTGATGGATCACTGGGCGATCTGGATCTGCACCTCTTCACGCGCGTGGGCGGAAGTTTCCCGCGAGCGGGTAAGAAGGTCGTGCTGATGCGCCTCTACTTGGGGCGAAACGCCGAAGGCCCCGCAGCGACAACATGGATTTTCGGCGCGCCCGCGGACCTTGAGGAAGTGAATGGGCTCCTGGGGGAGAAGTACGATACTCAGCCCGTGTCGGATCCCGCCGGGTTTGCGGCAATCGAAATTCAACACCCGGAGTTTTCGGCGGGATTGCAGGAACCTTCGCAGATCATGGACGATATTTTCCAGACTTTGGGGCGTCATGGTTTTGAGGGTCCAGCATTTGTGGAAGATCATTTTTCGCAGTCCAATGATGCGAATCTGTGAGCTGCGGGGTTAAAGCCAAGTAGCGCAGTTGACGCATGGGAAACCTGCTCCAGAAAACTCCCAGGAAACGCACGTATTCCTCGCAGTTGATCTTCGTAGACTAAGTGCATCAGACAACGAGTGACTGGTGTTGCTCGTATCTCTCCGGAAGACTTTCTGGGAAGACTGCTCTGTGTTGATGGGATAACGAAAAAGGGCTGACCATGGCGGTCAGTCCTTTTTCGTATCGTCTGGGGCTATGACTTTCGGCCCATCGCCGGTTATGCTGAAGCGTCCTCACTCAAGCAAAGGAGATTTTGTGAGCGCCGATTCCGTTCTGATTACACGTCAGCACCTATTGGATCCCTCGTTGGAGCACACCCTTATCCTCGTCAAGCCCGACGGTTACGCCCGCGGTTTGACCGGTGAGATCCTGCGCCGCATCGAAGCGAAGGGCTACATCATCAAGGGCCTGAAGATCATGGTTGCCTCGCGTGAAATCCTCGCTGAGCACTACCGCGACCACGCAGGCAAGCCCTTCTTCGAAGGCCTCCTGGACTTCATGAGCGCCGGCCCCCTGGTCGCGATCATCGTTGAAGGCCAGCGCGTCATCGAAGGTATGCGCACCATGATGGGCTCGACCGATCCGACAACCGCTCCCGCCGGCACCATCCGCGGGGACCTCGGACGCGCCTGGGATACGCCGAACATGGAGAACATCATTCACGGTTCAGATTCGCCTGAATCCGCACTGCGCGAAATCGGCATCTGGTTCCCCGAAATCGACTAAATTCCCAGGCCCTCCACTATTTTGGCGCCGGGAAGCGCAGCAAGGAGCTCTCCGGGAACGAAGAGCTTTGAGCGGCGCAGCCCCGAGCCGATGCAGGACCATCCCTGCACGCAACGCGAATCGATCAACAGTCGCCAGGCCTCGGGGATGCCAAGCGGAGTGATCCCTCCGTATTCCATCCCCGAGGCCTCGACTGCGCGTTCTTGTGGCCAAAATGAGGCTTTTCGTACGTCGAGAAGCTTCTTCACCACGTGATTGACATCAGCGTTGGTCGTTGCGCGCACAACACACGCTGCGATTCTTTCTTCACCCGCGCGCTTGCCCGCAACCAAAATACAATTCGAAGACAGCGCAAGATCCATCCCGAAAGCCTGGGTGAGAACTTCCGTATCAGCCAGTTCTGGGTCAACTTCACTTACTCGCGCTAACGAGGCCACCGCGGGGTTGGCCGCTTCAAGCGCAGTGAGCGCGCGTGCGACTGGCGGAGCCACAAGATCGAGGTGCTCAAGAGCGGGACGGGTCTCCAAGCTTCCCGAACCCGGAATTTCAATCGATTCACTCACTTGAGCCTTCTCCTTCTGTGCGAAGCTCCCCGTCTATTGCGTATGTCTGTGCGCGCTGCAAATCAAGGGGAGTATCAATATCAGCGACCCACGATGCCGGGGCTTCGATATCAACGGTATTGAGCTCGGCAAGCAGCGAACGCATCGAACGATTGACCCACTCACTCGCGGGGAAGCGACTCACTGCCTCGAGCGAAAAAATTCCGATGAGATTTTGACGGTAACCATCGGCGCATGCACTGACGCCATCCACGTGCTTTCCTTTCGCCGCCAAATGAGCCACGGCCTCGAGAAGGCGAGGAAAGCACAGGGATGCAAGGGGAGCGTCCACGGGAACAAGGCCAATCCAGCGCGGCATCGCATAAGCATCCCCGAGGATCCTCTTCACTGCATCGACACCGGTCAAGAACCCGGCCGCAGGTCCGGATTTCGGCGGGTCTTCCATCACTCGAATAACGTCGCAGGGGACAGTGACAGTTTCGGGAACAACGCACACATGCGGAATATTCGGTTGAGAGATCAGCGCCCACTCCAGCGCTCGCCGACCTCGAATGACCAAGTCTGGTTTTGACGCTCCACCTAGGCGCTTTCCATCACCCCCGCCTAGGACAATTAATGCGCTGAGCGAGTCCATGTTCCACTCCGGCCGCCGCTCTTTTCCTCGACGTAGCATTCGCGAATGGCGACCATCTTATCGACGCCCTTCACCATGTCGATGACGGTCAAAGCCGCAACGGTGACGGCTGTGAGGGCCTCCATCTCAATTCCCGTTCGGTCAGCTGTGCGCACGGTCGCGCGAATCTCAACCCCGTCCTCGGCCAAGGAAAGGTCAACCGCGCAGTAGTGAACGGCAATGGGGTGGGCCAGAGGCAACAAATCGGGAGTGCGCTTCGAAGCTTGGATTCCAGCGATGCGTGCGACAGCAAGGACATCGCCCTTGGGTACTGACTCGTCGCGAAGGGCGTTCATGATGGCAGGCGAGCACTCGACGAATCCACGGGCTCGCGCCTGGCGGACGGTCGGAGTTTTCGCCGTGATATCAACCATGTGTGCCTCGCCGCGTTCGGTGAGGTGAGTAAAGGGGTGTGTGTCGCTCATGTTTCTTCTTTCAGACACGAATTGCGGTAAGAATCGACCAGGGTTCAACCGAGGTGACGTCTTCAGGGACAATGGCCAGTGCGTTCACGGAGTGCAAAGAGGCAACAAGATGCGAGCGCGAACCTAGCCTGTGCGTGGGAACAACAACCGGAGTTTGTTCGGGACCATCGGGTTCGGAAAGAACAACTGGAACCAGCTGACGTTTACCCGCCGGCGAGCGCCAGCCATTCGGCGAAGTCACAACAATGGGGCGTAGTAGTTCGTGCCCATCACGACCAGTAAGTTCAGCCAAAATTGGTCGAACAAACATGTGGAAGGATACGAAGACAGAAACGGGATTGCCCGGGAGGGTTGCAAGAAGGACGTCACGTCCATCCGCTGCCTGAAGAACTCCGAAACCCTGGGGTTTCCCGGGCTGCATTGCGACGCGGACAAATTCAACGCCCTGTCCCAAGCCGACTTCCTTGACCACATCGTAGGCACCTGCGCTGACGCCGCCCGAGGTGGACGAGGCTACTTTCGCGCGCATGCAGACGCTTGTCCGTCAAGGCCCTCCCAGCGAAATGGTGGGAATGGCTGATCGCGGTGATCTTCCTTGGCCCACTGTACAAACTCCGTCATCCCTTGTTTCGCCCGCGGGTGAGAACGAACTCTAAGGATTGTCATGAACCTTTTCCTCTGGGGAGTGCTTCCCTACATTTCATTCACCCTTCTGATCGGTGGGTTGATTTGGCGTTACCGCAGTGATCAGTACGGATGGACTTCACGTTCCTCCCAGCTCAACGAGGGGCGTATCCTGCGACTGTCCTCGCCCTTGTTCCACTTCGGTATTTTGGGTGTGGCGCTGGGTCACGTCATGGGTCTGGTTATTCCTCAGTCCTGGACCGAGGCAATGGGTGTGAGCGAGCATGCCTACCACATGGTGGCCATCATCGGTGGTGGTATTGCCGGCCTGATGACGCTGGTTGGTCTGTTCGGCCTCTTGTATCGACGTATCGTCAAGAAGTCGGTGCGTCTGGCAACTAGCCGCAATGACATCTTCATGTACCTTCTTTTGACCTGCGCCATCCTCTTGGGAGCTGCAGCCACCTTGACGACGCAGATCTTGGGCAAGCCTGGTGGTTACAACTACCGCGAGACAATCGCAGTGTGGTTCCGTTCGATTTTCACGCTCCAGCCTGATGTCTCTTTGATGACGGATGTCCCGCTCCAGTTCAAGCTGCACATCATTGCTGCCTTCATCCTTTTTGCTGCCTGGCCTTTCACTCGTCTGGTGCACGTCGTCTCGGCTCCGGTGGCATACCCGACGCGTCCTTACGTTGTGTACCGCTCACGTCGATCGGCGACTTCTACCTCTCGTCCCGCACGAGGATGGACGCCGGTTCGCGGTGGCGCTGCAGGTCCCAAGGCTCAGAGTTTCCCCGAAGATGATGCTCCCTACCAGGGTGCCTGATCTATGGTGATGTGATCTGAGGCCTGTATGTGCTGACCTGCACATACAGGCCTCAGTATTTGAAACGAATGACGGCTAGTTGTTGCCTGTGCACTAGAATGTCAACCAAGTCCCTGAAGACAAGGAGTAGCTGTGACTAACGGCGAGGTGAAAGCCGGTCGATTCTCCTTTCTGATATAAAAACCCCAGGAGGTATTACATGTCTAAACAAAAAATTAATCGCTTTGTCGGATCTATTGGAGCTTTTATTGGGATCCTTGTCTTTATTGCATATATTCCACAAATTATCGCTAACTTACAAGGAGAAAAAGCTCAACCATTCCAACCACTATTCGCAGCATTTTCTTGTTTAATTTGGGTAATCTATGGTTGGACAAAAGAACCTAAAAAAGACTGGATCCTCATCATTCCCAATGCAGCGGGAGTGATATTAGGCGGTTTAACTTTTATTACTTCTTTATAAAAATTAAATAAACAAAACCAGCAGCTTCATAAAATAGTTGCCGGTTATTTCTGCCGATTGCAAGCATTCTATTTGTTCGGGCGAACTATATTCAACAATATATATACCGAATTTAAATCTAAATTAACTAAATTAGATTTCATATACAAATAGACTAAAGTTCAATTTGGTACAAATGTGGCACAAGTAAGACTTTTCGTAAAACCTGGTTTGACAAGAATAGCTTTCAATTAAAGTAAAAACAATGCAATATCTTCTGTTTTCGGAACTATATATACATATTGATTTTATAAAATATGAATCAATTTATTTTAAACAGGGGAATAGTTTAGTTCTGTAGAAATGTAATTTATACACTTACAAAGCTTATTCTGACAAACTTTATGACTGTTTATGGAAAAGGGGTAGAGATTGAACGGCATCGAATACATGATCACCCAGTTGGCGACCGCATCCCCGGCGCAGCGTAAGGTTCTGCACACCCTTACCGATATTGGTCGCGAAGCAACCGTTGTTGAAATCGCAGATCGTTTGGGAATCCATAAGAACTCGGTTCGTGAGACTCTTGTTCCTTTGGTCGAACAGGGCTTAGTTGTGCGTCGAACTCACAATCCCGAAGGGCGAGGCCGCCCCGCGATGTATTACGAAATTGCTGTCCTCGAAGACGCTGCCCGCCTCCAGCGTCAGTCGACGGAACTTCTTATTGCTGCGGCCTCGGCAATGGCGCAGGCGGAGGATGGCGGGGAGCAACTCGCTGACGCAATGGGGCGCAATTGGGGGCAGCAGTACGTTGACCTCATTCGCGAATCAGGTGCTTTTGATGCTGCTCGAGATGATCAGGACGCGCTCTTCTCTTTGTTGAGGGTGTTCCTGTCGACGCGTGGCTTCCGTGCCGAAAATACCGATGATGGGAACATTTCTATTAATTCCTGCCCCTATGTGGGTATTGGGGATACCCGCATTCAACGGATCGTTTGTCGCATGCACGGCTCGGCTGTTCGCCACATTGTGGAGGAGCTCAGCAACGGGGCCATCTCGCTGACGGTTGTGCCCTTTGCCGATGATTGCGGATGCCGAGTGATCTTTGAAGACATTCCCGTACGCCAGGCAGCTGGAGAATGACGTATTTGCGGAGATTCCATCTATAAAGCGCAATTTATTCGGAGAAATCTGTTAATTTCTACTAGACTGAGTGAGTGCCACACTACAAAGTCTCCACTCTTGCAACTCTCCTTGGCGTCAGTGACGATACCGTTCGCCGTTGGCTCGACGAAGGCCTAGTCAGACGCGCGGAAAACGATGGGAATACCGGCCCACTACGCGTTGATGGCGCATCGGTTGCCGAGCTCATTGTCAGTCAACCCGAAGTTCACCAAATCGCTGCAGGGCAGGACTCTCAGTCCGTTCGAAACCACCTTCAGGGGCTGGTTATTGCAATCCGCAGTGACACAGTAATGAGCCAAGTCGACCTGCAGTGTGGGCCCTATCGAGTCGTCTCTCTGATCTCCACCGAAGGGGTGCGCGAGCTGGGGCTTGAGGTCGGGTCCATCGCTATGGCACAAATCAAAGCAACGAATGTTTCTCTTCAAATCCCGCGCGGAGGAAACCTATGAAACGCTTCAGTGGAATTGCCGTAGTTGCGGCATTCAGTCTCATTACTCTTTCATCGTGTTCGGGAGGAAGCGAATCGGCTTCCTCGAGTTCCTCGACGGCCTCGTCAGCTGCAGCGACTGCCAGTGCTACACCCGTCGAGCTCAACGTTTTTGCAGCAGCCTCGCTCAATAAGGCCTTCCCGGAGATCGCTGATACGGTCCTCAAGGAAAGCGATCCGAACATCAAGGTGACCTTCAACTTCCAGGGTTCCTCCACCTTGGTCGATCAGATGAAGGAAGGTGCACCTGCTGACGTTTTTGCCTCTGCAGACCAGAAGAACATGACCAAGGCAAGCGATGCGAAGCTTGTTGATGCACCGAAGCCCTTCGCATCTAATGTCCTGACGTTGATTGTTCCCAAGGGAAATCCCGCCAAGATTACCGGCCTTGACTCCTCTCTTGACGGCAAGAAGCTTGTTGTGTGCGCACAGGGCGTTCCCTGCGGTAACGCAACCAAGCAGTTGGCTGAAAAGCTCGGCGTCACCCTCAACCCTGTTTCGGAAGAACAGAAGGTGACCGACGTACGCGCAAAGGTCGAGAGCGGTGAAGCTGATGCAGGCCTCGTCTACGCGACCGACGCGAAGGCTGCCGGCGACAAGGTCGAAACCATCGAGGTCGCACGAGCGAACGAGGTCGTGAACTCATACCCCATCGCCCTGACCGTCTCGACAAAGAACAAGGAAGCCGCGCAGAAGTTCATCGATGCTGTTCTTTCCGATAAGGGACAGGCAGTGCTGAAGAAGTACGGCTTCTCGGCACCGACCGCTGCGGATAAGGGCTGAAATCGCCTTCTACTACTCACAGTAGTTTCGGAATAATCTCATGAGAAAGAAGCACAGGCATGCGGGGATCCCGCGTTGGATCGCACTCCCCGCGGCCTGTGCTGTTCTTTTTCTCCTCGTTCCTTTCATTGCACTGCTCCTGCGCATTGATTGGGTTCAATTTCCCCATCTATTCACTCAGGCACTGGGTTCTCAGGCTCTTGCCCTCTCGCTGCGCACCTGTCTTGCCTCGACACTTGCCTGCATCATTGTTGGAGTTCCGCTGGCGCTGGTGTGTGCGCGTGCGCGAGATGTGTGGTGGTCGCGGCTTCTGCGCTCCATGGTTACTTTGCCCATGGTCCTTCCTCCGGTTGTCGCAGGCTTGGCGCTTCTCATTACGTGGGGCCGCCGAGGCCTGATCGGAGCCTATCTGCAAATATTCGGAATCAATATCGCCTTCACGACGCTCGCGGTCATCATGGCGCAGACCTTCGTGTCGCTGCCTTTCTTCGTTTTATCGCTTGAGGGGGCATTGCGCACGCGAGGCTTCAAGGAGGAACGCGTTGCGAGTGCGCTGGGTGCATCGCCTTCTCGGACACTGTGGTCGGTGACCCTGCCTCTGATGATCCCAGCGCTGGTGTCTTCGACTGCCTTGGCCTTCTCGCGTGCACTGGGGGAGTTCGGCGCGACGATCACTTTCGCGGGTTCTTTGGCTGGAGTAACCCGCACGCTTCCCCTCGAGATTTACCTCCAGCGCGAAGAATCAACCGATATGGCATTGATGCTTTCGGTCATCTTGGTCTTTGTTGCGCTTGTCTTGGTTGGCGGAGCTTCGGCCTTTTCGCAGTGGTGGTATTCGCGCCTCATGAGTGGCGCCGCCCTTGACGAGGCGAATGTTCCCTCAGGGGCCTCGCGCGTGGCTACGCAGCCCGACCACGGCCTCGGGAATGAGAATGGAGACGCGCAGGGCCAGCATCCACGCGTCCCCGTCCCCGGCGTGCGGATTGCCGGGAAGTTTCCCGAGCGACGTATCGATGTCGACCTCACCTGCCAGGGCGGCGCCGTCACTGCGTTTATGGGGCACAACGGTTCGGGAAAGAGCACGTTGCTGTCGGTGCTTTCTGGTGTCCTCGACGCTCCGCAGATGACCTGCACCTGGCAGTGGCCAGACGGCGTTTCAGGTCGCCAGCCGAAGATCGCAACTTTGGAGCAGAAACCGGTCTTGTTCCCCCATATGAGTGTGCTTGCCAATGTTGCCTTCCCCTTGCGTTGCGCGGGTATTTCCACCGACGAGGCCGAGGTGCGTGCGCGCGAAGCCCTGGAGTCTGTGGGTTTGGCAAGCTTGGAGCAGCGTAGGCCCGCGCAGGTGTCTGGTGGCCAAGCACAGCGAATCGCCCTTGCGCGAGCACTGGTTGTGGACCCGGATGTGCTGCTCTTGGATGAACCGATGGCGGCGCTTGACGTCGAGGCCGCGCGCGGCTTACGCGAGTTGATTGCGCAGCGCTTTGCGGGTAGGACCATCATCATGGCCACGCACCAAATTGAAGACGCCGCGGCACTGGACGCGTGGATCATCGTATTGAAGAATGGTTGTGTTCTTAGGCAAGGCCCGTGGCGGGAAATTGTCGATCAATCGATGAGCCAGGCACAGGGTAGTGATTCCGCGCTGTTGGCAATGGGGCTGAGTGCTTTGGAGAGGGCACTCGGGCAGGAGTAAAGGTGAAGACGCTGCTATCGCTTCGCTCAATGAGTCGGCGCGGAACGGTCAACCTGTGGCTATTCATCATCACCGCCATCACCGGGCCGCTCTTCTACCTGATGTCTCCGAAATTGTGGTCTTTTGCGATGGTGAGTTGGGCTCTTGTGTGCGTGACGCCCATTGTGGTTGCGATCGTGTTGATTCCCGTCATCAAGGGCTGCGCTCAGGGGAGCGTGCGTGATGCCGTGAGATTTCGTCGTCGCTTGTCTCCCGCGATGTCCAAGGCGTTGTGCGTCGGACTGGTCGCCATTGACTGCGGTCTTGTGGGAATGGGCGCTGTCTTGTCGTCTCAGGTAGTGGCAGATGTCGTATCGGGCAGTGAGAGCCTCACCGTGCGTTGCGTGGCGCACAAAGAAGAGACATCAACCGTGATGCGCAGGAGAAATCTAAAGACCCGCATATTTACCACGCATGTCACCTTGGCGAAGGAGTCCGGCGAAGAGATCAAGCTGAAGTTCACTGACGGCACGAATTACACGAATACTCACGCATACAGACAACTGCGTAAGCACTGTGCTTATGAGGATATGTTTACGGTTTCGATGTATCCCCGGACGCGCGTGGTAACACACGTCAGTGAGGTCCGCGGATAAGACCTCACTGGCCTCACTGTCTATTACGGATTAAAAAGAAGTCCAAAGACGAAGAGATAGACCGGGAAGAGCAGAATCATGACGGAAATCGTGCAGAGCAGAAATGAACGGCTCTGAGCGCCCAGGGCGGTTAAGAAAACCCCCAAGGCTACTGAAATGGGGAGGAATAGGTCCTCACGGCTGGTCAACCCCGCCCACAGAAGCATGATGGCCACCGGGAGGAGAAGAAGGTAAAGCATCGTTGAGGGCGTGTGCTTGGTAGAAAATCCCCAGGTCCACTCAGCTGCCCCGAGTACGTCGGCGCTGGGGTCGAGGCGGCGAGTAGGAATGCTGTCCTCGGTCTGCTTTTCGGGGGTCGCCTGCGGTGCTACCTGTTCGTTCGTCATTGCTCGCGCTCCTCTAGATTTGCTGTCTTGTGAGTAGATTGTGCTGGGGCACAGTATAACGAAAGAAAGTTTGAAGATTTAGTGGCTTCTATGGGAGGCAGCTGCATGGATAGAAAAACACTGTGGGGGCCGGTGAAACCGACCCCCACAGTGCATCCCATCAACACAATATGCGTAAAAAACAGCGTCCCTCAACAGGTAAAAGGAGACGGGGCCTTGCGACCCCCGATGTCTGATATTGCAAATGTACGAGGCGAATCTGTGGGAGCTTTGGGGTCAAGCTATGAATAAGCTATGAATGAGAATGGCGGAGGAAATGACGCGCAATGCCAATTGATGCGGCGACAGTTAATATGAAGGCATCACATCTTTTCGGCATTCCTACAGTGGTCGCGGTGAAGCTTCGTGCTCAAAACACTGCCGGGTAGGTATGTGCTACACACAGTAATCAGCCAGGGGTTCAGTACTATATGTCAACTATTCGCACCTTGTTGAGGAGCCTTCGCGAGTATCGTCGCCCATCACTCCTGACGCCGTTTTTCGTGACGGGAGAAGTCATTCTTGAGTGCTTCCTCCCCTTGGTCATGGCATCCTTGGTTGATCACCTCCAAGGAGGTGCACTCACTCCGGTCGTGCGCCTCGGCATCTTCATGCTGGTCATGGCGATGTTCTCGCTCCTTTTCGGGATCCTCGCTGCGCGCTTCGGTGCGACCGCAGCAGCTGGGCTGGCAAAGCATCTGCGTCAAGACCTCTTCTTCAAGGTCCAGGATTTCTCTTTTGGAGATGTCGATCGTTTCTCGACATCCTCCCTGGTGACCCGCATGACAACGGACGTGACAAACGTCCAAAACGCCTACGGCATGATCATCCGTGTTGCCGTCCGCGTCCCCTTGATGGTTGTCTTCTCGATCATCATGACGCTTCGCATCAACTGGCACATGTCCCTGATTTTCCTCATCATGTTGCCTTTCCTGGCGGCAATCATGTTCGGGATTATCATCTTTATCTTCCCGGTTTTCCGTCGAATCTTTAAGAAGTACGATGCCCTGAATAACTCCGTCCAAGAGAACATCGCAGGCATCCGAGTTGTGAAATCCTTCGTCAACGAAGAGTACGAAAAGACCCGTTTCGCCAAGCGCTCAGAAGAAGTGCGAGCAGACTTCACTTTCGCGGAAAAGGTTCTGGCGCTCAATACTCCCGTCATGATGCTTTTCATCTTTGGCGCAATCATGCTGGTGGACTTCATCGGCGCGCAGATGATTGTTGCTTCTGGCGGCACGGAGTTGACCACAGGCCAGCTCTCGGCCCTGATCACCTACGGCATCCAAATTCTGACGGCCATGATGATGCTCGCCTTCATCTTCGTCATGATCACGATTGCCGGAGAATCCGCGAATCGTATCGCGGAGGTTCTTCGTTACGAATCGCCGCTGACCTCTCCCGAATACGGTATTCGCGAGGTCCCCACCGGGGATATCACCTTCGAAAACGTCACCTTCAAGTACAAGGAGGACTCCGAGCGCCCCGCTCTATCGGATATCTCCTTGACCGTTCCCGCCGGTTCAACACTGGGCATCGTGGGCGGAACAGGTTCCGCAAAGACCTCACTCATCCAGTTAATCCCTCGCCTGTATGACGTCACCGAAGGAAAGGTCACGGTCGGCGGCATCGACGTTCGCGACTACCGCCTCGAACCCCTGCGAGATGCGGTTTCCGTCGTCCTCCAAAAGAACATTCTCTTCTCGGGAACCATCAAAGAGAACCTGCGTTGGGGTAACCCTGACGCGACCGATGCGGAACTGATCCGCGCGTGCGAGCTTTCCCAGGCGGACGAGTTCATCCGCCAATTCCCTGACGGCTACGACACCATGGTCGAACGAGGCGGCGCCAACCTTTCCGGCGGCCAAAAGCAGCGCCTGTGCATTGCTCGCGCGCTCCTCAAGAAGCCCATGATCCTCATTTTGGATGACTCAACCAGTGCGGTGGATACCAAGACCGACGCCCTGATCCGCCAAGCATTCGAGACTGAAATCCCCGATACGACGACGATCATCATCGCTCAGCGCATTTCTTCAGTTCAGCACGCCGACCAGATCATCGTTTTGGACGATGGACGTATTAAGGAACACGGCACGCACCAAGAGCTTCTGGATTTGGGCGGCGAGTACCGCGAACTTTACGACACGCAAAACAGCCCGAGCGAAAGCGAGGTGGCCTGAGATGACGACGCAGCAAACGGAACAAAAAGAACAGGCACTGCAAGCGGAAGAAAAAGATCCGCACAAGCTCGAGGGCGTTCCCAAGCCGCTCGGTCGCCTCCTCAAGTACCTGTGGGCGAGTTACAAGGGTCTTCTCCTTGTCGTTTTCGTCTGCATCATTGTTTCGGGAATCGCATCGGCTGTTGGCGCGATCTTCCTCCAGCAAATCGTTGACCGCGTTATTCTCCCGGGCATGGAACAGGGTCTTCCTGCGGTTATGCCGACCTTGATCCGCATCGTTACCGTGATGGGGATTGTCTTCGGTTCGGGAATCGTGTGTTCATTCATCTACACGCGACTGATGGCCATCATCACCCAGGGCACCTTGAAGAAGATGCGCGATGACATGTTCGATCGCATGGAGTCCTTGCCCCTGAAGTTCTTCGATACCCACCCGCACGGCGCGGTGATGTCGACCTATACCAATGACACGGATGCGCTGCGTCAGTTGATCGGTCAGTCAATTCCGACCTTGATTTCTTCCATCTTGACCATCGTTGCGCTGCTCGCAACTATGCTGAGCTACTCGGTGTGGCTGACACTTGTGGTCCTTTTGATGTCGGGAACAATGTTCGGCGTAACCAAGAAGATGGGCGGTGGCTCAGCGAAATTCATGGTTGCCCAGCAGCGCTCACTGGCCGACGAAGAAGGCTATATCGAAGAAATGATGGATGGCCAGAAGGTCATCAAGGTCTTCAACCACGAAGACGCCGTCAAGGAAGAGTTCCTCACATACAACCACCAGCTCTTCAACGATTCGCAGCGCGCGAATCAGTACGGCAATATGCTCATGCCGGCGCTGGGAAACATCGGAAATATTCTCTACGTCTTGGTCGCACTCATCGGCGGCGTCATGATCGAGTTGCACGCCCCGAACCTTGGTTTTGCGGGTATGGGCACAATCACCGTCGGTATTGTCGTTTCCTTCCTAGGCATGGTGCGTAACTTTACGCAGACGCTGGGGCAGGCCTCGATGCAGGTCCCGATGATTGCGCTGGGCCTGGCCGGCGCCTCGCGAGTCTTTGCCCTCATGGAAGAAGAGAGCGAAGAAGACGAAGGCTACGTGACACTGGTCCGCGCACGCGTCGATGAAAACGGCGAGGTCCACCCCACTGAGGAACGCACGGGAGTGTGGGCATGGCGCCACCCCCACAGCGATGGAACGATCACCTACACTCGCCTGCGCGGCGAGTTGGTCATGGAAAATGTCGACTTCTCCTACGACGGGAAGAAGACGGTCCTGCACGATATCTCGCTGTGGGCAACTCCCGGTCAGAAGATTGCCTTCGTTGGTGCGACGGGTGCGGGTAAGACGACCATCACCAACCTGATCAACCGTTTCTACGATATTGCCGATGGCAAAATCCGCTTTGACGGAATCAATATCACCAAGATTCACAAGCCGGATCTGCGTCGCTCTCTGGGCGTTGTTCTCCAAGACGTAAAGCTCTTCACCGGAACGGTCATGGACAATATTCGCTTCGGGCGCTTGGACGCGAGTGATGAAGAGTGCATTGCTGCCGCGAAGCTCGCGAATGCGCATTCCTTCATCGAGCGTCTTCCCGATGGCTACCAGACCATGCTGAGTGGAAATGGTTCGAGCCTGTCGCAGGGCCAGGCCCAGTTGCTCTCTATTGCGCGCGCAGCTGTTGCCGATCCGCCGGCGATGATTCTGGACGAGGCGACCTCCTCGATCGATACGCGTACCGAGTCGCTGGTCCAAAACGGTATGGATAACCTCATGGAAGGACGCACGGTCTTCGTCATTGCTCACCGCCTCTCCACGGTGCGCAATTCTGATGCCATTATGGTGTTGGATCACGGCCGTATTATTGAACGTGGAAGCCACGACGAACTGATTGCTCAAAAGGGCGTGTACTACCAGCTGTACACGGGAGCTTTTGAGCTCGAGTGAAATTCCCACGTGCGTGGGGGGGGGGATGTATGCAGATACGTGGAGAAGTTCATTGCGAGCCTTTTGGGGGAGAGCTTCCCGAAGGCTTGCGTTGCCTGGGGATTCCCAGTGCTGCTGGCGTCTTGACTGCGGTAGTAACTGACGAGGCCGTGGCTGGGTCTACCCCTGCGCTCCTCGTGCCAGGTTTTACCGGTTCCAAAGAAGACTTCACTCCCTTTATGCCCTATTTGGTGCAGCGCTCTCGCGCGGCACTTGCATATTCGCAGCGAGGACAAGCTGATTCCGCGGCCCCGGTAGGCGTGAAAAATTATCGTTTGAGTGATTTTGTCGGTGACCTGATTGAGGTTGCTCGATCAATGGGTGCGCAGGAGAATCCTGTGCACCTCTTGGGGCACTCATTCGGAGGCGTCATTGCGCGGCAGGCCGCGGTGAAAGCCCCTGAGCTTTTCCGCTCACTCACCCTGTTTTCTACCGGTCCTAGGCCTCCCGAAGGAATGCGGTGGACTCCCTTACGTCAGCGTTTGCTGTCTTCGACAACGGGGAAGAGACTTTCGGCTTGGTATATCTCGCAGTTCTTAAGTGAGGATCCCAGGGACGAACTCATTGCACATCGTTCACTGGTTACCAGCGAGGATTCGCTGATGGGAGCGGCCTTTATCTTGGCTCGTTACCCGGATGTCTCTGTGCCTTTGCGCCAGAGCGGACTTCCCGTACTGATCACTCACGGGGTAGGGGACAGTGTCTGGCCGGAGCGAATGCATCGTCAAGAAGCTCAGGTTCTTGGAGCACGCTATGAGACGATTCCTGACGCGAAGCACAGCGCTCAATTGGAAAATCCTGCTGTTTTGGCTGATGTCGTCACGCGCTTTTGGGAAGACGTCGAATCACTTGCGGACTAAATGCCGTGTGCCCCTTGGCAGCTTCCGTGGGAAGCCGCCAAGGGGCACACAACTATTCGCTTATTCTCAGTGGAACACTCGAGCAAGGAACTCTTGAGTCTGAGGCATCTTCGGGTTTCCGATGACTTCCTCCGGCGGTCCCTGTTCGACGATCTTTCCGCGCTCCAGGAAGACGACACGGTCGGCGACCTGACGGGCAAAGCCAATCTCATGTGTAGCCATGAGGATCGTTGAACCGCCGTCCTTGACCTCGCGAACCAAGTCGAGCACTTCGCCAACCAGCATGGGGTCCAGTGCCGAGGTGATCTCGTCGAGAAGCAAAAGTTCGGGGTTCGTGGCGAGTGCGCGAACAATTGCCACGCGCTGCTGCTGACCGCCCGAAAGACGATCGGGGAACTCGCGGGCCTTTGAGGCAAGACCGATTCGCTCGAGCAGGCTCATTCCGCGCTCCGCTGCCTCTTCGGGGCTCCACCCGTGAACCTTGCGCGCTGCAAGGGTGACGTTGTCGATGACCGACATGTGGGGGAAGAGGTTGTAGTGCTGGAAGACGACACCGATCTGCGCGCGGATTTTATCCGCGTTGATGCTCGGATCGGTGATGTCTTGGCCAGAGAGGAAGATCTGTCCATCGTCAACGCGTTCCAAGAGGTTGGCGCAGCGAAGGAGGGTGGACTTACCGGAACCGGAGGCACCCAAGAGGACCACGACCTCGTGACGGCGGACGTCAAGGTCGAGGCCGCGCAACACGATATTGGATCCGAAGCGCTTGACGACGCCTTGGATGCTCAGGACGGTCTCATCGGTGGCTGCTTGCTCGGCGGCCTCGTTTGTGGCTGTTGTCTGGCTCATCAGACGGTTCCTCCCATCTGTTCGCGCTTACGCAGGCGCGCGGTGTACCAATCGGAAAGACGAATGAAGGGGAAGGACAAGATGATGAAGAAGATACCTGCAACCACGTAGGAGGTGAAGTTGTAGGTAGTTGCCTGCTGGAGCTGAGCGGCTCGGATGGCATCCGTTGCGCCCAGGACCGAGATCAGGCCCACGTCCTTTTGCATTGAAATGAAGTCATTCATCAGTGCCGGAGTGACCTTGCGGACTGCCTGGGGAACGATGATGTGACGCATGGTCTGACCGTGGGTGAGGCCAAGGGAGCGTGCTGCATAGCGCTGCGAGGGGTGAACGGATTCAAGACCCGCGCGCAGAACCTCAGAAACGTACGAGGTGTAGGTGATGATGAGCGCGACAGTGCCCAAGAGCGTGACGTCGATACGCCTCGTGGGGTTGAGCGCCGGGATGCCGAAGCCGATCAAGTACAAGACGACGATGAAGGGGATTCCGCGGAAAATGTCGGTGTAGGCGGCCGCGAGGAAACGCAGCGGGAAGAACACCGGTCCAGCCAAGGTGCGGGTAGCAGCCAGGAGAGTAGCGAAGATTGCCACGCCGGTTGCTGCCACCAGCAGCATGCGGATATTTAGCCACATGCCGGAGAGCACGGCGGGAATGGCCTGACGTGCGTATTCCCAGTTAAAGAAGGTTTCCTGAGTGGTCTTCCATCCGGGAGAGGAAGCAAGGACCGCAACAATGATGGCGGCGATAATCAGGGTTGAAATCGCGGAGATAAAAAGTGAACGAGTGGTGCGTTTACGTCGATAGCGACGGCGCTGCTCTTCGACCGCAGAGACCGGGAATTCAGCCATTGGGTCATCTGAACGAGAGTGATTGAGCACGGGGTCCTCTAAATGGATAACGAGTGCGCGGGGCAATCAGCGGAAGGATAAATGAAAATTCTCCGGCTTGGGGAAGACCCCAAGCCGGAGAAGAAGAATCACTGCTCGAAGATCGGAGCTGACGCGGCATCCGCCAGCCACTTCTTCTGGAGCTCGGCCAGAGTGCCGTTGTCACGCAGCTTGTCGACAGCCTTGGTGACTGCCGGGGTCAGCGCGCTTCCCTTGGGCAGCAGCAGACCGAAGCTATTGCCGTCCTCGTTTGCGGTGAACTGACCGACGACCGTGCCGTTGTCAACCTGGGTTGCGATCACGTTGAATGCGGTGGGCAGATCGACGACGATCGCGTCAACCTGTCCGCCCTTGAGGGCCTGGACAACATCGGCGGAGCCGTTGAAGACCAGGGGATCAACGCTGGGCTTGAGCTTGTTCATCACGTAGTTCTGGGAAGTAGTACCGGCCTGGACGCCGAACTTAAGCTTCTTCAGATCGTTGATGCTCTTTGCTTCAGCGGCAGGAGTGCCCTTAACGGCGACAACCGCTTCTGAGGTTGTGTAGTAGGGGCTGGAGAAGTCCACAGCCTGCTTACGTGCATCGGTGATGGAGAACTGCTGGATGTTGAAATCCCAGTCCTTGGCGCCGGGTGCGATCGCCGAATCGAAGGTGGTGCGCTTCCACACGACCTGATCCTTGGAGAAACCGAGCTCACTGGCGACGGCGTAGGCAACTGCCGCCTCGTAGCCTTCACCGGATTCGGGCTTGTCGTTGAGGACCCAGGGGCTGTAGGCCGGATCGCCGGTGGCGATGGTCAGCTTGCCCTTGGTGACGGTGGGAAGTGCTTCGCCGGTTGCGTTAGCGTCGGCGCTTGCGGAAGTGGTGTTGCTTGAAGTGGTCCCGCCCGCGCACGCGCTCAGGGCCATGACGGTGGTTGCTGCGATTGCGACGAGTGCGGACTTACGGAAACGGATCTTGGGACGAACCACGTGTGCTCCCTAAGGAAATATTGGGACAATTTTGTTGTGAGTGCCTGTCAACCCAAGGGTGAAGCACCCACGCTATAAGGCTAAATGCAATTGCGACCGGGTGGGAAGCGATATTGCAGATGGTGAGATTTGGTAAAAATCACTCTGGGATGCGGGTTAGACTATATCTAATACCCGAGGGCAGACCCGATGATTGGATCTGCCCTCTGATTTATTTGACGCTAATGGTCACTTGCCAAGCTTGTCTTTGATGTCTGAAACGACGTCCTCGGCCTTATCTTTCGCTGCCTCTACAGCTTCTCCGACCTTGTCCTTGAGATCTTCGGCCTTGTCCTTTGCGGTTTCCAAGCCCTCTTCGGCCTGCTTCTTGATGTTTTCCAGATCCACGGTGGGCTCCTTGAATAGGGGTGTTTCCAGTGATTACTGGAACGTTCTCTCAGCCTAGGGCACGGTGGTGTTCTTGTCGATAGATTCAATCTTTAAAGGAGACGCGGGTGACGCATCGCGCATATTCTCCTCACTCCCTAGGAACACCATCGATAAAGAAGGGGGAGTCGATGCACTCGTGTGCGAATTGGTGTGTTTCTTTTCCTTCGTTCCCCCCAAGTGCGGGCGGTCCGTCGAGAATGAGGATCGCGAGGCCGTGGATGTATGCCCAAAGCGTTGCTTCTGCGCGTGGATCCTCGCTCCCGTAGGCAATTTTTGCGAGGCCGTGGAGCTGGGAACGCGCTGCTTGGCTAGCCTGGATGAGCTCGGGGTGTGAGTCGGGATCGTACATGTCAGAGCGGAACATGATGCGAAAAACCCCTGGATTTTTAAGCGCGAAAGTCAGATATGCGTGTCCTGCTGCGCGTGTCGTCTCCTGGGGGGTTGCGTTGGTGCTGGCACGAAGTGCTTCGCTGAGCGATTTTTCCAAGGCGAGGAATCCCTCTGTGATCAGCGCTGCAAGGATTCCCTCTCGGCTTTTGAAGTGGTGGTAGGGAGCCTGGTGTGTGCATCCGGCTCGCCTCGAGACCTCGCGCATGGATAGGGAAGCGGGCCCTCCTTCGTTGAGGAGTTCTCCGCTGATAGTGAGGATTGTTTCGCGTAGGCCGGGGGCTTCGCTTGAGCGTGTCATGGCATCAGTATAGGGGAAATAGACCGTCACTACTTGACAGTGTCTAGGAGTGCATGATTCTATTACTAGACACTGTCAAGCAGAAGGGGTGTGTATGTACGACGCAATTGTGATCGGTTCAGGAATAGGTTCATTGACAACCGCAGGACTGCTCGCAGGAGTGGCGAAGAAGCGGGTGCTCGTCCTCGAAAAACACTCCACCCCAGGGGGACTCACCCACGCATTTCGACGCCAAGGCGCAAGCTGGGACGTGGGTTTGCACTACGTCGGCGACATGGCTCCCGGGACTCGGCCTCGTCAAATCTTTGATTACCTCACGGGCGGGAAGCTTTCGTGGATGCAGATGCCCGATAGCTACGATCGCTTTTGCCTCCCAAAGCTCGGGGTGAATCTTGATGTCCCCTCGGATGCCGGCGTCTATCGCCAGCGACTCGAGGCGCTCTTTCCGAAGGAGAAACGAGCACTGAAGCGCTATTTCAAGGATGTTGCGCGGGCATACTCGTGGATGACGCTCAACTATGTTCGCCAGGTTGTCCCGCAGCAGGTTGCCCCTCTTGTCGCTTTGACGCAGAAGATGCGCACCTCCCTCGCATGTGAGACGACCGCGCACTATATGAATCGTCGTTTTCGTGATCCCGCTTTGAGAACTCTCCTGACGACGCACTGGGGAGACTACGGAGTCGAACCCGAGCGCAGTGCTTTTGTCGCCCACGCGATGATCGTCGGCCACTACATGAATGGAGCGTGGTTTCCCCAGGGAGGAAGCGGGCAAATTTCGCGAATGGTCGAAGAAAAGATCCGCGCGAATGGGGGAGAAATTCGCGTCTCTCAAAGCGTAGAAGAAATTCTTGTTCAAAACGGTCGGGCGGTCGGAGTCCGCATCACAGACACTTCCGGTACACATCCAGTGACCTATGAAGAACGCGCACCGATCATCGTTTCAGGAGTCGGGGCAAGCGAAACGTATAACCGTCTACTTCCAACGCAGGGAAGCATTGGAAAACTCACGGAAGAGATACGCAAAACGATCGCGCGCATGGGACACGGAGGAACAGCGGTCATCGTCTACCTCACGCTTGACCACTATCCCGAAGGGATCGACGGCTCCAACATCTGGATCAATGAGGGTGATGGTTCGCAGACTCCCGCGGAGTTAACCACTTCCCTGCTCAACGGCACCCCACAAACGGCATTCGTTTCCTTCCCGGGGCTCAAAGCAGGCGACCAGCACGCCACCGCAGAAATTGTCTCCTTCGTTGAAGCCGGTGCTTTTCGTACGTGGGAGGACACAATGAAAGGGGATCGAGGAAGTGACTACGACTTGCTCAAATCGAAAATGGCGAGGGGACTGGTCGCACTCGTTGACCGCACTCTTCCGGGCTTCGCGGATGCTGTTCGCTACGAAGAAGTAGCGACGCCTCTGAGTATTGAGCACTACACCTCTCATTCAAAGGGATGCTTCTACGGCCTCCCCCTCACCCCGCAACGATTCACAGCGGGACTGACCACCCCAGAAACGCCGATCCCAGGGCTCTTCCTGACGGGCCAAGATGCAGGATTCCCTGGAATTGTCGGGGCCACAATGGCGGGGTGGACAAGCGCATGTCGAATCCTCGGGCCAAAAGGCTATCTGCAGATCAATCAGAGCCTGAGCAGCGACCCGGAGAGTGCATGTGAAACCTCAGATCCAGAACCAACACAGGACCCATCCCGCAGCGCGCCACGCCTCGCCGCTCAGGTCGTCCATGCGGACTGGCTAAGCCCCCACATCCGAGACATTGTCCTCAAGCTCCCGCGTTCACTGCAGTGGCGCCCCGGCCAGTATGCCCTGATCCGAGTTGCTCCCTTTGAGTGGCGGCCATATTCCTTGGCAAGTGCATCTGGAGAAAGTGCCCGTTTCCTCATCGATGTGAGAACCAAGGGGAAGGGAGCAGCATTCGCGCGCGGCCTAGAGCCTGGAGACAAGGTTGAACTCCAACTCCCATTGGGTAATTTCGAAATTCACAGCGAAGATGCCGAAAACGACGAGGCTCCCACCCGCCGCAGGATCTTCATTGCAACGGGAAGCGGGATTGCGCCATTTTGTGCTGCTTTTGAGGAGGGGATCCGTGCTGACGAGCTGCTGATCTTTGGATGCGCAAACACGGATGAGGATCTGACGCTACGACTCGAAACCCCGATCCCTCCCATCATCCGCTGCATAACACGCGAATCAAGCACTACCGCATTTAAGGGCCGCGTCACGGACTACCTTCGCACGAGCGGCATCGATCAAAGCGCCGACTACTACGTGTGCGGCTCACCGACCATGGTCGCCGATGTGCGTCGCGTGATCCGAAGCGGAGGGGGACGCGTCTACTGTGAATCCTTTTAGACGCGCGAATCTCTTATTCGCCAGCCGAGGCTAATTTCCAGTCCTCGAAAGAGAATTCGGGCGAGACAACGCAAGTGGCCAGCGCCGCTTGGCCTCGAGCAAAAGTACGCTGCCACGAACCGGCGGGGACAAGGAATTGCACGGGGTTCGAAGGCTCAGAAGGGGAGAGTTCCTCTTCCTCAGCTGCCGGCGATCCTAAGATCACGATCTGCGGCTCGGAACTTGGAGCCTCGCCATCTCCGCCGAGGTGAATCTCCAAGGCTCCCGGCCCCGACCAGATCCACAACTCATCGGAGTGCACCAGATGCCAAGCAGCTTCCTCGTCGCGATCGAGCACAAAGAGGATTGCCGAGGCCGTGGCTCGCTGGCCGCGAGGGGTTTCCACATGCGTGGGTGCGGTCCAGGTGCGACGGAAGTGGCCGCCCTCGGGGTGAGGAGCAAGGTTAAGTTGCTTCACAAGTGTGGAAGCGAGCGGGGTGAGGGTAGTCATTGCATGTCTCCCTCAAAGATGTCGGCAAAACGCGGATCAACCCAGCGCAGGTTCCCGTCAATAATCGTTGCAATCTGACGAGAAGCACCGGTTTGAACGAGCTCTTCGATGGTGTCGACAATCGTCGTCACGGGTACATCGAAAAACACCATGTCTGCGACCGCACCGGACTGAAGCTGCCCGACACGTTGCCGGCCAGTCGACAATCCCAGTGCGACAGCCCCACCCAAGGTCGCCGTGTGCAAAAGACGGCGAGCCAAGTCGCCTTCCCCATAACCCTGAGCGCGAGCGATCTTATACAAGAGCGCAACGTCTTCCATGACGTCAAGGCTAGGAGAAGAAGACAGGGAGTCCGTCCCAACGGCCAGCAAATTACCCTCATTTAGGTAGGCGGCAACAGGGGGAGCATCCAAGCCAATGACACGATTTGAGCGCGGACACAAAGCAACAGCAGTATTTCGAGAACGCAGGCGACGCCGGTCATCTGCGGTCATGTACACGCCGTGGGCAACGTGGCAATCAGGACCCAAAACCCCCAGCTGATCAACGAATTGCGTCGCCGAGAAGCCCCCACCTAGGGAACGCATCTCTGTGAAGGAAGTTGAGGCCCCACTGCGCCACAAATCATCCAACTGCGCAGTGCGACCTTCTTTCCACTCGGCCTCGGAATGGGACTCTCCCAAGTGAATGTGCAGGCGGAGGTTGCGTCGGCGCGCAAGATCGGGAAGATCCAAAAGCGGTTCCGCATCCAATGAATACGGGGCGTGCGGGGAAATGCCGATCTGCGGGGGAGTGGGCATCGCATCCAAGGAAGCGTTGACGCTTGCCGGACCGCGAGCCGCCCAATCCTCGTTCGACCACCCCATGACTTCCCAGTAGGCGACGCCGTGCAGACCCAGGTCGTGAAGCGCGCTCGCGGCCTCGGGGTCGGTGACAACGTCGGCAGCGCTGGTTGTCCCGTAACGGATCGATAGGCGAGCACCCCGCGCGGCCTCGGCCTTCCAATCGAATTCGGTATGGTCATAGACCGCGTCGAAAGCCTGCGCCCACGAGGGGAAACCCGTGTAGCGCCTCGCGCCGACCTGCGCCATTCCTGTGTACTGCAGGTGGGTGTGCGCATTGACGAGGCCGGGCATGAGTACCCCGTCTACGTGGTGTTCGACGAAGGGACACCCCGCCTGTTCAAGGGCGTGGATCACCCAATCGCGCGATCCTACGTGTTCGATTCGCCCGCCGGAAACCGCAATAGCACCGTCCAAGACGGATGGAGCGGTGATCGGAATGACGAGCCCGGCTGAGTAGACCTCGACGACGTCGGAGTGTGGACGGGGGCTTTGGATCTCTGCGTCATCTTGGGAAAGCGTCGAAGTCATGGAACTATTGTGCATTGCTTGTTCCACGAAGTGCATCAAGCGCAGCCCGAGATACCGCATCATCAGCTTGGTGAGGAAGATTGTGAAGCCCAGGAGAAAGCTCTTCCCCACGGGTCAATAATTCAGTGAGCGCCGCGACTTGGACTCCGAAACTCATGTCCATGATCTCGATGGGGTTTCCCTCGCCGGCCGTGTAGTTGATGCCCTCTCCCTTTTCCAGGAGGCGTAGGGACTTGCCCTTCGGATCACTCAGGTTCTGGATGTGTGCGGGACCGGCCTCGGTAAGAGTCCACCCCGCGACCAGTGCCTGCTCGACCTCAACTTCACCGACCACACCGCCCGCGACGGTGACAATAGCGTTTTCGGGGAGAGCCTCAAGCGCGCCAAGGGGAATGGTCGAAGGCTCACCCGTCGCGGAAATCAACATACCCGCGCGAGCGGCAAGCTCAGACAGTGGGGTGACAGTGAAACCATCCATGCGTGCTTGGAGAGCGCGAACCGGGTCAAGTTCTACGACGCTGACCTTTCCTCCCAGTGCTCGGCCAAAGCGAGCACACCCCTTGCCGACGTCTCCATAACCAATCACTCCGATCGTCATTCCAGGGACGGGGGCCCCAATCCCTGCGGGGTCAATGATGTCAAGAATCGTTGTCCAACAGGATTGGCCCGTGCCGTAGGCGTTGTCGAAGAGGGTCTTGGAACGTGCATCATTGCTGGCAATCACGGGAACGCGTAGGGGGAAATGGCGCAGCGGACGCAATCCCGAGGTCGTTTCCTCGGCGGCGCCGCGCAAGGCGGAAAGCGCTGTAGGAGCGCGATTCGGATCGTGAGCCATGCGAATGAGATGCGAACCGTCATCCAGCAGATATTCGTTGTTTTCAGCGAGGAACTCGCGGGCCAGCACCTCCTCCTCTTCGGGGCTCGCTTGGGAGTTAGCGAAGACCTTCAGTCCCGCACGGCGCAGTGCGTCGGCAACGTCATCGTGGGTCTCGCTTGCGTGCCCAAAGACGCTCACCTCAGCACCGGCCTCGGAAAGCATCAGGGCAAGCGCCGCAGTTTTTGGTTCCAAAACAAGGGCGAGGCCGATGCGGCGACCCGGGAGCAGGTGGGCAATGCGGCCCACCGCGGCCTCGGTGACGGGCATGAGCGAACGGGCCCACGCAATGCGCTCGGGATCTTCGGGGCCACGCAAAAGTGAGGTATCGGGAGCGTAAACTCCTTGGAAGCTGCCACCGGGAGCGAGGACGGTGATCGCACCCGGGCGCGGAAATGCCCCCTCATCTAGGTCGAAGATCACGTCGAGGCCGGTGGGAGTCGAGGGAGTGTCCTCGGCACAATCCGGGGTAATGACCTGGGCTCCGAAAGCCTCAAGGAGCGCGGTGAGCTCGCCGTCGGAGGTGATGAAACGTCGTCCGGCGATCAACATATTTGTTGCGCGGGCGTATGCCCGCAGAAGCACTTGCGCATGGGTCATATCCATCAACCTAGCAGATTGACTATTCCAGCTGATGGCGGGGCAAGGGGTGTCCCTGGCAGTTTTCTTTGAGATGGCAATGGGATAGTGTGAGCAGACATCGTTGGCGCTCAAAGGTCGAGAGGAGACGGTCGATGCAGAAAACGAAAGAAGCAGATCAACCCAAGACACATCCATCTTCGGGCAGCGTGATTTCAATGTCCGGCGTCATCTCTGCCGTATGCGCAGCGCTGATGCTCGTGATGTTTCTACTGGCCTTCTTCAGTGAAATTGTTGGCCGTGGGTGGGCCACCCTTCTCTTTGTGGAGGCATTTGCGGTCTATGAGCTTCCCTTGGGAGTCGTCGCGTTTTTCGTGGGGCTATATGCCCTGACCGCCTCGCGAGCGCACGGTAGACGCCTGTGGAGTTTGGGCGGATATGCCATCGCCGCGGTCATTCTTATTGTGCTCGTGAACCTGATGCTTGCGGGCGAGGAACTCTTTGATCGTCTCATGGACATCTACATCTTCTACCTGTGACTTCAGCGAGGGTGAGAACTATGGTCAGCGATCCCGCATCCTATGCTGGTGCCCAGATCCGTCTTGTCGCCGTCGACATGGATGGAACGCTCCTCGACGATGAGAAGAATTTTCCTCCCGGATTAGACGAGCTTCTTGATCACTTGGAGCAACGTGGAGTCGTCTTTGTTCCCGCTTCCGGCCGTCAAGTGTGGACCTTGATCGATATGTTCCCCGAGCGCCCCGGACTCACTTTTATTGGAGAAAACGGCGCGATCGTCATGCGCGACGGCCGCGAAATCTCTTCGGCCCCGCTTGACCTTGCGACGGTGCGTGAGAGCGTGCGCTTGGTCCGTCAATACGCATTGCCGAGGCCGGGTGCGACGGCCGCACGCGAGGACGCCGGGGAGGGGAGCCTACGAGAGAACTTCGACGGTGGCCTCGTCGTATGCGGGAAAAACTGCGCGTACGTGGAGCGCACGGACGAAGCTTTTTTGGCGGCTGTCGCACCCTATTACACGCGCACGCAATGCGTTGATGACCTGATGAAGGTGATCGATGACATTGAACAGGGGCGGATCGACGAGGCGATCATTAAGCTCGCCGTTTACAGTGCCGGTGACGTGACTGCGCTTGCGGATCAAACTTTGGGGCGCTTTGCGCGCAGTCATCAGTTTGCGATCTCGGCCGCGAATTGGGCTGATCTGCAAGACCGCGGCGTTGATAAGGGACGCGCATTGCGCGCACTTCAAGACTATTTGGGAGTTACTCCGGGGCAGACGGCTGTTTTCGGCGATGCGGGAAATGATCTGTCGATGATCGCTCAGGCTGAGTTTTCTTTCGCGATGGAGAATGCCTCTGCTGACGTGCGTGCAGCGGCGCGCTTCCTTGCGCCTTCGAATAACGAGGCCGGGGTTGTGAAGGTGCTTCAGGTTCTTCTTGCTGAATAAAGCTTTGCGTAGGTGCCCGGCCTCCTATAGTCTCAATCCCCGGAATACTTATTCGCGAGGAGGACATTGTGAGCATGTCGGGCGGACCAGGCCAAGGAAGCAATCCCTATCAGGGCGGAGTCGCTGGAGGAATCCCTGATCAGGAGCAGCCGCAGAGCACAGTGCCGGTCCAAGGAGCAGCACTGCCGCAAACTGCCGGAGTACCGCTGAATCCTCAGCTTGTTCAGCAGGGCGCCGCGCTCTATCAGGGCCCTGGGTACCAGGCAATGCCGCAGCCGGCTGGCCAATACGTGGGTGCACCTCTGGTCCAAGGTGAAGCCAAGCTGAAGCGTTCGCCGCTCATTCTTGGTTTTGTCGGCTGGGTGTTTGTCGCGTGCTCGTTCTTGTTGCCCTACCTCCTCATTCGAGACGCAATTAAGAGCGGACACCCCGAAGGCGCCGGCTGGGTGTGGATCCTCTTCTTGATAATGTGGATCGGTCTTGTTGCGCCGGTCAACATTTTCGGCGTGGTTTTGGCCATGCCGAGTCCTGCAGTCCCCGTGTCGGAGAAGCAGCGCAAGCTCAACACGTGGGGAATCGCTTTGAATGTGAGCCCCTGGGTGCTTGGAGCTATTGGGTTTGTGGGGTCGATGTTCTACGTGTTCGGCGTGTAGTGGAGCGTTAGAGGATCGTGCGCCTTCGCTGACGACGGGTTTGACGAAAAACTGATGGGGGGTCGCAACGCTGAGCGTTGCGACCCCCCACAAAGCATGAAGCCTGTTGGAGGCGTTCTGTCTTACTCGGCAGAAGCTTCCTGATCGGCTGAGTAGTCTTCGACTTCCAGGTCTGCCCAGTAGTCTTCGGCCCAGGGATCTTCGATCGGCTGGCTGCGCTTCCACAGGACGTAGCCTGCGCCGGCTGCTGCTGCGGCCACAGCGGTGAAGCACAGGGCGCGCAGGAAGCGGCACTTCTTGCAGGACTTCTTGCGAGCCGGAGTCGTCAGGGCCTTTGCGGATGCCGAGCGTGCAGCGCGTGCACGTTCGCCAAGATCGCCCTCGCTGGAGAGTGCAGCAGCGGACTCGGTCACTGCACGGTTGAGGCGAGGCAGGTAGTCGTCGACGACATGACCGTGAATATCGGATAGGAAGGGCTGTGCGCGATCGGCAACGGCCTGTGCGCGATCAGTTGCGGACTCTACAAGGGGGGTGGCGCGCTCGATTGCGCTTGCCAGTGCAGCCTGTGCACGGGGAGCTGCCCAATCCAGTCCCTGTTCTGCCAGATCGGCGGCGCGCACGGCAATGCGGCCCGCGTGCACTGCCGCTGCGTCACGGAGCTGCAGGCTCTGAGCCTTGAGCTTTTCGGTGTCGATGTTCGGGGTCCTAGCCATGATGTCTCCGAATCTGTCTAAGAGAGTTGCGTTCGCTTTTGAACGTATGTGACTCCTCTATTGTGCACTCTTCCTCCTTCGCATGCAGCGTAATCGCGGGAAAACTCGGCAAAATCTCGTGCCGATTTCACGTGAATCTGGAACGATGGAGTCATGGAAGCAACAATTCATACCAATATGGGCGATATTCGACTCGAGCTTTTCCCCGAGCAGGCGCCCAACACCGTCAAGAACTTCACCTCCCTTGCCAAGGGTGAGCGCGAATGGACCGATCCTTCGACCGGCCAGCAGACTTCCCGTCCGCTGTACGACGGCACGATCTTCCACCGCGTAATCGACGGCTTCATGATTCAGGGCGGTGACCCGCTGGGCACCGGCACAGGCGGCCCCGGATACCAGTTCAATGACGAAATCCACCCCGACCTGAACTTCGACAAGCCCTACCTGCTGGCCATGGCCAACGCGGGCAAGCGTATGGGCAAGGGCACCAACGGCTCACAGTTCTTCATCACCGTCGCCCCGACCCCGTGGCTGCTTGGCAACCACACCATCTTCGGTGAAGTGATCGATGATGAGTCCAAGCGCGTTGTTGACGCGATTGCCACGACCCGCACTAGTCGCGGTGACCGTCCGGTTGACGATGTCGTGATCTCCTCGATCGATATCGTCGACTGACACTAAGGAAACTATGTCCCAGCCTCTGTATGGGCGGCGCTCGGATCCCTACGCCGCACCAGAATGCCCGCGCCACCCCGGTGTGCGCAGCGTCGACTACTGCAAACGCTGTAATCGACCGATGTGCACCCAGTGTGTCGTCCCCACGGAAGTTCGTTCGATCTGTGTGGATTGCGCGGGCAGAGGCCGAGGCAACTTCTTTGGTCGCTCCCGGGCAGCTCGGCCTCGTCAGGTCGGGAATGTGCGGATCGGCGCCGAAACCCCGCTGATCACCTACGCGACCATTATTTTGTGTATCGGTCTGTGGCTCGGGGACTTTGTGGGCAACCACATTGTCACGCGATACTTGGGTTTCACTCCTCTTTACGGACTCATTCAGCCGTGGCGTATTTTGACGACTGCATACCTGCATCTCAATCTCACCCACTTGGCCTTCAATATGATTTCGCTCTATGCCGTTGGGCGAGCACTGGAACCCCTCTTGGGGCGGGCCCGTTTCTTTGCCCTGTACCTGATCAGTGCTCTTGGCGGCTCAATCGGCGTCCTGGGATGGGCGCTCATTGATACCTCTACGGTGAACACAGTCACCGTAGGTGCGTCGGGCGCGATTTTTGGCCTCTTCGGTGCGGTTTTCGTTCTTCAACGCGCGGCGGGCATCGATGCGCGCGCAATCGCCGGGCTTCTTGCCGTCAACCTCCTCTACGGTTTCATCGTTTCGGGCATTTCTTGGCAGGCGCATATCGGCGGTCTCATTGCGGGAATGCTGTGTGCGTGGGTGCTGCTCCTTCTGGGCCGGCCACGCGCTGGAATGACCGCGAAGAAGCAAGGAGTACGTACAGCTATTGGCGTTGCTGGAATGTTTGCCGCCGAGATCGTCATCCTTGTCGTCACCTACATGGTGCTTATCGGAATCTAGGACTCGCAATGTTGGATATGTGGAATCCGTGGGAGATCTACGATCGTTTGATCGAACAGGTCGATCCTTCCGTGCGCGTGAGCGCGTGCGGGCGCGCAGGCAAGTGGGCCTTCGTTGAGAATTCCGAGGCCGGCGCCGGGATGGCTTTCCATATGCCCGTTGAGTCTGTGCCGCGTTCCCTTCCCGAAGACATCACGGGACTGAGTTTGCGCGAGGTTGCAGCTTTCGCGAAGAGTTGGAACTTTGCCGAGGCCGCGATCGGCATGGCTGCGCTCAACTCGTGGTATGCCCTTCCATCCCGTGCTGAAGCTGCCGGATTTGAACCCTGCGAGGTCAATAACTGGCAGAACCTTTTTGATCCGTGGGCGAAGGAGACCGCAGGCAAGAGGGTTGCGGTCATCGGCCATTTTTCCTTCGCTCCAGCCGCCCTTCCCGCGGTTAGTGAATTGATCGTTCTCGAGCGCAATACTCTCCCCGGTGACTTGCCGGATTCAGCCGCCGAGTATGTTCTGCCGACGTGTGATTACGTGTTTATTACGGGTTCTGCTTTCGTCAACAAGACCATGCCGCGCCTTCTTGAACTTTCCCGAGGCGCGCGCACGATCATCGTTGGTCCCTCCTCTCCTGCGGCACCGATGCTTGCGGAATACGGCATGGATTCACTGACAACCTTCTCGGTTACCGATGTCTCTTCCTTCCAACCGGCACTGAGTGGTCACTTGCTTGGAGGCATGTACGAGGCTGGAAGACGCATCGAGTTTCACGCTCACTAGTAGCGCGGCATAGTCACAGCGTCGATTTACTCGAAGGGAAAAGCCCATTTCAGGGCTATTTTCTTACCCTTTCCCCACGTTCCTGAATGATTACTGTGCGCCTGGTGCGAACTAGCTGTTGTTTAGTTTTGAGGGTGTGGATAACGTGTGGATACTGCAGCGAATGGGCTTTGGAAGCTGAAAGTCAAGGGAAAAATCACATTTTTCGTGATCTTTGCAGTAGATTCTAGATTTTCGTTGATATTTCGCGGTTTTCTGGTTTCAATACACAATTCATCCAATCGAATTCATACGTAAATCTGGGAATCGAAGCTGGGTAATTACACGCGTGAGATTTATCCCCAGCTGTGGATTCGCCTGTGGATAGAGTGTGGGTGGATGTGGATTTTCGCGCGAGTATGTGGATAGCGTGTGAAATGCATACAAAGCTGGGGGGTGTTCGCGTGCGAACACCCCCCAGCAGGAGTTTTACCAGATCAGCGCTTAGCGCCAGCGCATCGTCATCAAGAAGCCGATGAACGCGATGCCACCACCCACTGCGAGGTTCCATTGGCCCAGCTGCGGAATCGGGTAAGCGGCGCTCGAAATGTAGAAGACAACGATCCACAACAGGCCCACAATCATGAGCGTCGTGAACAACGGGGCCCACCACACGGGAGAGAGCGGAATACCATCGGTCCAGGCGTGAATCTCAGACTCGGACTCAGCGGCTGCACGCTTCGCAGCCTTCGCACGCTTGTCGCGCTTTGCCTTATCGCGCTTGCCAGCCTTGCCGCGCTTCTCACGCTTCGAGCGCTCATCCTTCTCGCTGGTCTCGCGCTTGCGATCCTCGCGCCTTGACTCTTCTGCCTGAGTCTCTTCGGACTGCGACTTCGTGTCCTTCTCGCTCTCGCTCTTCTTCGGCTCAGCCACGATTATCCTTTCTTGCGGCAGGTATTCGGGAGCTACTCCCGGGTAACGCCGCGACAGGCGGCCTCCCTCTAGCCTAGCTGGACTGGGCCAAACATCAAAAGCAACTGGGCGTATACACCCCAAACAGGGGATACTAGAACTACACTGCCCGGGCTCTATGAAAGCCTGCTCGCAACCAGGAGACGACGTGAAACTATTTGGACGACCGCTTAAGCGTCCGCGGGGGCGCACCCTGCGTTCAGCGGCCTCGGTTCTCCTCGTCACCACGGCCTCGGGAATCCTCTTCGTCGCAAGCGCACACTCCAACTCGGAAACCCGCTCGCAAACCCACGTTGACCTCGCCGGCCTCGTCGGACACCGCCAAAACGAAGTGAAGGAACTCCAAGACTCCGTCGCCTCGCTGAAGGACCAGATTGCCGGCCATGTCCCCGCCACAAGCCAACAGGGTTCGGACACCGTCGATGAACTATCCAAGCACCCCGTTTCAGGACCCGGCATCACCGTAACGCTCTCCGACGCCCCAACCGACACAGTTCCCGATAACGTCAACCCGAACGACCTTGTCATCCACCAGCAAGACATCGATGATGTCATGAACGCCATGTGGGAGGGCGGCGCCGAAGCAATGACAGTACAGGGAGTACGCATCGCACCGCGGACTGTTGTTCGCTGCATCGGAAACGTCATCCTTGTCGGCGGCACATCCTACTCGCCGCCCTATAAAATCTCGGCCATCGGAAATGTGAATCAGCTCCGAAATTCGGTCGAAACGAATCCTCGAGTCGTCAATTACCAGCGTTATGTGGCACGCTACGGATTGGGCTGGGATCTGAAAACTTCAGATAACCTCGAGTTTCCGGCGTCCGCCCAAGACCTATCCCTTCGATACGCACAGGTGGTGAAAGAGAATGGGTGAACACGTAGAAGAACCGGCAGCCCCCCGCCGATCGCGCGCCACCTTCCTCTCGGTCATCGGCGAGCTCCTCATTACGATTGCCGTCATTTTGGGGTTGTTTGCCGTGTGGCAGCTGTACTGGACCAGCTACAAGGTGGAAGGCCCGCGTGCGCAGGCCGTTGCTGACTTCTCAAATCAGCACCCCTCAAAGCGCACACTCGGCGAGCGCCACACCGAGGACCCGCCGGAGTTCACCCAGACCCCCGCGATCGATGAACTCTACGGCGTCATACACGTTCCCTCATGGAATTGGATGAAAATCCCCTTGGGTGAGGGCACAACCGGGACGATCATCGATCAGGGCTGGGCTGGTCACTACAAGGACACCGCGCAGCCCGGGCAACTTGGAAACTTCTCTGTTGCCGCACACCGTCGTTCCTACGGTAACTCCTTCCGTTTCATCGATCTCCTCAAGCAAAACGACAAGGTCGTTGTCGAAACGAATGACCTTTACTTGGTCTACACCTACCAGTCCAACGAGATTGTTCCTGCAAACGACGAAACGAATATCCGCGTCATCGCGCCGGTTCCTGGAGACCTGACATTCTCGAAGCAGCCGACTGAACGCCTGATGACCATGACGACCTGCAACCCCGAATACGGAAATTCCGAACGATTCATCGTCCACCTCAAGCTTGAATCGTGGACCCCGAAGAACACGGGCGTCCCCGCCGAATTGCTTGACGAGCCCGTGGAGTAAGGAAGGAAAAAACATGTACGGATGGTTCTTCCGCCACCTTCCGGGACCCACGTGGTTCCGCGTCTTCTTGTGCCTGGTCATCGCTGCCTTCGCAGTCGCAGTGCTTTTCGCCTACGTTTTCCCGTGGGCAGAGCGCTTCTTCGGCTTGGGTGGTGCCTCGGTCTGATTAACCGGGGCTGCGCCTGCTTTGAGCGGGCAGCGCCGCTAAGTTACTGAATATAGGTGTTGGGGGCTTGGCAGTGCCAAGCCCCCAACACTATGTAGGTTTTACGATCCGCCTCAGTGACTCGACGCGCTGGGCGATGCCGAGCCGTTAGCCCCCTGCGAAACGTACAGGGTGATCGAGCTACCCTGACGCACCGAGGAACCCTCGCTGGGCGTCACGCCGGTGACAGTGCCGGCGGCAGCATTACGATCAGGCATCTGAATGATCGTCACGCGCAAGCCCAGAGCCTCCAGCGACGAGGCCACGGTCGTGTAGTTCTGTCCCGTCAAGTTATCGGGGACGACGACGTTACCCGAAGCGATGTTGAGCGAGATCGTGTCACCGCGCTTCACCTCGGAACCAACCGCGGGCGAAGTCGACACGACGCGGCCCTGCGAAGCCCCGGCCTCGTCGACAGTGTTGACGTTGCCGACGGACAAGCCGGCCTGGGTCAGGGCATTGCGCGCCTGATCCTGGCTCATACCCGTGACATCGGGGACCGTGACCTTCTGAGAACCGGAAGAAACATAACCGGTGATGGTCGATCCAGCGCGGACCTTTGAACCAGCAGAAGGACTGACGCGTGCAATCTTGCCGCTTTCGACGTTATCTGACGCTTCCTTCTGATCCGACAGAGTCCACTTCAAACCAAGCGCCTCGACGGTCTGCTGGGCTTGAGCCGGGCTCATGCCAACAAGGTTATCGGGAAGCGTAATCGAAGCAGGACCGGAAGAAATCGTTGCAATCACTCGAGAACCAGGCTTAGCGGCAGTGCCTGCAGCAGGATCCGTCGACACGACAGAACCCGCGGGGATCGTATCGGAGGCGACCTGTTCATCGGCGACCGCCCACTCAAAGCCCTTGCTCTTAATGGTCTGCATCGCCTCGGCCTGAGACTGGCCGACAACATTGGGAACCTCGGAGGTGGAATCTTCGCGAGAATGCGTGACCACGAGCCACGTAATGCCAATGAGAGCGACAAGAACGACAGTGATGATCCCAGCGATCAAACCTGCAGGACGCTTCTTCTTGGAGTCTTCTTCCTCGTCTTCATCTGCGCGACGGACCGCGGTTGCCTGCGAACCCGGGCGTGCGATCCTGGTCTGCGTTGCATCCGAAGGTGAAGAGGGCGAAGGGAATGCCGGCGCAGCCGCAACTGCAGGAAGCGTCTGGGTTGCCGCGCTTTCCCACACAGCGGTCTCGGGGGCATTCACATGAGCACCGTGAGCCGCGCGCAAGAGGTCAGCCTTCATTGCCGCCGCGGAAGAATAACGATCGTCAGGATTCTTAGCCAGTGCCTTCATGACGACGCGGTCCATGGCCTCGGGAACATCTCCCGCAATGGACGAGGGGAGCGGCGGAATGGTCTGGACGTGCTGGTAGGCAACGGCCACGGCAGAATCACCCGTGAAAGGCGGCTTTCCAGTGAGCAACTCGAAAAGCAGCACGCCCGTGGAATACAGATCCGAACGAGCATCAACAGGCTTACCCTGCGCCTGCTCGGGGGAGAGGTACTGAGCTGTGCCCACGACCGCATTGGTCTGCGTCATAGTCGCCTGTGAATCGGCGATTGCGCGAGCAATACCGAAGTCCATGACCTTGACCTCACCCTTGGAGGTCAGCATGACATTTCCGGGCTTGATATCGCGGTGCACGAGGCCAGCCGAATGCGAGTACTCGAGTGCAGACAAGACGCCGGCAACAATGTCGACGACCTCGGCGATCGGGAAAGGACCCGCATCGTCGGAGAGGAGGTCCTTGAGCGGACGCCCATCGACGTACTCCATGACGATGTAGGGGATCGAGACCTTACGACCATCGGGGAGCAGCGTTGCCTCTTCACCCGTGTCGTAAACGGCAACGATGTTGGGGTGGTTCAGCGAAGCAGCGGACTGCGCTTCGCGGCGGAAACGCGCTTGGAAGACGGAATCCATCGCCAAGTCAGTTCGCAGCGTCTTGATAGCAACGATTCGCGACAGGCGCTTGTCGAACCCGAGGTGTACTTCGGCCATGCCTCCGCGCCCGATAAGCGAGCGCACCTCATAGCGTCCCCCTAGAACTCGAGGGGCGGAATCTGCCATGTCGTAACCTCCTGATTGGATGAGACCTCTGCACTTGTTCGGTGCAAGAGCGACCCGAATCTGTTGTGGATAGTAGCAACTGCAATTAAGAAAATCGTGAGAGAGATCAAGAAGATGACCAACCACTTCCCGATCTGGTCCTTACGCGTTGGCTCCGGTGCCACAACAGAACGATTGTAGCGAGTCTTCACGGGAGCACTCGTGCGGATTGTCCCGTTCTCTTCGGTGACTGCGTGCCAGCGGATGAGAGCAGGATTGATCGTCACGCGCTGTGGTCGTGTCGCGCTTCTACGGCGCCGGGGCATCTCTGCCGAGGCGGCGGCCGCCTTCGTGGGGGAAGGCCGGCTCTGACGCGTGGGCGCAGCAGGTTTCGCGGCCTGCGCCTCGGGCGTCATCGTTTCGGGCAGACGAGGCGTGCGCGGGACACTTCCCATTCGCGAGGCCGCAGGCTTGCGCGCAGCCAAGGAAGGCTTCGCTGCCTGCGCCTCAAGATCGACTGGCTCGAGGAGATCCGCCGGAAGCGAGCGCCGCTGCGTGTGCTGAACCGGAGCGCCGGAGCGAAGCGTCGGATTCACACGAGTCTCAACAGCGGGAGCTCCAGGAGTCGGAGGAGCCCCATGGTGGGGGGCCTCAACCGTCGGCGGGGGAAGCGGACGCGCTCGGAGGGAAACCCCCATCTCACTTCCAGCCGCAACCAACTCGCGGACCAATGCCGAACCCGATTCAGGGCGCCGCTGAGGATCCTTATCGAGGAGGTGATAGATGACCCGGGCCAAGGGTTCGGGAACCGAGTCAGGAAGAGCGGGGACAGGCTCATTCACATGGGCGAAAGCGATATCGACCTGTGACTTCCCGGTAAAGGGGCGCACCCCCGCTGCGGCCTCGTACGCAATCACACCCAGGGCGTAAAGGTCACCCAAAGACGTGGCCTTCTCGCCCATCGCCTGTTCGGGGGGAAGGTACTGGGCGGTCCCCATGACCATGCCGTCGGCGGTGAGATCAATCTGCGAGTCCGTGCGCGAGATCCCGAAATCGGTAAGCTTCACCATGCCATCGGGACGAATAAGAACGTTCGCGGGCTTAATGTCGCGGTGAACGACTCCGGCTTGGGCTGCCGCACCAAGGGCCATGGCGATCTGCATGAGGATCGGCATGAGGTACTCAGGAGAGATTGACTGTCCGCCTCGCAGGTAATCGGTCAGGGGGCGGCCCTCAACCAACTCCATGATGATCCAGCCGCGGCCATTTTCTTCGCCAGAATCAAGAACGTTCGCGATATTCGGGTGCTCAACGCTCATCGCGTTTCGAGCCTCAATGCGCAGGCGAGATAGGGAAAGTTCCTGCCCGGAAAGCTCGGGGCGCAAGACCTTCGCGGCAAGGGTTCGGCCCGTGACACGGTCACGTGCCTTCCACACCTCGCCCATGCCGCCCTGCGCGATCAGGGAGAGCAGGAGATATCTGCCGCCAAGAAGTCGTCCGGCAAGCTGGTTAGGGGTAGTCGAAGGCTTCGAATCGCTCACTTCAATCCCTCCTGGAGGAGTGCGCGTGCGATGGGACCCGCATCGCTTCCGCCGTGGGGAACAGGCCTGGAATCATCGCCCTCAACCAAGACTGCGAAGGCGATCTTCGGGTTGTCAGCAGGCGCAAAACCAACGGCCCATGCGTTTGCGCGTCCCGAACCGTCGCCCACTTCAGCTGTTCCGGTCTTCGCCGCCACGGAGATACCGGGAAGAGCCATTTCGGTGCCCGTTCCGTAGGGCTGGGAGACGACTCCCTGCATGAGCTCAGTCATTTGGGAAGCGATCTCGGGACTGATCTTTTGACCGACGCGCACCGGAGAAGTCTCGGACTGAACCTGGAGGTCAGAGTCAACGATCTGCGAAATCATGTAGGGACGCATCATGGTGCCCTTGTTGGCAATGGTCTGCGAGACCATTGCCATTTCCAAAGGCGTGACCTTCACCGAGTACTGGCCAATGGAGCTCATCGCGAGCTGCGCAGAATCCGTTGAATCCGGGAACTGCGAGGCAGTCACGCTCAAGGGGATCTTCTGGCTTGTCCCGAACTCGAAACGATTCGTCAGGTCAGCCAAATCTGTATGAGTGAGCTTTTCGCTGGCAAGAACGAAAGTCGTGTTACACGAGCGTGCGAAGGCCTCGGCAAGAGTGGGGTGTCCGTTACCGCACTCCGTCGACTCGATATTCGACACCGAGGTCTGGGTTCCCGGAAGAACTGTTGAGACGGGAGAATCCATCTCTGTTTGCGGCGTGACAGCGCCCTTCTCAAGCAGGGCAATGGTGGTGAGGATCTTGAAGCTCGAACCGGGAGCGTAAAGATCGCCAGCAATCGCGCGGTTATACAGGGGCTTGGAGGGGTTATTAATCAGATTCGTGTAGGCCGTGTTGGCTTCCTGGGAATCAAAAACCGCCAGGGAATTCGGGTCATAGGACGGCGAAGAATACATGGCTAAAACGGCACCGGTCTTGGCGTCGAGAGCAACGACTGCTCCCTTACGATTCCCCAGCTTTTCTGCGGCGATTTGCTGCATTTGTGGGTTGAGCGTCAAAACAACGCCGCCACCTTGACGGTTCTGACCCGTGAAGAGATTGCGGAAACGCTGAGCGAGGAGGGCCTGAGACTGGCCATCTAAGATATCTTCAGCCGCAGCTTCCATCCCGGTGGACTGAGAGAAGGCCGCCGAGAAATAGCCGGTCGTGTGCGCGTAGAGCGGACCCTGGGAATAAGAGCGCTGGTAGCGCGAGGATCCTTCAATCTTTTCGGAGGACGCAATCGCAGTGCCATCAACAATGATCGGGCCGCGATCGGTTTCAGCAGCGTGCAAAATCGTGCGTTGATTGCGGCCATCAGCGTTCAGCGAAGGGGCTTGAATGACCTGATTATTAGTCACCATCAAACCGAGGGCCGCGAACATCATGAGCACAATGACAAAAAGGCGACGAATCTGAGTATTCACGCGCGACCTCCCATGTGCTCGGGTGCTTGACGGCGCTTAGGTTCCACCTCGGGCAGGCTGCCAGACGTCCATGCGGAAGGCACGGAAGGACGGCGCGCAGCGTCAGAGACTCGGATCAGGAGCGCAACAGCCAGCCAAGAAGACACCATCGAGGAGCCACCGGCCGCCAAGAAAGGCGCGGTCAAGCCGGTCAGAGGAATCAGCCGGGTAATTCCGCCCAAAACAACGAAAATCTGGATGGCAAAGGAGAAGCTCAGACCCGTGGCCAAAAGCTTTCCGAAACCGTCTCGGACGCCGATCGCTGCGCGCAGGCCTCGTTCAATGAGGACCAAGTACAGGACAAGGATCGCCGCAAGACCGGTGATTCCCAGCTCCTCGGCGAAAGAAGACAAAATGAAGTCCGAGTTCGCCAGGGGGACGAGCTGCGGGTAACCGCGGCCCCACCCGGTTCCCATGAGCCCGCCCGAGGCCTGGCCGAAGAGCCCCTGAACCAGCTGGTAGGAGCCTCCCGCCTCGGCGTTGTACACATCGGGTTCAAGGGCATTGAGCCACACGTCAAAGCGAGCGCGCACGTGACTAAATGTCTTGATCGCAATGAAAATTGCGGGGACGAACATGGTGAAACCGATGACCAACCACGAGACTCGATTCGTTGCGACGTAGAGGGTTGCAACGAAAAGCCCGAAGAAGAGAAGCGAGGTTCCCAGATCGCGCTGGAGGACAAGAATTGCCACACCGACAAGCCAGACGACCAAGATCGGACCCAGGTCGCGCGCGCGTGGAAGACGTAATCCCAACACCTTCGGGCCGCCGATGGTCAAATTATCGCGGTTAGTGACCAGGTAACCGGCGAAGAAAATCGCCAAAGTAATCTTCACAAGCTCGCCCGGCTGCATAGACAGCGGGCCGAGGCTGATCCACACTCGTGCTCCGTAGGTTTCCTTGCCGAGGCCAGGAATCATAGGAAGCAGAAGCAAAACAACGGAAACCAGGCCAAAAGTGTAGGTGTAGCGGCGAAGAACACGGTGATCACGCACCAGCACCAAGACAACCGCGGCAAGGACGATGGCGATTCCAACGAACATCAACTGTCGGACACCGACGGTGTCCATGCCTAGGGCATCAAGAGATAAGTCGATTCGGTAGATCATCGCCAAGCCCATGCCGGTCAGGGCAACCGCAATCGGTAAGATCACGGGGTCCGCGTAGGGGGCGAGGAAGTGAACACCGACCTCGGCAACAATCGCCAGAGCCACCAAGATCCCGATGTGGAGTCCCAAATTCGCGGGGATTTCCCCCGTGCGGTTGAGTGTGGTCAGGACGTAGCCGCCGATTCCAACCGCCAGTGCGATCAGCATGAGGAAGAGCTCAAGGACGCGCCGGGGGCGGACAGGATTAATGGAAACGGTAGCCACTAGTTGCCCCCCTCCTGTGTTGCTTCAGGGGTGGGGGTGGGTTGGCTCTGGTTTTGTTGGTCGCTGTTTTGCTGAGATTGTTGAGCCTGCTGCGCTTCGCGCGCCTGCTGAAGGGCACGCTCGCGGGCGTTTGAGCGCAAGATCGCAACATAGGCGTCGACTTCACCGCGCGAGGAACGCGTGACGGGCTCTTGAAGACGCTGCTGATCGACCGCTGCGAGCTGGTCGAGCTTCACGTCGGTGATTTCAACGGCGTGGGAGAGATTCCACGAGCCGATGGACTGTGGGATCCCTTGGAAAATGACGACTGAGCCGTCTTTGCCCATGACGTAGTACTGGGATTGGCTCCACTGCCAGCCCAACCAGCCGGCAATAACGACGCCAATTGCGAGCATCAAACTGATGACGGGCAAGAGCCAAGCGAAACGTGGGCGCCGAGGAGCGTCGGCCTCGGCCTCGGCCTCGTCGTCGACGGGAAGCTCCTTGGTCGGGGAAGCCAAAGCCGCAGCGCGAGCCGCTGCCCCGCCACCCCCACGGGTGGGCGCGAGGCGGTCCTTCGCAGCAGCGCCAACGATCTGCGGTGCGCTGGGAGGGACGGTGCCCGCGGGGACGATATCAGCGACCACGCAGGTGACGTTATCGGGACCACCCGCAAGCAAAGCCAGCCGGATCAGTTCTTCGGCGCACTCTCCGGGATCGCGGACATCGGTGAGAATTTCAGCGATCGTATCGGAGGAGACAACTCCGGAAAGCCCGTCAGAACACAGCAGCCAGCGGTCTCCCACGACTGCTTCACGCATGGTTTCATCGGGAGTGACATCGGCTTGAGAATCCCCAAGGATTCGCATGACGACATTGCGCTGCGGGTGATGTTCGGCCTCTTCAGGAGTGATTTGGCCGCTGTCCACCAGGTACTGAACAAAAGAGTGATCGGTGGTGACCTGGGTCAGGGTGTCGCCGCGCAAGAGATAGGCGCGCGAGTCGCCGATGTGGACCATGGCGAGCTTGTTTCCCGAACGCATGAGCGCGATGCAGGTTGTCCCCAGTCCAGCGAGCTCGGGGTCTTGCTCGGAGCGCTCGGAAAGTTCCTCGTGCGCGTCCATGAGGGCATCGCGAAGAGAGGGGAGAAGAGTCTCAGCGGGGTGGGAGTCGGTATCGAGGGGAACCAGGTGAGCAATAGCAACCGAGGAAGCGATATCGCCGCCTGCGGGGCCGCCCATTCCGTCGGCTAAAACCAGAAGATTCGCGCCCGCATAGCCGGAATCTTGGTTATTTTGGCGCACCAAGCCGACGTCGCTGCGAGCGGCGTAGTGAAATTCGACGGGCTTGGGTGGGGCCATGTTACTTCACCAATTCGAGGGTCGTTTGGCCGATTCGGACGATATCTCCCACGTTCAATTCCCGAGGCGACGTCAGTCTTTCGTCGTCCACGAAAGTTCCGTTTCGGGAACCAAGGTCTTCGATCCACCAACGTCCGTCAGCGGGGGTCAGACGCGCGTGTTGGGAAGATGCGTACTCGTCTTCCAAAACCAGTGTTGATGAGGGCGAACGTCCAATGACGATCTGAGTGCTTCCGAGGGGAATGATCGTGCCCACAAGCGGGCCTCCGGTGAGGAGAAGATTTCGCGGCTCGGAAGTATGTGTTGAACGCCTAGATTCGCGGCGCTTACGATCCGCATCCTTGCGTCCTTTTCCGCGCGGGGTCACGACCGTGCCGAAGATATCGCGGCGCAGAGTTGAGACCGCTCCCAAAACGAGGAGCCACAAGAGGACAAGGTAGCCCAAGCGGAAAAGGGTGAAGGTGAGATCTGAAGTCACTGGGCATCCTCACTTTGCGGGTGCGTCCAGAACAGGATTCGGGTGCGTCCGATGGTGATCTGGTTTCCGTCCAAAAGGGTCGCTGCATCAATGCGGTGGCCTTCAACGAAAGTACCATTTGTTGAACCCAAATCGGTAGCAATCACGCCGGTCGGAGTAATACGAAGTTCCAGGTGACGGCGCGAAACGCCCGAGTCTGCAACGGTGATGTCGGCCTCGGCTCCGCGGCCAATGACAGTGACGGGTTCGGTGAGGAGCCACTTCTGGCCGTCGATGTCGAGGATGGGGTGCTCGGGGGAGGGTGACGAGGCCGTGGCCGGGGCGGCAGCGCCTCGTTCGTTGCGTGCTTCCACTTGGAGCTGACCGGTGAATTCTTCCGAGTCGCGCGTGAAATCAATGGAGATTGGGCCGAGAAGGGCGTATCCCTGGGAGGCTGCGTGATCGGTTACCTGTTGGGCGAATTCGCCGGCGAGGATGTCGAGGTCACCCAATGCATCCATATCGGAGGGTGCCATGCGGATGAGGAAGTGGTTGGGGGCAATTGCACGGTCGGTGGAGAGCTCTTGGACGTGGTCTTCCATGGAGCGCTTGAGCGCCGAGGTGATGTCAACTGCTTTGATTCCCGAACGGAAAACACGCGAGAAGGCGCCGTTTACACCGCGCTCCACGGCGCTTTCAAAACGGTCGAAAATACTCATGCAGCCTGTTCCTTGTTCGGTATCTAACCCTTGCGCGTAGGCCCTAACCCGAAGGTTTCGACAGGCCTACTGACAGTATTTTACATTTTCGTCCCAAATTGGGTGGGGTGAAGGGTATTTGAAAGGCTATTTGAGTGGGCCCGTTAAGGTGCTCTATTGATGACGCAGGTCACATGTTTGCAATGTCAATTAATGCTGTTAATATCATGTGAGATCCCTGATACGGAGACATATGAATCGGTTCAGAACTGCCCCCCAACCGCAGCATGTACAGCGTCGTCCTGAGCGTCGAAAGTCTACGCGCTATGCGGTGATTTCGTGCATCCTTGCAGCCCTCATTGCCCTTCCCGCAGTGACTAATTTTCAATCCCCGGCCCGGGCAGATGCCCCCCTTGAAACACCCGGTGCCGACACCATTACTTTCAATCGCTCCGAAGGTCGAATTGGCAAGGCTGTTCTCAATGACTCGGGAACCGATCGAAGCACCGTTGTTGCTGACAACTCTTACTTCGGTGTCGTCCGCGGAATGACCAACTACGACTCCTCGGATCCGAACCAGCGCTCCGTCGCTTATCGCGCGGGTTATTCCCAAGACTGGCTTGACGCGAATGTTGCGAATAACGGCGACTACTGGTCCTACGTTACTCGAGGCGTGGCCTGGGACTACCACATGGCCGCTTACTACCACTACGCCTACCACGGGGACTACACTCCCAACGCGATCTCGACCTCGACAACCAGTGCGCTCGGATACAAGCCGAATGACCCCGGGACGGTCTCCCTCAACAGCACCTTCCTTATCGGTACGGTTCGACACAACAACTTCCCGATCTACTCCCAGATTCACTGGGTGCACTCGTCTTTCGACATTCGTATTGGTGACCTGGAGGAATCCTTCCCCTTTGACCAGCAGGAAACCGACAACGACACGGACACGACGGCCGTGCGACGCAAGGGAGGCCCCTACGAGTGGGTCTCCCGTGCCTCCGCGCCGCGCACCTGCCCATCGACTGCCCCCTACTATGCGCTCGCTCGATCCGATGGCAACTGGCACTGCTTCAAAAGAGTTGGTGAAGGAAAAGGCAGATACGACATCTACACGGATCAGCCCCAGTACTATCCGGGTTCGGCGGGCGTGCCCGACCATACCCCCCAGTCAGACGACGTCCTGACAATCACGAAGACCACCTCGGACCAGACGATCAGCGTCAACGGGATCCCCTATCGACTCGTCCTCTACGGGTTCGTTCCCAGCGCCGATGGTTCTTGCCCGGCAACACCCCCTGCTGGCGCCACGCCGGTCTCCACCTTCACGACCAAGGAAAACCAGAGCTCCTTCGGCTGCCTCTACGGCTCCTTCAGCCAAGAGCGCTACCTGCGCGTCGCGAAGACGGTCACCGAGGACTCCGAGCAGGTGGGCGAAACGATCCCACCGTTCACCTTTACAACGATGGGCGTTGGTGACTGGTCCGCGCCCACGGGAACACCGCTCAGCACCAGCGTCACGGCCGATGGCTTCGTCGGTTGGAACTCCTTCGAGGACGCGAACCTGACCCCGACCGCTTTCGGCAAGGCCGGGGCGGTCACCTCCGGGTACAGGGCCTTCATGCCCGGCTTCTCTCAGTTCGTCGTCGCTGAGACAGGGCCGCGCATCGCCGGCCGATTCCCGTTGCAGTTTGGAGCACCGGGGCGTTTCGGCCCCTGGAAGACCAGTGACGACCCGAACTCCGCGCAGTGGAACCTCGTCGACGTGACCTGTCTGAACGGCATTGGCGAGCGGGTCAACGTTACTCGTGACCCTGACACGGGCGGTGTGGACTTCTCCCAGGTCGCCCCGGCCTCATCCCCCGCAGCCCTGCCCATCACCTGCACCTTCACGAATGAAGAAAAGGTCCCCAAGCTGCGCATCCAGAAGGACCTGGAAAGCGTTGAAGGCGCAACGACCGATGACATTACAGTGACCTATCGCATCAGCGCCACCAACGACGGCTCGCTCAAGGGAACAACAGGTCGCTTGACCGACACCCCGGACTTCGCACCGGGATTGAATGTCCGCTCGGCTGCGGTCGCGACCACTCTTGAGGGACTTGCAAGCGCTGCAGTGCAGCCGGCCGCCGCATCCTATGTCCTTACCGAAGGCGCGGATCTTGAGCCCGGTCAGTCAGCCACGTGGTACATCCGTATGCGTGTGAGCCGAGATAAGACCGCGGCGGGCTACAACGAGGTCGCGCTCGAGTGTGCAACCCAGAATGATCGCCTTCGCCCAAAGAATGGTCTGTATAACCGCGTCAGCGGAAACTACGACCACGATGGTGAATCCAATAACGAGGCCTGCGCCCCGGTTCGCCCGCGACCGATCCGCATCGAGAAGGCCGGCACCCAACCGGTCGGAACTCAAAACGATGATGGAACCTATCCGCTCAATGGCGCGGCTTTCGCGATCTATGACAATCAGGCACTCACCGGTGCTCCGATCAGCGTTCTTGATGGTGGATCCAGTTTCGTCAGCCCCTCTCTTGAAACGGGGAAGACCTACTGGCTGGTTGAGACCCGCGCGCCTGCAGGACACGTTCTGCTGCCGCGTCCCATTCCCTTCCATATCAGTGTTGGAACCGATGCTGCTGCCTCGACCGTGATCACCACCGATTTTGGTCCCGATGATGGTTTCTCCTCCGTGAGAGTTTTACCCGCAAAGGCCGGCACTGGAGATGCGGCTCTGACGGGTATCCGCGTGGTTGATACTCAGGTTGGGCATCTACCAGTAGCCGGGTCCACAGGCATCTACCCCTACCTTGGAGCGGGTGCTGTGCTGATGGTTGCTGCCGGTGGCATCGTGTGGATGAAACGACGCGAAGGGCTTGAAGCCTAAGAAATAGCGAAGGAGGGGGCGCCCGCCAAACGGCGGGCGCCCCCTCCTTTAACGCTCAGTCAGGTGAGTTAAGCAGGGCTCAGAACTCAGAAGTCCCAGTCCTCATCTTCGGTGTCGACCACTTCGCCCATGACGTAGGAAGAACCAGAACCCGAGAAGAAATCGTGGTTCTCATCCGCGTTCGGGCTCAGGGCCGCCAGGATCGCGGGGTTCACGTTCGTCGCATCGGCGGGGAAGAGGGCCTCGTAGCCCAAGTTCATCAGGGCCTTGTTGGCGTTGTAACGCAGGAACTTCTTGACGTCCTCGGTCAGGCCGAGCGGATCGTAGAGGTCCTCGGTGTACTCTTCCTCGTTTTCGTACAGCTCGAACAGCAGGGAGAAGGTGTAGTCCTTGAGCTCCTGGCGGCGAGCCTCGTCGGACTCGTTGACGGCCAGCTGGTACTTGTAGCCAATGTAGTAGCCGTGCACGGCCTCGTCGCGAATGATCAGGCGGATCAGGTCAGCGGTGTTGGTGAGCTTTGCGTGAGCGCTCCAGTACATGGGCGCGTAGAAGCCCGAGTAGAACAGGAAGGACTCAAGCATGGTCGAAGCGACCTTGCGCTTTTCAGGATCGTCGCCCTGGTAGTAGGACTTCACGATCTCCGCCTTGCGCTGCAGGGCCTCGTTCTCGTTCGACCAGCGGAAGGACTCGTTGATCTCCTCGGTGGACAAAAGCGTGGAGAAGATCGAAGAGTACGACTTTGCGTGCACGGACTCCATGAAGGCGATATTCGTGTACACCGCCTCTTCGTGGGGGGTACGGGCGTCCGGAATCAGCGAGACCGCGCCGATGGTTCCCTGGAGCGTGTCGAGCAGAGTGAGTCCGGTGAAGACGCGGTTCGTCATGCGCTGTTCTTCGGCGGTGAGCGTCTTCCACGATGCCAAGTCGTTGCTCAAGGGCACCTTTTCGGGGAGCCAGAAATTACCGGTCAGACGATCCCAGACCTCGAGGTCTTTGTCGTCTTCGATGCGGTTCCAGTTAATGGCTTCAAAAACGGGCGTTACGCTCACGCGTCCTCCTGACACGAGTGTTTCATGCGGCGCGATCCGGGATAGGAAGCGGGCCTGATAGTTCTAAAGACTACCGTCTTCGTCGGTTGAAATCTGCCTCTGATCGAATGAATCACGAAAATGACGAGGCTAGGAGCTAGTCCGCCAAAAGCTTGAGCAGATGATCAAGGACCTTGCCGCCGGAGTAGAGCGATCCATCGTGCTGGTACTCGTTCGTGATGTAGTGATGCGCTCCCATAAGCTCACCGGTCTGAAGGGAGAGCTCGCGCGGGACAAACATGTCGTCGTAGTACACCGCGGCGGCGACGGGAACGGAATTCTCAGCCAAGGCCTCGGGGAAATAGACGGGAGTCGCATCCGTCGTTTCGGCGAGGATCTGTGCGACCTCCGCCAAGGGAGCGAGCCCCGGGTCCTCGTCGAAGACGCGGTGCATGAAGTGCTCGCCCGTGAGGTAGTAGGGCTCGGAAGTATCTAGGGGATCGGCGTCCTTCGCGAAACCGGGAACTTCTTCGGCCAGGCGGTCTGCCGCCCAATTTGTTGCGGTTCCGCGCAATTCGGGCGTTGCGCAGGCGTAGATAAATTCCTGGAAAACGCCGTAGATCGGCGCAACATTCGTCGCGTCACCGATTGCTTCCATGAATTGGGTGGACAGGCGGCGCTGGCCGTTGATGGTTACCCACGGGCCCTCGAGCAGGTAGTGGAGTTGGTCCGTGCGTCCCTGTCCGCCCAGCATCATGCCGATCTGACGGAAGCGCGCGCTGCTCAGGCGCTCGCCGGTTGGGAGGAGTTCCTCGGTGTCGCGAAGGTGCGCGGCGATCTGGCGGATCGTTGTCTCGTCCTCGGGGTGACGCTGGAAATAGACGCGGTTGCGCGCTGCTGTGCGCTGGTAGGTCAGGCGGTAGATCTCGTCGACATGGACGAGGCCGGGCAGGCCTCCCGTGATGAGGCTGGCTTTCAGGCCCTGGGGGGCAAGCGAGAGGTACGAAGTTGTGATGAAGCCGCCGTAGGACTGGCCGAGAGTCGTCCACGGTTCGTCTCCCGCGAGTTCTTGGCGGAAGGCCTCGGCGTCGTAGACGATCTGGTCTTGGCGGAAATAGCGCAGGTAATCTGCCTTTTCCTGCGGGGTCGCAAGGAAAGAAAGGGATTGCGCATCCATGCGGGTGGACTGGCCGGTGCCTCGTTGATCGAGGAGGACCACGCGGTAATCCTGCAGGAGACGATTCATCCATCCGCTATCGAAGGTGCCGAAACGAGGGCTTGGATAGCCGGGACCGCCCTGGAGGAAGACGGCGTAGGGCGCGTTTTCCTTGCCGGGACGCACGATCTCGCGCGCGAAGATCTCGATGGTCGGGTTATCAGCGCCGAGGGGGCGCGTGTGATCGAGGGGGACGTCGAGGCGGTGCTCGTAGACGGTGTGAGCGTGGTGGATGTAGGAGTTCGTACGCATGGGACAAGGGTAGCGCGGCGGGGTGTGTGGCGGGGGTGTGCGCGGTGTGCGGGGCCCGCGGATTTGCCTACTACTCCCCCCGAATGTCACATGAAGTCGGTTCGGAAATGGCGCGCGGCGTGCCTCCTACCGCAATGTCACACGAAGTTGGTGAATGTCGAGGGAAATAAGCTGTGTCATTCGTTGACTTCGTGTGGAGGGGCGAGGCGGTGTGTGCCTTCGCGTGGCGGGGGGGCGTGCGCGGCGTGCGGGACGAGGCCGGGTCAGCGCAGGCGATAGCGGCGCGGGCTCAGCGTGGGCAGCGGAAGTAAGGCTTCTAGAGCAAGTTCAACATGAGGATGTAGCTGAGGGTTCCGAGGCCGACGCTCCACAGGAGGCGCCGTTTCGTTGCCAGATGGACAACAACAGTGATGACGGTCGCGACAATCGCCGCCCACCATTGGGAGCCTGCAGAGCCCGCGTTATCGCTGAGCGTCGCCAAGACGAGGATCAGCAAAATCCCCGGAGGCATCCATACGGCCATATTCCGAACGAAGCTGGACTCGCGCAGGGGCTCGAGGATCTTGAAGGGGAGCGCGCGCAAGGTGAAGTCGATGACAAAGACGACCAGGAGGATTCCGAAGAGGTAGGGGAGCGAGTGAGACATCAGGCCTCCTCACCGGTGTGTGGTGCGTGCGCTTGATCGTCGTAACCGGAGCGCGTATCAGGGGCAGAGAATCCGTCGGCGGCAGGCCGCGACTCGGATGAGCAATCAGCGCTGGGGCTGGAAGCGCCTTCGCTTGGTTTGGCAAGCATATGGCGCACCACAAGGGCACCGACGTACAGCAGCAGTGCAAGCAAAAGCCTTTGTTTAGGCCAGATGAGCATCGCGATGAGGAACGATCCAGCCGCCAAAACAACCGAGGGAATGTCCTTAAGGGAGCGAATCGAGTCGACGGTGAGGGTGATAAACAGCGCCGTGAGCGCGAAATCCAGGCCCTGGATCTGCGCGGGAATGAAAGACCCTGCAAGAACGCCAACCATGCCGGAGGCTACCCATGTCGCGTGATAGGTAACTTGCATGGCAAGGAGACGAGGCTTTGTCCAGCCTTCGGGGCGCGCTGCGGTGATCGCATAGGCCTCGTCGACCAGGGCATACATGGAGAATAAACGCGCGAACCTACCCTCGACTAGGTGAAGAGGGAAGGAGAACGCGTAGAAAAGATGCCGGAAGTTCACCAGCAGCATCGTCACAGCGATGACGGCAATTGGAGTGTACGAGGCCGCCAAAGTGATGACGAGTAGCTCAGCAGATCCTGAGAAAGCTGCTATTGACAGTGCCGGGGCCATCCACCACGGCATTCCCAGCTGCATGACCAAGATGCCGTATGCGATCCCCAGAGGAATGTAACCCGCCGCGATGGGTGCGGTCATACGGATTCCGGTGAGGATTTCCGCGCGGGTTGAGGATGGCATCCCTCTATTTTTGGCTACCGGAACAGGACGTACATGCGGTGTTCACGAATTGAAACAGAACGTATCGGTTAACTCGCGAGGTCGAAGATCGTCAGTAACACGAATCACCGAGCCGAAATTGGAGAGGACTGGTGCATGAGGATCCGAGGCCCGTCTTCCCCAACAACCCAGGTACTAGTTTCGCGTAGTTTCCCGCCTGTCCACGTTAAAACGTAGGTCACGACCCAAGTGATACCTGGTGTTGCACGTGAAACAGCCTCTGAACTGGTGTGATTGGGCAGTGATGCTTGTCCTTCGCAGCGGTCTATCGCCGCAGAATCGCTCAGAACAGCGCTGTCTTCACGCAGTCTTTTCGCTGGGATCACCTGGAAATTCGAGGCTTCCGCGTGCTCGGGTGCGCGTCCTTCCAAACCTTGTGTGAGAGAACCGTTGTGCCAGATGCGTATGCAGCTGGGGGCTTCGAGTGCTTTGAGGGCAAGAGAGTCTGCCTGAAGCCATGCATCAAGGAATTGGCGCTCAAGCAGTACTTCCGGAGCTTCCGTCCCCGTCGTGCTTTCCGGAATTTCCCCGCCTGCCGAGGCCGCATCAGCCTTGCGCGTAATGGTCCCCAATTCCGCCGCGCTTCCCGCAGTACTGGCCGCACTCGACACTTCTAGGGTTCCAGCGGATACCCCAGCACCGGATTCGGCACTTTCAGTCGACGCAAACCCCGGGCCCGTGGGAATATCACGGCCATCGCGATAGGCTTCCGCACACGAGCGCGCGGCGTCATCGGCCCGCTCGTTGAGAGGATGACCCGCATGGCCCTTAACCCACTCGAAGGTCACGATGCGCCCCTGCATGGCACGGTCAATCTCTTGAATGAGCTCCAGGTTTTTAATGGGTTTCTTATCGGCCTTCACCCACCCGCGTTTCTTCCACCCCGGTGACCACTTGGAGATCACATTGATCGCGTACTGAGAGTCCGCGAGGATATGGAGCTCTTCGTCGACTAAACCGGCCTGAGCAGTGGCCTTAAGGAGTTCGAGGACAGCATTCAATTCGCCCAGATTGTTGGTGCCGCTGGGCCACCCGCCCGCATCCCAACAATCCTCTGAGACCACCCAGGCCCATCCGGCAGGCCCCGGATTACCCAGAGAAGAACCATCCACTGCGGCTGTAATCGTCATAGGAAGTTCCTCTACTTGGTGATTCCGACCTGATGAAGGGCGAAGGCAAATTCTTGAGCCCTGGCCTGCCAACGCCCCCTGCGCCCAGAAGCTCCCGCGTGCCCCGCAACCATTTCGGTACGGATCACGACAGGAGACTGATCGGGAACCTGCGAGGTGGCCTGTCGAAGACGCTGGACCCATTTGTGGGGTTCAACGTAGAAGACTCGCGTGTCATTGATCGAGGTGGTCGCCATGATCGCGGGGTAACGCACGCCTTCGCGGACGTTTTCGTAGGGGGTGTAGGAACGCATGAGCGCGTAGATCTCAGGATCTTCAATGGGGTTACCCCATTCCTCCCACTCGCCCACGGTCAGGGGGAGTGAGGGATCCAAGATGGTTGTTAGTGCGTCAACGAAAGGTACCCCCGCGATCACTGCAGCAAAACGATCGGGTTGTGCATTTGTGACCGCACCCATGAGAAGACCGCCCGCGCTGCGACCCTCGGCGATCAAACGTTCGGGGTGAACCCATCTGGAATCAACCAGATAGTTCGCAACGTCCAAGAAGTCGGTGAAGGTGTGTGTTTTCACCAGTTTCTTACCGTCTTCGTACCATGCGCGTCCCATTTCTCCGCCGCCGCGAATGTGCGCAATCGCGTGAACGACGCCTCGTTTGAGGGCAGGAAGACGCAAGATGTCGAATTCGGGGTCAAACGAAACCTCGTAGGACCCGTAGCCGTGGATCCACCCCGCATGTGTTCCGTCGGGCTGGGCATCACGCCGGTGAACCAAAGTGACGGGAATTTGAGTGTGTTCATCACGGGCGGTCACCCACACGCGTTCTTCCGTGAAATCAGACGGATCCCAGTTGGGAACCTGAGTGACCTTGAGGATACGCGACTTCCCTGTTCGCAGATCGAGTTCTTCCACGGTGGGTGAAGTCAAAACACTCTGATACCCCACACGAACAAGGCAGTCTTCAAAACGCCCAGAACTGAGGGGATAGAGGCTACGGATCGTGCCTTCTTTGTTGAGTTCTTCCCCGAGTGTCCACAGATCACTGCAATCCGAGGCCGGAACGGGCTTTCCGTTGACAACTTTGAGCGGGCGCGTGCGCCGATAGTAGCGTGCTTGGGGGAGCGCGTCACGCCTGTAGGACAGGGTGAAGAAATCGCGATATGCCTCGAGATCGCTCAGGCGCTCACCGTCGCGGGCTGTGTAGAGCGTCACCCAGTGATCGGGGTCCACGACCGAATCGGCGGCACCCTCTTGAGGCAAAGGAATACATGCCAAGCTTCCCTCGCGTGAAAGTGCTGTGTGGATGACAAGCAGGTGGTCGCCTGCGGGCTCAACATTGACCTGGACATCATCGCGTTTAGCAACAATAGGCCGCGGCGGAACGCTGGGAGCATAAGGATCCCACAGCCATGCGCCGCCACTGGTTGTTGAGGTCGAATGAACAACGACGTGCCAAGGGTCGTTCGATGCGGAGAACCACAGGTCATAGGCCTCGTCAGGTTCTTCCAACAGCAGGGAGTCACCATCGGCATCCGCACCCACGTGGTGATGCATGAGCTGGAATTGCCTCCACGCGTCATCGACTCGCGTGTAGATGAAGGACTGAGAATCCGCGGCCCATGCAAACCCATAGCCCGCGTCGCTGACACGCTGATCAATGATGTCGCCGCTAGACGCATCTTGAATGATCCACGTCCAGCGCTCGTCGCCTTCGGTATCTTGAGACCAGGCGATCAAACGCCCATCCGAGGTCGGCACCAATTCCCCGACCTTGAAGAACTCTTCACCTTGGGCGCAGAGGTTTTCGTCGAGAAGAAGCTGCTCGCCTTCCAGTGTTTCGCTATCTGCCAGCACCGGAGTGTCCGGGTAGCGCGAGGCCGACACGCGGTAGTGCTTCGCATAGGAGTCTTCGTGATACTGGCGCTGGAAATACCACCAGTCCCCAACGCGCTGGGGAGCCGAATACACAACCGGCGCGGTGAAAGAATCAAACTCCGAAACGAGGTTCTCAGCCAGCTCCTGCGCAGGCTTGCAGACCTGTTCCGCCCATTGATTTTCCGCATGGACATGGGCAATGACATCCGGGTTGTCACGCTGACGCAACCAATCCCACGGATCATCAAAATAGTCCCCGTGAATGGAACGAACGCGCGTCCCAAAACGCTGCGGGGCAACAGGAGCGGTCTCTTCAGTCATGTTCATACTCTAAGGGAGCACACCGGCATCTGGAGCGCACTTGAGCTGAGCCTTCCCAAACGCTCGACGAAATAAACGTTAAAATCTTTACCGTGCCCACACAGGAAACAGAACAAGTGACGCCCACCACGGCCTCGGCAAGCATTGAGCAGCCGGCCCCCGCAAACGGGGAGACCCCCGCAAGCGCACCCGCGAATGGGGAGGCCCCCACAAGCGCGTCCAAACCCCCCGCCCCCCAAAGCCTCGCGGAAACACTGCGCGCATGGATCAAGGAATTCATCCAATTCGGTCTGGTCGGCGCAACCGCATTCGTCATCGACATGGGGCTTTTCAACCTGCTCCAACACGGCCCGCTCGGCGTCCTTGCCGGCCACGCAAACACCGCCAACGCCGTGGCTGCCAGCATCGCAACCATCTACTCGTGGATCATGAACCGAGTGTGGACCTACCGCGGACGCACCCAAGAAAACGCCGGACGCGAGGCCTTCCTCTTCTTCTTTGCCAACCTCTGCGGCATCGGAATCACGCAATTCTGCCTGCTATTCAGTCACCACATTCTGGGATTGACTTCGCCGCTGGCAGACAATATTTCCGCCTATGTCGTGGGCTTTGCTCTGGGAACGGCATTCCGTTTCGTCTTCTATCACTACGTCGTTTTCACTGGAAATTCAACGAAATAAGCGTCGACGAGGCCTCGCACCCACAGCCGCACGCCTTCCGTACCCCCGTGAGTAGCCGGGTAATTTTCGCCATAAAAGCGCCTGCCTCCCTTCGCAGGAGTCCCGCCTCGGACGTAGAGTCGAAAGGTGAAATCGACGAATCTGAAGCACATTGATGACACCGCACTTGTTTTTGAGGGCGGTGGTATGCGCGGCGCCTTCACAGCTGGAATTGTCGCCACTCTGATCGAAGAAGGAATTGACTTCCCGCACGTTTCCGGGATTTCTGCGGGTTCGTCGAACACCGTGAACTACGTGTCTCGAGATGCCAAGCGCGCACACGACACCTTCACCACTGTCGCAGACAGCCCTGAATTTGGGGGCTTCCGTCACTGGATCGAAGGCCGCGGCATGTTTAACGTCGATTACCTCTACGACGAGATCGCCCAGCCTGACGGGGACGCACCCCTGGACCTCGATACCTTCCTTGCCAACCCAGCTGAGGTCCGGATCGGCGCCTTCAACGCCACTCGAGGCGAAGAAGTGTGGTTTACGAAAGACGATATGCGCACGGTGGAAGAAGTCGGCCGCTGCGTGCGTGCTTCGTCGACTCTTCCCATCATCATGCCCACGGTCACAATTGACGGCGATACCTACGTTGACGGCGCTCTTGGCCCCAACGGAGGAATCCCCTTGGACGCACCGATGCGCGACGGCTACCGCAAGTTCTTCGTCGTCCTGACCCGCCCGCGCGACTTCGTTAAAACCCCGACGAAACCGGGTGTGTGCTCCGCGCTGCGCCTGGCTTTCCCGCGTCTTCCTTCCATTGCCGAGGCCGTGGCCCGTCGCACCGTCGCCTACAACGCTGCTCGCCGCAAGCTTTTTCAATTGGAAGAACAAGGGCGAGCACTCATCGTGACTCCGGGAGACCTGGGCATCGACAAGATGGAAATGAATGTTGATCGCTTGGAGGATGCCTACGATGCGGGTGTTGTCCGCGCACGCGCAGATCTTCCCAGGTGGGAGGCCTTCTTAGGCCTGTAAAACCTGAGCTTATGGGTGTGGGGCCGAGCGGAATCCGCTCGGCCCCACACCCATTCGGTGTCCCTTATTCGGTTGCAAGAGCCGCCGAAGGACTGACTTTTGCCGCTCGACGTCCCGGCAGCCACGAGGCAACAAGGGAGGCAAGTACCGCCACCGCGATGACTGCCGCGATTTGGATCCACGGGATAGTGATGAAAATGGTGAGTCCTTCCAAGGGGAGTGCCAGGATCCCGACGGCCCCGAAGAAGATTCCGAGTGCGGAGCCGATGATGGCTCCGGTTACCGAAATAAAGACTGCCTCCAAGGCGAGCATGGTTTTCATTTGACGCTTGGTTAGGCCAAGAGCACGGAGCAGCCCGTTTTCCCGCGTACGTTCGGCAACGGAGAGCGAAAGAGTGTTGGCAACACCGACAAGAGCGACCAGAACCGATACTCCCAAGAGACCAACGACGATGAGCAGCATCTGATCGATCATCTTGGAGTACATCTCGCGCTCAAGCGCTGACCCGTTGACGATTAAGGAACTATCGATTTTTGCGAGGTCCTTCTGAACGCTTGCTGCCGAGACGCCGTCCTTCAGCTTGACGATCATGTCCGTCACGGGGGCTTTCGGATTGAGCTTGAGTAGGTTTGCTTCGCTGACTTCGTAGGTGCCATTGAAGTTCTTGGTGTATTTCCCCTTCAGAGTGAGGCATTTTCCCTCACTCGAGCACACTTTGACGTCTTTGCCATTCCAGGCTTCCATACCGACCAGGACAGTTGAGTCATCGATCTGCTCGACCTTTGAGTGGGCGACCGTCGAATAGTTCGGCTCCCCGAAAATCTGACTCTGCTCATCGGCATCGTCCTGCGCGTTACCTGCCGGCGCCTCTCCTTCAAGGTTTACGGTGCCGTAGATCGAGTGGGCGGGAATGCTTGCAGCAACGCCCTCGGTTGATGCGACGCGTGCCTGAATATCACTGCTGAGTTCCCCAGCCGTAATCGTACTGACGGAAAGATCGAATGGACGGCGCTCATTGACCTCGTTGATGAGGGAGTCTCGCATCGAAGACGCACCGACCATCATGGTGACAACCAGGGTGACGCCAATGACGATTGAGGTTCCGGTTGCGGAGGTGCGTCCAGGGTTACGGACAGCGTTCTCGCGTGCCATACGAGCGAGCATTCCCGGCCACAGACGGCCAAAGAGCTTGGTGAACGTGGGAACAACGACCGTGCAGATCAGCAGAATACCGATGAGGCATGCCATGGACATGCAGAAGGACAGGGCGAACTTCTGCGTGGCGCTGCTGATCTTCAAAGCCGCAAGGAGGCATCCACCACCGACAACGGCCAGGAAGAGGCCGACGACAAGGGTGAGGCGGCGCGCCGCGCGAGAAGAGGCGTCGGCCTCGTTCACGGGAGAAAGGGCGGCGATCGGCGGAACTTGAGAGACCTCGCGGGCGGGCTTGCGTCCGACGAAGACGGTGAGGAGCGTTCCGAATGCCCACACACCGATCGCGTAGGGGATGGATAGGGACGCGACGATCGAGAGGAAATTCTCTCCCTCGACCATATGTCCCAGGCCGAAACCGCCAACCAATATTCCCAAGATCACGCCGATGAACGACGAGATCGCGCCAATTGCGTAGGTTTCACGGCGAACAAGTGAACGCACTTGCTGAACGTCCGCACCGAGTGCACGCAGGAGCGCCAACTCGCGACGGCGTTGCTGAAGAATGACTTTAAACGTCGAGGACACGACAACCGATGCGACAAGAATGGCAATCGCGGGGAAAATCAGGGCAATCGCAGTGAGGAGGGCGCCCGACACCTGAATCGACTTGAGCTGTTGCTCAATTTCCGATGCGGCGCTTTGGACCTTCACTCCCTTGACGGTGCTGAGATTCGACTCGAGAGTCTTCACCCAGGTGTCCTGCTCGGCGGCAGTCGGGTTCCCGTACTTGTCCCCGGGAAGGTTCGTTGCCACGCGGATCTGCCCGGTCGGCCCCATGCCAACTGCCGAGGTGAAGCCCTCGGTGGTCACATACGAAGTAGCGGTGATATTTGATCCCGAGTCGTAGATCCCGCTGACCGTGAAATCGTGTGCGCTTTCTGTTCCTTGGGAAGTCAGCGTGAGGGTTTCGCCGACCTGGAGGCCCAGTTCTTTCGCCGAAGTGGAGGGGATTGTGATTTCCGAGGCCGTGGCCGGGGCTTTCCCCTGCGTGTACTTCAGTGAGAGGAAGGGATCCGGGAGGAGGGGAGAGAGGAAGAAGGCATCTCGCTCGTCATGAGCCTTGCCCATGAGGGGGTATTGCGTGGAGATGCCGACGGCTGTGACTCCCGGAATCTTCTCGATCTGAGAGGTCACCGAGGCGAATTGCTGGGTAACGCCTTCGGGGGTAGGTTCCTCGGCGTTGTCGTCGCGGGAGGGCTCGATGGTGACAAGTGCTGTCGTGCCTCGGTAGGCCTCGCGAATGCTTCGGGTGAGCGCCGAGGTCGTCGTGTTCGTGAAGAGCAAGGTCACGATGATGAAAGCGGTGGAAATTGCGACGGCGAGGCCGGTTGAGAAATAGCGGCGACCGTGGGTGCGCAGGTTTGCTCGAAGCAGAGTGGATGTTGAACTCACTGGTGTCACCTCAGTGCAGCGTTGAGTTCGTCTTCGCTGGCCCCGCGAAGGTCTGAAACGATTGCGCCGTCGCGGACAACTAGGACGCGGTCGGCATAGGAGGCCGCGTGGACGTCGTGCGTCACCATGATGACGGACTGGTCGAGTTCGTTGACTGCACGGCGCAGTAGGCCAAGAACTTCCTTGGAGGAGTGCGAATCGAGGTTACCGGTCGGTTCGTCTGCGACGATGACTGCGGGGCGGCTCATGAGTGCGCGGGCAACGGCGACGCGCTGCTGTTGGCCACCCGAGAGCTCGGAGGGCCTGTGGCTCAGGCGTTGTTCCAATCCCAGTGAGGAAACGATGAGCTTGAACCAGTCCTCGTCGACTTTCTGCCCGGCGAGCTCAAGGGGGAGCAGGATGTTCGCCTGTGCGTCCAGGGTGGGGATGAGGTTGAAGCTCTGGAAAACGAAGCCGATTCGATCGCGTCGAAGCTTTGTCAATTGGCTGTCTTTAAGCGCCGTGATATCGGTATTTTCAATGAATACGGTTCCTGAGGTGAGCGAATCAAGTCCGGCCAGGATGTGCATCATCGTTGACTTACCTGAACCTGAGGGGCCCATGATTGCGGTGAATTCGCCCGAGTAGAAATCGACACTGACGTTGTTGAGCGCGCTGACCTGGGTGTCGCCCGATCCGTAGATTTTGGACACGTGGGAGAGGCGAACAACCGGGGTTGTAGATGGAGAAGTATTCATGTTCTCTATCTTGCGCGCAGCGGTGTGCTCTCCACTATGGGGGGATGCCCCGGGTGTCCCCTGATTTTCCCCGGTGGTGACCCCGAGGCCGCAGCGTTTATGTGCGGCTGCGGGTGGGAGCGCCGCTTCCACGGCCTCGTTCCTAGTGCTGCGCTTCTCCGAGCTTCAGCCCTGGTTGTTCGCGCTTTCCCCCAGCCGCAGTCCCCTGAATCGATTCACCGCTGCTGCGACATCGACGAGGCGTGGGCGGGCAAGGTGCCCCGGCAAAGAATGCGCACCGAACTTGGCGACAACGTCCAAGCCCTCAGAATTCATCGCACGCTCAAGGCGGGCTAAGAGCTGGTTGATATCCAACTTCCCATCCGCGTACGTGAAGAGTAGCCCACGCACCATCCACGCAATCGCCTCGGTCTGTCCCGGGTCAACGATCTGCTCCACGTCGCCTAGGTCGAGGTGCACCTTATCCAAAGTGATCGAGGACAAGCCCGCAGCCTTTGTCTTTGCACGCTCGGGTGCGTGCAAGCGAATGGGGAAACGAGGCTCGGAGGGAGCACTCATCGGCAGGTCCTCATGGGGACGGGGCAAGCGCGAGACAACCTCGCGCGCACGATCGGTGACATCGACGCATCGATAGTGGTCCATCATGAGCACGCGATCAGCCTGATCGAGGTAATCGCCAGAACCCCCCATGACCAAAATCGTCGAAACACCAAGGTCGCGGTGAAGAGAGGAAATACGATCAACCAAGGGAGTGATCGGTTCCTTCTCTGCCTGGACGAGCTCGCGCATACGCCCATCGCGAATCATGAGGTTCGTTGCGCTTGTGTCCTCATCGATCAAGAGCAGGGGAGAACCCAGCTCAATTGCCTCGACCAAGGAAGCAGCCTGAGACGTCGATCCCGAGGCGTTTTCCGTCGAGAAACGCGAGGTATCAGCGTTTCCGGGCAGATGCGTAATAAAGGGAGAAACATCCACTCCCGTGACGGCGCGGCCATCAGCAGCACGGACCTTCATCGCATTCGCGACAGTAGCCACATACTCGCGGCCGTCCCCTGGGATATGCGCATAGACACCGCGCTGAATCGCACCCAGCAGCGTGGACTTACCGTGGTAACCACCGCCCACGATCACCGTAACGCCCGGCTCAATAGCCATCCCGCGGAGGGTGCCCGCATGGGGGAGCTCGACCTCGGCCTCGAGAGTGGAGGGGGAAGAGAAGGGGATAGCATCCGCGAGGGGGAATTGGGAGACCCCGCTGCGGCGCGCAAGGATAGAGCCGTTGGCGACGAAGGACACCCAGCCGTACTCGCTCAGGATGGACTGGAGTGCGCAGTAGTCCTCGTAGACCTCGATGTGGTGCAGAAGGTCCTGGCGTTCGCGCTCAACTTCGGGAATATCGCTGAGGTAGTCGAAAGTGTCTTGGACAGCATCAGGAATATCGAGGTCGAAAATCTGCGCGGCGCGGCGGCCCAAAATCGTGCGACCGCGCGCGGGCATACGCACCTCGAAGCGAAGTTCGACGCGGTCGGGTTTGACCGTGCAGGCGCTGCGCTCGAGGATCTCAACGCTGGGTGACATGACCTGAAGGTCATTCAGGCGCCTCTCGCGAAGCGAACGATTAAAGGCGCGAAGGAGGTAGTCCGCGCAGGCCAGGCGCGCCTCGGAAGAAGAAATCGCAGCTTGAGGGAGCCCCATTTCCTGCGGCGTCGAAATTGCGCGCACCTTCGAGGGCGGTGCATAGGGATCGGCCTGGATGCGGTCGATAGACAGGGAAAAACTGCCAAAATCCCATAAGCCTAGGACCGACTTATAGGACGGGTAGGAACGCCCGTCGAGTTGGTGAAGTGCGCGAATGAGATCGCGGTCGCTCCCGGTGTGCTTGCGGTACTCGGCGGTCGAACTCTGTCCGGGGATTCGCGCTGAGGGCGAAGAATCGCGAGGTGACATGGGTGATCAGCCGACCGCTGCGGAGATGGTTGTGACCGCGTAGTAGATCAGGTAACCGGCCAGGCAGATGTGGATGACGGTGCCGATCACGCCGAGAGTGCGCGCAATCAGTGCCTGCTGGTAGGCGCTTTCGGGGATCTGAGCGGCGCGTGCGCGCCTGATTGCCGTGTTTGACCAGACCCATGCGGGAATCGTGCCAAAGAGTCCGATGAGGAATAGGCCGAGGACCGCGAAAACCATGGGGCCCGTGCTGGGGATGCTCTCGGCCTGCATGCTCGGCGAGGTCGGGTTGTAGGTGAACTCCGGGGCGCCGACGGGTGCTTGTGGCGCGAAGACGCCGGTTGCCGAGGCAGCGAGAGGCGCGGATGAGCTCTGCTGGGAAGCATGCGGCATGCTGAAGCGATCGCTCTCGGGTGTGCCCCAGGGGGTACCAACAGGAGTCTGCGGCGTGGCCTCGGGTGTCGTTTGTGAGCCCATGGGCGTGCTTGGCTGCGCGTTGATCGGATCGCTCTGTTGCGCGCTCAACGGGGCGCTTGGTTGTGACCCTGCTGAATCCTGCGGCGCCCGAGGCGTCGGCATGTTCGGCGGCTGGAATACGTTGGGCGCTTGAGGATCTGGTTGCGTCATGCCTCCATCATAGGCAATGGCATGAGGTCCAGGCGCGTTCCAAGCTTGTTCATGTCTGTCCAGGCCGCCTCCTGCCCGCTCCTGCCCGTCCAGGCCGCCTCCTGCCCGGCCATGCCTGTTCCTGCTTGCGCGAAGCTTGCTCCCGCCTGCTCTACATGAAGTCGGTGTTTGTCACAGGTTATGCCCTGTGTCTTTTTCCAACTTCGTGTGACTATTCGGATTCGCAAGACTGCTCGTGTCTGCGCCGAGCCGGCTCCTGCCCGCTCCTGCCCGCTCCACACGAAGTCGGTGTTTGTCACAGGTTATGCCCTGTGTCTTTTCGCGACTTCGTGTGACTTTCCGCGGCCGAGGCCGAGGCCGCGCCCCCCGTGTGTCTTTCCGAGGCCGCGGACGAGGCCGCGCATCCGCAGGCACACCCCCGCACCAGCACACATGTAGAGCGGGGGCCGGTTTCCCGACCCCCGCTTTACCCGCTATACGGACCTGACGTCACAGCATGCAGGACACGCAGCCCGAAACTTCGGTGCCTTCCAGTGCCATCTGGCGCAGTCGCATGTAGTACAGGGTCTTGATGCCCTTCCTCCACGCGTAGATGTAGGACTTATTGAGGTCACGCGTGGTCACCGTATCGGGGTAGAACAGCGTGAGCGACAGACCCTGATCGACGTGCTGGGTCGCCACCGCATAGGTGTCGATGATCTTCTCGGGGCCGATTTCGTACGCATCCTGGTAGTACTCCAGGTTTTCGTTCGTCATGTAGGGCGCCGGGTAGTAGACACGACCGATCTTGCCTTCCTTGCGGATTTCGATGCGCGAGACGATCGGGTGGATCGACGAGGTTGAGCCGTTGATGTAGGAGATTGAACCGGTCGGCGGGACCGCCTGCAGGTTCTGGTTGTACATACCGTACTGGGCGACGTCGGCCGCCAGGGCTGCCCAATCCTCCTGCGTGGGCAGGTGGATTGTCGAGGCCGCAAGAAGTTCGCGGCAGCGCTCAGTTTGCGGCTCCCAGACCTGGTCGATGTACTTACGGAAGTACTCGCCCGAGGCGTACTGGGAATCCTCAAAGCCTTCGAAGCTCACGCCGCGCTCGCGGGCGATCAGGCAGGATGCCTTGATGGCCTCGTAGGCGACGGCCATGAAGTACATGTTCGTGAAGTCTAGGGCTTCTTCGCTGCCGTAGTAGATGTGTTCGCGGGCGAGGTAGCCGTGGAGGTTCATCTGGCCGAGGCCGATGGCGTGGCTCATGGCGTTACCGCGGGCGATCGAGGGCACCGATTGGATATCGGACAGATCGGAGACGGCGGTCAGGCCGCGGATCGCGGTTTCGATGGTCTTGGAGAAGTCCGGGGAATCCATGGTCTTCGCGATGTTGAGCGAGCCCAGGTTGCAGGAGATGTCCTTACCAATGTGCGAGTAGGAGAGGTCATCGTTGTAGGTCGAGGCCTCGGACACCTGAAGGATCTCCGAGCACAGGTTCGACATGGTGATGCGGCCCTTGATGGGGTTCGCAGCGTTGACCGTGTCTTCGAAGACGATGTAGGGGTAGCCGGACTCGAACTGGATTTCAGCGATAGTCTGGAAGAAACGACGTGCGTTGATCTTCTTCTTGTGGATACGACCATCGTCAACCATCTCGTGGTACTTCTCGGTGACCGAGATTTCCGAGAAGGGCACTCCGTAGACGCGTTCGACGTCGTAGGGGCTGAAGAGGTACATGTCCTCGTTCTTGCGGGCCAGCTCGAAGGTGATATCGGGGATGACGACGCCCAAGGAGAGGGTCTTAATACGGATCTTCTCGTCCGCGTTCTCGCGCTTGGTGTCCAGGAACTGCATGATGTCCGGGTGGTGTGCGTGCAGGTAGACAGCACCCGCGCCCTGACGTGCGCCCAGCTGGTTCGCGTAGGAGAAGGAGTCCTCGAGCAGCTTCATGACGGGAACCACGCCACTGGATTGGTTCTGAATCTTCTTGATCGGGGCGCCGGCCTCGCGAAGGTTGGTGAGCTGCAGGGCCACGCCGCCGCCGCGCTTGGACAGCTGCAGTGCGGAGTTGATGCCGCGGGCGATGGACTCCATGTTGTCTTCGATACGCAGAAGGAAGCAGGAGACCAGTTCGCCTCGCGCGGCCTTGCCGGCGTTGAGGAAGGTCGGGGTTGCGGGCTGGAAGCGCCCGGTCATCATCTCGTCGACCAGGTGGCGCGCCATCTCGATGTCGCCCTGTGCCAGGTAGAGCGCGACCATGACAACGCGGTCTTCGAAGCGCTCGAGGTAGCGGGTCCCGTCGAAGGTCTTGAGCGTGTACGAGGTGTAGTACTTGAAGGCGCCCAGGAAGGTGGGGAAGCGGAACTTGTGCGCGTAGGCCTGCTTGTGGAGGTCCTTAATGTCCTGGAAGTCGTATTGATCGAGGACGTGCTTCTCGTAGTAGCCCTGCTCGACCAGGTATTCCATTTTTTCTTCCAGGTCGTGGAAGAACACGGTGTTCTGGTTGACGTGCTGGAGGAAGTACTGGCGTGCTGCCTGTCGGTCGGCCTCGAATTGGATCTTGCCATCCGCATCGTAGAGGTTGAGTTGCGCGTTGAGCGCGTGGTAATCCAGCTCGGGGGAGGGGGCTGGTTCTACTCCTGTGTCAGTGAGGTTTTCTGCCAAAACTCGCTCAATCCTTCGCGAACTCGTGAGACGTCTTCGGCGGTGCCGAGGAGCTCAAATTTGTACATGTGGGGGATGTGTAATTTTGCGGAGATGATGTCTCCGGCCAGGCAGTAGGCCGTGCCGAAGTTGGTGTTCCCCGAGGAGATCACGCCGACGCAGAGCGAGCGGTTGTGTTCGTCGTTGAGGAACTTGATGACTTGTTTGGGTACTGCGCCCTTGATGTTGCCGCCCCCGTAGGTGGGGACGATGAGGACGTAGGGTTGCTCAACGTGGAGGAAGCCGTCGCGGGGGAGGAGGGGGATTCGCTGTGCCGGGAAGCCGAGTTTTTCCACGAAACGGCGGGTATTGCCCGTCGCCGACGAGAAGTAGACGACGTTGACCATGTGGTCTTTTCCTTTCACGAGGCCTGCTCTGTTTGGGAGCAAAAAGTTGCCCGGTCCCCTGGGATGGTGGTGTGGGGACCGGGCGGGTTGCTTTTAGGCGTTGACGACGCGTCCCGATTCCATGGACGAGGCCTGTGCCGCGGCCTTGATGAGGTCGGGGCGGTAGCCGCTCCAGTGGTCATCGCCGGCGATGACGACGGGTGCTTGCTGGTAGCCGAGGCCCTTGATGAATTCGAGGGCTGAGGGGTCTTCGGTGAGGTCGACCTTCGTGTAGTCCAGTCCCTGCTTATCGAGTGCGCGGTAGGTCGCATCGCACTGGACACACATGGGCTTGGAGTAGACGGTGATGGACATGGTCTGACCTTTCAGTGTTGTGGGTAAGTGTTCGTTTTTCCGCTTGTTGACCCGGGGGAGCGGAACATGGGTCAACACTACACCTTGTGTGTCTATTCGCAAGCAGGCCCAATATGTTGTGTCTGGGGCGAAAGTGGGCACTAATTGTGGATGGGGGTGTGTGCTCCTGTGGAAGGGGTGTGGATGAATCTTGCTTACATCGGTGTAATTCGTGGAGTTTTGGGTTTTCGAGGCTGTGGATACAGGTGTGTGTGGTGTCCACAGAAGGGGGCTGCGCTGTGGGTAAGGACACGAAAATTTTGATGAATTTGCGTGCGAGATCGGCGTGTCGGGCGTCGGCAATTAAAAAGGGTAAAACCGACTTAAAAACAAAGTGCGTAGATGCTGAATAAGTAATGCACAAAACCTTATAAGTGTGAGCGACATCACGTATATGCTCTGAAAACTTGCATGAAAAGCAAAAGAAAAGGGTGTATATGCAGGTCAGGACGCATATGGGGAGGGTGAAATGGGTACAGATTTCATTCAGAAATGAATCAGGGTCGTTCCGAAGCTGGGAAAAGCCTGAAAGATTCAGTTGTAAATCGAAAGGCTTTCTTCTAGGGTGTAGTCGTTCTGATCTCCGTAGACAGTGGATGACACCAAAACTGTTGCTAACGCTACATTTATTGGTCGATTGTCAGTAAGCTGTCAGTAAATCCCACCACAACATGAGGAGTACGCTCAGCATGACGAATGCGAAAAGCCAAGCTACTTCGAAGCGTAGAACTGCGGCGACGCGCTTTGTGGCGGCATTAGCCGTTGCGGCGACCGCTGGTAGTGCACTGGTTGGAAGCCAGATCGTTGCTCCTCAGGCTGCGTATGCGGCGCAAGAGCCTGCTGCGACAAAGATTGATGTCGGCGAGGTCTCTGCCTGGATGGGTAAAGGCGTCACTAACGACTCCGAGACCGACACGAGCACGGACTACAACAACTTCATCCGCTACGGCATCGTGAAGGGTATGACGGAGGACCGGATCCGCACGGGCGATCAGCCGACCACGACGACGCTTGGCGGTCCCTATGCGAAGGCGAACGACGCGTGGACCTACATTGCCCGCGGTATGCCGTGGAAGTGGGATAACCAGGATGTTGACTACGGTGACCCGCCCGACAGCAAGGCGTGGATGCAGGCCCATTACGACAAGTGGAAGAATGCGGGCAAAAAGGCCATCTGGGTGAACGGTCAGTCGGCTATCGGTTTCAAGCCGAACAACCCCGGCGAGGTCGAGCCCGGCCAGACCTTCCTGCTTGGAGCGATTCGCCACAACAACCTGCCGATTGGCGGTACTACCCCGAATCAGCCCTACCTGCACTCCTCGCTAAACCTGCAGCTGACCGGTCTGATCCCCGGCGACACGGGCGAATCGTATCCCTTCGTTAACCACGAGACCTTCAACACTCTGTCCTCGACGATCATGTACCGCAAGGGCGGTGCGTACATCAAGCACCCCGGAATCGCTGGCACCGGTACCTGCCGTACGGACATCGGTATTAACGGTAAGGCTGCGACCGATCCTGCACTTCCGGCTTCCGGCGTTTCGTATCTGCGCGACGCCGTCATGGACCAGGGAATCTACTACGGCACGCCCCAGTGGGCAAAGAAGGGCGGCAAGTACGTTCTGGATGAGAATGGGCAGAGGCAGTTCATTGGTACCGCCTATGAGCCGGATCCGATCGACCCCTCCGACCGCTCGAAGGGTTACGTCAACAAGCCCGAGTCCCGCTCCGGACGCTACTACTGCGTCAAGTACGTGGGTGAGGGTAACGGCGACTACGACCTGTACAGCCAGTACTACAACAAGGGTGCCGAACAGCCCTTCAACCAGATCACCACGAAGAGGGCCCTGCCCATCGAGTGGCCTGGCGCCAAGGGTAACGTCAACGAGAACCCCTACGTCTACGACACCGTCAAACTGGAGAAGACAGCCTCGGACCGTACCTTCACGAAGAACGGTCGTACCTACCGTCTGCACCTGTGGGGTTTTGTTCCTGCCACAAACGCAACGAACTTCTTGACCCCCGATAACTTCAACTCCATTCCGACAGCGAACTGTCCGGCGAATCCGTCGGAGGACGCCGCACGTACCGACACCTTCGTCACACAGGAACTTTCGGTGAACTATGGCTGCCTCTACGGCGTCATCACCGAAGAACGAACGGTGCGCATCGCTAAGTCGGTCGAGGATCCGGACCATGCAAATCCGACGATTCCGGCAGCCTCCTTTGGAGTTACAACAGGGACGACTTGGCACGATAACACTGATCGTAAGCCCACTACGACTGGCAACGTCAGCGTCACGAAGCCCACGGCTTCAAGCGCCCCTGCGAACACCAAGTACATCTCGGCCGCAGAATCCGCGTCGCTGACGCCCACCGGTTTCGGCGAGGCAAACGCTGCGTACGATTCAAAGTTCATTCCCTTCGAAGTTGGCAACTCTGACTTCACCATTTCGGAAGATCAGATTGCTGATCCGCAGTGGAAGCTCAAAGACATCAAGTGTGTCAACGGCATCGGCGAAGACGTTGCCGTCACCAAGACAGAACGCGGTGTCAACTTCAAGAACGTTGGCGGCGCAGCCTCCAATGAGGCAGCCCCCATCACCTGTACCTTCGTCAACGAATACGAAGCTCCGAAGGTTCCGAACCTACGCGTTCAAAAGAGCATCGAAAACAATGGTGGCGTCACCGGCGCAACTGAGTTCGATGTCGATTACAAGATCGTTGCCACCAACGATGGAAACGGCGCGGGTAACACCGGCAAGCTGACGGATAAGCCCGACTTTGCCAAGGGCCTCGAAATCCAGTCCGCTAAGGTCGCCACGACCCAGGCCGGCCTCGCCGGTGCCGCTAACGCAACCGCAAGTGGCGGCGTCTACACCCTGACCAACGGAGTCAACCTCGATCCGGGTAAGACCGCTGAGTTCTGGATCCGCTTCCACGTGAAGCGCAACGAGTCGGCCGCTGGTTACGACGTCAAGAACCTCGAATGTAAGGTCACCGGAAACAACGTTCCGACCCCTGGCTTCGGTCTCTTCAACCAAGTCGTTGCCGAAAACGGCAAGGACTCTGACGGCGAAGACAACAACAAGGCGTGTGGCCCGGTTCCCGTCTCCAAGATGCGCGTCGAAAAGAGCATCCAGGTGAACGGTGCAACCACGGGTGCCACCGACTTCATCGTCGACTACAAGATCGTCGCAACCAACGACGGCAACACCAAGGCCTCAACCGGCAAGCTCACGGATAAGCCCGACTTTGCCAAGGGCCTCGAAATCCAGTCCGCCAAGGTCGCTACCACCCAGGCAGGACTCACCGGCGCAGCCACTGTGACTCCCGCTAACGGTGTCTACACCCTGACCAACGGAGTGGAACTCGATCCGGGTAAGACCGCTGAGTTCTGGATTCGCTTCCAGGTCAAGCGCAACGAGTCGGCCACTGGCTACGACGTCAAGAACCTTGAATGTAAGCTCGACGCCAACGGTATTCCCACTGCCGGCTATGGCCTCTTCAACCAGGTCGTCGCCGAAAGCGGTAAGGACCACGACGGTGAAGACAACAACAAGGCCTGTGGCCCGGTTCCCGTTACCAAGATTCGTGTTCAGAAGAGCATCGAAGCAAATGGCGGCGCAAACACCGGTGCAACCGAGTTCGATGTCGATTACAAGATCGTTGCAACCAACGACGGAAACCTGAAGACCTCGACCGGAATCCTCACGGACAAGCCGGAGTTCGCTAAGGGTCTTGAGATCCAGTCCGCTAAGGTCGCCACGACCCAGGCCGGCCTCGCTGGTGCTGCAAACGCCACCGCTGCAAACGGCACCTACACTCTGACAAACGGTGTGGAGGTTGAGCCCGGCAAGACCGCCGAGTTCTGGATCCGCTTCCACGTCAAGTTCAACTCCGCAGCAGCTGGCTACGACGAGACCGCTCTCGAATGTAAGCTCGACGCCAAGGGAATCCCCACCGCCGGCTTTGGCCTCTTCAACCAGGTCAACGCTCAGACGGGCAAGGACCACGACGGCATCGACAACAACAAGGCCTGCGGCCCCTACGTGCCCGCAAAGGTTCGCGTTGAAAAGAGCATCGAAGCAAACGGTGGCGCCACCGGTGCAGCCGAATTCGATGTCGACTACAAGATCGTCGCAACCAACGACGGACAGATCGCAACCACCACCGGCAAGCTCACGGATAAGCCGGAGTTCGCTAAGGGTCTTGAGATCCAGTCCGCAAAGATCGCGACCACGCAGGCCGGCCTCGCTGGTGCTGCAAACGCGACCGCAGCTAACGGTGTCTACACGCTGACCAATGGAGTCACCCTCCAGCCCGGCACTACCGCCGAGTTCTGGATCCGTTTCCACGTCAAGCGCAACACCGCTGCCTCCGGCTACAGCGAAACCAACCTCGCATGCCACCTCGATCAGAAGAACCTCCCGGTTCCCGGTTTCGGCCTCTTCAACCAGGTCTACGCCGAGAACGGTAAGGATCACGACGGCATTGATAACAACAAGGCCTGTGGTCCCAACGTTCCTCACGAGATCGTCGTCGTGAAGGCCGGTACCCAGAACACTGGTAAGACCTTCACAGACCCGACCAACCAGTACACCTCCGGAGATGGATCGGCGCTCTACCCGCTCAGTGGTGCAGAGTTCGCGATCTACAGCGGCGGCAACCCGCAGAACTCGACCTCCGCGACCCTCGTCAAGACCCTGTCCGCAGGAACCACGACGGACGTCTACTACTGGTCAGTCACCGGCCTTGAACTCAACACCGACTACTGGTTGGTTGAGACCAAGGCACCGGCTGGACACAGCCTCCTGCCTCGTCCGATCCCCTTCCGCCTGACCACGGATGGCAACGGCACCGTTGTCACCCTGGGCGCGGAGGTGCGCGATCAGACCAAGTGGGCCAACTCGGCCGTCCAGGCCTACGCCTCCGTCACAAACGCAACACTGCCCCAGAGCGATCAGGGCTTCGTTGTGGGCGGCGCACGCAAGGCCACCATCTTGGTCAAGGACACGGAGGTAGGACACCTGCCCGTCTCGGGCAGCCTCGGAATCTACCCGTACATCGGTGTCGCAATGGCGCTTATGGGCGGGGCGATGGTGATCTCTCTGGTCACCATGAAACAGCGTCGCAAGGCGGAAAACTTCGCCTGAGACACTGACCCTAGTTGATGACTAGTTCACATCACCATCACTCGATCTGTTCAAAGATCCCGTACAACAGGAGAACACAAATGACAACTCTTAAGACCCGTCGAGGCATCAGCCTCCTCGCCGTCATCGCAGTTGCTGCTGGCGCTGCTGCGGTTCCGGGTATTGCTACGGCAGCCCCGACCGCATCCGCATTCGGCGTCGTTGCAACCGCTCCCCAGCTCCCCTCGCTGGTCGACCTGGACCCCGCCAAGACCGGCTCCATCACCATCCACAAGCTGGTGAAGGATGACACCAACGGCACCACCGAAGGCACCGGCCTTGAGGACACCACCGTCACCGGCACCGGCCTCGACGGCGCAAAGTTCACCGTCCAGCGCCTGACCGGCGTCGACCTGACCACTCAGGCCGGCTGGGAAAAGCTCGTGGGCTACAACGGCAACGTTGACGCCGCAAAGGCTGACGGCGTTGACGCCCCGGTCGAGAAGACCACCGCTGGCGGCGGCCTCGCAAAGTTCGATAATCTGCCCCTCGGCGCCTACATCGTCACCGAAACCGAGACCCCCGCAGGCTACATCGGCTCCAAGCCCTTCATCATCACCGTCCCGATGACGCACCCCACCGAGAAGAACGAGTGGAACTACAACCTGCACGTCTACCCCAAGAACTCCAAGGCTGGCGTTGACAAGCAGGTCAAGGACGACACCACTCCCGCGGTTGGCTCCGAGATCAACTACACCATTAACTCCGACATCCCCAGCCTCCCCGCTGGCGACAAGCTGAAGACCTACATGGTCGCCGACCAGTACGACAAGCGCGTCACCATTGCGACCAGCGATGTCACCCTGGCGCTGTCTGACGGCACCGCTCTTGTGGCCGGCACCGACTACGATCTCAAGACCGCTACCGGAACCGTTGCTGCTGGTACAGACAACTACAAGTTCATCACCGCTGTCTTCACCGAAGCCGGCCGTAACAAGATTGCTGCCGCCCGTGCAGCAGGAACCGACGCCACCAAGGTCGTCATGAAGCTCAAGGGCACCGTCACCGGTCCGCTCTCCGGAAACGGCCTGGTCCCCAACAAGGTCACCCTGATCCCGAACACCCCGGCAACCCCGTGGGATCCCGAGTCGGGCACCACTCCTCCCCCGGAGTACCCGAACTCTGAGGTCGTCTCCAAGTTCGGCAAGGTCAAGATCACCAAGGTCTCCGCAGCCGATCCGACCGCCAAGCTCAAGGACGCCGAGTTCTCGGTCTACAAGTGCACCCCCACCGGACTGACCTCCGGCACCGACAACTTCGTTTCCACCAACGCAACTCTCGGTGACAAGATCACCGTTAATGGCAAGGACACCTTCACCACCGACGCCGACGGCGTCGTGGAGATCGACTCCCTGCGCAACAACGACTGGGAGAACAACAAGCAGGTCGACAACCCCGGTTGGTACTGCCTCGTTGAAACCAAGGCTCCTGCAGGCTTCGAGCTCCAGACCCGCCCGATCGCCTTCCAGATCCTCCAGTCCAACTCCAAGGCCGACAACCAGTACACCCTGGAGACCACGGTCAAGGATGCTCCTCACAACGGTGGATTCCGCCTGCCCGTCACCGGTGCTGCCGGTGTGGGCGTGCTGATCGCAGCTGGCTCGGCACTCGTTGCTGGCGCTGGCGCCATCACCATTGCGAACAAGCGTCGCAAGGAAAACGCCTGATCTCTAACTGAGATTTAGCCGGGTGCGGGAAGGCCCACGGGTCTTCCCGCACCCGTTTCTGTACAATCAACACCAACCCCCATCACCCCATCCAAAAGGCGACTCATGAGCGAGAACGACATCCACGCAGACGACAGCCTCACAAGCACCCCGGTTCAGGACAACACACCTGAAACCGCGGAAGAACGCGAGCATAGACTTCGCAAGGCAAAACGTCGCCGTCGCCTCTTCACCATCCTCCCCCCGATCCTGCTGGTGCTCGGCATCCTGGTCCTGCTCTACCCCGTCATCTCGACCTACCAGAACAACGTTGAGCAACAGCGCATCGCGAAAGCATTCAGCGCCGAACAAACCAACGTCGGCCGAGATGTCGTCAAAGACGAACTCGCACGCGCCGACGAATACAATCGTCAAGCAGCTGAAGCACCCATTCTTGACCCCTGGTTGGAATCCCAACGGCCCAACACCCCCCAATACTCCGATTACCTCTCACAACTGAACGTCAACCCCGTCATGGCGACCGTTAAGGTCCCCAAAGCCGACATCAGCCTGCCCGTCTACCACGGCACCGAAACCTCGACCCTTGAAAAGGGCGTCGGACACCTCTTTGGAACAGCGCTCCCCGTCGGCGGCGAAGGAACCCACACGGTTCTCACCGGCCACTCGGGACTGGGAAGCGCAACCATGTTCGACCACCTCAACCGCGTTGAACTCGGCGACGTCTTCTACATCGAAGTCTTGGGGCGCCACCTCAAGTACAAGGTCACCGACATCCGCACCGTTCTCCCAAACGAAACGGAAACCCTGAACAAGGTCGCAGGAAAAGACCTCGCAACCCTGATCACCTGTACTCCGTACGGCATCAATACTCACCGCCTCCTGGTCACCGGTGAACGCGTCCCCATGGACGATGCGCAGGTCGCAGAAGAATCGGCCAATGTTGAACCCGCAGTCGTTCAGACCTGGATGATCGCCGTTGTTGTCGGCATTATCATCGTCCTCATCACGACCGCAGTCCTATGGTTCCTCGCCCACAAGAACCGCAAGAAGCGCGAAGCAGCGCAGCTCGCAGCCGCAGAAAGTGGCGCACTCGCAGCTGAAGGCGACACCGCACAAGGCCTCGAAAGCGGAAACCCCGCAGCTACCGACGCTTCTGAAGCTCGCGAGTAGAGCTCACGCAATACGTCGTTCACACTCAGTGCCCCACCTTGGGAAACCAAGGTGGGGCACTGAGCTTCACGCACAACGGCTTTTAACACTCGACAACGTTCACAGCCAAACCGCCAGCCGAGGTCTCCTTATATTTCGAGAGCATGTCATTTCCCGTCTGACGCATCGTCTCGATTGCGACATCCAAAGACACGGTGTGCCGGCCATCGCCCCACAGAGCCATTCGAGCCGCATTAATCGCCTTCACAGCAGCAATCGCATTGCGCTCAATACACGGGATCTGAACCAAGCCGCCAACCGGATCACAGGTCAGCCCCAAGGAATGCTCCATGGCGATCTCAGCAGCATTCTCCACCTGCTCGGGAGTGCCACCCAAAGCCTGCGCAAGCCCCGCAGCGGCCATCGCCGAGGCCGAACCGACCTCACCCTGGCAGCCGACCTCCGCGCCAGCAATCGACGCATTGGTCTTAATGAGAGCGCCAATCGCAGTCGCCGCGAGCAAGAACTCGTGAATGCACTCTTGTCGAGCGCGCGCGCACTCCGATTCTCCGCCCAGAGGAAGCTTCGAGATCCCGGCCATCTGCTCGGGAGAGCAATTCGGGAACTCGGCACCGGCCTCGGGGCAGAAAGAAACAAGGTAACCAAGAACAGCGGGGATCACGCCAGCAGCACCATTCGTCGGCGCAGTGACAATGCGGTGACCCGCCGCGTTCTCCTCGTTCACCGCAAGAGCGTAGAGGTTAACCCAGTCCATGGCACGCAAAGGATCCTGCATAGCGCCGGCCCAGCCATGGCGCTTTTCCAAGCAAAATGCCTTCTCTGCGCGGGCACGCAACTGCGCTGCCAGGGCATTTGCGCGCCTGGGCACATCCAAACCACCCGGCAAAATACCCGTTGAGGCGATACCCGCATCGATCGCGCCGAACATCGTCTGCGCAATGTGATCGAGGTATTCGGTGAGTGCAGCAGCGGGACGCGCGGAAAGCTCATTGGCGCGCACGAGCTCGGCGACCGAGAGCCCAGAGCGCGTGCACTGTTCCAAAAGCTCGGCGCCCGTCGAGAAGGGGAGGGGAGCCGGAGTACACATTCCCGTCGTTTCCTGCGCTGAAGCAAGCGAAGCGATCTCGGGATGCTCGCTATCGTCATTCGTTTGCGCCATGACGAAGCCGCCGCCCACCGAATAGTAGGTGCGCTGCAACAACAATTCACCCGGATGCTCGACTACTTCGGAAGACGTCGCCCAACCCTGGCCATCAGGGGCGATGCTGTCTTGGCCTCGAGAAACGCCCGCCGTCGACGAAGCCTCACCGTAAGCACTGATCGTCAAAGCATTGACGTGGTAGGGCAGGACCCTCCGCGGAAGAAAACGAATATCCGCCTCGATATCAAAGGGAATCTCACGCCCACCCGCAAAAGGAAGCATCCCGCTCGAGGCGATCGAAGGGATGACGCTCTCGACCGTATCGATAGAAACAGTCTCCGGGTCATAGCCCGCCAAACCCAGCAGAACTGCACGATCGGTGTTGTGGCCTCGTCCGGTGGCACCAAGAGAACCAAAAAGCTCGACGCACACGTGGGAGAGCCGCGAATACTCTGGAAGCGCACACAGCTCCGTCGAAAAAGCCAAGCCCGCACGCATGGGACCCACCGTGTGCGAAGAAGAAGGACCAATACCGACCGAGAACATGTCGAAAACTGAAAGCGGGCGAGCAGCTGAACTTGCGGGGACCTCGCCGGCGACGATTGCGGCGGGAGTAGGCGTATCTGCGCTGTATTCGTCCTGTGTGGTGACGTCAATCGGCGGCTGAAGATCCATGGGTTCTATTGTGCCCGAAAAAGCCCCGTGAAGTGGAAAAGAGGGGCACCCGGTACACGGGAGAAAACTCTCTTGCGCCATGCGAGACTGCCCCGCGCACTTTGGGCGAATCTCTATAAACTTGATGTCATGACTGAACGCATGAATGTCGAATCCTTTAACCTCGACCACCGCAGTGTCCTTGCCCCCTACGTTCGCGTTGCCGACCGCAAGACTCTCCCCGGTGGTGACGTCCTCATCAAGTACGATGTCCGCTTCACGCAGCCGAACAAGGCTCACCTGGAGATGCCTGCCGTTCACTCCATCGAACACCTGAGCGCAGAGCTTATGCGTAACCACACCACCAAGCTCATCGACTTCGGCCCCATGGGCTGCCAGACTGGCTTCTACGCGCTGCTCCTGGGCGTGGAAACCGAAGAATTCCTTCCCATCTTGCAGGCAACCTTCGAAGATATCCTCAACGCAACCGAAGTTCCCGCCGCGAACGAGGTCCAGTGCGGCTGGGGCGCGAACCACTCCCTGTCCGCCGCGCAGGACGCCGTCCGCGAATTCCTCGCGCACCGCGACGAGTGGCTTGTCGTCACTCAGGACGATGCGGCCTCGTGCTGAGGCGTGTGCCGCTTTCTTCAACCGACAACTGACGATCTTTCCCAGAGAGGCCACTCATGTCCTTGACCCTGACCCCTTCGCGCGTTCTTCCCACGGTTGACGCCTTCATTCAGTGTGCGATGGTCATGGAAGCACAGCCCTTCCTTGACGCCCTTGCGCCCCTCCCCGGTGCCGATGCGGTCGAGACCCTCAACGTCGGCGCGGAAGGTCACCACCAGCAGAGCTATGCCCTTGGCCAGTTTGCGGGCCACACCGTCCTCGTCATCACCTCCGGCGTGGGCATCGCCAACGCCGCGGCAGCCGTCGCACGAGGCCTGACCATGGCCACCCCGAAGATCGTCATCGCGGGCGGCACCGCGGGTGGACTTGAAGGTGGAATCAAGGTTGGTGACGTCGCAGGCGCCATCTCCACGATCTACAACGACGCCGATGCCACCGTTTTTGGCTACGAACTTGGCCAGATCCCGCGCATGCCAGTGGACTACCACTCCTCGCAGCATGCGATCGACGCTCTTGCCAAGCTCGGCGAGGCGCAGCCCCACACCGTGCGCACGGGCCGCATCGTCACCGGCGATTCCTTTGCCTCCGAAAAGGTTGTTGCCCGAATTCGCGCTGGCTTCCCCGACGCGCTCGCGGTCGACATGGAAACCTGCGGAATGGCACAGGTGTGCTGGTCCAATGGCATCGACTGGATCTGCCTACGCGCGATCTCGGACCTGACCGGGGAAGGCGCCGATGAGGACTTCCACATGAACGGTGAAACCGCCGCATACCACTCTTTCGAGGCCGTGCGCGCATACCTCCCGCTCTTTTGCGCCTGAGAGGTGATGCCATGTCCTTTTCAGTCCTGATGGTCTGCACCGGCAACATTTGTCGCTCCGTGATGGCCGAGCAAATCCTTCGCGAGGCGGCCGCCAATAGTGGGGTCGACATTTGTGTTGATTCCGCGGGCATCAGCGATGAAGAACACGGGCATGGCATTGATTCGCGTGCTGCACGTGCACTGCGCGAGGGCGGGTATCGCGTGCCCTCGCATCGTGCTCGCCAGGTTCAGGCGGGGGAACTCCAGCGCTGGGATCTGATCCTTGCGATGACCTCCTCCCACCTTCGCGCCCTTGAACGGCTTGCGGGTGGCCCCGATCCGAAGATCCGCATGTTCCGTGATTTCGAGGAGGTTGCAGGCAAGCCCGCTCGCGGGGGCAGTCGTGATGTGCCCGACCCCTGGTACGGTGATTATTCCGATTTCGAGGCCACGCGCGCGACCATCGAAAAGTGCACTCCCGCGATCCTTGAGTATGCAGCAGGGAGCTTGAATCGGTGACGAAACGATTCACGCGCACGCGCGCGCTTCTCACGCTGTGCGTGGCGGCGGCCTCGGCAATGGGGATCGGGGGCTGTGGGCAAGCAGAACCCGAGATCACCCAGACGCCTACGTCGGAAGCGCCCCGCGGAATCGCGCTCGACTACACGGGGTTTGACCCGGAAAACTTTATTTCAGACCAAGTGCTGGATGATTCGACGACGATGACGGACGCGCAGATTGCGGCCTTCATCGAAGAAAAAGGCGAAGGCTGCCGGGCGGGGCGTGCGAATGATCAAGATATCCCTTGCTTGAAGGATTTCTCGGTCGTCACTGAGAGCTATGCGGGCGATGACTACTGTCCATGGGGATACCAGGGCGGTGAGGAAGAAAGCGCCGCGCAGATCATCGGGCAAGCCGCGCGTTCATGTGGAGTGAACCCGCAGGTTCTTCTGGTGACCCTCCAAAAAGAACAGGGCTTGATTTACGCCTCGGGCGGGGATTTTCAGTGGTTTAGCTACCCCAGCGCGATGGGGTACGCCTGTCCGGATAACAGTACCTGCGATCCCGATTACGCGGGTTTTCAACGGCAGGTCTACTATGCAGCGCGGCAATTTGCGATCTACCGGATAAAGCCTGAGCGTTATCGATTCCAGGCGGGGCAGCGGGTTGAGGCTCGCTATGCGCCCGCACAAGAGTGCACCACGACGCAGATTACTCCTGCTAACCGAGCAACTGCGAGCATGTATAACTACACGCCTTATGTGCCGAACAGGGGTGCGTTGAAAGGGCGTGGGGATGACTGCTCTGTCTATGGGAACGCAAATGTTTACGCATACATGCGAGCGTGGTTTCCACAATAATGTTGCAACTCAAGCAATGATGGGTGGCGCGGGTATACACTGACTATGCTGAGCACGCCCGTGTTCGTGCGACAACGTTGTTGCAGAGGGGCTCGTCATGGAACCGTATGATATACACAAAAGAACAGCGGATCCGCCGCAGGTCAAAACAAAGCCTCCGGGCTATGAACTATTTGATGAATGCGCGGTTGGAATCGCACTCTTACCGGGACGAATCCATGCTGTTGTCATGGATCGTTCGGGGCGTGTGCGCGAAGAACGTTCCCGCGTCATCACCAGTGACTCCGACAAAGTCGTCACCACCATCAATAAGCTAGGTGAAGAACTTGTCCAAAGCGCTGAACCATATGGGGCGATCAGGGGAATTGGCCTGAGTATCGACGGGAGAGTGACCCGTCAGCGCACCTGTGTTCTGGAAGCTTTGGGCTGGGATCATTTCCCACTCCTCCAATACATCACCGTTGATGCGCGGCTTCCTCTATCGATCATTACAAACCTTGAAGGCTTGGCAACCTACGAAATCGCCTATGGGGTTGGGCGGAGGATGGATGATTTCCTTGTCGCTCAAATTGCAGAAAAGGTTGCGTTCGTTGAGGTCGAGGGCGGAAAACTCATTACAGATCCCACCGGGAAATACGAACGAGTCCTCCACCTTCCTATCGCGGGGAGTAATGGTGTGTGCTCGCTGGGACACATGGGGTGCGCCAGCGGCGCGCTGATCCCCTCGGCTGTTCTTGCTCGTGCTCGAGGCGCACGCCTCGATGAAGGGAAAGACGACAGGCCGCGCGACATAGAAGAACTCATCACCATGGCCCGCACCGGAGACTTCGTCTGCCGGCGAGTTGTCATGGAATTCGCCCGCAACCTTGCGGTTTTCTTGCAAGGACTCAGCTACATTACGCAAAAGGAGCGCATTGTCCTTGACGGAAGCGGGGTGCGAATCCTCGCCTCGGACTGGGCGGTGCTCTTCGAAGATGAACTCTTCTCTTTTTCTTCAAATGGAGTTGTCGCTCCGACTGTCGTCCACCGCTCAAACGCAGACAGTCGTTGGGCGTGCGGCGCGGCAGCGCATCTGTTTGCAACCGTTGGGGGTCCCAGGAACCTGCGGGTGATCAACCGGAATGGGGATATTCAAGGCACTGAGGTCGTACACCACCAGCGCGAGCACTACGCCTCTCTAGTTGCCTTGTAACGAGGCGTTGAGGGCCGGCAAAATAATCACGGGACTGCGAGTAGCGCGCAGTCCCGTCATTGTGTGTCGTAGAGCCTAAGCGTGGAGCCTCAGCTCAAACGACTACTGTGCCTGAACGACAGGCAGAACAGACCAGGGGAAGTTAATCCACAAATCGGTGTAGTGCCACACGAAATCCGGATCGATGATTGACACCGGCTTCTTGTAGATCACCGCGGAGCGTGCTTCGACCTTTGCGTGCGCCTGACCATCCAAGCTCAAACCGCGCTTTTCAATAAGCTCCATGACCTTCTTGAGGGTCTTACCCGAATCAGCAACGTCATCGACAACAAGGACCTTCTTGCCATCCATCGCGGAGACATCCATCAGCGGGGGAAGAACCTGCGGCTCATCCAAGGTTTCGCCCAGACCCGTGTAGAACTCCAGGTTCATGGTGCCGATTGCCTTCACACCCAGTGCATAGGAAAGCGCGCCGGCCGGAATCAGGCCGCCGCGCGCGATTGCAACAATAAGGTCGGGCATCCACCCGGAATTGACGATCTGCTGGGCAAGTTCGCGCGAAGCATCGCCAAACTGTTGCCAGCTCAGGTTTTCGCGGTTCTCACCGGTATTGGTAGTTGCGCCGTCGTCGAAGGGGGTGGAAGCAGTCATGCGATGAGTCCTTTGAATGGGATCAAAAAGATCGGGTGAATGGACATATGTTAACGCGTGCGCTTCTTGAGCGCACGTAGCTGGCGAGCGTACTGCCCACCCGGCTCACGCGCCTGGCCGTTAAAGGACCACTGGAAAATCCGCGAGGGATCGAAAGTGCGCGAACATGCGCCACAGGAAGTGACCCTGCGGGGCATAGAATACAAATCCCGAACAGCCCCACACACGGGACACACTCCCCTCCACGCGGGCCGAGGTGCAGGCAAGCCTCCTGAAAGACGCGCGCGATCGGGGGAACCTAACTCGCGGGCTTTCGCCTGCCACACCTCGTCGTGATTGTGACTGGATCCCACAAGGGCATGGGCGATCTCGTGGAGAATGACTCCGCGAACTGTTGGCGCGTCATACAGGGCGGTCAGTGGCCCAGACAGGGTGATTTCCTTGCGGGAATGGACGCACGAACCTGCTCGCCTGCGCGCACGATCAAAACGAAAAGACCACTCACTCAAGCCGTGCTGGTTCATCAGCTCGCGCGCCATCTGTTGCGCGTCTTCACGTTCCACGCCTCCCCCTAGATGGCCTCGTGAAGGCGATCGATCGCGGCGAGCATGCGCTGCGGGGAAATCTTGCGTGCGGTTCCAAGTTCTTGAGCGAAGAGGGACACGCGCAATTCCTCGCGCATCCATAGGAGTTCTTCGAATGCGGCCTCGTGGCGCCCATCGAAGGGACGCGTATCCATGAGCTCGCGCAACTCCTCAACTTCCTCGTCAATCTGGGACAAGGCCGCGCGCGATTTCTCGTCGCGAGAAACATCTGCGGGCGAGCGCAGAGCCTTGCGCAGCCGCACGGATTGCGCCTGAATGTAGCGAGGAAGGTTCAGCAGTCGCTCCAGCGGCGTTGCGGCAATGAAACCGTCAAAAACCAGTGAGGACGCGATCGCTTGAACGTCACTGCGCAGGCTCGCATACGCGGGGCCGCTGGCCTCGGCAAGGTGGTCTTGCAGCTGTGCCCAGGATTCCATCGCGCGGACAACTACTTCGATGATCGAGTAGACCTGGTCCTCGTGGCGGTCACGAATACGCGTGGAAAGATCCTCGAAGGCCGAGGCGTCGCGGATCGCCCACAGCCCGCGCTCGCCCGCAAGGGTGTCGCTCAGAGCGCGCACGCTTGCCAATTGCGCATCGGCAATGAGCGCCTCGGTGCTCGGGTAGGGCGTTGAGGTGAGCATGAGGGCCTCACGACCCGTCCAGCGCGTTGATACGCGCTTTGTTGACAGGCGAATTGTGCGCAGGACAAGGTTCGCAATACCGAGGCGGTGTTCGCTTCGCGCCTGAGAGGCATTCGCCATCACCCGTACTCCGGCGAGCGGATTATCGCGATCCCCCTGGGGGACAAGCGCCGGGAATGCGCGGATGAGCAAGCCCTGCGCGCGCGATTCAACTGATTGTGGAAGCGGCGCGCTGGGGAAGGCCTCAAGATTGTCCGCGAAGAGTTCATGTTCGCCGCTTTCCATTGCCGAGGCCGCGCCCGCGGGCGCTTTCGATCCTGCGTTGGGTGCAGGCAAATGAGCGGTGGTGACGGTGTCTGCTTCGGTGGACACCTCGCCCGCCTGCGGCTCCCCTTGAGTCTGAGCTGTTTTCGCAGAGCGTTTCTGGGCCTCGCTCAGGGCTTGGCGAACAGCGGTGCGCAAGGCACGATCGGTTGCTCCAGCAAGGGTGCGCTTGAGGTAGCCAAGGTCCTTACCACTTCCCAACTCGTGGCCGTCGTGATCGTGAACGACGAAAGTCATCCGCAAGTGATCGGGAAGAGAATCCTCCATCGCGCGCAGATCCGAGTCGCTGAGGTCAACTCCGCGCAATTCTCGCAGCGCACGCGTGAATAGTTCGTTGAACGAGGCCGATTCGGCAGTACGTGCGCTGCCGTGCTCGGAAGACGTGGCCTCGGCTTTGGCAGTGTCGCTTGGAACTGCCGATTCAGGAGAGTGCTTTGCAGGAGTTTGCGCAGTCCCCGCACTCTTGCGCGTGCTTCGCGCTTGACCGGTTCGCTCGCCCCACGCAGCTAAACGACCCAAAGCCGCGCTCAAAGACGCGGGGTCTTCCTCTTGAGCCTGCTGTTGTGTGGCCTGCGCTTTCTTCGGCGCAGGGGCACTGAGGTCAACGCGGCCACGGCGCACGTCCTCGATCCACGCCGCCACGGTCTTTGCGACCTCGGGAGCCGGAGCAAGCAAGCGACGCTTTGCTTTGGGGAGCGCGCGGATTGCCTCGGTGATGAGCTCTTCACGCATCCCGGGCACCAACCAATCGGTCCCCTCATCGCTCACGCGCCCCAAGGCCTCGATCGGGATCGACATGGAGACACCATCACGCGGGGAACCCGGGTGGAACTCGTAGGACAGGGGAAGACGCAGCTCGCCCTGCGCCCAGTGATCGGGGAAACCCGCGCCGCTTTGGCCGAGGCCTCGGGGAAGAAGAAGCTCGGGCGGGTAGTCCAAAAGCTTTGGATCCGTGCGTTTCTTGTCCTTCCACCAACGGTTGAAGTGCCCGGTGGAAATGATCGACGCCGGAAGAATGTCATCAAAAAAGCTTTCAAGCGCCATTTCATCCGCGACGAGGCCGTGGGTGCGACTCCTGCGCTCCGTTTCGCGTGCGCGCTCGATCGCCTCGTCGTTGCGTCGCTGGAAGGCGTGGCGCTCACGCCACTGACCCTGAACAAGCGCGTGGCGGATGAACATCTCGCGGGCAAGCTCGGCCGCAGTGACAGGGGTGCTGAGGGCCGCTGCGAAGGGTGAGTCGCTGGGCATTGCGCCACGAATTGAACCCAGGGGAGTGGCCCCCAGGCGTCCAAGAAGAACCGGACGGTCTGCGATCAAGGTCAAGCCGTAGAGCATGACTTTTTCTTGGACGTAGGCTGCGCCTCGCGAGGAATTCCAGGTCGGCTCGGAATAGACGTGAGTGAGGAAATCCTTGGCAAGGGGCTCGACCCATTCGGGGCGAATCCGTGCCACCGTTCGCGCGAAAAGTCGCGAGGTTTCGACGAGTTCGGCTGTCATCACCCAATCGGGGTGACCGGTGATTCCAGAACCCGGCCAGATCGTGAAGTGGGTTCCGCGGCTCCCCGTGTAATCGCGAGTCACCGGGTCCCAGGCTCCGAGGCTGGATAAAAGCCCGACAAGAATCGAGCGGTGAATGTCATCCGTATCAACCGCGCTTGTCGATCGTGTATAGGCCACAGCGGCACGCGCGGCTGCGTCGGCGATTCCCGCACGCGAGGCCTCGTCAACAACATCCCCGGCCGAAGGAATGCCGAGGGGCTCGGTATGGATGCCGATAGTGCGGGCCATATCGCGCAATTGGTGGGCAATGTCGCGCCACTCGCGGAAACGCAGGTAGTGAATGAATTCGGCGCGGCACATGCGTCTAAAGGCTGTGCCTGACAAGTCGCGCTGTTGGATGTGGAGGTAGCGCCAGAGGTTGAGGTAAGTGAGGAAGTCCGAGTGTGGATCGGTGAAACGCGCGTGTGCGGTGTCGGCGGACTCCTGGTGGTCCAAGGGCCGTTCGCGGACGTCTTGAATCGATAGAGCCGCGACAATGATGAGAATTTCCGAGGCGCAGCCCGCATCCTTGCCGGCAAGCAACATGCGTCCAAGACGCGGGTCGATAGGAAGACGAGCAAGATCGCGGCCGATAGGCGTGAGCTCAAAACCGCTTTGCGAACTCGAAGAATTCTCCAAGGCGCGAAGTGCCCCAATTTCGACGAGCAGATTGATGCCGTCGCGAATAGCACGCGAATCAGGAGCATCGACGAAGGGGAAAGAAGCCACATCGCCCAAGCCCAAGGCGCTCATCTGCAAAATGACCGATGCAAGCGAAGTGCGCAGGATTTCTGGCTCAGTGAAAGGCGGCCTCGACGCGTAGTTTTCCGCGGAATATAGGCGAATTGCGATGCCATCTGCCACGCGCCCACAGCGTCCCGAACGTTGGTTTGCGCTTGCTTGCGAGACTTCTTCAATGGGGAGGCGCTGCACCTTCGTCTTATTGGAATAGCGCGAAATACGCGCCAAACCCGGATCAATGACATAGCGGATTCCCGGAACCGTCAGCGAGGTTTCGGCAACGTTCGTCGCCAAGACGACGCGGCGGTGAGAGTGCGCCTCGAAAATTCGGTGCTGCTCTGCGGAACTGAGGCGTGCGAAGAGGGGAAGAATCTCGATATCCGCCGGATTCTTCGACCGCGAGATATCGCGCGGTGCACGGTTGCCGAGGTGGTCGTGAAGGGCCTGCTCAACATCGCGGATATCGCGCTCGCCGGGGAGGAAAACCAAGATATCTCCGGGGCCCTCGCTGCATAGTTCATCAACCGCGTGGCAGATCGCCGTCTCGAGGTCGATCTCTACTCCCGCGCCGTAGCCCTCCACAGCGAGAGGATCATCCGCGTCCTCTAAAACCAGTTGTTCGACGCCGCTGCCGGCCAGCATTTCTTCCCCAGTTGCCGAGGCCGTGGGGGAGAGGAGCGCGTTCGTGTCCTTCCCGGAAGTCGAGGAGTACGAGGTCGGTGCATCAGCGGCAAGCGGGCGATAGCGAATCTCAACAGGGAAGGTGCGTCCCGAAACCTCGATGACCGGGGCTGCCTGGAGCAGCGTACCCTCTCCGATCGGGCCATCCCAGGTGCCAAAGTGCTGGGCAAAACGATCCGAATCGATTGTTGCCGAGGTGATGATGACCTTGAGATCAGGGCGCATAGGGAGCAGTCGCGCAAGGTAACCCAAGATAAAGTCAATGTTGAGGCTGCGTTCATGGGCCTCGTCAATGATCAAAGTATCATAGCGGCGCAGCATCGGATCCGACTGGATTTCCGCCAAAAGAATGCCGTCCGTCATCAGTTTGACGAGGGTCGTGGGGCCGACCTCGTCGGTGAAACGCACCTGATAGCCAACGACCTCGCCGGCCTGTTTACCGACCTTTTGCCCCAGTTCCGAGGCGATTCTTTCCGCGACAGAGCGCGCGGCGATACGTCGAGGCTGGGTGTGGCCGATCATCCCGGCGATTCCGCGGCCCAATTCTAAGCAAATCTTGGGGATCTGCGTCGTCTTCCCCGAACCGGTCTCACCCGAAATGATGACGACCTGATGCTCGCGGATTGCCTGGGCGATTTCCTCGCGTCTAGCACTGACGGGAAGATCCGGGAAAGAAATGACCGGAAGCGCAGCGGCCCGAGCGGCAAGCTGTTCGGGCGTGAAAGGACGAAAAGGCGCGGGCGCATGGGCTGGGCGGCCCCTGCGTGAGTGTGAGCGCCGACGTCTGGGCTGCTGGGAAGAGGACACCCCTTCAGAGTATCGAAGAACGCCTAGGCCAGCTGGGTGTGTGCGTTACTGGCGAAATTCTCCGCTGGGCTCAGCCCACAGCTGTGCCCACTCCAGTGCGGCCTCGCGCAGGATTTCGGGATGCTCGCCCGCACCAAAGGAGGTTTCGTGGATCAACTCCACGCGCGAGCCATCGGGAAGGCGAGGGAAGGCATCGCGAGTGAGGTCCACGAGGTCCAACTCGATATCGTCAGCATCGTGGAGGATCAGGACGGGGGCTCCCGAAGGATCGATGATGCCCGGGTCAACCATCGACAGGTCGGCAAGTGTTTGCTTGGAAATGACGAAAGACTCACGGGGGCCCTCAGAGTCGTCGGGGATCCATGTGCGGCCCGTGTGCTCCAATTCGTCCAGCTGATTGCTGGAGAAAATCGCGCTCCAATCGTAGGAAAGGGGGCCCAGGACAGGTGCCGATAAGAAGAGCGCGGTCGCGTGGCTCAGACGCGCCGCAAGTGCGGTCACCGAGCCGAAAGAGTGGCCGTGAATGAGCTGGTTAGTGAAGCCCTGATCCGCAAGCCAGCCCGATGCTGCCTGGAGGTCTTCGATCTGGGACTCGCGAGAAATCACCTCATCATCAGAAAGGCCGTGCCCCGAATAATCGAATTGCAAAGTCGCGTAGCCCGCCTTGCGGTAGGCGCGCGCGAGATCGTCAAAATGGCCGCCGGAATGACGGTCTGCAAGGAAAGAGTGAGAAAACAGGACAACGGCGTCCCGAGAATCTACAGGCTGAACGAAAGTTCCCGACAGTGTGATCCCACGGGGAGTGTTCATACGTACTTCGCTCATGACTCCACCGTATCGGTTTCTTCTCGGATGCGAAATACCTCATCTCACAACGTGCGAAAAGGTAAACAAGTAGCGAATAGCTTTCGCCACCCACTAGGCTGGTTTCTATTCCAGACTCACATCGCACGACGGTGCGTTTAAGCGCCCGCGTTGAAAGAAAGGCGTCTCGTGGGAACGAAAATGGGAATCGCCGTCGGTTTCGGTATCGGCTACGTCCTAGGAACTCGAGCAGGCCGCGAACAATACGAAAGAATCTGCCATTTCGCCGCGAAAGTGCGCCGTTTCCCCGTGGTCGCACGTCCGCTAGACGCAGCCGGTGAAAAGGTCTCTTCCCTCGTGCGCACCCAGGGAGAGAAGGTCACCGATAAGGTCGCCGATGCCGTCAAGGAACGTCTCTTCCGGATGCCGGCCCAGGCCTCGGAAGACGACGAAGACCTACCGACCTACGCAGACTGAGCGAAAACACGCCCTCGAACAATGACTGAATCCCTCAACACAGCAGCCGAACCCACGCGCGCACAAATTCGCCGCTGGAGGCGCTATCTCGCCGAAGAACGCATGGAAGCACGCACCTATCGCGCGCTCGCGGAGCAGCGAACCGGCGAGGAACGCCAAGTGCTTTTGGGCCTCGCAGAGGCAGAAGGTCGCCACGAAGAATACTGGCTCTCTTTGCTGGGTGAACACGCGCTACCAGCGCCTCACCCGCCGCTGCGTACCCGCATCTCGGCAATGCTCGCCTACATGTTTGGAACGATTTTCGTCCTAGCCATGGCCCAGCGCACCGAACAGCGATCCTCGTATGATGACGATGATGATGCTCCCGCGCAAATGGCGGCCGATGAACGAATTCACGGTGAAGTTGTGCGCTCGCTGGCTGAACGTTCGCGCCAAACTCTGGCGGGAACCTTCCGTGCGGCAGTTTTCGGCGTGAACGACGGTCTGGTTTCCAACCTTGCGTTGATTTTGGGCGTTGTCGGCGCGGGTATGAGTACGTCGAACATTTTGACGACCGGTATTGCGGGCCTTCTTGCAGGCGCGCTGTCGATGGCTGCCGGCGAGTGGGTGAGCGTACGCTCGCAGCGTGAACTCCTTGACGCCTCCATTCCCGATCCCGAGGCCGACCGTTCCCTTCCCTCCCTCGACGTTGACGCGAACGAGCTGGCCCTGCTTTTCCGCGCGCGTGGTGAGGATGCGGAGCACGCTGATGCGCATGCCGCTGAGGTTTTCCGTCAGCTTGCCGAGGCCGAGGGGCGCGTGGGCGAAGACGCCGAGGACACGTACGCTATGCGTCGCCCGATCTTCGCCTCGCAAAATGAGCAGAACGCGGGGGCAAGCGAAGAAGTCGGAACCCCCATTCGGGCCGCGGCCTCGTCGTTTATTTGTTTCGCGACCGGTGCTCTCTTGCCGCTCATCCCTTACATTCTTGGCCTGAACGGAATGGTCGCAGCGGGGGTTGCGGTTGGACTTGTCGGCTTTGCGCTCATGTTCACCGGTGGAATCGTCGGTGTCCTTTCGGGACGGCCGCCCGCTCCTCGAGCACTGCGCCAACTTCTCATCGGTTTTGGCGCGGCTGGTGCGACTTTCGCCCTTGGATTGCTTTTTGAGACGAGCGTGGCCTGAGGGGCTTGACTTGGGGTGAGCGGAACTGAGCATGTCCGGGACACTGAGTTCGGCCTCGGCACTCAATCTTGGGTTCTGAGATCGTCCCCGTCGCTCCTTGGAATCTGTTGAGAAGTGGATGACAATAGGGACCGTGCTCGATACCCTCAATCAGACCCTGCCGGATCTCTTCCGCGTCATCGACCTCCTTGGCGTGCTGCTCAATGGGATTCTTGGCGGACGCATTGCGCGTATCAAGCGCTTTGATGCCGTGGGCTTCATGGTTCTTGCAATCATGTGCGCGCTCGCGGGAGGCATGCTCCGTGACATTATGCTCGATCAGGGGCCGCCCGTTGCCCTGACCGATCCCTTCTACTTGGGAACCGCGCTTGTCGGTGCGCTTGTTGCTATGCTCTGGCGCCTGGACTCGCGTTTTTGGCGGATCGCCCTGGTCCTTGCTGATGGCACGGTCTTGGGGTGCTGGGCTGCTACGGGTGCGCTGAAGACGATCAATGCTGGGCTCGGTGTCGGGCCGGCAATTTTGCTGGGAATCATGACTGCTGTGGGAGGCGGAATGATCCGCGATATCTCAGCTGGAATGGTTCCGCAGGTCTTCGGCGGGAACAATCTCTATGCAACACCGGCTTTCGTCTCTGCCGCGATCATGGCTGCTTTCGGGCAGTCGGGTCTGGAACAGATCGGCATGTTGATTGCGACAATCGTGGGATCAAGTTTCACGGTTCTTGCACATTGGAGAAAATGGCAGCTTCCGTCGCATAATGACTGGACACTGACAATGACGGCAACGCAGCTTCGTGCATTGTTACGCTTGCGTTCCGTCGATCATGAAGATGCACAGAAAATTATTGAGGAACGTTCGGATCAATGAGCAATGAGGCACGTACATCGATAACAAATACACAGGCAGCAGCCACAACTGCACAGGGCCAAGCGCCGGTTCTTGGCGGAAACAAGTCCGGCTCGAAGAAGTTTAAGTCCTTCCACCTGCAGATGATGGCGCTGGGTAGCGCGATCGGCGCCGGGTTCTTTGTGGGCACCGGCGTTGCCGTTGCCGAGGCCGGTCCCGCAGTGCTGATCTCCTATATCCTTGCTGCGCTGATCGTTGTTGCCGTGATGTATTCCCTCGCCGAGCTCGCTGCAGCGATCCCTTCCTCTGGTTCGTTCTCAACCTACGCGGAAGCTGGGATTGGACGCTGGGCTGGTTTCACGTCCGGCTGGCTCTACTGGGTCATGCTCATCATGGTGCTGGGATTGGAAATGACCGGCGCTGCGCAGATTTTCACTCACTGGTTCCCGGGCGTTGCTCAGTGGGTCGTGACCTTGGTGATTGTCATTGTCCTGGGCGGGATTAACCTGCTGGCTGCCGGACACTTCGGTGCTGTCGAGGCGGGTCTTGCGGCCTTGAAGGTCCTGGCGATTATTGCCTTCTTGGCTATCGGTCTGTTTATGCTCATCGGTTTCATTCCGGGGCGTACGCAGGGCTTGCACGAGGCCTTCGTTGGGAACGGGGGCTTTGCGCCTGCGGGCATTTCCGGAATCGCCGTCGGGCTCCTTGCGATCATCACCTCCTTTGGCGGCCTCGAAATCGTCACCATTGCCGCTGCCGAGGCCGACGATGCACGGCGCGCAATGTCGAAGGCAATCCGTTCCGTCATTTGGCGCATTCTGGTCTTCTACGTTGGTTCAGTGACCCTCCTGATCTGCCTGCTTCCGTGGAACTCCGTGGAAATGAGCAAGCGCCCCTTCGCGGCCGTCCTCGAAATGGCGCACTTCCCGGGGGTCGGCGTCATCATGGATATCATCGTCTTCACTGCGCTGGTCAGTGCCTTCTCGGCAAATATCTACGCTTCTTCCCGTATCGCCTACTCCCTTGCTTCTCGTGGTATGGGTCCGCGTTGGCTTCTGGGTTCGAAAGTGGAAGAAGTTGCGCACACTGACGAAGAGACCATTGAGGTTGCTGCTCTACACGGCGATATTGAGCATGGTCGCACTCCCCGGAACGCGGTTGCGGTCTCAGTTGTGTTGTCCCTGATCTCGGTCGCCCTCAACTGGCTCTTGCCCGCCGTGATTTTGCAGATTCTGCTCAATGCGGTTGGAATGGTCTTGCTCATCGTGTGGATCATGATCGTCATTGCGCAGATCCGCCTGCACCCGTCTTTGGAAGCGCAGGGAGCTTTGTCGCTGCGCGTTCCGGGATGGCCCTGGGTTCCGAGGCTGTCGCTGCTTGGCCTCTTCGCGCTTATTGTGCTCATGCTTTTTAACGCTTCGGGACGCGCTCAGCTGCTTGCTATGGGGTCTCTGACGTTGCTTTTGGTCTGTATCTACTTCCTGGGCGAGAAGCTGCGTGAGCGGAAAGCGGCGTAGAACTGTACTGGGAAACCCGTCTCCTTCCGGGGAGGCGGGTTTCTTTTTATCCACAGGGTGTAGGGCCTTTCGGCGTTTTCCACAGATCTGGGTGCTGTCGTGGTTAATGATGACTTCCTGCGGCATAGTGTGAGGGAGGCATGGATATTGGTCCCTTAGAGCGTCGCTAGTTCTCAGGAAAGTCGGGAGGTGAGGAAGATGAAACGCACACACCGGGGGCGTCTGATCATTGTGTTCAGTGTCTTCCTCGCCGCTTTTGCGCTGCTGCTGGGATTCTGGTGGCGCACCTCGGGGCCCACACATGCAACGGGGCCGGCGGATATGACCTTGGGTAGCGCTGATGATAGTCGCCGCGCGCTTGAAGAACTGCGCGTCATTGAGAATGGCTCAGAATCAGTCCCACAGTATTCTCGGGATCAATTCGGTCAGCGCTGGGCTGACGTGGACCGTAATGGTTGCGATACCAGAAACGACGTGTTGAAGCGGGACCTCCATGACCTCCAGATGAAGCGAAGCTCACCGCAATGCGTTGTTGTGTCAGGGGTTTTAGATGATCCCTATACCGGGTGCCAGATCGACTTCCAACGAGGCGAGGATTCCTCCGAGGCAGTCCAGATTGATCACGTTGTTGCTCTTGCTAACGCCTGGAAGAGCGGGGCATGGCAATGGGACGCGGCGCGGCGTCAAGACTTCGCTAACGATCCTTTCAACCTGCTGGCTGTTGATGGAGCCGCGAATCAAGATAAAGGCGCGAGCAGCGCTGATCAGTGGTTGCCGTCCAACAGCGCATACCAATGCGCCTACGTCCAGCGACAGATTGCAGTGAAAGCTTCATGGGGATTGGGGGTGACCCGGGCAGAGAAGAAAGCAATGACATCGGTTTTGGAACGGTGCCAGTAAGGGAACTTGGTGGGGACCCTGGTTTCTCCCTGTCTTCCTCGAGCAACAAAAACACCAACTTTCCCGTACCATCAGGCCGAAAAGTCAACACTCCAGCAACACGTAGCGTCCTATAACCCGAAAAGTCGCCCCGCCAGCAACGCGTAGCGTCCTATGATTCTGGTTTAAAGCGCATCACCGCGCCCGAAAGTGGGTAAAGCAAAGCCCCGACCGGTGGGACGCACCGAGCGGGGCCGCTTGCGCGCTCGAAGGGACTCGAACCCCCAACCTTCTGATCCGTAGTCAGATGCTCTATCCATTGAGCTACGAGCGCAAAGCCGATTGATTGGCCGAGAAATAGTTTAAGCACAAGCTGCTCTGACAAGCAAACTCACAAATGCGTCATCAATCACATCCCCTGGTTTTCTGCTTCCCTGTGCCACGGAATTACCGCGCGATATCACGGAAGGAGGTGCGGCCTCGTCAACTAAAGAAATAGCAACGCGAATGGAGGGAACTTTCATTTGCTCGTCAAAATGAGTAAAAATGAAGAGGTCCATTTTTGAGTGACGTGCAGGAGCACAGCCATGGCAAATAGCCAGCCAAAAATGTCCACCATCCACATCGACCCTGTCAATGCAGTCCCTTCATTCCCCAAGCTCACAATCCTTGGTTTTCAGCATGTCCTGGCGTTTTATGCCGGGGCAGTTGTCGTTCCGCTGGTTATTGCCACCGGACTGGGACTCGATTCGGCAACCACTGTTCACCTGATCAACGCGGACCTCTTCACCTGTGGTATCGCCTCGATCATTCAATCTGCAGGACTTGGACCCAAGATCGGTGTCCGCCTGCCGCTCCTTCAAGGAGTAACTTTCACTGCGGTTTCGCCCCTGATTGCTGTCGGTCTGGCGGCAGGAGGCGGAGTTGAAGGCCTTGCGACAATGTATGGCTCCATCATTGTTGCTGGTATTGCAACCTTCCTTGCAGCGCCCTTCTTCGCGAAACTGCTACGTTTCTTCCCGCCGGTCGTCACCGGTACCTTGCTGACCGTCATGGGCACAACCCTTCTCTCGGTCGCGGCAAATGACATTGTCGCCTGGGGAACTGCGGCGGCAAAGGTCGGCGCGGATCCCATTCCCGGAACCTTGCGCGGCCTCGCATACGCACTGGGAACCCTTGCTGTCATCGTCATCATTCAGCGCATTTTCTCCGGATTCATGGCGACTATCGCGGTCCTTCTGGGCCTGGTCGGAGGAACCCTTGTTGCGTGGCTCCTTGGGGACGCAAACTTCTCGGCTGTGGGGGAGGCGGCACCGCTGGGTGTCACCACCCCCTTCTTCTTTGGAATTCCGAAGTTCTCTGTCGCTGCGATCATCTCAATGCTGATCGTCATGGCGATTACGGTAGTCGAGACCACGGGCGATGTTTTCGCCACGGGTGAGGTTGTTGGAAAGCGCATTACCCCCGCGCATATCGCTAACGCTCTGCGTGCCGATGGCCTCTCCACCGCTCTGGGCGGTGTCTTGAACTCCTTCCCCTACACCTGCTTCGCTCAAAACGTTGGTCTGGTGCGTCTGACTCGCGTGAAGTCCCGTTGGGTCGTCACCGCGGCCGGTGTGATCATGATCATCTTGGGTGTTCTCCCCAAGGCTGGCGCCGTTGTCGCCTCGATTCCTAAGCCGGTTATTGGTGGCGCTTCCTTGGCGATGTTCGCTGCCGTTGCGGTTGTTGGTATCCAGACCCTGTCCACTGTTGATATGCGCGATAACCGCAATTCGGTGATCGTGTCGACCTCGATTGGTCTGGGGCTGCTGGTGACCTTGAAGCCGGACTTAGCAGGATACGTGCCTTCATGGGCGCAGATTTTGTTCGGATCCGGCGTGACCATCGGTTCGATCTGCGCGATCATCCTCAACATCATCTTCTTCCACATTGGCCGCAAGCCCGCTCCCGCGGTGTCGATGCTCGACGGTCGTCCGCTGGACTTGGACGCAGTCAATAGCCTGGGTGAAGAGAAGTTCGTTCGTGTGTTTGAGCCAATGTTCTCCGGTGTGACCTGGCCTCTGGAGCGAGCATGGGCCCGCGCGCCTTTCGCAAGCGTGTCAGAGTTGCGTTACGCCTTCCAAGACGCCGTTGCTCAGGCGAGCCCCGAGGAACAGGAATCACTGATTGCCGCCTACACCGATATCGTTGACCTCCTCTTGTCTGACGAGGCCGATGAGCAGGCTTTGGTGGACACCGGTTCCACCTTGCTGGGTGACTTTGACCCTGCGAAGCAAGAAGAGCTTCGCGTCTTGGGCAAGGCCTACCGTGAACGCTTCAATCGTCCGATGATCGTGTGTATTTCGCGCATCGATTCGGCGGATCAGCTCTTGGCTGATGGCTGGCGTCGCGTTGAGAGCTCGGACTTGCGCGAGATGCGCGTGACCCTCAACGAGGTCATAGAGATCGCCGATAACCGTTTCGAAGCCATGGTCGCGGATGCGAATCCGATCCACTCCGCGTGGATGCGCTCTTTCGACCAGCTTGACTGAGGTCTTCTTCAGGCAGCGGCTCATACCGCCGCTTCTTGGCTAAGGCCGTGTGCCCCTGGGTGCTGTCCGCACCCAGGGGCACAGTCGTACCTGTACGGTCCCCAGGGCGCGGGGTTGTCGGCGCGCGTTGCCCGGTGCGGCCTCGTTCCCTCGCTCTCTTCTTCTTCTTCTTCCTCCCTCCCTCCTGGTTTAGCTCATTCATTCCGGGTCTATTGCTGTTCTAAGGCGGCAGGTGAGCGAGCTAAACCAGGAATGAGAGAGCTAACGGGGGAAGGGGAGAGCTAAAGCATGACTGCGCGATCTAAGCCGCGGTGCGCGCACTGTTAAGACCGCAGGTTGGGCAGCACAAAGCGAACTCGCAAAAGCACGCCCCTGGAGACATAACGATAAAACACACAAAAGGGCCGGGCCCCGACATTCGTCGAGGCCCGGCCCGAGCTTTGCGGTTAGAACCGCACTCGCGTCATGCGATCAGTTGCGACGCTTGCGAGCGGTGCCAAGGGCACCCACACCAGCGGTCAGCAACATGGCCGTCAGGATCGCGATCCACTGTGCATCCGAACCGGTCTTTGCCAGGATCGACTTCGCAGGCTGCGAAGGCGTCGGGATCAAGGTGACCGGGAAATCAATATCCAAGTTGACCTCGCCCTCGGTGAGGGTTACGGAAGTGGAGGTCGACGCGGCCTCGTAACCGGAAGGAACCTCGATCGACACGGTGTAGGTGCCGGGGAGGAGTCCCTCGAAGCGGTAGCGACCATCGGAGTCGGTCGTCGTACGCGCAACCTCGGTGCCGGAAGCATCCTTGAGGATCACGGTCACGCCGGGAACTCCGGGCTCGCCATTGTCAACGCCGTTGTGGTCCTGATCGTTCCACACGCGGTCGCCGATCGTTGCCGGCTTGACGAAGCCGAAGTCAACGCCCTGGACCGAGGAATCGGTGATGGTCACCGGTGCCTGGGTAGCACCGCGTCCGGTGTAGGCCTGGGTGTTGGTCAGACCGGCCAAGACGCCCGTGTTCGGATCAACGATCGAGACACGGTAGGTGCCCACTCCGAGGGCAACGAACTGGTAGTTGCCATCGGCATCGGTCACGGTCGTCATGGGGTTGCCATCGTGATCGAGGACGGGGTTGCCATCGCCATCGAGCAGAGCGACAGTCACGCCAGCGAAACGTTCTTCGGTCGAGCTCTTGGAGAAGCTTGCATCGGAGTCACGATAGATCGTGCCGCCGAGGTTGTAGCCGCCCTTGAAGGACGCCGAGGACTCGTTGTTCGTCGGGTTGTCGCCCGCCTGATCCTGGTGGGAGATACGCGCGACGTTCGTGACGAGCGCGCCAGCACCTTCACCGGTGATCTCGACGGTGATTTCGATGGACTGATCATCACCCTTGGCGATGGTCTCTCCGGACAGGTTCCACTCGCCGGTGGTTGCATCGTAGGTGCCGTCGCCCTCAGCCTTGACGAACTTAACGCCCGCCGGGAGCTTGTCGGAGACGGTGACACCGGTTGCCACGCCCGGACCATTGTTGGACAGGGTCAGGGTGTAGGTGACCTTCTTACCGGGGGTGAACTCGAAGGTTTCCTGATCGACCTCGTCCGGATCGGTGATCGCCTTCTTGATGGCGGTGTCAGCCGAGATTCCGAAGCCCCAGTCCTGATCAAGGTTCTGGTTCTTCTCGCCCGTCAGAGTCAGGTTAGCCGTGAGCTTCATGGCCGTTGCGAAGGCGGTGGAATCAGCCTTGGTTGCATCACTGACCACGGTCTTGTTCTCAACATCTCCAGCGGGGGAGTGGGTGAGAACGTCGAGCAGCGGTTCGGCGGTCTGGAGAGTCTCGGGATCGATACTCACCTTGTAGTCGCCGGGCAGCAGGTTCTCGAACTTGTACTTGCCATCCGCATCGGTCGTGGTCTCGTAGGTGCGGGTGATTCCACCCGGGCCGGTCCAGGTCAAAGTGACCTTCACGCCGGGCAGCACCTTGTCGCCAGCGTCGGGGGCATTGCCACCGTTCTGGTTCACGTCGAGGAACAGCTGATCGCCGATGACACCGGTACCAACGGCACCGAAGTCAATCGTTTCATCCGTCTGATCCTGAGCCAGGGTGACCGAGGCCGTGGCGCCGTTGGAGTCGAGAGCGCGGTCGGTTCCGGCGTCCGAGGTTGTTGCTTCGTAGCCTGCAGGTGCCTGGAAGGACACCTTGTAGTCGCCGGGCAGCAGGTTCTCGAACTTGTACTTGCCATTTGCGTCGCTCGTCTTCGCTGTAACGACGTTGCCAGAGGCATCGGTCACGGCGGAGCCATCCGCGTAGGTCAGGGTTACCGTCACGCCGGGCAGAGCCGGTTCGTCGGTATCCTGAATGCCATCGCGGTTGACGTCCATCCAGGTGTAGTCGCCCAGCGAAGCGGGCTTGACGAAGCCGAAGTTCACGTCGATAACGGAACCGGTTTCAGCCTTGATCGTCACTTCAGCGCTGGTCTTGTAGCGACCCGTGTAGGCCTCGAGAGGCTTGGTGCCTGCGAGAGGACCAGAGGTCGGGTTAACAACATCCACCTTGTACTCACCCAGGGGAAGACCCGCGAAGGAGTACTTGCCGTCAGCGTCGGTCACAGCGGTTACAGGGTTGCCATCCTTGTCGAGGACGGGGGTGCCGTCCTTCTTGAGGAGCGCAACGGTAACACCCGAGTAGGGGTTTTCGCCGTTATCAGAGCTGAAGGATGCGTTGGCATCGTTGTAGAGCTTGCCAGCGATCGTGTAACCGGCGGTCAAGGGCACCGAGGAGGTGTTGTCCGCGGTCTTATCACCGAACTGATCCTGGTGCTCGATGGTCGCCGTGTTGGTGACGATCGAACCAGCGGCCTCGGGAGTCACTCGCACGACAATGGTGTGCGTGCGGGTTGCGTCCTTCTCGATGACCTCATTGCTCAGGTCCCACTTGCCGGTGGTTGCATCGTAGTCTCCGTCGCCGGTAGAGCTCACGAAAGTCACGCCCGCCGGGAGCTTATCCTGCGCGATGACACCGGTTGCAGGGTTGGGGCCCTCGTTCGTCAAGGTGATCGTGTAGGTGACAGTCGTGCCGGGGGTGAAGCCACCCGCGGGCTCGGCTGCCGGATCCGTGATGGTCTTGGCGATCGCGGTGTTCGCGGGACCGGTGAAAGCCCAGTCCTGAGAATCGTTGCTCATCTTGCCCGGGCTCAGAGTGACCTTCGAGCTCAGGGAGAGCGTCTGGTTCTCTGAAGCGGTCAGATTGCCCGAAGGAGCGTGGGTCTGTGCGGTGCACACGGGGCACGCAGTCGTCAGCGAGGCCTGATCAACGGTGACCTTGTAGTCGCCGGGGGCCAGGTTCTCGAACTTGTACTTGCCGTCCGCGTCGGTCGTGGTCGTGAGCGTCTTCTCAACACCCGCCGGAGTCTTGAAGGTCAGCGTCACGGTTACGCCAGCCAGCGGCTTGTCGTGCTCAGTGGGGTTGAAACCACCGGAGTTGTCGACATCCCAGAAGATGGTGTCACCGATGTAACCGTTTGAAATCAGGCCAAAATCGATGCTCATATCCTTCTGGCCTTCAGCCAGGGTGACCTTCGGGGTGGGACCGTTGGAATCAGTATCCGCGTCGGTACCTGCGTTCGAGGTCGTGCCCGTGTAGCCAGCGGGAGGAGTGAAGCGCACGGTGTAGCTATCGTTACCGTTCTGGGCGAGCATACGCTCCGGGTTCGGCAGAAGGTTTTCGAAAGTGTACTTACCGTTCGCGTCGGTGGTCACTGCTGCAACGGTGTTTCCGTTGGCATCGACAACGGGATTGCCGAGGCTGTCGACCAAGGTCACGCGCACGCCCGCAACGCCGTATTCATCGGCGTCCTGGATGCCGTCCTTGTTGGCGTCGAACCACACGTAGTCACCGATCGATGCGGGCTTGACGAAACCGAAGTCGATCTTCGAGGCCGTCGGTGCCGCAGCGGTCAGGGTGATCGCCGTGGGGGTGGTGAGCTTGCCCTTGCCGGTGTCCGTGCGGCTAGCCGAGGAACCGTAGGCGAGGGTCTGCGTGTAGTCGGACAGTGCGACGGTGTCACCGTTCAGGGTGACGTTTCCGGGAACGACCTCAACCTTGTAGGAACCAAGAGGCAGGTGGGTGAAGGTGTAGTTACCGGAGGCGTCGGTCGTCGTGGTGATATCCGCGCCGGCGGCATTCTTCACGGGATTCCCGTCGCCGTCGAGGAGGCGCACGGTAACGCCCTCAAAAGGCTTGTCGATTCCCGGATCATTCGTCCATGTTGCGTCGGTGTCATTGAAGATGGTGCCGGACAGGGCGCCACCAACAGTGAAGGTCGCAGTGGAAGTGTTGTTCGCCGGGTTCGAATCGATCTGGTCGAAATCGCCAAGGCTTGCGGTGTTCGAAATGGTCGTACCCGCGGTACCGTCCTTGACCTTCACGAGGACGTACAGGGTCTCTGTTCCGCCAACATTGAGGGTGACGTCGGGATCTCCCGATGCAACTGCCTGCCATGTGGAGGTCGTCGGATCGTAGTCAGCGCCGGTAACCGGGGTTGCGTTTGCGCAGGGGGTTGCGCCCGCGGTCTGGCAGATTCGCGCCTCAGAGGAGACGTACTCGACGCCCGAAGGCAGGGAATCCTTCACCGACAAGCCCGAGGCAACCGCGGGACCATTGTTCTTCAAGTTCACCTTGTAGAGCATGTAGTCGCCGGGCATTGCCGGGCCGGTCGATTCGATGGTTTCGGGAAGTCCGTTTGCGTCGCGAACCACCTGATCGCCATTCATCTTGACGCGAGCGACAGACTTTTCGACAGCAACATCGGTGGAAACGTTGATACCGACCTTGGGAGCTTCATTCGGCTGCAGGTAGGACACCTTGCCGTTTTCAACGACGCCACCGGACAGTGCAACCGAGTTCCATGCGATGAGGTTCGCGTTGACCGGAGAAGTCATGGTTGCAACGAACTGGATTTTTTCTCCGATTTCGATATCGCGGTTCATAACAATGCGGAAACCGGTGATTGTCGACAAATCAGCGGGAGCAGCGCCCCAGGCGTTGGGGGTACATCCGGAAGGACCGGAGTTCATAGCTCCACCCGCGCTCATCACCTCGCCGCGGCAGGGGTTCTGAACGGTCGTGTATTCCACCGTGATATCCGAGGCCGGAACAGCCGTCGTCACGGGAGCCTGGCCTGGGAGCTGCTTAATTGACTGGAAGGACCAGTTGGTGGAGTTCAGCTGCGGACGCCAAGAAGATCCGCGTGCCTGCGAGGCAGCGGGGCCAACGCCGACATCGCCCTTGTAGGGCAGGATGTCGTAAGCGACAACCTTCGTCAGGGCAGCATTACCGGCATTGGTGATGGTGAAGCGGTAAGCACCGTCTGCACCCGGGTCGATCTGAGCAACCTGACCTGCGGGAACAAAGTCGGTGTCCTTGTTGCCCTTGACTTCCTTCGTGATGTTCATCGCGGGCGTAACGGCAACGTTGAAGGTCGACGATGAATTACATACGTAATCCGTCGTTGAGCCATTGCCGTTGACATCGAAGGTGTCCTGCGTGCGGCCAGCCCAGCAGTAGGAGGTGTTTCGCAGACTCTTATCTTCAGTGACGCTCTTCGCTCCATCTCCGGGCATGAAGATCATACCGTCGTTCGTGTTCTGTCCCGCCGGAGCAGTGGAGAGAACGTTCGTCGTGAGGTAAGCGTACAAGACTCCCTCGACGGCATCGGGAACGGTGATGCGAACCAGTGTGCGACCAGTGCCGTTGTAGTTCTTTTCGATGCTAACCGTGACCTTGGAGAGGTCATAGGCAGAGCCGTCTGCAGTAACGAGTCGCGATGTCTTTGCCACGCTGACCGCAGAAGCATCATCAATGTCAAAACCGGAGGGAAGCAGATCCGTCATGGTGAAGGGGGTAGGAACACCACCGTTGTTCTTCGGGCGAACGTTTCCCTGCAAGTAGAAGAGCGCAGGCTTGCCGATAACGACAGGATTCGTGGCGATGGACTTAGTGATATGCACGCTGGGGTAATTGTTGCGCACGCGCATCCACGAGCACAGGTTGTCGTTTGAGAAGATAACCCTGCCGGTCTCGATATCGGTCGCGGTACCGCTTGCACAGTTCTGGTAGCGAACATAGTCCGACGAGGCGACGTAATTGTAGTACCTCTCGGGCGGTGCAACAGGGTTGTAGTGGCTTGCAAAATCAGCCGGTTCTTCAGTCGGGAAGTTCGTTGGAATCGTCCCGTAGAAGAAAATGTTCGGGCTGGTCTGGGGGAGCGCATCCGTATCGATCGTGTAGCGGGTGATCCACTCACCCTCTGGAAGAGTCAAGGTAGACGAGGCCGTGTAGTTGACGCTTGCGTGGTTGCCCTTGTTAGTCCAGTACTCCAAGGTCCAGCCCCCGTTATTTTCGAAGCCGGAATTGGAGAAGATGGAGAAACGGTAGGGGCTAACCATTGTCGGCTGGTCACAGGGGGTACCAGCGGCCTTTGCGTCCTGTGTGGACCAGGTGCAGGGCAGAGTGTCATCCCAGTGGAAATGCAGCGTAGTGTTGCCTGAGTTAGAGGCTCCCAGACGCCACGGCGCGGAGCCTCCGCGAGTTTGATACTGGTTGTCATTGCCGAGCTTGATCATGGAACCAGCGGGCTTGCTTTCGGAGAAGCCGTGGGTGATTTGAGAGCTCTTGGTGACGACGGTCGTCGGATCGTTCTGTGCCTCGGCGGTGATGGTTGCCTTGTTGGTGACAGTGTCAGCGGTGGTGACGCTACCCGCAGGGTACTTGACGGTAACCGTCGAGGTAATGGGGTTTTGCCATGCCCAATTCGCGTAGGTCCAATTCACCGTGTGAGTGGCCGCGTCGTAGACGCCGCCATTCGTTGCCGAGACGAATTCAGCGTTTGCAGGAAGCGGGTCGCTGACTTTGATGTTCTGAGCCTGAACGAAGTTGAGGCCGTTGAGGTTAGCGGACTTTCGCGCGGAGCCGTTCCAGCGGATACCGGGCTTATTGGGGTTAGTCTGGTCGATCTGCTGGTAGCCATAGTAGAGCTTGTAGGTTGCGAGGCCGCCAACCGCGGGGTAGTCCTGCTGACGCGTCGGACCAGTCTTTTCGATTGCAACATCGAGGTCGGCAGTCCACTTTGTTGTCAGAGACTGCTCAATCGTGTCAGCATTCGTTGCCGAGAAGACGACTCGGGTCGTGGTCGTCGAGTTGTTCGGCGCATCGTTGGCGAAGTAGCTCCACGGAATCTGGATACGGTCCGAGGTTCCGGCAGGAATCGAATTCTTGAGCGTGAAGAGCAGGCGCTGCATGCGCGGGGTGCCGGAAACAACGTTGTTCTGGGTCTTGACGACGGTGTCACCGGTAACCGGGTATGTCTGATAGAAGCTGGTGGACAGCTGCTCACCCGCGGGGGTAACGGGTCCAGGGAGCCACACCTCAATGGTTCCACCTTCACACGGTGTCGAAACCGAGGAACAGGAGTAGTTGATAGTGGTGATCTGCTGGTCACGAATCGGTAGCGTTGCGGAGTCGTTCGAAACAGACATGGACAGCGTTGCTGAGTTTGCGACTGCGCGTGCGCGGCGCGTGCGAGGGGTGTTCGCGTTTACTCCTGCGGCCTGCGCTGAAATCTCTGCGGGGGCTTCGGTATTTGTTGCCGGAGCAGAGGTTTCTTCAGCAGAAGCGCCGCTTGCTTCTTCAGTCGTGGCGTTTTCGCTGCCTGTATCCGAGGCTTGGGCTGCCTGAGTGGTTTCGCTGCTGTTGTCAGCCGCTACGCTCCCGTATAGGGGGCTGAGCGGCGTGAACAGTAGCGAAAGTGTGGCAATACTTGCCGCACCAGCTATACGCACACGCGTATTGAGCAGTCGAGGGCGTGTCATCGAAATCTCTTTCATCGCACAATTTACAGGGATACAAGTTTTAATTTACTTTCTGCGTGCCACCCGGGCAATTGTTTGTGTATTTCATCATTGTGACGAAAAACGCTCAGACAAGTTAATGACGGCGCAACAAGGTGTCAGCCTACTGAAATAGGCAAAGAAAAACCCCGAGTTTTCAAGGAAAACTCGGGGTTATCTGCGGAGACGGCGGGATTTGAACCCGCGAGGGGCGTGAACCCCTACCTCCTTAGCAGGGAGGCGCACTCGACCGGACTATGCGACGTCTCCAATGCCGACTACTCTAAGGCATTTTCTTCGCGGACGCGAAATGCGCTGCGACCCTATTGTTGTCGGAACCGCGGAGGGCAAGGGATTCGAACCCCTGGTGCCATTGCTGACACAACGGTTTTCAAGACCGTCACCTTCGGCCACTCGGTCAGCCCTCCAGACCCGCCAATCATAGCGGATCTTGAACTATTCGCACATTCGTCTTCACGAATATGTAATAGATCCCCAAATGTTCTTCAGTGACGCCGACGGAAAGGAACCCAGGAGCGACGGTCGGTAGGAGCCTCCTCAGGGTGGTCAAGAAGGCCTCGTGAAATGGCCGAAGCGAAAGGCGGCCACATCGGAATACGGCCAATCAATACGGTCTGAATTGCCCACGCAATATCGCCACTGCGCGGGGCCGACTCCTCAGTCACCTGATTGTCAAACGAGAGAACGTGCAGCCACTGTCCCGGACGGACAATGAGCTCATCGTTGATGAAATCGAGCCATGAACGATAGCAGTGCTCATAGTGTTCGACTTCACCCTCGCTCGCGCCGTCATCGCGAAGCGCGCGCGCCAGAGAAACCGCGGCGCATACGCCCTCGCAGACAACCCACATGTAGTGGCGATTATCCAGGATCTGCTTCTCGTGGTCATCGAAACCAACAGAGGTGACAAAGCCGGCATGCCCCAGCTGCCTCCAGCCGTCGACGCGAGCACGCTCAAAGAACTCGGTCGCGGCCTCGAGAAGGGCATCATCGGGTTTCCTTCCCAAGGAACGCAGCGCAGCGCGGACCTGGATCGACAAACGCGCCCAGCGCAGCAGGGTACCGATCTGTACTCCCTCAAGCACGGGGGTTGAGGACCAGTGTTCCCACTTCTTCGCCCACCCCTGCTCCCCTTGGGCGACGGGGGAGGAGGTCTCGATATCGATGTATTCGCCCAGCCTCCACGAGGCCCCGTTTCCCATGCGCGCGACCGCAAGGGTGATCGCCTCTGCGCGGTCGATCCACACGGGGTCGGCGGTCGCTTCAGCGGCGGCAAGGTAGGCCTCGGTTGTCGAGGCCAGGGTCCCCAGGGAGACAATCGGAGCCTTGTGCTGTGTGCTTCCCGAGGCGATTGCGCCGTAGACCAGCGAATTCGGCGCTAGCCAGCGGCGTTCCTGTTCGTGAAGAGCCTCCAATAGGAGCTCGTGTGCGCCGGGGCGATTCGCAACCGCGGCCGCAGCGCTCGCGCTGATTAAGAGGGCGTTATCGAGCTGGTAGTCAATGTCGCCGCCGCGAACTTCGGCCTTATAAGATTCCGAGTCGGTGTTTTCTTCTTCATCAACGGCGCTTGGGTCGGGCAGTCCCTTCAGGTGCTCGTCAATTACGCGACGCAAGGTGTGTGTTGCGTGGTCGGCGTAGCGGCGAGAGCCGGGAAGCCCCAAGAGAGTCCCCAAAGAAAAGGCGTGGAGCATTCGAGCACTGAGGGTGAACTGAGCGCGCGGGCTGGGTTCTTCACCTTCTGGGCCTTCGCTGAAGCCAGAAGGTGTTGTACTGACTTTTGCTTCTGCGATCAGTGCTTGAAGTTGCGCCGAAAGCCAGCGATTGTGCTCGATTGAATCCAACCAGCCCATGTGGTTCTCCTTTGCCGTCCATGCCTGTCACTGTCAGCGTCGTTGCGAAAGCGACATCCTGACCGAGTTTATCCCAAGGGCGCCCCAGGTGTCGGAGCTTAACGAATATTTACTCACGATTGTGCTCTATGTGGACTCTCTTGCACGCCTGAGGGAAACATTGCAGACTAAAAGCATGTTTGATCGAGCTGGCACTGTTGCCCTTCCCGAAGACCTCACCGATATTGATGCGCTAATTTCCGCGTATTACGACATTGAACCGGACCCCTCAAACCCCGATCAACGGGTGTCTTTTGGTACCTCCGGTCACCGCGGTAGCGCATTCGATGGCAAGTTCAATGAAGCACACATCGTTGCGATCACCCAGGCGATCGTCGACTACCGAGCCGAGCAGGGCTTCAATGGTCCGCTTTTCATTGGTCGCGACACCCACGCGCTGAGCGAACCCGCATGGCGGACCGCCCTGGAAGTCTTGGCCGCCAATAACGTTGATGTCCGCATTGATGCACGCGGATCTTTCACTCCGACCCCCGCGGTTTCCGTGGCGATCCTCGGCGCAAATGGTGCACCCAAGCACCTGCGCGCGACTGGGGAAGGGCTGGCTGACGGTATCGTCGTCACCCCCAGCCACAACCCGCCTCGTGACGGCGGATTCAAGTACAACCCGCCTCACGGTGGTCCCGCGGACTCCGATGCGACCTCGTGGATCGCCAAGCGCGCCAACGAAATCCTTGAAAAGGGCTGGCGCAGCGTCGATCGCGTGCTGGGTTCGGACCTGCTGGATCACCCCTGTATCCACCGCTTCGACTACCTTGCCTACTACGTCGATCAGCTTGACCAGGTCATCGATATCGATGCGATTCGCGAGGCCGGCGTGCGTATTGGTGCCGATCCGCTGGGCGGAGCATCGGTGGACTACTGGGGTGCAATTGCCGAGCGCTACGGCTTGGAGCTGACCGTTGTGAACCCCAAGGTTGACCCCGCATGGTCCTTCATGACCCTGGACTGGGATGGAAAGATCCGTATGGACTGCTCCTCTCCCTATGCGATGGCGTCTCTTCGCGATGCGATGACTCCGGACGAAAACGGGAACACTCCCTACGACATTGCGACAGGAAATGACGCTGACTCGGACCGTCACGGAATCGTGACACCCGATGGTTTGATGAACCCGAACCACTACCTGGCCGTTGCGATCGAATACCTCTTCACGCATCGCCCGAACTGGCCCGCACAAGCTGCAGTCGGTAAGACTTTGGTGTCCTCGGCGCTCATCGACCGCGTTGCTGATTCGATTGGCCGAAAGCTCGTTGAGGTTCCCGTGGGCTTCAAGTACTTCGTTCCCGGGTTGGTCAGCGCCGAGCTTGGTTTCGGTGGTGAGGAAAGCGCAGGAGCCTCCTTCCTTCGCAAGGATGGCACCGTGTGGTCCACCGATAAGGACGGAATCATCTTGGCCCTTCTGGCCTCTGAGATTCTGGCCGTTACCGGTAAGACACCCTCGCAGCTGCACGAAGAACAGGTCGAACGTTTCGGGGCCTCGGCTTATGCGCGGATCGACGCGCCCGCGAACCGTGAAGAAAAGGCGAAGCTTGCCGCTTTGTCTCCCGAGGATGTTTCCGCAACCGAACTGGCCGGTGACCCCATCACCGCAAAGCTCGTGCGCGCTCCGGGTAATGATGCAGCAATCGGTGGCCTGAAAGTGACGACTGACGTCGCGTGGTTTGCGGCTCGTCCTTCGGGCACGGAGGATGTCTACAAGATCTATGCCGAGTCCTTCCGCGGAGCCGAGCACCTTGCTCAGGTTCAGGAAGCGGCTAAGCAATTGGTGAGCGAGGCCTTGAAGGGCTGAGCTCGCGTTCATAACCGTTGTGAGGGGTGCGGGGGCGTGTGACGGCTCCGCACCCCTTTCGTTATTCATGTTCAGGATTTGCGGCTTGGTGGAAAAAGAGCCTTCTGACCGGTACCTTTAAGGGGTCTCATTAAAGCAGGAGAGGTCCGGTAAAAATGGTGGAGAAAACGCGCGAAGGTGCGGATACCTTAACCTCTGCACGCCCGCCTTTTCCCTGGCGCCGGATGATCCTGCTCATGGGGGCGGCACTTGCCCTTCTGGCGGGACTTGACGCAGCTCTTGTCCGCCTGGGGGCCCTTGCTCCGGTGAGCTCAACGGACTTGGGCGCAATCCATGGAATCCTCATGGTTTACGGCTTCCTGGGAACAGCGATCTGTTTAGAACGCGCAGTAGCGCTGAACTCTCGATGGGCCTACCTTTCCCCGGCCACCTCGGCGCTCGCGGGAATTGCAGCCATCGTCATCTCTCAAAGCCGAGCGGTCGCCAATTTCATTGCTACATTGCCGCTTCCGGCCTACCTGAGTCGCACCCTTCCCGGGTATCAATCCCAGCGAATGCTTCCGGCAGTCCTGTGGACAATCTCCATGATCACCCTGGTCATGATTTACCGGCATGTGTGGAAAAAGCGTCAAGCTTCGTACGCGGTCCTCATCCAATTGATCGGTGCATGTGTCGGCCTGTGCGGGATCCTCTTATGGATGCGAGGACTGGAAGTCGCCCTCATCATGCCCTGGTGGCTCTTTTTCTTGCTTTTGACGATCGTTGGCGAGCGCTTGGAATTGGCGCGCCTCGCCTTCAATGAGGCAACCGAGAAGCGAATTTTGGTCTGGGTCGGGGCTCTGCTCATTTCCTTGGCACTGACGCTGATTGTCCCCCTTGTCGCCTACCCGCTTTTAGGAATCTCACTTGCGGCACTTGCAATCGATATGGGGTATCACGATGTCGCTCGTAAAACCATAAATATCCCCGGAATTCCGCGTCTTTCCGCGGTCGCTATGCTCGCTGGATACGGGTGGGTGATGCTCCCGGCTGCTCTGTGGATTACCGCACCCCCGACCTTTTCCGGCTATGGCTACGATGCGATTGTTCACGCCTTGACAGTTGGCTTCGCAGTCTCCATGGTCATTGCGCACGCACCGGTTATTATCCCCTCGGTGATTCGTCGCGAGGTTCCCTACCACTTCTCAATGTGGGTCCCTCTGGTTCTTTTCCACCTCAGCTTGCTGATTCGTTTCCTTTCTGGCGCGCGCGAGGCCGCACTTCCCTGGCGTTTTGGCGGAGCGCTTGGAGTATGTGCATTCCTCCTCTTCGTTGTTACGACTGCCAGCGTGACAATTGTGAACACGCGACGTGGGCGGAGCACCCATGCCTGAGATTTCTTCTCCCCAGGCGGGAGTGAGTATCGGTGCGGAACCGGCAGGTGCTCCCACCGGTGCCCCGGGGTCCGGACGCCCCTCCCGAATGCGCATCGATCGCTTGGGAACCACGTGGATGATCATCGCGGTTCTTATGGCAGTAGTGACCCTCTTCCTTCACCGCCGCATGCCGCAGCCCCTGTGGACCATGATCCATCTGGTGACTTTAGGCGTCTTAAGCAATGGAATTTTCCAATGGTCATGGTTCTTTGCCCGCTCCCTTGCACGTCTGGCAGCCGATGACCGCAGAGCTCACTCGGACAACCTGCGTCGAATGCTGAGCTTCAATGCGTGTTTTGCATTGCTCTTTATTTCGATGTGGCTTGGCTGGTTCATCGGAACTGTCGTTGCGGCAACGGGCATTGCGGCAATTGCTGCCTGGCATGGAGCCGCGATGCTGTCGGTTCTTCGCGAGCGTTTGGCCTCGCGCTTTGTCATCGTTGTGCGCTACTACGTGTGCGCGGCAGCTTTCTTTGTACTCACCGCGCTTCTTGCTGGTTTTGTCACCACCACAATGTTTTCTTCTTCCATTCCCGAGGCCTTGCTTGCGATGCGTGATCGCCTGACCTTTGCACACGCTCTCAGTGGTGTTGGCGGATGGCTGGGCCTGAGCATCGGTGGCACCGCAATTACCTTGGGGCCGACAATCTTGCGTACACGGATGTCTCCCGATGCGGTTTCCTGGGGGATTAAAGTTCTTCCGCCTTGGTGCGTCAGTTTGCTGATTGCGGTATGCGGAGCTCTCTTAGGAGCTATGCCCCTGGTCGGTGCTGGAATTTTAGGTGCGGCCGCCTGCGGGATTATGGGGATTCTTATCCCTTATGCGCGTGTTTTAGCAGCAAAGAAACCTCAAGAGTATTCCGCATGGTCATTCCTTATCGGATTGGGATGGATTGCTCTAGGCATTCTTTTCTTGGGGATTACGGCGCTTTTTGTCAGTACTCCGAGCGAAATTCGAGCACTGACCATGATGTGGCTTCCGATTATTGGCGCGGGCGGCTTCGCCCAGCTCTTTGTGGGAGCACTGAGCTATCTGATGCCAGTTGTCATTGGAGGCGGTCCTTCGGTTGTCAGAATTGGTATCGCAATTCTTGACTGGCAGTTCGCACTGCGTGTGGCGCTGAGAAACGGAGCTCTGTTCCTTCAAGTTGTCCTTTTCTGTGCTGCCGCAAGTACAGCGGTTACTACTCTTCGATACGCGCTTTGGCTGGTCATGATCATGACCTTCGCAATTGACATCGTGATGTTTGCGCGCGCGGGAAAAAATCAAGCACGAGCGCGTCAAGAACGCATCAAAGAGATGAGTGAAAGTAGGCAGGTTCAATGAGCGAAGAAAACACTGGGCCCTCGCGGGCAGCAATGGTCTTCACTGGCCTTGGCGCTGTTGTCGCCCTTGTTCTTGCCAGTGTCCTAGCTGGCGGAAGTAACGCAACGCAAAACTCAGCGGTGGGGAACACCTCAGGCGTGGCCTCGTCAACTCAGGTGAAAGAAACCGGTGAAACCACCCACGTGGAAATCGGTGTCCAAGGGATGTCCTTCACTCCTTCTGTCGTCCACGTTCCGGCGGGAAATCGACTGCACATTACTTTCACGAACACCGCGGAACAACGGCACGACCTCGTTCTTGCTAGTGGGCAAACGACCGGCTCTCTGGCCCCTGGAGCGAGCGCAGAACTGGACGCCGGAGTGATCACTGCCAACACTGAGGGCTGGTGTTCACTGCCGGGGCATCGCGAGATGGGAATGACGTTGAGCATTCTCGCCGATGGAGCACCGGGCGGCTCTGCATCAGCGGGCTCACACTCTGGCGGCGCCTCCCACAACCACGAGGTTGCAACGGGAACGGGAATCCCAACTGCAGACCAACTGCGAGCCTACGCAGCGAAAGTCGATCCCTATCCCGCTGAAGTTGCACCGGCCTCGGAAGAAAAAGACCACTACTACACCCTGGTTGCCCGCGACGATATCGTGCAGAATCTGAGCGAGGATGTCAGCCGGACGGTCTGGACCTTCAACGGGAACACTCCCGCTCCCACCCTTCGTGGAAAAATCGGCGATACCTTCCACATCACCCTCAAAAACGAGGGAACCATGGGGCATTCTCTGGACTTCCATGCGGGCGATATTGCGCCGGATGAGGCCATGAAGACGATCGATCCCGGGCAGACGCTGGAATACACCTTCACGGCGAAGGCAGCCGGAATCTGGATGTACCACTGCTCGACGCACCCCATGTCCATGCACATTGCTAACGGAATGACCGGTGCCGTCATCATTGATCCCAGCGATCTGCGCCCGGTCGACCACGAGTATGCGATGGTTGCGACCGAGCTGTATCTGGGGGATAACGGTGGTACTGCCAACGCTACGAAGATCGCCTCGATGATGCCCGACCTGCAGGCTTTTAATGGCCGTCCCTTCCAGTACGATGCGCACCCCCTCAAAGTGAAGGTCGGCGAGCGCGTGCGATTCTGGCTGATGGATTCGGGCCCAAATACCGCCATGTCCTTCCACATCGTTGGTGGACAATTCGACACCGTCTGGGACGAGGGCGGCTACACGCTCATCGACGGAGGCAACGCCATCAGCCGTGGGGGAGGGGGATCCCAAACCTTCCCCATGCTTCCCGCACAGGGCGGTTTCGTTGAGCTTTCTTTCAAGGAGCCGGGAACCTATACCTTCGTCAACCACGTCATGAGCCTTTCCGAGGCCGGGGCGCACGGAAAGATTGAAGTGACGAACTAAGCCGTGGCACGCGGCACGGACGAAGCGTACGCGGCGCGGAAATGGTCGAGGCCAAGCGCTGTGTCTATGCGTTGAAGGGTGCGCGGCACCATACGCGTGGGGAGTGCCAAACGTCTTGGTGAGCGCATAAACTGGCACAGTGCTGTCGACCTATGGGGAAATTCTTCGTCTGAACCGTGCTTGGTGTTTTTCGGCTGCTGGGTTCATTTTGCGTCTACCCATGTCCATCATGCCGATCTCGATTATTTTGTCGATCCAGGCGGCATATGGAAACTACACCCTCGCGGGCGTGGTCTCGGCGATCAATATCATCGCTTTGGCGGTGACCGCACCGATGTGGGCACGACTGGTTGACCGCTATGGACAGCTCAAAATCATGGGACCGGTTTTCGCGGTTTCTGCTATCGCGACCACCGTTCTCTTGTTTGCAACCTTAGAGGTTGCATCCACATGGATCCTCTTCGTATCGGCAGGTATTGCGGGAGCCACGTGGGGTTCCCCGGGTGCCCTAGTTCGTGCACGTTGGATTCGCGCGACTGACACCGTTGCCCAGCTCAATAGTGCCTTCGCATTGGAGGCCGCAGTTGACGAGTTTGTCTACATCGTTGGCCCCGTGGTTGCAACGGTTTTGGGTACTGCTCTTCACCCGACAACGGGTGTTGCCGTTTCCATTGTTTTCCTTGTCCTCGGAGCAGCGCTCTTCTTGGGACAGCGTTCTTCCGAGCCGGTTCCCGTGTCCCATCGTTCGCCCGTCCACCTTGACGAGGCGGGGGAGGCATCCACTTCCGAAGACGGAGGCAAGGGGACTGCTACTGGCGCCGCGGCCTCGGCCCCTCAGCGCTCTCTGCTTCTGCTCCCCGCAATGATCGTCCTCATGCTGACTTACGCGGGAATGGGCGCGCAATTCGGAGCAAACGATATCGCGGTTGTCGCATTCACGAAGGAGCTCGGGGTTCCGGCGCTTTCAGGCGTTTTGCTGGCCATGTTCTCCGTCGGTTCCTTCATTTCTGCCCTGCTCTATGGCGCGCGAAGCTGGCGCCACCCCCTGTGGAAGCTCTTCGCAGTCGGCGTTGTTGCCCTTGCCATTGGAATGACTGCATATCTGCTGGCGAACTCTTTGGTCTCGCTGGGGATCATCATGTTGATCAGTGGCATTGCCTGCGCGCCTACCATGACGAACGTCAACATGATGGTCACGAAGTCGGTTCCTCGCCATCGTCAAACCGAGGGCTTGGCATGGCTGAGCACAGCGATCAACTTGGGTGTTTCCCTTGGTTCTTCCGCCTCTGGACCGGCAGTTGACCGCTATGGTTCCACCGGTGCCTACGTGATGATTGCGATTTTTGCCTGGCTTATGGTTCTGGGTATGGTTGTTGGCCTGCCGACCCTCAAGAAGTCTCTCCTCAAATCCGCCCAGGAGGAGGCTGAACACCAGCGCGAAGTTTTGGATGAGGATTGAGATGATCGATAACGAAACCCCATCCCTCGCGCTTTCCGTCGCTGCTTCCCTTGACGAGGCGACTTCCCGAGGCCTCGCAGGCCTGCTGGGGTGGGCGGGTTTCTACCCTGGGATCGTGGGTTTTGGCGGTTATGCCTCCGAAAAAACGGCTCGCGTCATGGCTCGAGTCATTATGGAGGACCGCGGTGGTGAGCGTTCGTGGCTCAGCCAGCGTCGCGGCTGGCGTCAGTTTTTCGATGCCCAGGTCCCCGGCCAACCTGTTGTCGTGACTTTTGGTCAGGCACAAACTCTTGCCTTCAGTGACCGCGGTGGATACATCGATATTGATCTTGAGGGACACGGTTTGGCGGCGGGATGGCATACTGCTTCGATTCAGCCCTTGAACGCCTGTGATGTCGTAAAACTGGGTTTGCAAGAGGGTGAGAAACTTTTTCGTTTATCCCAGCTCGGCCACGGCGAGCTAAGCGCGGGCGGCGAGTTGTTCCGTGTTCAACGCGCTGACGATGATCGTGTATTGGGGCGGGTACGCGCAGCAAAATCGGTTGATGTCTCTTTGCGCGTGATTGGCAACGACGAAGAGTTTGGTGTGGTTTCCGATATCGATGACACCATCATTGTCTCGATGATTCCGCGACTCCTCACGGCCGCAAAACACGCGCTGATGGAGCGAGTTTCTCAGCGCGAGGCCGTGCCTGGAATGGCCCGTTTCCTACGTAAACTTTCTCGTCGAGAGATGCCAATCCTCGCCCGAGGAAAGGGCGCTGGTGGGCGCGCAGGAGCGCGGCCTCGTGAGCTTCCAGTCATGTATCTGTCGACGGGGCCGTGGAACTTGGTTCCCGGCTTGCGTGAGTTTTTGCGACGTGCCGACTATCCGATGGGTGCTTTGCTCATGACGGATTTTGGGCCCTCGAATACCGGGTGGTTCCGTTCTGGGATGGAACACAAGAGGCGCGAACTTCGTCGTTTACGCCGGACTTTTCCGCATATTAGGTGGATCTTGGTCGGTGACGACGGGCAGCACGATCCCGAGATTTATGCCGAATTTGCGCGGGAATTTCCGCACAATGTTGCGGGAATTGCTATTCGTTCGCTCTCACAAATCGAGCAATTGATGGCGCACGGTACTTTTGAAGCGATTTCCTCAGGCGCTTTGGATGATGTGCCGGCGGGTATCCCGCGTTGGTGCGGCGAAGATGGAGATGCGTTAAGGCGGGCGGTTGCAACTGAGCAGTCGCAACCGCCAACCCCGTAACGTCTAACCGGATATTTGGGCCGCTGAAGCAAGACCAAATATCCGGCTGCAGTCCTCGAGGCGGCGGGTCCTGCACTGTTTAGAGTAGTCTGTTTCAGTTCATTACGGCAGGGGTTAGTTCGTGCGGAAAGCTAAATTTTCGCGCCATTTAGCGGGCTGTTGACTAGGCAATAAGCCTGATGGGACCGGGTATCGATGGTTGACGAGGAAGCAAAATTGATACCCCTGTGATTTGTGGCATAGGTTGACGTAATGAGCACTATTCTCAAAGAATCTTCTTTACCAAATCTTGACAATCGTAATCGAAATGTAATGTTTAAATCATGGACACGTGAAGTTTTTGGGAAGAAAGTCGGCTATGCTCTCGGTCATCAGCACTTCTGATGAACAGCATTCCTAATAGGAGGAATCCCTATGAACCTCAAGAGGTCTTGGCTGGCAGTGCCCGCCGTCCTTGGTCTGACACTGACCGCCTGCTCTTCTGGCAGCACCGGCTCCAATGGTGGGTCGTCTGGTGGGTCTTCGGACAACATTGTCACCGTTAACGGTTCTGAGCCCCAGAACCCGCTGATCCCGGCGAACACCAACGAGACCGGTGGTGGCCGCATCGTCTCCAGCATCTTCTCGTCCCCCGCTTACTACGCGGCTGACGGTTCGACTCAGCTGGACGCTGCAGAGTCCATTACCCCTAACGCTGACAACACCGAGTGGACCATTAAGCTCCGCGCCGATGGTAAGTTCTCCGACGGCACCCCCGTTCTGGCAAAGAACTTCGTCGAGGCATGGAAGATGGCCACGAAGCAGAACCTCGGTTCCGCAGGCTTCTTCGCTGACGTTATCGGCACCGACGATGACGGCTCTGGCGACATGGAAGGCGGCCTCGAGATCCTCGATGACTACACCTTCGTTGTCAAGCTGAAGGGTCCCGAGTCGGACTTCATGAAGCGCCTGGGCTACACCGCCTACTCTCCGCTTCCCGACTCGACTCTGGCAGACCCCAAGAACGGTGGCGAGCACCCCGTGGGTAACGGCCCCTACATGCCTAACGGTGAGAATGCTTGGCAGCACTCCAAGCAGATCGATCTGGCCGTGAACCCCAACTACTCCGGTCCTCGTACCGCGAAGAATGGTGGCCTGCGCATCGTCTTCTACCAGTCCCTTGATGCTGCTTACGCTGACCTGAGCTCCAACGACCTCGACGTGCTCGATGCTGTCCCGAACTCGGTCTTCTCCAGCTACCAGCAGGAACTGTCCGGACGTACCGCCAACCAGCCTGCGGCCGTCATTCAGTACGTCACCATCCCCAGTCGCCTGGAGCACTTCTCCGGTGAAGAAGGCAAGCTGCGTCGCAAGGCCATCTCGATGTCGATCGACCGTGATTCGATCATCAAGACCGTCTTCGCCGGTACCCGTACCGCTGCTAAGGACTTCACCTCTCCCGCAATCGATGGATACAAGGAAGGCCTGAAGGGTTCCGAGGTTCTGACCTACAACCCTGAGAAGGCTAAGGAACTGTGGGCACAGGCCAACGCCATCTCCCCGTGGAGCGGCAAGCTGCAGATCGCTTACAACTCCGATGGTGGACACCAGCAGTGGGTTGACGCAACCTGCAACTCCATCAAGAACACCCTGGGTATTGAGGCTGAAGGCGACGCCTACGCAGACTTCAAGTCCCTCTTGGGCGACATGAAGGCCGGCACCACTAAGGGCGGCTTCCGTCAGGGCTGGCAGGGCGACTACCCCTCGCTCTACAACTTCCTGTTCCCGACCTACTCCTCGAATGCTTCCTCCAACTACGCCGGTTGGAAGAACGCTGAGTTCGATAAGTACCTGAGCGACTCTCTGTCCGCTTCGGGCACCGAGGCTCTTGAGCTCCAGTACAAGGCAGAAGAGCTGCTCTTCGAGGATATGCCGGTTATCCCGACCTGGTACTCGAACACCAACGGTGCATGGTCCACCAAGGTGAGCAACGTTCAGTTCACCTGGAACTCGACCGTGAACTACTTCGCGATTACCAAGAACTGAACATAGTTCTTCCCCGCTGAACATAGGCGGAAAAACTGTGGGGTGGAGGTCATTAGGCTTCCACCCCACAGTTGTTCATGACTTCACGCGAAACGTGCGTGTGTGCGCGTAATTAAAGACACACGATTGACCATTTACCACTTCTTTGCATTACTATGATCAGTAGTACGCATGAGTAGTGTCGTGTACCTGCTTTCGGCCTCAGGCTTGTAGAGTGTGCGACCCATGCGAAATCCCGTTCATCTTGATGAACCCCGACGAGTTTGCGAAAACCATTCGTAAACGCATGTATTAAAAGGACCTGTCCATGCTGCGATACATCGGACGACGTCTCCTGCAGACCATTCCGGTCTTCTTTGGAGCAACGTTCCTGATCTTTGCGATGGTCTACCTGATGCCAGGTGATCCCGTCGCGGCCCTCGGTGGCGATAAGGGCTTGACCGAGGCTGCGGCAGCTCGAATCCGCGAAGAGTACAACCTTGATAAGCCTTTCTGGCTGCAGTACCTGCTCTACCTCAAGGGCATCTTCACCCTTGACTTCGGAAAGACCTTCTCCGGTCGACCGGTCACCGAGGTACTGGCAACCGCATTCCCGATCACCATCCGACTGGCTGTCTACGCCCTCTTGATTGAGGCTATTCTCGGCATCCTCTTCGGCGTTATCGCAGGTGTGCGTCGCGGCGGTATTTTCGACTCGACGGTCCTGGTTCTCTCGCTGGTCGTCATTTCCGTGCCGACCTTCGTTATCGGCTTCCTCATGCAGTTCTTCCTCGGCATCAAATGGGGTATCTTCCCGCCAACGGCAAGTACTGTTTCATTGAAGTCGTTGACGATGCCTGCAATTGTGCTAGGCGCAACCTCTCTCGCATACGTCATCCGACTCACGCGCCAATCGGTGTCCGAAAACGTTTCTGCCGATTACGTGCGTACCGCTCGCGCCAAGGGCCTGAAAGAAGGCACCGTGATGACGCGCCACATTCTGCGTAACTCGCTGATCCCCGTCGCAACCTTCCTCGGTGGCGACTTGGGTGGCCTCATGGGTGGCGCAATCATCACCGAAGGTATCTTCAACATCAACGGTGTTGGCGGTACCTTGTGGCAGTCCATCGTCCGCGGTGAGCCCGCCACCGTTGTCTCCTTCACGACAGTCCTGGTCATGGTTTACATCACCGCAAACCTCCTTGTTGACCTGCTGTACGCCGTTCTTGATCCGAGGATTCGCTATGAGTGATTTCATCCCTTCGCAAGCTATTTCGCGTACTCGCGCCGGTCAGGAGCACTACGTCTCGGATATCGATGAGACCGGTCTGGGCGCAGTTGACGCAGTTGCCGATGAGTCCGCACCCGCCTCAATGTGGGGTGAAGCGTGGAAGAACCTGCGCAAGCGTCCCCTGTTCTGGATCGCCGCGGTCATTATCGTCATTGCCATCTTGATCTCTGCCTTCCCGCAGCTTTTCACCAGCGTTAAGCCCGACTACTGCGAACTCTCGCACTCTCTGGGCAAGCCCGAGGCCGGACACCCCTTCGGCTACACCTTCCAGGGCTGCGATATCTACGCTCGCGTCATCTACGGTGCACGCGCCTCGGTTTCCGTCGGCGTTCTGACGACGATTTGCGTCGTCTTGATTGGTGCAACTCTTGGCTCCATCGCCGGCTTCCTCGGCGGTTGGATTGACGCCGTGATCTCACGTGTCACCGACATCTTTTTCGCAGTTCCTCTGCTGCTTGCAGCAATTGTCTTCATGCAGATGTTCAAGCAGCACCGCAACATCTGGATGGTCATCTTGGTCTTGTCGATGTTCGGTTGGACTCAGATCGCACGTATCACGCGCGGTTCGGTCATGAGCGCCAAGAACGAAGAATTCGTCACGGCCGCGAAGGCAACCGGTGCATCGCGTTGGCGCATCCTGCTTTCCCACATCATCCCGAACTCCATGGCGCCGATCATTGTCTACGCGACGGTCGCTCTGGGTTCCTTCATCGTCGCCGAGGCCTCGCTGTCCTTCATGGGCATCGGTCTTCCCCCGACGGTGGTGTCTTGGGGTGCTGACATCTCGCAGGCGAAGGATAACCTGAGGCAGGCACCGATGGTTCTCTTCTACCCCGCTATGGCACTGGCCTTGACCGTGCTCAGCTTCATCACGATGGGTGACGCCGTTCGCGAAGCCCTTGACCCGAAGGCGAAGAAGTGAACGAAGAACAATTCGAAGAGACTGTCACCGAGGTCATCCTCGAAGGCGCTGAGAAGGTCGAAGTCCACCCGGACGACGCCAACCCCTTGCTGAAGATCACCGACCTCGAGGTCACCTTCACGACCTCGACCGGTGTTGTTCCCGCCGTTCGCGGAGCTAACCTGACCATTTACCCCGGTCAGACCGTTGCAATCGTCGGCGAGTCCGGTTCGGGTAAGTCGACCACAGCCGCTGCCGTTATCGGCCTGCTTCCGGGCACCGGTAAGGTGACCGGCGGCTCCATCGAGTTCGACGGCAAGGAGCTCACCAAGATGAGTTCCAAGGAATGGATCGAACTGCGCGGATCCGGCATTGGCTTGGTTCCCCAGGACCCGATGAGTAACCTGAACCCCGTTCTTCGCGTGGGCACGCAGGTGAAGGAAGCCCTGCTGGCGAACAATATTGTTCCCCGCTCCGAAGCAGGGGAGCGCGTCACCGAGCTGCTCGAACAAGCCGGCCTTCCCGACGGTGAGCGCCGCGCAAAGCAGTACCCGCACGAGTTCTCGGGCGGTATGCGTCAGCGCGTGCTGATCGCAATCGGTCTTGCTTCTCGTCCGAAGCTGCTCATTGCTGACGAGCCGACCTCCGCACTGGACGTGACTGTTCAGCGTCGCATTCTCGATCACCTCGAGACGCTCACCAAGGAAATGGGCACGGCAGTGCTCTTCATTACCCACGACTTGGGTCTTGCCGCTGAGCGCGCCGAACAGCTCGTCGTTATGCACCGCGGTCGCATCGTGGAATCCGGTCCTGCTCTGGAGATCCTCCAGCACCCGCAGCACCCCTACACGAAGCGCCTGGTGTCCGCGGCCCCGTCCTTGGCCTCGGCACGTATCGAGTCCGCTCACGCGCGCGGCATCACGCACACGGAAGAAGAACTCACTGGCTCGGCGAAGAACGCCTCGAGCGAGGAAATGATTCGCGTCGAGCACCTCACCAAGGAGTTCCACATCCGCGGCGCGAAGGGCGAGGCCGCGAAGCTTCTTGCGGTCGATGATGTCTCCTTCACGCTGCGTCGTGGAAAGACTCTGGCGGTCGTGGGTGAATCTGGTTCGGGTAAGTCAACTGCCGCGAACATGATCCTCCACCTGCTGGAGCCGACCTCGGGCAAGATCTTCTTCGACGGTGAGGACACCTCGGAGTACAGCGAAGCACAGCTTTTCGCGCTGCGTCGTCGCCTCCAGGCCGTGTTCCAGAACCCCTACGGTTCGCTGGACCCGATGTATTCGATCTACAGAATCATCGAAGAGCCGCTGCGCATCCACAGCTACGGTACTAAGGCCTACGCTCAGCAGGAAGTGGAGCGCGCGAAGGCGACCGGTCGCGATCCCGAACCGTGGGCCGTTGCCGCTCTTGAAGGTCATGGCGAGGCCGAGAAGAAGCTGCGCGCAGAGCGCGTCGCCGAACTGCTCGACCTGGTTGCCCTGCCGCGAAGCGCCATGCGTCGTTACCCGAACGAGCTTTCCGGTGGTCAGCGTCAGCGCGTTGCGGTTGCGCGTGCGCTTGCGCTGAACCCCGAAGTGATCGTCCTGGACGAGGCCGTGTCTGCTCTGGACGTGCTCGTGCAGAACCAGATTCTGCACCTGCTGAACGATTTGCAGGCTCAGCTGGGATTGTCCTACCTCTTCATCACCCACGACCTGGCTGTTGTTCGCCAGATCGCCGATGATGTCGTGGTCATGGAGAAGGGACGCTTGGTTGAAGCGAATACGACCGATGCTCTCTTCGACAATCCGGTTCAGGATTACACTCGCGAGCTGATCGAGGCTGTTCCTGGTCGAAAGATCCAGCTGAACCTCTGAGCGTTCTTTCGCAGTTTTCTCGTGTGGGCAGGCCTTCGGGTCTGCCCACACGTGTGTGTGCGGCTGCCTGTCGTTCTTCCCGCCCACATATTCCTGCTTTAGCTCACTCGTTCCTGTCCTATTGCTGTTCTGAGGCCGTAGGTGTGCGAGCTAAAACAGGAATGAGGGAGCTTAGACACGGACGGTTGAGCGGCGGATCGACAGCGTATGCGAGACCGTCACATCTGCCACGCCCTGAGGTTCTTCCTCTAACGAGGCCGCGCCTTCCTCACTGCTGAGCTTCCCATTAGCTGCGTGGGGTTGCTTTCCGCCCGCGCCACCGCGCCCCTCAATGAGTGCAATCAGGCCTTGGACGGCCTCGCGAGCAATCGCGTGAGTATCGGGGGTGATCGTGGTCAGCGTTGGCGTTGAGAAGCGTGAAAGAACCGTATCGTCCCACGTGGAGACCAGCACGTCCTCGGGTACGCGCACATTTGCCTCGGCAAGCGCGCGCAGTGCACCGATTCCCAAGAGGTCGTTCATCGTGAAGATCGCATCGGGGAGGTTGTTGGACTCCAGCCACTGCGAGAGTGCTTCCTGCGCTCCACCTGCGGTCCAGGGGGACACTTCGACGCTGCGCCATGCCCACGAATCCAAGCCGAGCTCGGCCAGTGCCTTCTCGATCCCCCGTTGGCGAAGTGCGCCCGCGCTGGAGGTAGCCTGCGTGTGCGTCGATCCCAGAACCAGGAAACTGCGCGCTCCCTGGTCGTAGAGATGATGGACCATTTCCGAGGCCGCGGAGACGTTATCCATTGAAAAGTGGGGGATACCCGCGTCTTGGATCCTTTCACCGAGCAGCACCAGCGGTGCGTCCAACTCGAGCTGGTTGAGGCCGTCAAGGTCGAGCTCGATGGGGGAAAGGATGAGTCCATCGATGAGATTGGTTCGGAAATCGCGCAGGACCGAGACTTCATGTTCGCGCGAACCAGCAGTCTCGACAACCATGATCGAATATCCACTGCGCCGCGCCTCTTCTTGGATGAGGTGCGCGAGTTCCCCGAAGTAGGGCCATGCGAGGTTGGGAATTGCCAATGCCAAGGTGTGGGTCTGTCCCTGTCGAAGGCGCTGCGCAGCAATATTCGGTCGGTAACCCAGTTGACGGATTGCGTCCTCAACTGCCTTCCGAGTAGCGGGGGAAATATGGGGGAAATTATTTACTACGTTTGAAACGGTGCGCTGTGAGACGCCGGCGAGTTGCGCAACATCGCGCATATTAGGCCGTGAAGCTTTCATGTCCGTCTCCGATAAAATCGCGGCGAGATGTGGAATTATCAGGGGATATGGGCTCTAGTCTACTGAAAAATCAGGGAATCCGCTGAAGAGATTGCGATAATTTGCTACGTTGCAATTTTCTGGAAAATCCTGCATGATAATTCCATGAAGGTCAACGTAGACACTTTTGAAGCATGGAGCGACGCGCACTATCCTCGCCCCGATCTTTGCCGTGAATCATGGTTGAACCTAGGCGGCCAATGGGAATTCGCAACGGATCCTACCGATGAAGGCCTTACCTTGGGATGGCACCTCCCCGGTGCTCACTTCTCGCACACAATCTGTGTTCCTTTCCCTCCCGGAAGCCCCAGCAGTCAGTGGAGCGGAGAGCGCTCCGATGTTGTCTGGTATCGCAGGCGCGTCACACCTGAAGAAATCAAAGACGCCGGCCTAGCTGACGCCGGCCACCGCCCCCACCTCCTCATTCACTTCGAGGCCGTCGATTTCGCAAGCGACGTGTGGGTCAACGGACTTCACCTCGTCCATCATGAAGGTGGCTACACCCCCTTCACCGTTGAGATTGATCCCAGTGACTACCTCGACGCAGGCTTCGAAATTGTTGTGAGGGCGCACGATCGCCTTGACGCGGTCGATCAGCCTCGTGGCAAGCAAGACTGGCAAGAACATCCCCACGGTATTTGGTACCACTCCGTCGTCGGAATTTGGCGCGATGTGTGGATGGAAGTAGTGCCCGCAAACTACGTTCGCTCGCTGACCTGGTCATGGGACATCGAAGAAGCCCAAGTGACCTGCGATGTGGAGTGTGCTGGCCTCCCGCTTAACACGGGCACTCACGAGGCCATCGAGGCAAGCCTCACCCTTGACCTTGCGGGCGTCACGCTAGCGGCAACCATGGTCCGTGCGCGCTCAGGCCAGCTCCGCCTCGTCGCACAAATCCCCGCATTGGCAAACCGTCAGGAATGGGGCCGGCTGCTGTGGTCGCCCGCCCACCCCAACCTCATCAACGCGCACATCTGCGTGGGCGAAGACGAGGTTGTCTCCTACGTGGGAATCCGCGACGTCAACCTCTCGCACCGCTACCTCGAGATCAACCACCAGCCCACCTACTTGCGTGGCATCCTCGACCAGGGCTACTGGCCGAGTTCATACTTCACTGCGCCAAGTGCCGAGGCGCTGAAAGCAGACCTGGAACTTGCCCGAGATATGGGCTTCAACTTCGTGCGAATCCACGAACGCAGCGCCGATCGGCGAACCCTGACATGGGCTGATCGTATGGGAATGATGGTCTGGGGAGAATCCGCCTCGGCCTACGCTTTCAGCGACCGAGCGGTCAGCGTCACCACGCAGGAATGGCACGACCTAGTTCTGCGCGACCGCAACCACCCCAGCGTCATCGTGTGGGTGCCCTTCAATGAAAGTTGGGGAGTAGACCTCATCGTCACCTCATCGCGCCAGCAGGCATTTGTCCGCTCGGTCGTCGCGCTCACCGATGCGCTTGACGGAACTCGCCCAGTCATCGCAAACGATGGGTGGGAGCAGCTGGAAACTCCGATCGTGACAACCCATGACTACGGGGTTTACGGCGAGCAACTCCGCGTCAACTACGCCGACCGTGAATCGATTGCAGAGCTGGTGAACGGAGTCGGTCCACAGGGACGCAAGATCCTTCTGGGGCAGCCGTGGAGTGATGACCGCCCCGTCATGGTCACGGAGTTCGGCGGGATCTCATTGCCGCTGGATGCGGAAGACGCATGGGGCTACGCGGTTGTCCCCAATGCGCAAGCCTACGAAGAACGCGTGAGTGGTCTTTTCGAGGCCCTTGAAGCCTCTCCGATCCTCGCGGGCTTCTGCTACACGCAACTGACCGACACCCGCCAAGAAACAAACGGCCTCGCTGACGAAAACCGCACTCCGAAGCTCCCGCTGGATGTGATTCGTGGTTTCGTCACCAGCTCCGCTCAGCAGAGCGGACAGATTCGGCCTCGCACGATTGTCGAGGCCAGCGCGGTGCTAGGCACCGATGAGCGCAGTGTCGTGTCAACGGCTTTCGAAGGTGATCACAATGCCTAAGCCACGCGTGCTTCGCAGATGGGCCGTGAACTTCGCCTTCACGCTTCCCTTCCTGATCTTCTACGGGATCTTCATCCTCTTCCCGGTCGTCCAGGCTGTCCTCATGTCCTTCTTCAACTGGGACCTGCTGGGCAGTACCCGCGAATGGATCGGGTTGGAAAATTACACCCACATGCTTGGCGGTACCGGCCTGGTTTGGGACGCCACTTCGATGTGGCTTGTTCGATTGCTCTGCTTAGTGTGCGGAGTGTATGTGGCCGTCAAGGCGGTGCGCGAACGCGATCTGAACTCGGGCCGAATCCTCTTGATCGTCACCTTGATCGCCGCGGCAATCATCTTGGGAATCCACCCCGGTGACGGTGGCTCCTGGTCTGACCCGCGTTTTTGGAACGCGATGAAGAACACCGCGATCTTTACCCTGGTTTCGACGCCAATCATCGCGGGCCTCGGCCTGATCTATGCGCTCCTCCTTCAACGAGGCGGACGGGCAAGCTCCTTCTACCGCGCGGCGCTCTTCGTCCCCTACGTTCTTCCGGTCTCGGTTGCCACCCTGATCTGGGGATATATGCTCAATCCCTCGCGCGGCATCGTCGCGCGCTTCACCGAATACATGGGGTGGGGGACCATCTCGTGGCTTTCGGATCCGCAGTGGGCAATGACCGCAATCGTTGTAACAACCGTATGGTGGACGGTCGGCTTCAACCTCATCCTCTTTGGTGCGGGCCTTCAAGACATCGATCCGACGCTGTACGAGGCCGCAAGCTTGGACGGCGCGAATTCCTTCCAAAAATTCGTCAACATCACCCTTCCGGGCCTTCGTCACGCAACGGTCTTGGTTCTGGTCACCCAGATCATTGCCTCGTTCCAAATCTTCGGTCAGGTCAACATCATGACCGCGGGCGGCCCCGGTGGAACAACGGATGTCCTCGTGCGCTACATCTACCAGACGGGCTTTAGGGATACCCAGCTTGGCTACGCCTCGGCAATGTCCTTGGTGCTCTTCGTGCTGATGGTCTTCATCTCGCTCATTCAATTCCTCATTTCACGCCAAAGGAGCCGCTGAGATGCGAGAGAAATTCAAGTCCTGCGGCTACCACGCAGTGATGCTCGTACTTGCCTTGCTGTGGCTGATTCCGCTGCTGTGGACGGTGGTTATTTCCCTGAGCTCGAACTCTTCACTGAAGACGAACTCGCAGATTCTTGTCCCCACCGAGCCGACCCTGTCGAACTATGTGGACGTTTTTAGAACTGGACTCGCGGGGCGCTGGTTCCTCAACTCGATGATTGTTTCGATCACCGCCACGATCATCACCGTCCTCATCTGCGCGGCCGCCGGATACGCCTTCGCGAAGCTGCCTTTCCCCGGGCGCACCGTGGTCTACGGGCTGACCTTGGCGGGAATGATGGTTCCTAAAGAGGCAATGTTCGTCCCCTTGTTCATGATGTTTTCCGAGGCCGGGCTGGCGAATTCCTACATTGCGCTGATTTTCCCCCGCGTGGCCTTCCCCCTGGGCGTTTTCATCATGACGCAGTTCTTCTCTCAGGTACCCAGCGAAATGGAAGAGGCTGCGCAAGTTGATGGGGCTTCTCCAATTCGAGTCTTCTTCTCCATCATGGTTCCGCTGGCGCGACCGGCTTTGATCGCCCTGGCAACCTTCTCTTTCGTTCAGACCTGGAACGACTACCTGTGGCCCTTGGTTTCGGCAACAAAGCCCGAAATGTTCACGGTGACCACGGGCCTCGCATCCTTGCAGGGAACCTTCGCGCAATCGACAGAACTGGGCTCGCTGATGGCTCGAGGAATCGTCGGTGCTGCGCCCCTGCTCATTGTCTTCCTCCTGCTTCAGAAGTATCTGATCAGAGGAATCTCACTGTCCAGTGGCGATAAGTAGGCTATCGCCACCTGCGCCACACGCCTGATCGGCTTTCCCGGGGTTCTCAACGATGGCCTCGGAAATGGCGATCTTACATACACAGGAAAACTCACCACACCATTCACCACACAGATTGAAAGGCATGACAATGCGACAAGGACGCGCACTGGCACGTCACGCGGGATTCAGCGCATGCGCGCTGGCAACGACCGCTCTCTTCGTGCTCACCGGATGCGGAGTGTCCTCCACATCCTCCTCAAAGACCGTCGACGGTGCAGCAATTGCCGGCGTGAGCGATGAGGACCTGAAGGGGACCACCATCACCATGGCTCGATTCTTCGGCGATTGCCAGGAAAAGACCGAGGGAGTCACCGACCTGTCCAAGGCCAATAGCGAATGCACCGCTATCTCGATCCTCACGAACAAGTTCAACGCTGAGAACAAGTGGGGCATCAAGGTCGAGCGTATGGGCGGCGCCTCGTGGCACAGCTACTACGACTCACTCAACGCTGCTCTGGCCTCGTCGGATCGCCCCGACGTGGCGATCATGCACGGCTCCAACCTGCCCGACTACGCGGCCAAGGGCCTGCTCATGGAGGTGCCCGATGGAGTCGGCATCGACCTGTCCGGCTCGACGAAGCCCGCTTTGGACGCTGTGACCTACAAGGACAAGAAGTGGGGCGTTCCCTTCGACACCCACGCCATCATCAGCCACCTGAACATGGACATCCTGTCCCAGGCCGGATTGGTCGGTGAGGACGGCACCTACAAGCTTCCGACTTCGCCCGACGAACTCCTTCAGCACGCAAAGGCCGTGAAGGAAAAGACCGGAAAGAACTACATCGATATCGCCCTGTCAAAGGACCCGATGGGCGAGCGCTTGTGGATGACCCTGGTCCAGCAGCAGGGCTCTGACATCATTTCCGCGGACGGTACCAAGGCAAACATGAACTCGGCCGAGGCGAAGACCTCCCTGGAGTTCATCAACACCCTGGTCAAGGACGGCTACACGACCGTCAACCACGACTACGACGCTTCCGTGCAGGCCTTCCTGCGTGGCGAGTCGGCCGTCATGTACAACGGCGTGTGGTCGGTCAACCAGTTCACCGCTGAAGCTCCCTTCAAGTACGAGACCAGCGATGCGCTCATGCTCTTCAAGGACAAGGCAACCTGGGCAAACTCCCACGTGTGGACCGTTCCCGTCTCGGCCAAGCCCGATGCTAAGAAGTACCGTGCAGCCTTCGAGTTCACCAAGTTCCTCAATGAGCACACCGGCGACTGGGCAATCGCGACGGGTCACATGCCTGCAACCCAGAAGGCTCTGGACTCCAGCGAGTACCTCAATGCTCCGCACCGCTCGCAGTACCTGAAGACCGCGACGACCTACGCTCGTATGGCTCCGCGCGTCGAGGCCTGGCCGAAGATCGCCGATCAGATTCAGGAACAGATCGAGGCCACCTGGCTCAACGGCGCAGGTGTGGAAGAAACCTTGAACTCCTTGCAGGAAGCGGCAAGCTCATCTCTGAAGTAGCGAGAGGTAGCTGCTGCTCGTAGTAGGGCAGAGTAGCCGGGGGTGAAGGCGTGGGCTTTCGCCCCCGGCGCACGTTTGCGCTGCCCGCTCGAGCTGCCGTGTCTGTCCGCTCTCGCCCCCGTGTGCGCTGCCCGCTGCCGTTTTGTGCCGTTAGCTCCTGGTGCATGCTCCCGTGTGCTGCCCGCTCTCGCCCCTCTCCACACGAAGTCGTGAAATGACACAGCTTATGGCCTGTGACTTTTGCTGACTTCGTGTGTCATTTGCGGGGGAGGGGGATGCGCGAGGCGTCGCGCCGAGCGATCAAGCGAAGAGCCTCTCCAAGTCGGGTGTCCACGGCTGATGGGGAAGCGCGCGCAGCCTCTCAACATCCATTGATTCAAGAAGCTGCGAGGCCGAGTAAACCCCTTCAACTCCCATCGAACGAGCTAGAACCTCAATGATCTGGGCAATCGTCACACCACGTTCTGCAAGTTCCTCGATGGTTACCGCACCATCACGCTTGGCTAGGCGCGCCCCCGTTTGCGCTAAAACCAAGGGGACGTGTGCGTAGGTGACCTCCGGATAGCCGAGCAATCGTGCAAGGACAGCTTGGCCGGGGGACTGAGACAAGAGATCATCTCCGCGAACGACCTGATCGACGCCCTGGAAGGCATCATCGACAACGACCGCCAAGTTATAGGCAGGGGCGCCGTCAGAGCGCTGAATGACGAAATGGTCAACGGGCCCCGTGTAATCGCCGAAATACTCATCATGGACAGTCCACTCGGCGACGGGGGCTTTCAAACGCAACGCGGGACGGCGTCCCTCGGCGGCAAACTCTTCACGCTTTCGACTGCTTTCGGCCTCGCTCAGGTGCAGGCAGGTCCCGGGGTAGTGTCCCGGTGGAACGTGAGGGGCAGACGAGGCCTCGCGAATGTCCTTACGCGAGCAGAAGCACTCGAAAGCGTAACCCTCGTGGAAGAGGCGGGCGACTGCCTCGTCATGGACGTGTGCGCGCGAGGACTGGATGAGGACCTCGCCATCCCAATCGATTCCCAGCGCGCTCAGCTCGTCGATTTGCCGCTGCGTGGAACCGGAGCGCACGCGATCGATGTCCTCGATTCGCAGGACGAACTTCCTTCCGGTCGTGCGCGCCCACATCCACGCCAGCAGCGCCGTGCGGAGGTTCCCCAGGTGCAGGTCGCCGCTGGGGGAGGGAGCGAAGCGTCCCACGCCACTTGCATGCAGCGCAGTATCTCCCATTGCCGAGGCCGCGGGAGCGCAGGCGGAAAAAGGGGAGTTTTCCGCACCATTGCTGGGGTGAGAAGAAAAAGGTGCCGCAGTTGCCATACCCCCAGACTAACCTTGAAGACGTGGAAGAACGAAGAGATCGCGGATGCGGCGCGGCAGGGGAAAGCTCTTCAGCGTGCGGGACGAACGCGTCAGACTGCGTGGGGACAGATGCGTCACACCGCGGCGGAACAGGCGCCCCGAGCAGTGACGCGACCCATACGCATATGGCGTGGGTGTCGAGTATTCCCTCGTGGTTGTGTGTTGCTTTCGGAGCCTTCCTTGGCACAGCGATTCGTGCGGGATTGGATCTTGCAGCTACGGGTAGTGGGAAACTTACGGTTTTTTCTTGGTCCACGGTAGCCGTAAATCTTTGTGGAGCCTTCTTTCTCGGTTTTGTCACTGCCTGGGCTCAGAGCTATTTCCGTGAGGATGCGGTACGCAGAAAAGTCATGCTTGTCGCAGGAAGTGGGTTCGCCGGCGCTTTGACCACATATGCCACCATGGTCATGGCCAGTATCCATAATGCAGTCCAAGCAATGACAGCAGTCCCCGCTGATGGGGGCGAGCTCTCTGGAGCTGTTTCATCTCCGTTTAGTGCTGCGGCGCTGTCCTCCTTACCTCTGCTTATCGAGGGAATGCTTGCAAGCCTTGTATTGCTTGCAGTTGGTATTGGGATTGCTGCTTTGGGGTACTCGCTGGGAATACGTGCGGGCGGATCATCTCAATTAGGTGACAATCAGAAAGCATCTGAAATGCCTGAGGTTCTACGCACTGCAAGTGCCTCTTCGCCCACGTCAAATGAGGACTCTTGCCCTCGGGGGGCAAAGAAATGACCCCACTGCTCTTTCTTCTCGTGTGTGTTTTCGGCTCCCTGGGTGCGCTCTCTCGCTGGCAGCTGGATCTTTATCTCAAAAAGTGTCGTGCAAAGCGAACACCCCAGTGGGGGATCGGCCTTGTCAATATGCTGGGCTGTTTATGCGCGGGGCTGGTTGCTGGTTCGCTTGCTCCGGTTTCGCCACTGTACTTCCTGGTATCAACGGGGTTTTTAGGCGGATTTACAACCTTTTCGACCGCTGTGCTTGATGCGGTAACCCTCATTCGTGAGCGGCGATACCGCAGTGTTGCAGGCCTTGTTCTAGGGGTCTGGCTGGGCGCAAGCGTGTTGGCCGTTACCGGTTTCCTCATTGCTGTCAGTTTCGCTATGTGAGGTTGTGTAACAAAAAATTTGGACACTCCGGCAGGGACTCATAGTCTAAGACTGCATGGAAGGAGGACCCAGTGATTGATCTGATCGACGTCTCGAAGATCTATCCCGTGAAGGGAAGTGATGATGTCGTTGCCCTTGATCACGTGAATCTGCACGTTAAAGCAGGCAGTATTCACGGAATCGTCGGCCAGTCAGGTGCTGGTAAGTCAACACTCATTCGCTGTCTGACCGCTCTGGAAAAACCGACCTCTGGGTCGATCATCGTTGACGACATTGATCTGTCGCAGCTCCGCGGACGCGAATTGCGCCAAGCACGACGCAAGATTGGCATGGTCTTCCAAGCAGCGAACCTTTTCGATGCCAAGACTGCGGGAGAAAACATTGAATTCCCGCTGAAGGTCGCGGCGAAGAAAGAATTCACCCGTGAGGAACGCAAAGAACGCGTTCGTGAACTTCTTGCCCTAGTCGGCCTTGAACATCGAGGCGGAGCCTACCCTTCCGAACTTTCTGGCGGTCAGCGCCAGCGCGTGGGTATTGCACGCGCGCTCTCAGACACCCCCCAAGTTTTGCTCTGTGACGAGCCGACCTCAGCACTTGACCCCGAATCAACCCGTGCGATCCTGTCATTGCTGCGCCAGGTTCGTGACGAAACCGGCGTCACCATCGTCATCATCACTCACGAGATGTCAGTCGTTCGCGAGATCTGTGACTCCGTGACGCTCCTGAAAAATGGCGGAATTGTCCAGAGTGGAACAATCGAAGAAGTCCTAGCCGACCCGGGTTCACCTCTGGCAAAGGAATTGGTTCCCGCGCCCAGCGTCGACGAACTCGATGTCACTGACTTCAACCGCGAGCTGACCGACCGTGAAATCGCTGCACAGGGCGACTCGGCGGAAGACGATACCCCAGCCCAGGCCTCGGAAGACGGAAATATTCTTCTGGACGTCATCTTCACCTCGCATCCGGGTGTTCCAACCGGTTCAAATATGCTCAACCTTGCCGCGAAGGTCGGCGCGGACGTGACCGCAGGAACTTTTGAATCAATGGGGTCCGTCCAGGTTGGACGCTTGGCTCTGGCGATTCCCGCCGCCCAGCGGTCCTCGATTATTGACCAACTTCGCGCCCAGGGCGCACATGTGGAGGTGCGTTCGCTGTGAAGCTTTCGGCTCTGTCAACAGTCCTTACGTTGCTTCCACTGGGCAAAGGCGACCCGACGTGGGGCGATAACCCCGCACTCACCCAGCAGTTCCTCCCGGCAATCGGGGAGACCCTGCTCATGGTCGTCTTCGGCACGCTCTTTACCGTCCTCGTTGGTCTTCCTCTCGGGCTGCTTCTTGTTCAGACATCGAAGACAGGCCTGACTCCTAACAAGATGATCAACCAAATCGTTGGTTTGATCGTCAACGTTGGCCGCTCTTTCCCCTTCCTGATCCTCATCATCGTGCTGCTTCCGGTGACCAGACTTGTCATGCGCAGTGCGATTACCTGGCAGGGGGCAACCTTCCCCTTGGTTATTGGTGCGATTCCTTTCTTTGCTCGCTTGGTGGAAACCAACTTGCTTTCCGTCGAAAACGGCAAGGTCGAGGCCGCGCTTATGGCGGGGGCTTCCAATCGTCGGATCCGGTGGAGCATTCTGGTTCGCGAGGCCTTGCCCGGCATTATCCAGTCAGTGACGGTTTTGGCGATCACCTTGGTGGGTTACTCGGCAATGGCGGGCGTCGTTGGTGCCGGTGGCCTCGGAAAGATGGCGATCGACTACGGGTACCACCGCTTCCAGACAGACACAATGATCTGCTCGGTCGTTGCGATCATCATCATTGTTCAGTTAATTCAAATGATTGGCGACATGCTCAGCCGGCTGGTGGATCACCGCTGAGCATCCACCAGCCGGGTCGCGAACTCTGCTTGGTAATTAGGTAATAATTCGCGGGATTATCCCGGGCCACTCAGGTCCCCCCGCTTGTAGGAAACAGACAATCTAAGGAATTACTCTCATGCGTCACTCTCGTTCACTTCGTACTCTTGCCGGTCTTGGCGTTGCAGCAGCACTGGTTCTCTCGGCCTGCTCCAGCGGCTCCGCGGGCTCTTCATCATCTTCGAACGGTGCAACCACCATCACCGTTGCAGCCAGCCCCTCGCCTCACGCAAAGATCCTCAAGTACATCCAGGACAACCTGGCAAAGGACGCGGGAATCAACATCAACATCAAGGAATTCACCGACTACGATCTGCCCAACCGTGCGCTGGATCAGGGTGAAGTTGATGCAACCTACCACCAGACTGTTCCCTACTTGGAGAAGGCGGAGCAGCAGTTCAACTACGATTTCACTCCCGGTAAGGGTATTCACCTCGAGCCCCTGGCTATCTACTCCTCCAAGCACAAGTCGCTGGATGAGCTTCCCGAAAAGGGCGGAATCATTGGCGTGATCTCCGATGTCACCAACCAGGAACGCGCCCTGCGCCTCTTGGCTGCGAACGGCTTTGTTGAGATCCCCGCCAGCGGTGATGTCAACGTGTACACAGTCAAGAAGCTGAAGAACTTCGATTTCAAGGAAATCGACGGTCCTGTTCTGGTGAGCAACCTTGGTGAGACCGACTACTCGGTCATCAACGGTAACTTCGCACAGGAAGGCGGCCTTGCTCCTTCTCGCGATGGTCTGGCCGTTGAGTCCCCCGAGAACAACCCCTCGGTGAACGTTCTCGTGTGGAAGACCAGTGTTTCGGGCGATAAGGCCGAGGCCGTGAAGAAGCTCGATGAGCTCCTGCACTCCGACCAGGTGAAGAAGTACATCGAAGACACGTGGAAGGATGGCTCGGTGATTCCGGCCTTCTGATCAGGGGGTCTCGCGATTAACTGATCGCTACTTTGATGTGTGGGGGCGCGGCTTGGCCGCGCCCCCACACATGTCTCACACACGCATAAAGGTGCCGCGCCCTTTTGGACGCGGCACCTTGAGCGTTTAAAACCAGTCGTTAGACTCAGTCGACAATGCCGTAGAGGCGGTCGCCGGCGTCGCCCAGACCCGGGACGATGTAGGACTTTTCGTTGAGGCGCTCGTCAACGGATGCGACGACAACGGTGACATCGGCGCGGTCTCCGACGAACTCTTCGAGGACCTTCAGGCCTTCGGGAGCGGCCAGCAGGCAGACGCAGGTGACGTCCTTGGCTCCACGGTCGAAGAGGTACTTGGTTGCTGCGACCATCGTGTGGCCGGTGGCCAGCATCGGGTCAAGAACGAAGCACTGGCGACCCGAGAGATCTTCGGGAAGACGGTTCGCGTAGGTCTCGACCTCGAGAGTCTTTTCATCGCGCTTCATTCCCAAGAAGCCAACCTCGGCGGTGGGAAGGAGACGAGTCATGCCTTCGAGCATGCCCAGTCCGGCGCGAAGAACGGGGACAACGATGGGGCGAGGCTCGCTGATGCGCTTGCCAACGGTGGGCGCAACGGGAGTATTGATTGCGATCTCAGTGGTTGACACGTGACGCGTGGCCTCGTAGGCAAGAAGCGTAACCAATTCGTCAACCAACTGGCGGAAAGTCGCCGAGTGAGTGTCGCGGTCACGCAGGACGGTGAGCTTGTGGGCAATGAGCGGGTGATCTGCAATATGAAGGCGCATAGTTCAAGAGTAACCCGCGAAGGGCCCTTTACGCGATAGGCTTTGAGGGTGACAACAATGGATCAGTACAAAGAAGCGATGGCCCGCGCGCTCTTCTTGGCGAATAAAGCCCGAGAAATGGGGGATGTCCCCGTGGGCGCAGTCGTTATTGACTCTCTGGGACGCATTATCGGCCGGGGTTGGAATTGCCGCGAAGCCCTGCATGATCCCTGTGGCCACGCCGAAATAATGGCCCTCCGCGAAGCCGGAGAGCGATTGAATCGATGGAACCTCATTGGGTGCACCTTGGTCGTCACCCTTGAGCCGTGCACGATGTGTGCAGGAGCCGCCGTCTCTTCACGAGTCGATCGCGTTGTTTTCGGTGCATGGGACCCGAAAGCCGGTGCCGCGGGCTCACTGCGCGACGTTTTGCGCGATTCTCGCCTCAACCATCAGGTCGAGGTCGTTCCCGGCGTTCTCGCCAAGGAAGCGACCGTTCAGCTGCGTGCCTTCTTTGAAACCCGTCGCGACCGTCCCGATAACCCCTTCGTTGGAGTTCCCCCGCGCGCTCACCGCGCCGAGGAGATCGAAACTCTGAGCGGTTGGGCCCCGGCAACGGCGACCCCGTCAGCCACAGTGTCTGCACAAGAACCCGCCGCCGCGCTGGAGTCCGCCGTAGTCGCCTCGCAACCGCCCGTCCTTGCCCCGGAACCTGCCGCAGCGACTCGTCAGGAGCCTCGCGTCTCCGATTCTCCTGACGAGGCCATTGCCGCCATCCGCGCACGCCTGACGAGGCCGGAAGTGCAGGAAGCTCCTGCACCTGCCCCCGTTCTTCCCCGTAAACCCGCCGCTTTCGTTCCGGGAACTGCTGGGGTAGTGGTGCGTACTCGTGCGTCGAGGCACGGGAAGCCGCCTCAGGAGTAATCAAGCTCTGCGAGGGATCCGAGAGGACGATCCGGATTAAACAAACGATAAGGGTGTGGCCCGCGCGTGGAACGCGCGGGCCACACCCTTCGTCACAAACGAGAGCGCAAACTGGGCTTATGAGCGGGAGGCGTCGCCTGATCCCATTGCCTTCCACAGGCCACCAACAACGGCCGCTCCGGCAGCGGCCTTGACGATACCGCCGATGATGAAGGGGGTAAATCCCGCGTTCAGAGCCTCAGTCAAAGACATGCTCACTCCGCCGATTCGCAGAACCGCCCACATGTAGGGGATTCCAACAATGAAGGGAATCAGGGTCGCTCCGCCGAAGGCAGCAAGAGAGAGCCAGAAGTGGCGATCCCATGCTCGCTCAGAGAGCTTTCCGATCAGCCATGCTGCGGGAATGAAGCCCAAAATGTAGCCAAAAGAAGGCTTAGCAAGGGCAGCAAGACCGCCGCTCGCAGCGGAAAACCAGGGCATTCCTGCCAAGCCAAGAAGCATGTAGGACAGCAGGGACAAAGCACCCCTGCGCGCACCCAAAATTGCTCCGACAATAAGGACCCCAAGGGTTTGGCCGGTGATCGGAACTGGCCACATCGGAACCGAAACCTGCGCGAGTACGCCCACGAGGGAGGCTCCTGCAAGAACCATCAGTGCATCTTTCGCAAAAGAATCGACACCGAGGCGATCGGCCAAAACGGAGGAACGTCCCACAGATGCGGGCGAAGTTAGTTGTGTACTCATGAGAATTCCTTTGCTTCGCGCAGATCAGTCTGGTTCACGCTGACCCACGCAATCGCGTAGTTACCGTCGTGTGAGAGAGAAAGAAGCCAAGAAAGCGATGCCTTGAGTTCTTCTTGCGTCTTATCTAGTTCGGAGGCGATCCGGCCGTGGAAACGGAATGCGGGGCGTCCCCAGCGGTCGCATACCACCTCGATTTGAGCCCAATCGATGTCGGTGGACTTCAGTGGGTCCTCTCTGCCGTAGTAGAGCGAGGACCACGCCTTGATGAAGGCTTCCTTCGCAGCCCAACGTGCGGCAAGGGAGTGCAGGGCGCGTGTGGGCAGTTCAGGCACGGAAGACTCAGACAGAAGATGACTTACAGACTCCTGAAACGGCCCTGAAGGAGAGCGCCCGGCAGGCGAGGCCCCCTGCTCGGGAGCAAAACGCAGTGCCGCGTTCCACTCCCGAGCAGTGAACACTCGATGAAACACCGAGCCTTCCTGGCGAAGCTGCTCCCCGAAGGAAGCAACGTCGACCAGGTCAACTCCGATTGCCGCGGATGTCACGCTGGGCTCAGTTCTCTGCCCCCGCGTAGGTGCCATCTGCACCCAAGCGAGCGGAAGGATCCAGAAGCAGGGCAACCTCGGCCTCGTGCGTGCGATCGGCGGGCAGGCGACGTCCCTCAATGGGAACGAAGAGCTGCGCGCGGCCAATCATGGCCTCGTCCAGGTGACGACGTCCCTCTTCGAGGCGTACTTGCGCGCGCTCGCGCCACTGGGCCAGCGCAGCCTCGCCGCGTTCGGCCAGTAAAGCGGCCTCGAAGGCACCGGGGTGTGCCAGGACAACTATTGCCGCAATGTGACCGAATCCCAGTGAGGTCAGCACGCCCGCGCGAACCGGGGATGCGGAGACATCCAGGGGCTTGCGCAGCCACAGGAGCGGCATCCACTGCGCCATGTCGGGATCCAAGCAATCCAGAGAGCGGTTTGCGGGGATTTCCTGACGGCGGAAGATATCGATGAGGCCCGCTGCCTGGAAGAGCGCAGCGCCACCCTTCGCGTGACCGGTCAGGGTCTTCTGGGAGACAACGTAGAGCGGGTTGCCCTCGCTTCGTCCCAGGGCCGCCGACAGGCGCGAGTGGAGCTCGGCCTCGTTCGGGTCATTCGCGCGAGTCGAGGTGTCGTGCTTGGAGACAACCGCGATATCGTCCGCGCTCAGTCCGAGGTCGGCAAGCGCGTGAGCGAGAGCAGAATCGCGGCCACCGCGTGCTGCCGCCAGAGCGCCGAGGCCGGGAGCGGGGATCGAGGTGTGTGCGCCGTCCGCGAAGGAACGCGCGTAGGCGACAACCGCCTGGACCGGCAGGCCCAGATCCGCGGCAATATCACCGCGGGTCACCAGCAGGGTGCCACCACCAGCGGCCTCGAGGAAGCCCGCACGACGACGATCTCCAGCGCGAGAGAAGTGACGCGGGGTAATTCCGCGGGCCTCAAGAGCGGCGGACTCAGCGGTCGCGTTCATGTTGCCGAAACCGGTCAGCGATTCGACGGAAATATCGTCGATACCGCCTGCGACCACGAAGTCGGACTTGCCCAGGCGAATCTTGTCGACAGCCTCCTCGATGGAAACCGCTGCGGTCGCGCAAGCGCCCACCGAGTGGATCATCTGACCGTAGCCGCCAATGAAGGACTGCATGGTGTGTGCGGCCACGACATTGGGCAGGGCCTCCTGAAGGATGTCCTGCGGACGATCCTCACCCAGGAAGCGCGAGAGGAAGACATGGCGCAAGGACTCCATGCCGCCAATACCCGTGCCCTGCGTCGAGGACACATCCGCGGGGTGGACGGCCCGCAGGAGCTCAGCGGGGGAGAAGCCCGAGGAGATGAAGGCGTCCACTGCGGTGACGAGGTTCCATACGGCGATGCGGTCCAGGGCCTCGACCATGGAAGCGGGGATACCCCACTGAGCCGGATCGAAGTCTTGCGGGATCTGGCCACCAACCGTGCGGGTCAGGGTTGCTCGCGCGGGAACTTGGACTGGGGAACCGGCGGACTTGGTGACGTGCCAGGTGCCGTTTTCTTCCCAGATCGTCGTGTGCGAGGGATCGGCCAAGACGTAATCTTCGGCTTCAGCCTTCGTGTCCACGGTGAAGGTCTGCTCGGAGGTCAAGAAGACCGTCCTCACGTCATTCGAACCGCAATCAACCATGTTTGAATCGTCGTTGAAGCGACGGATACCCGATCGGGCCACGACCTCATCGCGGAAACGATCGTAGATCTCGGCCTCGTCAACCTGCGTACCCGAGGCGTCATACCAACCGGGCTGCGGGCTTTCGGACCAGGTGATGAGCTTCATCATCCAGGCCATTTCCAGCACGCCGGCTGCGGTCAGATCGAAGTCTTCGCCGAACTCAGCCTCTTGGCGGGTACGACCCGAACCCCAGGTACCGATCTCGCCGGTGCCGACGATGACAATCTGATCGCGCAGGCTCGCTCGCGGAGTATCCCACGCGAGCGGAGCAGCCAGAGCCGGAGCATGCGGGTTGGGCAGTGCGCGAACGCTTGCTGGGGCCTGTTCTGCGGCTTCCTGTGCCGAGGCCGCGGCCTGCTCGCGTGCTTGGCGTGCCAGTGCCGGCAGGTCGAGTCCAGCATCGGCGAGGCCGCCCGTGAGATCGGCGTGGACCGGGGCGGAAAGCGCCTGCTCACGGACCTCGCGAGTCAGGAGCTGAGCGAGTTCTCCGGCAATTTCTTCGGTCGTGTAGACGTGAACACCGGCTGCCTGAGCGGCGGGAACGAGGACATCGTTGCCGCCCATGAGCGAGGTGCCCTGGACCCAACCGATGAGCGGGTGAGCGATGGTTGTGCGCGTCGGCCAACCGGACTCATGCTCCCACTTGGTTGCGATCGCATCGAAAGCGGCCTTCGCCTCGCCGTAGGCACCGTCACCGCCGAAGATTCCGCGGTTCGGGGAACCCGGGAGCAGGACGTGCGTGCGGTGATCGGGAGCGGTGTCCGCGCCGAGGCCGGCGAGGAGGTGGATTGCGCGCTCGACGCTCCACAAAAGCAGGCGCTCTTGAGCGAGTGCCCCCTGAGGATCCGAACCAAGGGTTCCAGAAACGCGAGGCGCTGCGAAGGGAACGAAAAGATCGGGCAGAAGCGCGGGCTTAACGACCTCGGTCGTTGCACCGTGCGTTTCGGTCTGTTCGCTACCCACCCACGAGATCAGCGCATCGACATCGCGGAAGGAGGCCATATTCGCGGGAACAACCCACAGGGCCGCATCCATATTGGCGTGGGTGCGGTACAGCTCCTTGGCGAAGGCCAGACGAGCATCGTTGACGCGAGAAGAGGTCATGATGACGGTCGCGCCTCCGGCGAGCAACTCGCCCACGACCGCGGCAGCGATCGAGTGGGGAGCCGCGCCGGTGACAACGGCGACATCTCCAGTGAAACGGCCTTCGGCTGCCTCAAGGGCGGCCTCGGAAACCTTCGTGAAGTAGGCCTTCAAGTCCGCATCCGCCGTGTGAACGGCATACCAGGAAGCCAATGCACTCAAGGACTGGCCGCCTCCGCGCAAGCGTTCGGCAGGGACCTCGGCGGGCTCAAGAGAACCAGCGAAGATGCGTGCAAGATCTTCGCGTGCGGTTGCCCAGCGGTCATCCAAGAGAACCGCGCGACGCTCGTCGAAAGCGGGGCGAACGGAGGCTTCCCAATTTGCGCCCAGCTCGGCCTCGACAGCGGCGATCAAGGAGGAAGAATCCTCGATCTCGGTGGCGACAGGAGCATCGGCCAGGCCAAGGGCCTTGAGGATATCGCGTGCCTGGGTAGCCAGGATTCCCTGCTCACCGAGGATTCGCGATTCCAGATCGCGTAGGGCCGCCGAATCAACGACCTCGCCACCGGCCGAACCACCCGCACTCGGGCGGCTGAGGGTTAGTCCCTCGCGGGCTGCAATCAGTGCCAGAGCCTGGTCAATGAGCGCCGAGGCATCCTTTGCGGAGGAAACCGAACCCGGCAGAGTCGAGAGGCTACCACCACGAATCGAGTCGCCATCGCGTGTACCGAGAAGGATTTCTGCGTTCACGCGTGCAGCCCACTGCTCGGACAGGCCCCAGTTGTCCTTGACGTAACCGGTCGTGAAGCTTGCGGGAAGGCCTGCGGATCCGAAGATCTTCCTCAGCTTGGAGTTGATCGCTTCAGACAGGACCGGTCCGAAAGCTGCGTATGAGGGCACCAGCGAATCGATCGTCGAGAAGAGATCGCCCATTGACGCCTCTGCGGCACCGTCAATCGTGGACACGGAGAGCTCAGCGGCCATGTCCATGAGGAGCTGGTTACGCTTCGAGGAGACGCCATTGGTCAGCGTTTCAACCGTGTCCGTGGCTTCGATCTGCTCGGGGAGGAGCTTGTTCGAGAAGGCCAAGAGGATACGGATCGCGTCCGAAGCGGAAAGCGGCAGCTCCGGCATGGTTCCGCTTGCTGCGGCAGCCGGTGCGGGCGCTGCGGGGGCCTCGGTCGCCACCTCGACGGCGGGCACCTCCACTGCCGAGGCCGGGGCTGCACTTTCGGCGGGTGCGGCCTCGTCGGCGGAAGCGGGGGAGTCTGCCTGCGCGCGCTCGGGGGCGGCAACCGCATCCTCGTTGCGAGCGCGGGCGCTATCGCGTTCAACGTTTAAGACATCGACTTGAACCTGTGCGAAAGCGGGCAGGGACAAAGTCTTCGATGCCATATTCGCCAGGGTCGGAGACGACGCAAGACCGATTTCAACGAGGCGTTCAACACCCAATCCCTTGGGGGGAGCGCTGAAGAGCAGGTCCTGAGTCTCGATCCAGCGAACCGGGGAAGCGAATTGCCAAGAGAGAAGCTCGATGAGCAGGGTACGGGCGGTCGATTGAGGATTGGCCTCGGCCTCGTCCCAATTATCGACGAGCTTCTGGGTCGCCTCGGAAGGAACAACCTCGAGGATCGACTGTGCGAAGTCCCGGCTCAGCTCGAAGGGACGTGCAACCAGGTTGGGGATGTAGCGTCCCTGGAGGACATCAAGGTTGATGCTCTCGGGAAGCAAAGAATCGAGCTTGTCGCGGAAGGCCGGTACGCCTGCGCGCAGTCGCGAAGAGTGGAAGGGAACGTCAATTCCCGGAATCATGATGAGGGCTCGGCGGCCGCCGTGTGCGCGAGCGCGCTCAGCGGTATCTGCTTCCAAAGCCTTCAATCCGGCAATGCTTCCGGCAACGGAGTACTGGGATCCGGCCAGGTTGTAGTTGACGATCTCCAAGAACTCGCCGGACTTTTCGGCGATCGAGGCCACGTAGTCGCGGACCTCGGCGTCACCCATTCCGAACTGGTTCGGACGCAGAGCTCCCATTGCGTAGTTCGAGCGTCCCTGCGCATCGCGTTCGACCAAGTGGTGCATGGCCGATCCGCGCTGGAAGACGATCTCAAGGACTTGCTCGAGGGGGAAGATCTGCGCGTAGGCCGACAGTGCGGTGTATTCACCCAACGAGTGGCCAGCGTAGAAGGCGTGTTCTTCAAAGGCCCCGTCGGCGCGCAGTTCCTCGGTTTGCGCGTAGGCGAGAGTCGCCAGAGCAACCTGAGTGAATTGCGTGAGGTTGAGGACGCCCTTGGGATGGCGGAAGATCTCGGAACCAACGCGAAGCTCGGTCGGGTTCGTGCGGACAATCGATTCAATCGAGAAGCCCAGTGCCTTGCGAGTATGCGCATCGGCTTGCGCCCACACGCTGCGAGCAGTCGCAGACATGTGCTCCAAGCCCATCATCTGGCGCTGAATGCCCTGGCCGGGGTAGACGTAGGCGGTGCGCGGTGCGCGAGTACGTGCGCGGGCAATCGAGACGACCTCATCGCCAATGCGGCAGGTTGCTTCAAGGACGAGCTCGCCGCCGATGCGGCCGACGCGCTCAATCGTGATATCCACGATGTCGTTGAGCTGGACCATGCCGAACATGCGGTACGACCACGCCGAGATCTCTGCCTCGGGCATCTCAACCGAACGAATGACACCCAGGGTGTCGGGGCTATCGACCGGCTGAGTGGAGTGCGCACACAGCGTGTGCTGAACGGTTGCCGAGAGCCACATTCCGTGGACCAGCGGTGCACTCAGACCAGACAGACGCGCGGCCGCATAGGAGGTGTGGATCGGGTTGAAATCGCCAGAAACAATGGCGAAAGCCGTCATATTCTCCGGTGCCTGGACACGCACGTGACGCAGGAAAGAACGCGGAGTATCAACGAAGGAATCAGCGACCTCGGGAGCGGGGGCCGGCGGCTGGGTCGAGGCGATGCGGCCTCGGATCGCGAAGCGCTCAACCATACGCGCAAAGACTTCGCCCTCATAGGAGAGTTCCAGCTCGACGCGCACGACTCGACCCGCCGAAGACTCGGCGAGCTCGGCGCAGCGTCCCTCGACCTCGACGCGAGAACCGAAGGGAGGCAGTTCGCGGTCCAAGAAGATCGAGTGATCCAAGTGCACGGCGTTGACCAGGCCCTCGATGACGGGAACTCCCTGGTACATTGCCGAACCTAGCGCTGCGTAAATTGCAGGCCAGCAGGGGCCAACCAGCGCATCGGGAACTCCCGAGGCCAGCTGGGTCGACAGCGCGCCACCGGTCACCGCGCCGTGAGCAAAGCCCAGGTTTTCGGTGAAGGTGAAGGAATCGCGAACCGTACCAAATCCATCGCCCGGGATAACTGCGGGCATCTTCTCAATGTGGTCGCCATTGACGGTCGTTGTGCCAACGCCCGCAGCACCCGCAAGCAGGTCATAAGCGGTCACGGACAGGCGCGACATGTCAACAACCGGGTAGGCGCCGGTCATGCACGCGCTGGACAGAAGAACCGGGATATCAATGTATTCCACCGAGTGGTGGGAGCTATTGGGGGTCTGGTCCCACATCGAATCGCAGTGGATGCGGATCGAGTAGCCAGCCTCGTCGTGGAGAATTTCAGTTGCGTCCACCGAGGTGTATGCGGGGTTGTCGACCAGGTTGCCCGCCCACTGGATGTGGGAGATTTCCCGCAGGAACGAGGCCGCGTCCTCCAGGTCGTGGAAACGTGACCACACGTGGGGAACCTGTGCGGGAGAGGTGGCAAGAGCATCGACAACTGCCTGCTCGAAACGTGCAAACATCTCGCCGATGGGCTCGTTCACGCGATCAATACCAGCGACCGAACGCGGGCCGGGAATGATGCGGACAGCATCGGCATCAAAACGGGCATCCTGAGACTGCCAGAGCGTATCCGTTCCCCACCAGCGAGCCAGATCGCCATCAAGAACCGGAACGAAAGGCATCGGCTTGTGGTGCTTGCGGCACAGGACCGGGAACCATGCGACATCGGCGGGGACAACTCGAGTCGTCTCAGCCTGGGGGTATGCCTCAAGAAGGCGAGACAGAGCTGCCTGGCCGTCCTCAAGATCCTCGCGGCTCTCGAAGAGAGTCGGAATATCGCCGTGGTCGGCGGGGCTGAGGCGAGACTCGATGCGGTGGAAGAGATCCAGAGCGCGATCCGTCCACGTCCAATCCGCCCAGGGGTAGGACAAGTCGATGACGCGGCGTGCCCACTCGGCGTAGGTCATTTCGGACAATTCGCCGAAGTAGGGCTTGGCCGTCTTGTTCATGGCCTCAATGAGCTCATCGCGGCGTGCATTGATCGCCTCAAGATCGGAGCCAACCTCGTGAATGAGTCGCGATGCACGTGCGGAGGAGTTCTCGATCTCGTGCATGTCGGCGCCCAGGTGCGACAGGCCCGAGGTCATTCCACCGCGAACCTTTCCGCTACCGACCCAACCATCTTCGCCGACACCGGGGGTGTCCTTGAGGAGCTGCTTGACCTGCGGGGAAGTTTCCGCTTCCAAAGTCGCCATCGAGGCCGTGCCCACGAGCACCGCATCGACGGGCATCGCCGGGGATCCCAGGTCCACGGACCACTGGCCGGTGATGTAACGAGCTGCATCGGCAGCCGAACCGATACCGCCGCCGACAGCCAGAACAACGTTGGGAGTGCGACGAATATGCCCGTAGGTCGCCAAGAGCAGATCGTCCAGGTTTTCCCACGAGTGGTGTCCGCCTGAGTGGCCGTCTTCAACCTGAATAATCAGCGTGTGCTCGGGGTTTGCGCGGGCAATGCGCAGGACCTGCTCGATTTGCTCCACGGTTCCGGGCTTCAAGCACAGGTACTCAAAACCATCGGCGCGCAGTTGGGCGATCAACTCGCGGGCCTCGTCCAATTCGGGAATGCCCGCAGCGATGGTCACGGCGTCGATGGGAGCACCGGCGCGGCGAGCCTTGGGGACAATCCGGTTGACGCCGAATTGGAGGTTCCACATGAAGCGGTCAAAGAACATCGTGTTGAAACCAGCGCTGCGACCGGGTTCGAGAAGCTTCTGAAGCTCCAAGCGGTGCTCGGTGAAGACCTCTTCGGAGTACTGTCCGCCACCGGCCATTTCCGCCCAGTGTCCGGCGTTAGCTGCCGCTGCGACGATCCGAGGACCAACGGTCGTCGGGGTCATACCGGGAAGAACAATGGGAGAGCGACCCGTCAGGCGCGTGAAGGCGGTTGAGACGACGTGGCGGCCGTCGGGAAGGGCAACAACCTTGGGAGCAAAACGCGACCAGTCGGCTTCCGGCTCATAGTGCGAACCGGTCTCATCGAGCTCGGTGCGACGAGCGTTCGTCGATGCGTCGACGATCTGAGCACCAGTTCCATCTAGGAGATCCTGGGTCAGGCGCGTGAGCATATTCGAGGGGCCAAGATCGATGAAGACCTTGACGCCTTCGGAGACGGCAGAGGCAACGGCTGCCGACCAGTCATCGCGCTCAACAAGGATTGCGCGCGCGACGCGCTCGGCCTCGGCGTCGTCGATGCTGTGGCCAGCCTCGGCCAAGGTCCGCGTCCACGCAGCAACCTGTGCGACGGCCTCTTCAAGCATTTCGGAGTGGAAGGGAGCTGCAACGGGGAGGAATTCGAAAATTGCCTCGAGGGGAGTTCCGCCCTTGAGGTGCTCTTCCAATGCGCGGTTTTCGGCGGCAACGCGAGACTCGAGCGTGTGACGGAAAGCCTGAAGGTCGTCGGGGCGACCCGAAAGGACGACGGAGCGCGGGCCGTTGACGACGGCAAGGGAGAGCGCTTGGGCGTCCAGGGCCTCGGAAACCATCGAGCAGGGGAGCCCGCGCACAGACAGCATCGGGGTGGCATCCCCAAGCTTCGTGGCGCCGAGGCGAACGCTCAGCGACTGCGCAGCAGTACCGATGAGGACGGCGAGGGCAAGCACGTGGGTGACGCGCTGGTTATCGCGGGCAATCCATGCGCGCGCGACCTCGGCGCCCAAGATGCCCTGGGAGTGGCCCAAGAGCACGGGAGAGCTTGTGTGAATGTCGAGCTGGGTTGCGTCCAGGTCAGCAAGAGAACCGAGCTGCGCGAAGGTAATCCCGGGAACTGACACCGAAGGCGAGGCATCGGAGGGAAGATCGGAGGTATCGCCGTTCATCAAGCCGTTGAGGCGCTCCAAAGAACCGGGGGCGCTGGTGAGCAGATCCGCAGCGACAGGAGCGAGAAGTTCACGCACCTGCGCGTAGTAGGTGCGCAGCATTTGCGCGTGAGGCGGGAAGGACAAAGAAGATGTCAGAGCAGGGCGCCACGCGGACCCCTGTCCCGCAAAAGTCAATGCGTAGGGAGTGGGGATTTCGGTAAAAAATGCAGTCATGATTGATCTACTTTCCTCATCACATAGGGGCGTTGTCGTGGACACGAGGGGTGGTGACCGTACGGTCTTTCAAGTGGAGAACTGCCAGTGAACGGCAGATATATTCGCGGGTCATGGAGGGCTCGATAAGGGCATCGAGCTCGCCATTTTTCAGTGAGAGATTCGGGTTCATCGCTTGGCGTTCGTACATTTCCTGGTAGTGCGCGCGCTGCTCAGCAACGTTGCGTCCTTCCTTGCCTGCGGCGGCCAGCTGGCGGCGGAAGACAATGTCCACCGCGCCTTCAGATCCCATCACGGCAATTTGGGATGCGGGCCACGAGAAGTTCATATCTGCGCCAAGCGACTTCGATCCCATGACGATGTAAGCGCCGCCAAAAGCCTTTCGGATGATGACGGTGATCATGGGAACCGTGGCCGTCGCGTAGGCGGTAATGAGCTTGGCGCCACGACGAATGATTCCCGCGCGTTCCTGTTCGGAACCGGGGCGATATCCGGGGACGTCGACCAAGGTGATGATCGGGATTCCGAAGGCATCAAGGAATTGGACGAAACGTGCGGCCTTCTCCGAGGCGTTCACGTCCAAGGTTCCTGCGTCCACGCTGGGCTGATTCGCGACGATACCCACGGGACGGCCCTCGAAGCAGGCAAAACCGACGATGATCGACGGAGAGAAGAGCGGCTGGACCTCAAGGAATTCACCGTGGTCCACCAGGGCCTCGATGACCTCGACCATGTCGTAGTCCTGCTTGGGGGATTCAGGAACCAAAGAGGCAACCTCGCGGGCGCGAGTCTCGGTCCCGTCATCTTCGAAGAGATAGCGCGGGGGCTTCTTATCGCAGTTTTGAGGCAGGTAGGACAAAAGAGTGCGCGCGTATTCGAGGGCTTCTTCCTCGTCCTCCGCCAGGAAGTGGGCAACACCCGAAACGGAATTGTGCAGGTCGCCGCCGCCCAGGTCCTCAGAGGAAATGTCCTCGCCGGTTGCCGCCTTCACAACGGAAGGGCCGGTGACGAACATGTACGAGGAGTTCTTCGTCATGATGATGAAGTCCGTCAGCGCGGGCCCGTAGACCGCGCCTCCCGCACAGGGGCCGAGGATCACCGAAATCTGCGGGACGACTCCCGAGGCCTCGGTGGTCTTGCGGAAGATTCGACCGTATTGCGCAAGTGCGGTCACGCCTTCTTGAATGCGCGCACCACCCGAGTCCAGCAGGGCAATGATCGGAATGCGCATCGAAATTGCGCGGTCCATGAGGAGGAGGATCTTATCTCCCTCGACCTTGCCCAGCGTGCCACCGCGGATTGAAAAGTCCTGAGCATAAACGGCAACCGGACGCCCATCGAGTGTGCCGATACCGGTGATCACCGCCGAGCCAAGCTCTCCGGCCTCGATATCCCCGCCTGCGTAGCGGTTGAGTTCATTGAAAGAACCTTCATCGAGGAGGAAATCCAGGCGCTCGCGTGCGGTCTTGCGGCCTCGCGCGTGCTGTGATTCGCGTGCTCGTTCTTCTGCTGCTTCTAGGATGGAGTGCGTGCGATCGTAGAAGTTACGACGACCGATGGCCTCGTGTTCTTCGGTTTCCTTGAGGCGATGAGTGCTTGACGGAGTCATGCTTCCTCCTTAATGCTCACCAGGACGTCTCCGGCTTTGACGGTGTCGCCGGCAGCCACGTGAATCTTTGCGATTGTTCCGTTGCAGCCTGCGGTGAGGGTCTTTTCCATCTTCATGGACTCGATAACGGCGACGAGTTCGCCTTCTTCAACCTCTTGGCCTTCTTCAACGGCAACGCGAATGACGGTTGCCTGGATGGGTGAGGTGACATTGGGGCCTTCGTCGACTGAGTTTGCGCGCTGGCGCAGTGCGCGTCGCAGTGGCTGACGAGGCCGTGGACGCCCCGCGCCCTCCGCACTTGTTGCGCTCAAAAGATCGCTGGGGAGCTTGAGGGCGACGCGCTTACCGTCGACTTCGATGACGAAGGAACGCATCACGGCGCATTCCTCGCGTCCTTCTTCCGAGGCCTCGGCGGGGCTTGTTCCCTGTGCGCGCACGCTCTCGGCGACCTCGGTGAGGATTCCCTCGCGCTCGAGCCACTGCGTGTAGACACCCAGGGCATCTCCTTCTTCGCTTCTAAACTGCGGGGTTGCGAGGATGTGCGAGAGCAGGGGAGCGGAGGTGGGAAGTCCTTCAACGCTGAGTTCATCGAGCGCCCGCTGGAGACGGATGATCGCCTGGATGCGGGTCGGTGCATGGACAGTGATCTTGGCAATGAGGGAGTCGAAATCCGTACCGATTTCTTCACCCGGACGGATGAAAGAATCGATGCGCACCCCCGGGCCTCCAGGCCACTGAATTGCCCCGAGACGTCCGGTTGCCGGCATAAGTTCATTAGCGGGGTCTTCGCTGGTGACGCGCACTTCGATAGCGTGGCCTCGCACAGGGGGAATAATGCTCAGGGGAAGACCGTGGGCGATGCGAAGCTGTTCGGCGACAAGGTCTAGTCCGGTGACTTCTTCAGAGACGGTGTGCTCGACTTGAAGACGGGGATTAACTTCCAGGAAGTAGGCGTGACCGTCTTCGACGAGGAACTCACAGGTTCCGACTCCCACGTAGCTCACGGCGTCGAAGAGCGCGCGAGAGAAGTGTTCGAGGCGAGAGTGGAGTTCCTCTGAAATGAAGGGAGCCGGTGCTTCCTCGACGACCTTCTGGTTGCGGCGCTGGACCGAGCAATCACGGGTCGAGACGACGGCGAAAGTGCCGAAGGAATCGCGTGCGCACTGTGTTTCGACGTGGCGACCGCGTGCGATGAACTTCTCCATGAAGCACAGAGACAGGGTGGTGGGATCTGCAAGATTCGTGTAGAACTCACGCAGTTCCGAGTCGGAATTAAAACGCGTGATTCCGCGTCCGCCGCCGCCATCGGCGCGCTTGATGAGAACCGGGTAGCCAATTTCGTTGGCCAGCGCAATGGCGTCCTCGGCCTCCGTTCCCTCAAGAGACTTTCCGGCGATGGTTGGGACATTGCAAGAATCCGCAAGGGCTCGCGCGCGGATCTTGTCGCCCAAGGCATCGATGGCCTCGGGAGAAGGACCAATCCAGATCAGTCCGGCTTCTTGCACGCGGGCAGCGAAGTCGGCGTTCTCAGAGAGGAATCCATATCCCGGGTGAATGGCGCGGGCACCGGACTTCTTTGCGACCTCGAGGATTGCTTCGGGGTTGAGATAGGTTTCTGCAGCGCTGCGTCCGCCCAGGGAATATGCGGATGTCGCGAGTTCACAGGCGAGGGTGTCACGGTCTGCTTCCGCGTAAACGGCAATCGATTCAAGACCGAGTTCACGCAGCGTGCGGATCACGCGAACAGCAATTTCACCTCGGTTCGCAACGAGAACGGGAGAAAGGGCATTCGTCATGATAGGTGTCCTTCCACGAGTGGAGTGGGAGAAAGTTCCCCGGTTGTGACAGTGAAAATTTCGCCTTCTCGTGATTGGCACACGAGGTGGGCATGATCATCGATGCTGAGAGGAGTTGCTGAAAGGACTGCTTTGCCGGGCAGGTGCACAGGACACTCGCGACCAAACACCGCGACGAGGGAGGCGTAAGACTCGCGCCAAGCGGCAAGGTCACCAGCCGAGATGCAATCCACAAGATTGCCTCGGAAAGCATCGATGAAATCTTCGCGAGAGGAAGAATCAAGAGAGCATTCAATAGTTGCGGCAAAGTCCTTGACCGCCTCTGGGAGGGCGCCGATATTCAGACCGACGCCCACAATCACGAGGTGGCCAGATGCAGCCAGATCAACGTGCTCGCACAAGATACCGGCGAGTTTGCGTCCTCCAAGAAGAAGGTCGTTGGGCCACTTCAATGAAAGTTCAGAATCGAGGCGGACGGCGGGGGTGGCCTTGATCGTGCGCAGGAGTGCTACCCCGGCAAGAGCCGTGAGCCATTCCATCTCAGCTTCGCTGACCTCGATGAGAAGAGAAAAAGTCAGTGCCTCCTCGGAGGAAAGCCATACCCGGCCGTCACGTCCGCGCCCGTGAATTTGTCGGTCAGCCCAAAGCGCGCATCCCGAGGCCGCCGCGCGACCCGAAAGGGGGGCGAAGGCCTCGTCAGTGGGTAGCTCGCCGCGTGCAGCACGGGCGAGAAGAGTGTTCGTTGAGTCAACCTCATCGCAGTGAAGGATGGGCGCAGTGGTGTCGATATGCATCATGCCCATCGTTCAAGCCGCTACATAGCTGAACAAATACAGGGGTGCATATTCTGCCCGGTCGCACAAACAGTAGTAGAGGAAGAGGGCGAGTTTGTGGCGGAATATCGCCACTCTTAGAGTTTTCTATAAAAAGCCTTAGTGGGTGATACCGATGTGTATCGCCGCGGCTTGTCCGGGGTGAAAAGTATGAGCCGGGCTACTCAGCTTCGCGCGAGCAGGCATAGAGGAGAACCAAAACAACCTCAAGAATCGATCGGGTTGCGGGGCTGGCTTGGGAAGCGGTGTGTGCCGCGGGCACCGGTGGATGATTCTCCCGAGGCGCGGGCGCTGGATATCCCGAATCGGTAGGCGTGCTGTGCTCGCTGCGGTAGGCGCGGATTGCTTCACGCCATCCCGCAAGACCGGCGGCACGCATGACGACGCCGATCACGCTTTGGGTGAGAGCGCCGATGGGGACGGTGAGTTCTCGACCTGCGGCGGTGAGAATCGTGTGGAGGACCGAGCCGAGTTGATCGGCGAACTCGCGGTTGAGGTCGAGGAGGCGCATTCCCCATTCCGCATCTCGGATGGAGCGCATGAGCATTTCGGAGTGGAGGATGTAGAGGCCCTGATCGATGTGGATCGCGTCCAGTGCTTCGAAAAGAAGATTCTCCATGAGGAGATGGCGGTCTCCATCATCATTTCGAGATGCTGGGGTTTGGGCGTTTTCCCACAGGAGTACGCGCTCGCGAAGACGCTGGATGAGGTCGGAGTATTCGGCTTCGGCAAGAATTCCCAGCAGTGAATCCTTTGAAGAGAAATTCGAGTAGAACGCACCGCGGGTAAAACCGGCTACCGAGCAGATGTGTTCAAGAGAGGTCGCTTCGATGCCTTCGTTGATGATGATCTGACGGGTTGCGGCCAAGAGGCGGTCCTGGGTTTCGACTCTATTCCCCATAAAATATCGACCCCTTATATGCCTGAAACCGGTGCGAACGTCAGCGTTCAGTAGGCGGCGCGGCCTGCGCTTTGTTCGTTATGAGCTGAGGTCTCCATTGTCTCACGCAACAGGGGTGCGGTGTAGGGTGAAGACATGATTGGCACACTACTTACTGCCTTGGGCAACCTCATTATCTTTGTCGTCGTTGCCGTCTTGGTGATCGTCGGCGTTTTCCTTTTCTTGCTGCGCCGGGCCCTCACCCGTGGAGGTGCTCAGGGGAGTGGGCGCGCAGGATATGGTGCGCCTCGTCCCGGGGTTCGTGTCGTTGACAGTACGGTTGTTGACGAGGCCGGAGCTAGCGCTGGAGCTTCCTCAACTCCGCGCGCCGCGGATATTCCCGATTCTGCGGAAGTTCAGATCATCGAAGTGACAACCCGCGAGGACTGATTTTTCGTCTTTTCCTGTGCTGGTAGATGCAGACCGCGCGTAGATAAAAGAACATATGGGTGGGGCCTCCACGCGATTTCGCGTGGAGGCCCCACCCTTTTCAGGAGTTAAGCGCCTGTCTTTCAGGCTTGCTCGCGACGCTTGCGAGCTACCAGGACACCGCCAGCTGTGGCCGCGCTCAGTGCTGCGCCGAGGACAATCTGCGTCGTTGCTCCCGTCGAGGCAAGCGAACGGTTAGGTTCCTTTGCCGAGGGCTTCACAGGCGGAATGCTCTCAGAGGGAGCCGGCGGAAGCGGAGGAGTCGTGCTCTGGGTGGTCGCCGGAGGAGTGGTGCTGGTCGTCGAGGTCGACGGCGCAGGCGTGGAGGTGGTAGCCGATGGGGTAGGTGTGGTTGTCACGGCCGGAGTGGGCGACGTGGTTGCCGTGGTGGTGGGGGTGGAGGGAGTTGTTGTCGTGACGACGGGGGTCGGGG
>NZ_JRMV01000271.1 GCF_000758755.1 Actinomyces sp. S6-Spd3 | reverse complement strand
AGCGAAATTCCTTGTCGGGTAAGTTCCGACCTGCACGAATGGCGTAACGACTTCTCCGCTGTCTCGACCGTGAACTCGGCGAAATTGCAGTACGAGTAAAGATGCTCGTTTCGCGCAGAAGGACGGAAAGACCCCGGGACCTTTACTATAGCTTGGTATTGGTGTTCGCTTGTGCTTGTGTAGGATAGGTGGGAGACTGTGAAGCTGCGGCGCCAGCCGTGGTGGAGTCGTCGTTGAAATACCATTCTGGTTCAAGCGGTCACCTCAACCTTGGCCCGTGATCCGGGTTGGGGACAGTGCCTGGTGGGTAGTTTAACTGGGGCGGTTGCCTCCTAAAATGTAACGGAGGCGCTCAAAGGTTCCCTCAGCCTGGTTGGTAATCAGGTGGCGAGTGCAAGTGTACAAGGGAGCTTGACTGTGAGACCGACGGGTCGAGCAGGTGCGAAAGCAGGAACTAGTGATCCGGCCATGGCACGTGGGTGCGTGGTCGCTCAACGGATAAAAGGTACCCCGGGGATAACAGGCTGATCTTGCCCAAGAGTCCATATCGACGGCATGGTTTGGCACCTCGATGTCGGCTCGTCGCATCCTGGGGCTGGAGTTGGTCCCAAGGGTTGGGCTGTTCGCCCATTAAAGCGGTACGCGAGCTGGGTTCAGAACGTCGTGAGACAGTTCGGTCCCTATCCTCTGTGCGCGTAGGAAACTTGAAAAGGGCCGTCCCTAGTACGAGAGGACCGGGATGGACGAACCTCTGGTGTGCCAGTTGTACCGCCAGGTGCATGGCTGGTTGGCTACGTTCGGGAAAGATAACCGCTGAAAGCATCTAAGCGGGAAACTTGCTTTGAGATGAGGTTTCCACACCCCCCTGGGGTGGAAGGCCCCCGGCAGACTACCGGGTTGATAGGCCAGAGGTGGAAGCACCGCGAGGTGCTCGTGAGCCGACTGGTACTAATGGGCCGACACTAAACACAAACACATCAACCACACTGTTTACACCGTATGGTTGACAGACACTATAGAGTGCTCGTCAAACCACTATACGGATCACAACCAACACAAACCCCCAAAAGCCGAACGCGCGGCGAACACGCGCGCGGCGAACACGCTCGGGGGTATTCAAGTGAATATGGTTGAACCATCTTGTGGTGGTCATAGCCGCGGGGAAACGCCCAGCCTCCATTCCGAACCTGGAAGCTAAGCCCGCAAGCGCCGATGGTACTGCACCTGGGAGGGTGTGGGAGAGTAGGACACCGCCACAACACACT
>NZ_JRMV01000270.1 GCF_000758755.1 Actinomyces sp. S6-Spd3 | reverse complement strand
GGCAGTGAGACTGCGGGGGATAAGCTTCGTAGTCGAGAGGGAAACAGCCCAGATCATCAGCTAAGGCCCCTAAGTGTGCGCTAAGTGGGAAAGGATGTGGAGTCGCGGTGACAACCAGGAGGTTGGCTTAGAAGCAGCCATCCTTGAAAGAGTGCGTAATAGCTCACTGGTCAAGTGATTTCGCGCCGACAATGTAGCGGGGCTTAAGCGTACCGCCGAAGCTGTGGCAGCAACACGTATGCTGGCGTCATTGAATGATTGTTGGTGTGTTGTTGGGTAGGGGAGCGTCCTGCATGAGGTGAAGCCTGGGGGGAACCTCTGGTGGATTGTGTGGGAGTGAGAATGCAGGCATGAGTAGCGAATCTGCGGTGAGAATCCGCAGCGCCGATTGACTAAGGGTTCCAGGGCTAGGTTTATCCGCCCTGGGTTAGTCGGGTCCTAAGGCGAGGCCGACAGGCGTAGTCGATGGATAACCAGTTGATATTCTGGTACCGCCTAGCAACCGTCCAATACTGAGATCATCATGCTAACCAATTTTGCCGACCAATGGTCATGCCCCTCGGGGTGTGATTGGCGGTTGGTCTTGGGACCCGGTGGTGGAGGTAAGCGTATTAACAGGGGTGACGCAGAAAGGTAGCTGCAGTGCGCCGGTGGTTTGGCGTATTTAAGGTTGTGGCCCGTTTCCTAGGTAAATCCGGGAGACACGTGGGTGAGAACTGATGAGGGACGCACGTGTGTGTGGACTTGTGGTGATCCTATGCTGCCGAGAAAAGCCTCGACGCGAGGGGGCAAGGCGCCCGTACCCTAAACCGACTCAGGTGGTCAGGTAGAGTATACCGAGGCGTTCGAGTGAATCATGGTCAAGGAACTCGGCAAAATTCCTCCGTAACTTCGGGAGAAGGAGGACCCCTTAGCTTCCCAGCGCCGCGCGTGCTGGTGGGGCCGGGGGGTCGCAGAGAATAGGGAGAAGCGACTGTTTATCAAAAACACAGGTGCGTGCGAAGCCGTAAGGCGATGTATACGCACTGACGCCTGCCCGGTGCTGGAAGGTTAAGAGGAACCGTCAACGCCCCTTGGGTGTGAAGCGGTGAATTTAAGCCCCAGTAAACGGCGGTGGTAACTATAACCATCCTAAGGTAGCGAAATTCCTTGTCGGGTAAGTTCCGACCTGCACGAATGGCGTAACGACTTCT
>NZ_JRMV01000269.1 GCF_000758755.1 Actinomyces sp. S6-Spd3 | reverse complement strand
GGAGAGTTTGATCCTGGCTCAGGACGAACGCTGGCGGCGTGCTTAACACATGCAAGTCGAACGCTGAAGGCTCAGCTTGCTGGGCTGGATGAGTGGCGAACGGGTGAGTAACACGTGAGTAACCTGCCCTCTTCTTTGGGATAACGGTCGGAAACGGCTGCTAATACCGGGTATTCACTGTCCTTCGCATGGGGGGTGGTGGAAAGGTTTTTTCTGGTGGGGGATGGGCTCGCGGCCTATCAGCTTGTTGGTGGGGTGATGGCTTACCAAGGCTTTGACGGGTAACCGGCCTGAGAGGGTGACCGGTCACATTGGGACTGAGATACGGCCCAGACTCCTACGGGAGGCAGCAGTGGGGAATATTGCACAATGGGCGAAAGCCTGATGCAGCGACGCCGCGTGAGGGATGAAGGCCTTCGGGTTGTAAACCTCTTTCGCTCATGGTCAAGCCGCAACTCAAGGTTGTGGTGAGGGTAGTGGGTAAAGAAGCACCGGCTAACTACGTGCCAGCAGCCGCGGTAATACGTAGGGTGCGAGCGTTGTCCGGAATTATTGGGCGTAAAGGGCTTGTAGGCGGTTTGTCGCGTCTGCCGTGAAATCCTCTGGCTTAACTGGGGGCGTGCGGTGGGTACGGGCAGACTTGAGTGCGGTAGGGGAGACTGGAACTCCTGGTGTAGCGGTGGAATGCGCAGATATCAGGAAGAACACCGGTGGCGAAGGCGGGTCTCTGGGCCGTTACTGACGCTGAGGAGCGAAAGCGTGGGGAGCGAACAGGATTAGATACCCTGGTAGTCCACGCTGTAAACGTTGGGCACTAGGTGTGGGGGCCACCCGTGGTTTCTGCGCCGTAGCTAACGCTTTAAGTGCCCCGCCTGGGGAGTACGGCCGCAAGGCTAAAACTCAAAGGAATTGACGGGGGCCCGCACAAGCGGCGGAGCATGCGGATTAATTCGATGCAACGCGAAGAACCTTACCAAGGCTTGACATGCACGGCGGCACTGCAGAGATGTGGTGGCATTTAGTTGGTCGTGTGCAGGTGGTGCATGGTTGTCGTCAGCTCGTGTCGTGAGATGTTGGGTTAAGTCCCGCAACGAGCGCAACCCTTGCCCTATGTTGCCAGCACGTTATGGTGGGGACTCGTGGGGGACTGCCGGGGTTAACTCGGAGGAAGGTGGGGATGACGTCAAATCATCATGCCCCTTATGTCTTGGGCTTCACGCATGCTACAATGGCTGGTACAGAGGGTTGCGATACTGTGAGGTGGAGCGAATCCCTTAAAGCCGGTCTCAGTTCGGATTGGGGTCTGCAACTCGACCCCATGAAGGTGGAGTCGCTAGTAATCGCAGATCAGCAACGCTGCGGTGAATACGTTCTCGGGCCTTGTACACACCGCCCGTCACGTCACGAAAGTTGGTAACACCCGAAGCCCATGGCCTAACCGTTTGGGGGGAGTGGTCGAAGGTGGGATTGGCGATTGGGACGAAGTCGTAACAAGGTAGCCGTACCGGAAGGTGCGGCTGGATCACCTCCTTTCTAGGGAGCCCATTTTAGGGGGATGCGCGCCTGGCTGGTTTGGTTGGGTGTGTGTTTCTTGTGCCTGCATTAAGTCACTACTGTTTGGGTGGTGGGTGTGGGTGCGTTTTTGGGTTGGGCATAAATGTTATGCAAGAGGCAAGCATGCTGTCGGGTTCACGTTCAACACCTGTTGGGCGATAAGCCCACAACTGTTGATGCTGGATGGTTTTCTGGTGTTGGTGGTTGTGTGGTGTGTTGTTTGTGATCTGTATAGTGGTTGATGAGCATCTTTATTGCAATTGAAACCTGTTCTCTAAAATTTTTTTTGTTTTAGGGTTTTGTTTCTTTTTTGTTTTTTGTGTCTGTGGTTTTGTTTAGTTTTTGTGGGCATTCGGTGGATGCCTTGGCACTCAGAGCTGATGAAGGACGTGGCGGTCTGCGATATGCCTTAGGGAGTTGACGAGCGAGCGTTGATCTAAGGATTTCCGAATGGGGGAACCTAGCTGGTGTTATGGCCAGTTACCATCACTTGAATGAAATAGGGTGGTGGGGGGAACGCGGGGAAGTGAAACATCTCAGTACCCGTAGGAGAAGATATTCCGTGAGTAGTGGCGAGCGAAAGCGGAGGAGGCTAAACCTTGTGCGTGTGATAGGCGGCGGCCGTTGCGCATGGGGTGTTGTGGGGCATGATCGTTCGCCTTCTGCCGGGGGTGGGCATGGTGTGTTGTTGGTGGTTGAACCTCTTGGGATGGGGGACCGTAGTGCGTGATAGTCGTGTAGGCCAGCCGGTGACATGTTGTGTGGGTTGTGTTCCCGAGTAGTGCGGGACTCGTGAAATCTCGTGTGAATCTGCCAGGACCACCTGGTAAGCCTAAATACTACTGAGTGACCGATAGTGCATAGTACCGTGAGGGAATGGTGAAAAGTACCCCGGGAGGGGAGTGAAATAGTACCTGAAACCGGATGCTTTTAAGCCGTCAGAGCCTTGTGGGGTGATGGCGTGCCTTTTGAAGAATGAGCCTGCGAGTCAGTGGCATGTGGCGTGCTTAACCCGTGTGGGGTATGCGTAGCGAAAGCGAGTCTGAAATATGGCGTTTGTCGCGTGTTCTGGACCCGAAGCGGGGTGATCTACCCATGGCCAGGTTGAAGCAAGGGTAAGACTTTGTGGAGGACCGAACCCACCAGGGTTGAAAACCTGGGGGATGAGCTGTGGGTAGGGGTGAAAGGCCAATCAAACTCCGTGATAGCTGGTTCTCCCCGAAATGCATTTAGGTGCAGCGTTGTGTGGTTCCTGTTGGAGGTAGAGCTACTGGATGGCCGATGGGCCCTGTGGGTTACTGACGTCAGCCAAACTCCGAATGCCAATAGGGTTGAGCATGGCAGTGAGACTGCGGGGGATAAGCTTCGTAGTCGAGAGGGAAACAGCCCAGATC
>NZ_JRMV01000268.1 GCF_000758755.1 Actinomyces sp. S6-Spd3 | reverse complement strand
CCTGGTTGTGGTCCAGGACGTCGCGGGTTCGAGTCCCGTCAGCCACCCGGATGTTATGTCTCGGGACATCGTTCATACGGTGTCCCGAGATTTTTTATGCTTTGGGGTTTTGATGTGTCGGGTCATCGTTCCGTTTTTTGGGCGGATGTGTTGGGTCATGGTTCCGTTTTTTGGGCTGGTAGTTTTTGGTGGGGTCGATGGTGTATTCGCCGATGATTTCTCCGGTGGTTTTGTTGATGGCTAGGGCTTGGGGGCCGTTGACGAGCAGGATGATGCGTTGTCTGTTGTGGGCGTGGCCGATGCCGAGGTGGCGTATTTTTCCGGCGTAGCGCAGGGTGATTTTGCCGTGGTTGTCTACCCGGTCGTATCGCACTCGCTAGTGGGTGTTGTTAAGTGTGATGGTGGGTTGGTCTTTGGGGGTGGCGGTGTAGGCCTGGTGGGGTGTGCGCCTGTTGATGGCTCGGTGTTTTCGTTGGGTGTTGTAGATGGTTTGGAAGTCTTGGAGTTGTTGTTGTAGGTCTTGGTGGGTTTGGGCTGGTGGTTGGGCTTTGAGCCATGTTTTAAGGGTGCGGTGAAAGCGCTCGATTTTGCCTTGGGTGGTGGGGTGGTTGGGGCGGCCGTTTTTCTGTTCTATGCTCAGGTCGGCCAGGAGTTGTTCGAAGGGGTTGGGTTGGTTGTTGGTGGCGCGCCCGCCGGCTAGGCGTGTGGTGTAAACGAAACCGTTATCGGTAAGGGTTGCTGCTGGTAGTCCGTGTGTGTCGGTGGCTTTAAGGAAGGTGTTAACCACGATGCTTGCGGTGATTGTGGGGTGAACACTGATGTGGGTGAGGTAGCGGGAGTGGTCATCGAGCCAGGAGATGATTTCGGTGTCGGTGCCATCGGCTAGAGGCCAGTGTGTGAAGTCTGATTGCCACAGGCTGTTGGGGGCGGGTGCTTGGAAACGTTGCCATGAGGAGCGGGGCCGTTTTTGTGGTTGGGGTTGGATTTTCCCATTTGTTTTCAAGATCCGGAAGATGGTGCTAGTTGAGGGGCGGTTGTCTTTTGGTAGCAGGTCATAGATTGTTTCGGCTCCAGCATCTAGGCCGTCTCGAAGGAGTTGATCGCGTAGCTCCAAGATGGTTTCGCGTAGTTCTTGTGGTGTCTGGTTGGGGTTGGTCAGTGGGCGTTTGGAATGTGGATGGAGCGCTTCAAGCCCGCCGGTGCGGAAGCGTTTAAGCAAGGTTCTAATCCAGCGAGTACTGATGCCAAAATGTGTCGCTGCGTCTTTGACACTCATTCCACCGTCAGTGATTGCTAGCACGATAGCTCTGTTGCGTGTGTAAGTCATACTCCAGCATGCCGGTTACTACCTGCTTTATGGGGAACAATGTCGTGACACATAGGTGAAGGATGTCGTGACACATCCGCGGAAGGATGTCTTAAGACATCAGCGGACTAGTTGAGGTGAACAGGGGTGAACGATGTCCTGAAACCACACACCCCATCCTCCGCAAATTGTTATATCTCGGGACATCGTTCATACGGTGTTCCGAGATTTTTGGGCTATAGTACATTTGGTGTGGTTCTTGGGCTTTGATGTGTCGGGGCATCGTTCCGGTTTTGAGTTGGTAGTTTTTGATAGCAGGTCATAGATGGTTTCGACCCCAGTAT
>NZ_JRMV01000267.1 GCF_000758755.1 Actinomyces sp. S6-Spd3 | reverse complement strand
CCAGTTTTCTAGATACGCAAATGCCTTGACGTTTCAAAGCTAGCCTGACGCGACGGTGACCATAGCGTGCGTGGGACTGGTCAAACACGGTCTTGATCTCACGTTTGAGCCCAGCGTGCTTATCAGGAGCATCAAGGCGAGCTTGGTGATAGTAAAACGTTGACCTGGCAAGGCCAGCAGCTTGGAGTAAATCGAGAGTGTCTGTTTGTTTGTGTGTGGGGCTTGGTTTATAGGTAGTTGGCGAATCGGCCTGGGTATGCCACTGCTAGTTGGTTGATAGCTTGTTTCCAGCCGTTGGCTTTGGCTCCTTCAATATAGCCGTTGCACTCAATATCGCGCTTGGCTTTCTTCGCGCGTTGGGCCGCGCGTTTATCTTCGATGTTGCAAATCATTAGCCACAGTGTTTTCAATGCTGCCGTATCGTTAGGGAATTGGCCCCGGTTGCGGGTGGCTTTACGTAGCTCGGCGTTGAGCGACTCGATCGAGTTGGTGGTGTAGAGGACCCGTCTTGCTGCTGGTGGGAACTGCAAAAACGGTATGAACCGCTCCCACGCATCACGCCAGACCTTGACTGACTGCGGGTACTTACAGCCCAGTTCACAGGCTTCGAAAGCATCGAGTGCGGCGCGAGCGGTTTCCTCATTCGGCGCGGTGTAGACCTTACGTAGCGCGCTAGAGACTGGTTTGCGGTCTTGGTAGGACACCCATCTGTTAGCAGCTCGGATCAAGTGGACAATACAGGTTTGCACCATCGAGCTTGGCCAAGTCGCCTCTACCGCTTCTGGCAGGCCTTTAAGACCATCACAGCAGACGATGAACACATCCTCCACACCCCGGTTAGCCAAATCAGCGCAGACAGAGGCCCAAAACGCGGCTCCTTCACTACCAGCAATCCATAGTCCTAGGATGTGTTTGATACCGTCCATATCCACGCCAACAGCCATGTAGCAAGCCTTGTTAACCACACGGTTGCCATCGCGTATCTTAACGCGCATCGCGTCAAGGAAGATCACCGGATAGAACTGCTCTAGCTGGCGGTTTTGCCAGACCAAGACCTCTTCTAAGACAGCATCAGTAATAGTGCTGATCGTGTCAGGGCTCATATCCACCCCCAGTGTGGTGGCCAAGTGGTGTTGGATATCTCGCAGTGTCATCCCGCCGGCATACAACGAGATAATCATGTCATCAAGCTCGCTAAGCCTGCGAGCGCCTTTAGGCACCATTTGCGGGCGAAACGTACCAGCACGATCCCTGGGCACGGTGATATCCACCGCGCCATAAGCACAACCAACAGTTTTGGTATACGACCCATTACGGTAGTTCGCCCCACTGGCAGAACCTATCTGGGCTTTGCCCCTCCGATCAGAATGCTCATAGCCCAAATGAGCATTCATCTCTGCCTGCAAACCAGCGTTAATCGAGGCCTGCAACAAGCCCTTGACCAAATCACTGGCATCATCGGTGGAAGTCGACAACTCGCCAATGAGCTTGGCGATTTCAGGGTTACTCATCAGCTTTGCGCTGATCTCGTTGACCTTGTCCTGGTCATAGTTATTCTTCGGTGACACCTTAGTCATTATCAGTGAAACTCCTTCACAATCAGAGCCTCACACACAAACTTCCTGACACCCTCCACGCTACTTGCCATTTTCGTGTAGATACGCGAGTAAACTTGCCGTATACCTACTAAAACTCACCCGTTCATGGTGTGATGGTAGGTAGTAGATTTTAGGAGGCCGCTTTGGAACACACACTGCCCAACTGGACACGAATTGAAGGCGTTATTATTGCCGAACACCTGGATCCGAAGGTGGTTGCCGACTTCATTACAAAAACCAAAGTGGTTGCGACAATCGACTGGTACGATCGCACGCCGAACTTGATGGGCCTAACGCTCGCGGAAGAAGGCGGACGCCTGGCCGCGGTGAACGATGCGAACGAAATCGCTCCGGTGGTTGAGATTGAAGATTTCGCGCTTGATCTTGCCAACGAGTTCAATGCGGAAGTGATGATCGATGAGGTCAGCGCGG
>NZ_JRMV01000266.1 GCF_000758755.1 Actinomyces sp. S6-Spd3 | reverse complement strand
CAGCGCTGGTCTTGTTCCGACACGGCAGAGTACGGCGATTACGTGTCCGGTAAGCGCGTGATCACGCCTGATGTGAAGGAAAACATGAAGGCCGTGCTCGCTGATATTCAAAACGGCACTTTCGCAAAGCGCTTCATCGCCGACCAGGATGCGGGTGCACCCGAGTTCTTGCAGCTACGCAAGGAGCACGAGTCGCACTCGATCGAACAAACTGGCCGCGAGCTTCGCAAGGCTTTCGGTTGGACAGATGAGGACGAGGACTACACGGGAAGCGCAGCGCGCTAAACCTGGCTTTAAGTAGAAGTATGGGAGCACTTGCAAGTGCTCCCATACTTCTACTTAAAGCCAGGTTTAGCGCGCTGCGCTTCCCGTGTAGTCCTCGTCCTCATCTGTCCAACCGAAAGCCTTGCGAAGCTCGCGGCCAGTTTGTTCGATCGAGTGCGACTCGTGCTCCTTGCGTAGCTGCAAGAACTCGGGTGCACCCGCATCCTGGTCGGCGATGAAGCGCTTTGCGAAAGTGCCGTTTTGAATATCAGCGAGCACGGCCTTCATGTTTTCCTTCACATCAGGCGTGATCACGCGCTTACCGGACACGTAATCGCCGTACTCTGCCGTGTCGGAACAAGACCAGCGCTG
>NZ_JRMV01000265.1 GCF_000758755.1 Actinomyces sp. S6-Spd3 | reverse complement strand
TGAGGCTGGCTCGATAGGGGCCGACGCCCTCGATGGTTTGCAGTTCTTCTACGGTGGCCTCACGCAGTTTAGTGAGCGTGTCCCACTTTTTAATGAGCTGTTCGATGATGTTCCAGGGCAGGCGCGGAACCATGGTGAGGGAACGATAGCCACGGGGGGATACAACACGGTCAAAGTCGGATGCGTCAACTACGGGCTGGCCGATTGCTGCAGCAATGCGGGCGAGGTCAACCATGCCTTCGCTATCGAGGTTGGACAGTTCCGTTTCGGCTTCGCTGATGCGTTCGGGCTGGCGGATGTAATCGCGTATTAGGAGGGCGCGTTCGGATGCGGAACCGCGGAGGAGATCATCGAGCTGCAGCTCGATGATCTCCTCCGCGGTTCCGCATCCGAACGCGCCCTCCTAATACGCGATTACATCCGCCAGCCCGAACGCATCAGCGAAGCCGAAACGGAACTGTCCAACCTCGATAGCGAAGGCATGGTTGACCTCGCCCGCATTGCTGCAGCAATCGGCCAGCCCGTAGTTGACGCATCCGACTTTGACCGTGTTGTATCCCCCCGTGGCTATCGTTCCCTCACCATGGTTCCGCGCCTGCCCTGGAACATCATCGAACAGCTCATTAAAAAGTGGGACACGCTCACTAAACTGCGTGAGGCCACCGTAGAAGAACTGCAAACCATCGAGGGCGTCGGCCCCTATCGAGCCAGCCTCA
>NZ_JRMV01000264.1 GCF_000758755.1 Actinomyces sp. S6-Spd3 | reverse complement strand
AACGTGTGAGACTCTGGGCCTGCTAAAGATGGACTTCTTGGGGCTCACCAACCTCACGGTGATCTCGGATGCGCTCGACAATATTGAGAAGAATGGCAAGGAGCGCCCCGACTTAAACCATATTGGCCTCGATGATGAAAAGACGTACGAGCTACTTTCACGCGGTGAAACGCTAGGTGTATTCCAGCTTGATGGTGACGGTATGCAAAAGCTACTTAAGCGTATGCATCCGGATAACTTCGAAGATATTTCAGCTGTGGGTGCCCTGTACCGTCCCGGTCCGATGGGTGCGGACTCGCATAATAAGTACGCGGACCGTAAGAATGGGCGCGCACAGATCGTGCCTATTCACCCCGAGCTGGCGGAGCCTCTTGAGGATATTCTGGGCACTACCTATGGCCTCATCGTTTACCAAGAGCAGGTTATGGCTATTGCCCAGCGCGTTGCCGGCTACTCGCTTGGACAAGCAGATTTGTTGCGCCGCGCGATGGGCAAGAAGAAGAAGGAAATCCTCGATAAGGAATATGGTCCGTTCCATCAGGGCAT
>NZ_JRMV01000263.1 GCF_000758755.1 Actinomyces sp. S6-Spd3 | reverse complement strand
TTGCGGCCCGGCCGCAAGCGATGCTTTTGAGAATCACACCACTAAATTCCAAATCATTTGGAATCAGTGCTTAAATCTGTCAAACTGGTGTGGTTGTGTCCGAACGGGAGTGTTATCTCGGGAGGGCGAACAGTGGAGAGCATGAATGTGCAATCTGCTGAGGGGCTTTATGCTCCATGTTCTTGATCACAAGAAAACGGTCCAGTTCCTCCAATGGGGAGCCACCGCGCGAAGCTGTTTGAAAAAGCGACACGCCCGAGCGCGGGGACCGGTGAGAAGCTGTTTAAGAGAGGTAAGACGGCATGGCGGGACAAAAGATCCGCATCCGGCTCAAGTCCTATGACCACGAGGTCATTGACAGCTCCGCGCGCAAGATCGTCGACACTGTGCAGCGCGCAGGTGCGACGGTAGTGGGCCCGGTGCCGCTGCCGACCGAGCGTAACGTTTTTACGGTTATTCGGTCGCCCCACAAGTACAAGGACAGCCGCGAGCACTTTGAAATGCGCACTCATAAGCGCTTGATTGACATCATCGACCCGACGCCGAAGGCAGTTGACTCGCTTATGCGACT
>NZ_JRMV01000262.1 GCF_000758755.1 Actinomyces sp. S6-Spd3 | reverse complement strand
CTGCTGTTCCATGCGGAGCATGTTCAACGTGGTAACGCCCATAATCTGGGTTTCACCACGCTGGAACAGAGCCGAACCGTGAACGCGCGGAAGCACCTCCACCTCGGCTGCAAGCGAACGAATCTCCGTTGGAGTACGTCCATCAATACGCTGACCGTGACGGAGCACGCGGTCACGCATGAGCTCCTTCTCAATCGCGCGGAAGGCGGCCTTTAGATCCTTCTCTTCCTCTTCTTCGAACTTCTCTGCAAGGTCCTCAAGCATCTTCTGTTGGATCTCGTCGATGCGATCCTCGCGCTTAAGCTTCTCTGCAATCGTGAGAGCCTCGGACAGATCAGACTCAACAGTGGCCTTCACAGCATCGTAGTGCTCATCCTGATAGTCGAGGAACAGCGGGAACTCAACGGTTTCCTTACCGGCCTTCTGCGCGATCTCAAGCTGGGCCTCACACAGCTGGCGGATGACCGGCTTCGCGGCCTCAAGGCCGTCAGCAACAACATCTTCCGTCGGA
>NZ_JRMV01000261.1 GCF_000758755.1 Actinomyces sp. S6-Spd3 | reverse complement strand
GCTGACCTCAAACTTGTAGGCCTCCCACGAGGTGTTCTCATGAGTTGGACGCGTAATGTAGCCCATTTGCGTCTCGTACTGCGCGTGATCGGTGTGGATGTCGACCGGCATGGCAAGCTTCAAAATCTTCTCACTCTCATGCCAATCCAGGCGTACGTGTACGTCCAGGGCGCGCGATCCGGGTCGCAAGCTCCAAGTAACCTCGGCCTTCGAGTTAGAGAACTCGGCTGTTGTACGCACTCTTGCGGCGCCGTCAGTGCTTTCAAAAACAGCGTTATTTGGCACAATCACCTGCTTGGATCCGCGATAAAACGGGTCCAGATCCCACGCGTCCCACTCATTGGGGAAGTCTTGGAATAGGTACAGTTCCCCGCCGCGTTGGCCGGCCGGCACATATTCGCGCCCCGTTTCTTTCTCTACCAGCGAGGTCAGCAGACCCTCCTCGTCAAACTGGGCCCGTAGATATTCATTTTCGAGCAGATGCCCTCGTACCTGTACCGGCGCCGCCTCAATTGGGGCGACAGCGGAAAGGGCAGGAATACCGTAGCCGGTAAAGCTAGAAGCATTAGTTAGTGCCGGGGTTTCGTCCTCGACAAGTGCCGCGAGCGAGCGGGCGATAATAGCTTCAAGGAGCTCTTGCACACGCTCATAGATGGCCGAAACTTCGCGGTAAACCCATGCAACGGAGGTGCCGGGCAGGATGTCGTGGAACTGGCACAGCAGCACGTCACGCC
>NZ_JRMV01000260.1 GCF_000758755.1 Actinomyces sp. S6-Spd3 | reverse complement strand
AGATGGTTTCAACTACTTCGTCGAGAAACTCATCAACCTCGACCTGGTCGTATCCCTCACGGAACTTCACCGACTGGAAAGTCTTATTCAAGACATCCTCTGTCGAAAGCAGTGCCATTTCTTCACCTCTATATCTAAATGGGATTTGTACAGCGCTAGCCTCCAGACAATAATTTTGTCCACAGCACGCGCAGTCAAACTTTTTCTATCTCATAGACTACAGAATTTCATTGTAAGTGTGCACCTACATGAGCAATCTCGCAATTTCTCCCAAAATTACTACACCCGCAAACAGGACAATAAATCCCACGTCGAGAGAGATCTCGCCAAGCCGCAATGGAGGAATGAAACGGCGCAAAAAACGCAACGGTGGATCCGTAAGGGCGTAAATAACGTTCAGGAGCACAAGGAGCACACCGCGTGGCTGCCACTGCGGGCTGAAGAACTGAACCCAGTCAAAAACCAGCCTAATGAGTAGCACCAGCGTGTAAATCGAGACTAATAACGATAGCGCCTGTCCGATGTACCAAGACAAGTGTTAAAACCTACCTTTAGAAACCCAAGC
>NZ_JRMV01000259.1 GCF_000758755.1 Actinomyces sp. S6-Spd3 | reverse complement strand
CTGTTTTGTGGGGTAGTAGTCGATACTGAGAAATCGGAAGCATTGTTATTGGTGTCCGCACCGCTCGCGCGTTGGAACGATTTGTCGTCCTTTGACTTGTTTGCATTTGCAGCGGACTCAAAAACCTTTGTGTCGCCCCATCCAAAGGCATCAACTACATTTGCGTCTGCGGAAGTATCGCCCGCAACCGTTAGAGCTTCAGTGCCTTTTGCCAGGATGACGCTTCCATCATTTCCGGCAAGGCTGAAGTTGCCCTGAGCGTCCGGATCGTACTTTTGGAAGGCTTCGTGTTGACCGTTCTTGTCTGCCGAGTTTCCAGCAAGCAAGAAGTATCCTTTAGCTGCAATCGTTCCTTGCAGAGGAGAGACGCTGGCTTTCGTGGCAGTTAGGTTCTTTTTGCTGAAGTACTGAAGTGACATGCCGTCAAGCGAGATCGCTTCAGTTGTTGGGTTGTACAGTTCAACAAAGTCACGAAGCGTGCCGTCGGCACTGTCTCCGCGCGTGTAAACTTCGTTGATTACTACGTTGTCGCCCGCTGGGGTTGCCAGGGACGGCACGGGGGTGAGCGGGGTTAGAATCAGGGCGCCCGCAGCGGCTACCGCAATCCCACCCGCAAAGCGTTTGAGCTTCACCATAAGATTCCTAGTCTCTTTGAGATTTCTTATTCACGTCGCGCTGAGGCAAATATGTACGTCTTT
>NZ_JRMV01000258.1 GCF_000758755.1 Actinomyces sp. S6-Spd3 | reverse complement strand
GTGTATCCGGCTAATACCAAGACCTCAATCATGTCTCGGGCACCCTCGTCATTAATGGACTGCGAGAACGAATCTGCCCACAGCACAACATACTTCTTCCCGTTATCGGATCGAGGTACGGAGCTGGTTTTACGCGCGCAAGTATGCTTTGGCGCCCAGTTGTTAAACAGATGGCTTTGCAAATGCGGCATCTGCCTGCGAGCGTCAATGCCGGCAATTTTGAATGCGAGATTTCGTATCGGAGGAATCTTCATTGCGGTATTAGATATCGCCGCCATTCCGGGGATGGTGGCGGTTAGCCTGGTCCACACCGGCAGGCGCCCAAGAAGATAGTGCGAGGCGGGGCGCACCTTTCCCCGATAGCGCCGGTAGTAGACCTCGGACCGGTATTTCGCCATGTCAATCCCCGCCGGGCAATCCGCCGCACACGCCTTGCAAGCAAGACACAGGTCAAGAGCGCGCGTCACGCGCGGATCATCCCACGTTGCGATGAGCTCACCGTTGGCTAGTTCTTCGAGGACCCGCGCTCGGCCCCTCGTGGAATCAATTTCATTCTTGGTTGCATTGAACGAGGGGCACATGAACTCCCCGCCCCCACTGTTGTCCGCGCGGCATTTAGACACGCCAGTACAACGGTGCACTGCAGTGGTGAAGTCCGCATCGTCGTGACGGAACTGGAATCCGGTTGCCGCTGGAATCGGTTTAGCAGCGGGGCGGCGCAACCCGATCTCAAGATTGTCAGGCGCTATCTCTTTTTGTAGTTGTTCAAACGCATTGTGATCC
>NZ_JRMV01000257.1 GCF_000758755.1 Actinomyces sp. S6-Spd3 | reverse complement strand
GGGCCTGAAGCCATCTGTATGGCTCCGTCTCGCGCTTGATTAGCGGCGAGGGCGCGCGGTAGCTGCTCGCCCGGTACGAGTTGGCGTAGCGCGGGAATGGAGACTCCGCCAAAGAATCCACTGCGTAGACCGGATAGTGCCGCAAGTGCGAACAAAGTGGCCGTGTTGAGGTTGCCGGTTAGGTAGGCAAGTATGGCGCTTGCCCAAATGAAGACGCCGAGCCCGTGCCCAACCACAAGTAGTTTCTTTCGGTCAACACGGTCGGCCACTACTCCTCCGGGCAAGTACATGAGTAAGGAGCTGATCATTGAAACGCCGCCTATGGCTCCGGCAAGGCTGAGTGATCCGGTGATTGCAAGCCCGATGAGGGGCATAGCGAAAGCTCTTATCGCGTTCCCAGCGTCTGCCGCGACGTCTGAAACGAACCATTTCAGGTAGTCCGAATTGCGGTGTAAAGGTTTCACTGCCGCGGTGTTCTCTGATTTTGTATGGGTTGCTTCGTTGATGCTCATGGCAACAACCATAGATCAGCAAATAAGTTTGCGCAAGAAACCTTGCGCAAAATATTCTGTATTGTTTATTTATGGCGACTAACGGCGAAGTTTTGTTAAAGACGCTGGCAAATCCAAAGCGGATGGATATTTTGTACCAGCTTGCATTTCATGATGAGGGCGCCCGCGTGAGTGATCTGGCGCAAGCGCTAGGGGAAGCGCCGAAC
>NZ_JRMV01000256.1 GCF_000758755.1 Actinomyces sp. S6-Spd3 | reverse complement strand
ATGATGTGGCGCTCAAGTGTCGCCATGGCTTCCCTACCGTCTGTGCCTGGCACAGTGCGTACCGAAACCTTGAACTTAGTCTCGGGCCAAATGGTGTTTGACGAGTGTGCAACCGAGGTCGCATCGAGACCAATGATCGACACTGCGGGCTGTGTCCACATACGCGACGCAAGATCTCCAGACCCGGCGATGCGAACTCCCTCTAGCAGGCCGGCCTCAGCCCTAAACTCCGCCTCGTCGTACACCACATCCGCACTCTTACTACCGCCAAGGCCGGCAATAGCAACCTCGCCAGCGTCATTATGGAATGTGGAAATTAGGTGCGATGCCGCGGTAATGGAATCGAGGACGGGACCTCCCCACATGCCCGAATGCATCGCGTGATCGGTCATACGAACCGTTACGGTTGCATCGATTACACCGCGCAGCGAAGAAGTCAATGCGGGCTTGCCTGGCTTCCAGTTATCGGAATCGGTAACGATGATGTAGTCAGCTTCGAGCTGCTTGTGGTACTTAGTGAGGAAGTTTTCAAACG
>NZ_JRMV01000255.1 GCF_000758755.1 Actinomyces sp. S6-Spd3 | reverse complement strand
AGTCCTTGCGTGAATCCGGTGATACTGTGAGCCACTTTGAATCTGCCGAACTGCAAGAGCGGGCGGCACAGATCATAACCCGTTGGCATGAGGACGCTGGCAGTGAGGGAGTGGTGGCCAACCTGGACGTGCCCGCGGCGGTAGTGGTCGATGACCTGCAGGATTGTACGCGGGCAACGCTAAGCTTGCTCGAAGCGCTACACGCGGTCGGAACACGGATTGTGGTGACCGCAGACTCTGATGTCGCAGTCTCGGTGTATCGCGGTGGCGAGCCGCATCTCGATGTTCGCTTTGCAGATCGACTAGGGGCAAAGAGCTTTTACCTTGGACCTACGCACAGAGGAAACCAGACACTTAGAGCTGTCGTGCAACGAGTTTCGGAGCAGACCACTGTCCGCCATGATGCGCGCCATCGCCTAATGGGCGCGGTTGATTCTAGAGAGGATAGCTCTGGTCTTTCAGTTAATACCTACGGTTCTGCTGCGCAGGAGGCCAATGCGATTGCTCGCATGATTACGCGCTACCAATTGGGGCGTGGTCCCGGTATCAGCAGATCCGTGCCACTGGATCGGCAGGTCGTTATCACTCGCAATAGTGCGGATGTGAAGCG
>NZ_JRMV01000254.1 GCF_000758755.1 Actinomyces sp. S6-Spd3 | reverse complement strand
CAGCCAGTCTCGGCCCGCGACCTGCATGTGCGGCTGGTTTTGAACTATCCCGGGATTCTCTGGCCGCGGGTTGGGCAGTAGCGCGCGTGAAAGCATTTTGAAAGTGGGATGCGCGAGGCCGTAGCTGCCTTCCTCTGTCGCAATGATGGCAAGTGCTATACCGTCTCCAACGATGATTGGCTGAGCGTCAGTAGCTAGTGCAGGCCCGCTCCAAACCGAGAGATTACGTGCGCCGTCAACGCGGTGCAGAAGCTCAGAGAATGTGGAGGGGCCACCAACCTCGCTGATCGAAACGCGCAGTTTTGGGCGCGCATGCGGATCGCGAAGGCAAAATCGTCGTGCGGAGTTCAATACTGTCACGGTATCCCATACTACCTGGCCCCGTATTTTCGTTGCGCCAGGCATCCTAACGATCGACTTTGCTTGAAATCCTAGGCAGTATGCCCCCTCGAAGAAGGATCTTATTTCGCGGCAGCTGGTTGAAGTTCACCTCTGGCGTAGAACCATGACAAGATAGATCTCATGGCAAAACGTGACCTTAAAGCTTCAGACGTAAATCGTGCATCGCTAGAGAAGCGTCCCCACGAGGTCGCGGGCATGTTCAACAAAGTGGCCAGTCGATACGACC
>NZ_JRMV01000253.1 GCF_000758755.1 Actinomyces sp. S6-Spd3 | reverse complement strand
AAAATCCCATCCTGAAGTTCGAATCCCATCGTGCCATCATCATTGATGCGAGGGCGAAGCCCTTCTACGAAATCCGAGTAGTCGTAGCTTGGGTGGAACTGAACAAACCCAACTTGTCGTTTTTCGTCGTCCTCAAGCTCAGTGAAATCTTGAGTTCTTCCCTCAGAAATAATGTCAGCCGCTATCTGCCTGGCCAAATATGTCTTGCCTGTTCCGGGAGCGCCCCTGAAAATGATGTTCTTGGAATCGATGAGGGTCTGGGAATACTTATTCCGAAGAACGGCGCCCTCAGCAGTAGCGTCTTCCTCTTCCTCATTGGCCAACTCCACATCCCCAGCGTCAAAGCTACCTTTTTCCCGGTAAACAAGTTTAAATTTGTCACCTGGGTTGCCGAATCGCTTCAGACATTCCTGTACCAAGTGAAGGGTTGAGAAGATGTTCCAACAATGGATGACGAAGCTACCCTGATCGCTGCGATTATAAATTAGGGTGGCGAAAGTATTTTGCCCGCTATAGCGCTGATACTCCTTTTTGCTGTAGAAAATACCTCTGTACTCGGTAGCGTCTGGAGATTCCTTGCCAATAGGAAACTGAAGCCGTTCGTCCAAACTG
>NZ_JRMV01000252.1 GCF_000758755.1 Actinomyces sp. S6-Spd3 | reverse complement strand
GAGATAGGTCGTCTCCGTCAATCATCACCTGGGTTCCAATAAACGAATCCTGGGGTGTTCCGCAGATAGCCGCCGATGTAAGGCAGCGAGCCTTTGTGGAGGGGCTGGCGAATCTAACCCGCGCGGTAGATGACACGCGCCCAATAAGTTCAAACGACGGTTGGGAACAGCCCGCTACGGATATAGTTACCACCCACGATTACGCGGATAAGCCGGAGCAGCTCCAGTGCGCGTACGCGAGTGAAAGCGCCATGAGGCAATCCGTAAACGGCATCGGTCCCCAAGGGCGTCGGACCCTCCTCGATTCGGATTGGGATTTCGATAAACCCGTCATTGTCTCCGAATTCGGAGGAATCGCCTTGGATGAGGGGAATTCGAAGCACTGGGGTTACAGGACGGTTGGTTCTAAGGAAGAGTACGAGAAGGTCTTTAAAGGACTTGTTTTTGCTCTACTTGAATCACCTTTCTTGGCCGGTTTCTGCTACACGCAGCTAACGGATACCGCGCAGGAGGTAAACGGGATTTGCACTCCTGATAGGAAACCGAAACTGCCGAAGCAAACCGTTCGAGAGATTATTACCTGCTCAAAGCCACACGATTCTCAAGTGCGTCCCCGAGTGGTAACCGAACACGCAGTGGGGGTAGCTGAAAAATGACCTCA
>NZ_JRMV01000251.1 GCF_000758755.1 Actinomyces sp. S6-Spd3 | reverse complement strand
CGCAGGATTTGCGCCTCTAAGCCGAGGCTTTCGAACCTCGACGCCACGTGTTTTGCGCAGCGCTCAACTTCTGATTGATCAAAGGAGGCCGAGGAAACGGAGGGGATACGGACGATGTCTTCGAGTTCGCGCACGAACTGGTCGAACTGATCTTCAAGTCGCTGTTTGATATTCACCCTCCTTACGTTAAACACCTTGGAACTATTCGGCAATATTGCTATTGTCGGCCTGTTATTTAGGCCTTCAGATGCCCTGCGGTACAGTTGGAAGCGTGTTTGGAAAAGAAAAGTCTAAGGATCACTCTGGCGATCAGGCTCACGAGGTAGTTGGCAAGGGTCGTCCCACCAGAAGTCGTAAAGAGGCTGAGGCCGCGAACCGTCGCCCCATGATCCCGAAGGATCGTCGCGAAGCTAAGCGCCGCCGTCGCGAACGTGAAAACGCTCTATGGGAGCGCCAGCAGCGCGCAATGGAAACCGGCGACGAACGCTACATGCCGGCCCGTGACAAGGGCAGGATCCGCCGGTTCACACGTGACTACGTGGATGCGCGTTGGACCTTGGCTGAGTTCGTACTTCC
>NZ_JRMV01000250.1 GCF_000758755.1 Actinomyces sp. S6-Spd3 | reverse complement strand
AGAACCTCCCACCAGAATCGCAATACCCGATTGTCGGTATGAAACAGCTGATTTTCGTAGCCGTGGGGCTACTGGCCGGTGCAGTTGTACTCATCCTCGTACACAACCATCGAAACCTGCGCCGCTACACCTACATCGCCATGTTCGTGTCCATCGTTCTACTCATCCTGCCCCTCATTCCCGGGCTTGGACAAGAACATTTCGGTGCGCGCATCTGGATTTACCTCGGACCGTTCTCCGTCCAACCTGCCGAGTTCGTAAAAATCACCCTCGCCATCTTCTTCGCTGGATATCTCGTCACCAACCGCGACATGCTCACCGTTGGGGGTAAAAAGTTCCTCGGTATCCGCCTGCCTCGCGCACGCGACCTCGGCCCCATCCTGCTCACATGGCTGGTAGCAATCCTCGTGCTCGTCTTGCAGCGTGACCTCGGCACTTCGCTACTATTCTTCGGCCTGTTCATCGCCATGATCTACGTAGCCACCGCTCGCGTTTCCTGGCTAATCATCGGCGCGGCACTATTCGCACCAGCCGCCTACTTCGCAATCCAAGCCTTCCCCCACGTTGGGCGGCGCATCACTATCTGGCTACACGCGTACGACAACGACATTTACAACGCCATCGGCGGTTCTCACCAGGTAGTGCAAGGCCAGTTTGGCATGGCGTCAGGCGGATTGTTCGGCAC
>NZ_JRMV01000249.1 GCF_000758755.1 Actinomyces sp. S6-Spd3 | reverse complement strand
GCCCGAGTGCGGGCAGTGTCTTTATCGAGCCCGCGGAGCATTCCCATGTATTCCACCAGGGCAGCGCCACAGAGGCGGTCGAACAGTCGGTATCCGTCGGGCAGAACTCCGAGCATGGCCTTGGCCTCTTCGGATTTGTCCCAGATATCTACCCCGGAAATGTATGCGGTTCCAGCGTCTGGCACGAGCATGCCAGTAACCATAGAAAGGAAAGTGGTTTTGCCTGCTCCATTGGGGCCAACTAGGCCAAAGAAGGATCCGCGCGGGATTCCCAGCGTTAGGTTGCCAACCGCAATGGTGTTCCCAAAAACTTTTGTTAGACCGCGGGCATCTATCGCGATTGGCGGTCCGTCAAAGCGGGTGCTATGAATGCTTTGCTTAGGGCTCGTGGGAGCTTGTGGGTTCATGTTTTCGTTGCTCACGATTTCCTCTTAATCGGGTACAAATCGGGTCGAAAATGTTAGGTAATGAAGCTGGCAGGCACGCGGTGCGCACCGTTAGCGTTAAGCGTCGAATGCGAGTAGTAGCGGCTTCAACAGTAGTGAAAGCCTCTGCTCATCTTCTTCGCTGATTCCAACCAGCAGGTTACGTTCGT
>NZ_JRMV01000248.1 GCF_000758755.1 Actinomyces sp. S6-Spd3 | reverse complement strand
GTCTGCTTCCATGCGTTCGCGAAGGCCGGTTGAAACGATCGCCTTACCGGTTTGGTGAACTTGAAGCATGAGGGCACGGGCGCGATTTTCGGTATAGCCAAAATGGCGCCGAAATACGCCAACGACGTACGCTTGCGTATTGATGGGGTCATCCCACACCACGGCGCACCACTGCGCGTGGTTTTCGCGCGTAGTGGCGGCATCAGCCCTGACGCGGGTGGTGGTTGTGGGGGTTGCACTCATGTTTTCAGCCTAAGAGATTGAGGCGCACAAAGTGCCGGTTTGGGGATAAACTCGACTTATGCCTGCTTCTACATCTACAGCACTGCTAACCGACATGTACGAGCTCACTATGCTGGACGCCGCTTTGAAAGCGGGAACAGCGGAGCGTAAGTCCGTTTTTGAACTTTTTGGGCGGCGTTTGCCCGCAACGCGCAGGTTTGGCGTAGTTGCGGGTACGGGCCGAATATTGGAGGCGCTGGAGCGCTTCACTTTCTCTACCCACCAGATCGATTACTTGCATAAGAACAAGATCGTGTCTGATGTGGCGTTGGACTATTTGAAGGATTTCCGCTTTTCGGGCGACATTTTTGGGTATGCCGAG
>NZ_JRMV01000247.1 GCF_000758755.1 Actinomyces sp. S6-Spd3 | reverse complement strand
CTAATAATGACTGCCACTCCGGCCTTCGCACTCGAATATGGCGATCCGGCACCAGAAAATGTGGAAAGCAGTTCCGTTGCCGCGCTCAAGATGGGCAAAATCGGCAACTTCGGTGACTGCACCGGAACGCTCGTTGCAGACCAGTGGGTGCTAACGGCACGCCACTGCCTGGAATCTGTCAATAATGAAGGAACCCAGGCACGCATCGCCGGGAAAGTCTACAACGCCGACTCTTGGGCTCTTTCCCCTACGTCTGACGCGGGGTTGCTTCACCTAACGGAAAAGGTCACTAACGCTACCCCAGCGAAAATCTCCCACGACATCCCCACCCCTGGGCAGACGGGAACTCTTTACGGTTGGAGTAGCAGCTCGTCCATGGCGCGAGCGGGACAACTGCCAATGGCCAAAATGGTTGTTAAAGAACTGCTAGGCGGCGCACCGTCTGGTTCTGGCGCGCCATCCGGTTCCGAGGCGCCTACCGGTTCTGAAGGGCGATCCACTTCCGAGGCGCCTACCGGTGCTGATGCGTCTACCGAAACTGTCCCGCCACAAGCTATGCAGCCGGGAGCCAAAATGCCTGAATCCGGCCAAACCGAGTCTAATCCTGAGGGGATGGAGAACGCCCCGGCCGACAGCTCTATACAGCCTATGATCGAAACCTCCATCTTGGATGTGTACTCAGTTTCTGGAGCTGGTATGCAGGGCGGCGACTCTGGCGGCCCGTTCTTTGTTGACGGCAAGCTTGCAGGGCTCGCTACCGCAGGAACTGCTCATGGCGACCCGGACTTGCCGTCCCCCAGTGCCGCAATCACCACCATTGCAGGCACCGCTGAATGGATCGACAACGTTATCTCTGGCCGCAATACACAAAGCGTTCTGACTGCAGAGAACACTCC
>NZ_JRMV01000246.1 GCF_000758755.1 Actinomyces sp. S6-Spd3 | reverse complement strand
GAACCCGGCAGTCGGTTAACGGACTCGTCAATCTCACGAAGCTCATCTAAACCGTACGTAACCGCAATATGAGTCAGTGTCCCGTTGTCAGGCGTTACAACGAAATGGCCAGACTTGGTTTTTGCCACCACGGACAGGCGATCCGAGCCAACGCCGGGATCAACAACCGAAACAAACACCGAACCCGCGGGCCAATACACAAGAGTTTGCGCGAGCCTACAAGAGCCCTCCCACACGTCGTAAGGAGGAATGTTGTGAGTGAGGTCCTCAATAGGAAGACTCGAGTCCACGCCGTACGCCACGCCGTGCATGGCTGACACGGCGCCATCTGAATATCCAAAGTCGGACTGCAAAATTAGGGGCTTCATGGGTTTCCTGAACGTAGGGATCTGGGAACGGGTCCATCATACGTGCATACACGGACAGCAACTTCACGCGATCTCATAATGGACGCGTAGCGTCGCGCGGCGCCCTACAAGCGCATTTGTGTGCAAATGTCCTATTATAGCGCCAATTTCTTAAAAGTGACCGAAACGTGAGATCAGCAGAGAGTCAAATGTCACGAAAAGATAACGAGCCTTGACATCGAGGATCTTTGTCGCGGATTGTTAGGTTCACTGAAAACTGCCCAGAAGGAGGATACCCGCATGTCGACGACGACATATCAGGCAATCGCCATGATCATCTACCTG
>NZ_JRMV01000245.1 GCF_000758755.1 Actinomyces sp. S6-Spd3 | reverse complement strand
GGAATGGTGAAAAGTACCCCGGGAGGGGAGTGAAATAGTGCCTGAAACCAAGCGCTTTTAAGCCGTCAGAGCCGGTCGGCCCTTTTTTTGGGGTTGTGGTGATGGCGTGCCTATTGAAAAATGAGCCTGCGAGTTAGTGATGCGTGGCGAGGTTAACCCTTTGTGGGGTAGTCGTAGCGAAAGCGAGTCTTAATTGGGCGCCCAGTCGCGTGTTCTAGACCCGAAGCGGGGTGATCTACCCATGGCCAGGTTGAAGCGATTGTAAAAGGTCGTGGAGGACCGTACCCACCTAGGTTGAAAACTGGGGGGATGAGTTGTGGGTAGGGGTGAAAGGCTAATCAAACTCCGTGATAGCTGGTTCTCCCCGAAATGCATTTAGGTGCAGCGTTCTGCGTGTGTTGTTGTGGTGGTAGAGCTACTGGTTGGTTGATGGGCCGTTTTGGTTACTGACGTCAGCTAAACTCCGAATGCCATTGATAATTGCAGGGCAGTGAGACTGCGGGGGATAAGCTTCGTAGTCGAGAGGGAAACAGCCCAGATC
>NZ_JRMV01000244.1 GCF_000758755.1 Actinomyces sp. S6-Spd3 | reverse complement strand
GCTCACATTTTGCATGTTTATGAAGCACACGTAACCGCTGACAGTGCGGAAACGTCGATGGTTTCGTACCCACAAGAAGAAAACCGGAAGACAAGAACTGTATTTGAGGCGCGGTAGTACATCAATTCGTGCGGGTGGTGGAGAAAATACCAGAACCTTGCAACAAAGGTTCAAAGAAGGAGTAAGATTATTCCCCCGATATTAAAACACTTTCAAAATGCAAAGGAGCTCTAGTGAAGAAAGTAGTCGGATTACTAGCGGTCACAGCGCTTGCACTTAGCGCGTGTGCACCGAGTTCAACGAGTGACGGTGGGAATGACGATTCTGTAAACATCACATTCCTCGGTACTTCCGATATTCATGGCCACTATATGCCTTGGGACTACAGCCTGGACGAGGAAAACACCTCCGGAAGCTTAGCCCAAATCGCTACCGCAGTAAAAGAAGTGAGGGAATCTGAGGACAACGTTGTTCTCATCGATGCGGGCGACTTCATTCAAGATAATTCCAGCGAACTATTCCAGGACATGAACCCACACCCAGGCGTGAGCGTTATGAACGACCTCAACTATGACGTGTGGGCAATCGGTAACCACGAGTTCGATTACGGGATGGAAAAGCTCGACAAAATTACAGAACAGTTTAAGGGCGCAGT
>NZ_JRMV01000243.1 GCF_000758755.1 Actinomyces sp. S6-Spd3 | reverse complement strand
GCTGGGTCACGGTTTATGTTGCGGTGGGATACCCAATCTACTTTGTGCTTCGCCGTATTTTTGAAACTGATGGCGTGGGCGCCCTCACCTGGGAAATGGCACTGGCGATGCCCCTCGCGATTTATGCAGCATCACGACAAAACGGCGTGAGCGTTGCATTTTCGCACCTTCCTGCCGCAATCCTACTTTTGACACTGGGCGGATTATCCGTATTTGCCCTCATCTCTTAGGTGATGGCCGCAAAACTTTTGCCGTACGCGGTATTCGGTTTACTGTCTTACGTTGAACCGATCTTGGTCACCGTCGTTGCAACCCTGCTGGGCGAGCGCATTGAGGGCCTCGAATGGGTTACCTACATCGGGATTTGGCTCGCTGTGGTAATCCTTGGCCTAGATGGCGTGCGCGCCATTATACGCAGGAAATCCTGGGCTGTGCCCGCGGCGCGGCCATGGCGACGCCGGCGGCCTCGAAAATCCAAGAATGAGGCGCATTCTTGGCGCAGGTTCCGCAAAACTTCAGCGAACACGCTGGTGGATCCGGGCGCGCCTGATGCAACCGCCATTCCCATTCCGAATGAGTGGAACGAGAATGGCGCGGCCCAAACAGACTAGCTGGAGCCCTACCGGCGCTTCTTTTCGCGCACCCGCACACTGATTTTGATTGGGGTGCCCTCGAAGC
>NZ_JRMV01000242.1 GCF_000758755.1 Actinomyces sp. S6-Spd3 | reverse complement strand
CACGGTCCTATTTTGCTGAGAAGTTGCGAGTCTTATACCTGGCCGCGTGTGCCGAGGAAGGCCACAAACTCAGAGCTCATCATCGGGATCATCCTGTGCTTCTGAAGAACAATTTCGGGCTGAAACACTGATGCTGTTCAGATGTAGCGGGTCCTGCAAGTTTTCTGGGGGCGCTAGAACACATTCTCGGATGCCATCTACATGCTCACTTAAAGAATCAGTGATTGGTGACCACATTGGGTCAAGAATAAAATCTATCCCTGAACGACGCGCGTGTTTAGCGGCCGGTACAAAGTCAGAGTCACCGGCAATCATAACTATTTGATTGACAAGGCCGCGTTCCGCAAGCGTCGAGATATCAAGACCAAGGCGCATATCGACGCCTTTCTGTTTGATATCTAGAAAGAAATCCTGCTCATGCAACTCGTCAACCATAATGCGGCCTGCCAATAGCTTCTTCGTTGGCTCGGGTTTAAGCGTATACCCGCGTTGCGACTCGAGTTCTTCCCCTCGTCGCAAGGCGACTTTGCGTTTCTTTAGTAGCTCGGAGAAGAAGGCGTTTGACCATCTGTACTGGTCGCTCTTAGCCAGATTGATTTCACTACGCAATAGCGGGTGGTAAAGGACTTTGGTAGAAGGAGGGCAATCGTAGTAGAAGATTCTGTACAGGTTCGAACGTGACTTCCTTATGTGCCTACGACGATACTCCAGCAACTCGTCGGCCCGCTCTTGCGGATTC
>NZ_JRMV01000241.1 GCF_000758755.1 Actinomyces sp. S6-Spd3 | reverse complement strand
AATCGACTTGCGCAGACGGGCAAAGGGGTGCGAGGGCGCAGCTATCGCACTGCGGGGACCGCGCGTGACACACGCGCCGCCCATGCTCGATAAGCCGATGGCACAGCACGGTCCAGTCCTGCCCCGGTAGTGCTTTCGCAATGTCTCGCTCGATCGCAAGAGGCGTCTTGGCGCTGGACCAGCCGAGCCGCTTCGCTAGCCTGCCCACATGCGTGTCCACGGTGATTGTGGGGATCCCAAACGCATTACCCATGATGACGTGCGCCGTCTTGCGCCCTACTCCGGGTAAAGACTCAAGCTCGGACCGCGAGCTTGGAACCTCGCCGGCAAACTTTTCATCCAACGCCTGCGCCATCTGCCGCAACTGGGTTGAGCGCCGATTTTGAAAACCCAAGGGCCGCACTATCTGCGCAATGTCAGCTTCATTCGCATGCGCCATGTCGCGCGGCGCGGGATAGGCAGCAAACAGCGCGGGGGTCACAGTGTTCACCCGCTCGTCAGTGGTTTGCGCAGACAGGATAGTGGCTACGAGCAACTCAAACGCATTCTCATGCACCAGGGCACACTTCGCGTCCGGATACAGGTCGGCCAGTACCTGCGCGACCTCTAAAGGCTGACTTTTGGTTTCTTGAACGCTCATACCTAGAGCATACAAACCGCGGAGTTTAGCGCCTGGCAAACGTGCGCCACATGCGCCAAATCGTGAAGGC
>NZ_JRMV01000240.1 GCF_000758755.1 Actinomyces sp. S6-Spd3 | reverse complement strand
AGATCAAACAATGGATCTGGCCAAGGCTGCCGGAGAGTTGATCTCTGCCAACCTGAAGTATCCGGATGGTAATCCTGTTGAAGTGTACGTATATCCTCATACGATTGGGCGTGCAGGAGAAGCGGCTAAGTGCGACGAGCTGCTACGCACAATGAACGTCGCTGGAGAGCTTACAGTAACCTCTTGTTGGAACTACGTAACCGAAGTGATGAATGAAGATCCGCTCATCCAGCACGCAATCTGGGGATTCAACGGAACGGAACGTCCAGGAGCAGTCTTCCTAGCTGCGGCGCTAGCTGCTTATTCGCAGATCGGTATACCTGCCTTCGGAATCTACGGAAAGGATGTTCAGGATGCAGATAATACTTCTATTCCGGAGGATGTAGCGAAACAAATTTTGCAGTTCGCAAAGGCTTCTCTAGCGGTCGGCACGATTCGTGGTAAGAACTACCTGCAAATTGGTTCGCAGTGTATGGGGATTGCTGGATCCGTTGTTGATCACGACTTCGTGCGCAGCTTCTTGGGTATGGGCGTAGAGTCAGTGGACATGACTGAGCTGGCTCGTCGCATTGAACTGGGAATTTACGATCCAGAAGAGTTCAAGGTAGCTCGCGAGTTCATGGCGAATATGAACTTTGGCGAAGACCGGAACCTGCCTGAAGACATAATTTCGGAAGAAGAAGCTCAGGCTCAGCTCGACTTCTCTACCAAGATGTGGCTTATTGCCCGTGACTTGCTAGATGGTAACGAGAAGCTTGCCGACCTTGGATATGAAGAAGAGGCATCAGGTCACAACGCAATTGTTGGAGGCTTCCAAGGACAGCGACAGTGGACGGATTTCTATCCCAATGGCGATGTTATGGAAACCATGCTGAATACGTCTTTCGATTGGAACGGACCAAACCAGCCTCACGTTTTTGCTACCGAGAA
>NZ_JRMV01000239.1 GCF_000758755.1 Actinomyces sp. S6-Spd3 | reverse complement strand
AAGGGTTGGGCTGTTCGCCCATTAAAGCGGTACGCGAGCTGGGTTTAGAACGTCGTGAGACAGTTCGGTCCCTATCCGCTGCGCGCGTAGGAAACTTGAGAAGGCCTGTCCCTAGTACGAGAGGACCGGGACGGACAAGCCTCTGGTGTGCCAGTTGTACCGCCAGGTGCATGGCTGGTTAGCTACGCTTGGGAAGGATAACCGCTGAAAGCATCTAAGCGGGAAGCCTGCTTCAAGACAAGGTTTCCAACCCCACCTAGTGGGGGAGAGACTCCCAATAGATGATTGGGTTGATAGGCCAGGCGTGTAAGCATGGTAACGTGTTTAGCTTACTGGTACTAATAGTCAACAACTAAAAACAACCATTAACAGCAATGACAAACAGAAACACTGTTTGCTCGTAACTACTATGCAAACCACTACCAACCCCACACACCCCAAGGCGTGTAAACGCTAACAACGAGCGTGTGTGCAGGCAAACACAATGGGTAAACCAATCCTGGGTTTATACCAGCGTGTTTAGCTGTGTTGGCAATAGTTTTGCGGTGGTCATAGCCACGGGGAAACGCCCAGAATCCCATACCGAACCTGGAAGCTAAGCCCGTGAACGCCGATGGTACTGCACCCGGTAGGGTG
>NZ_JRMV01000238.1 GCF_000758755.1 Actinomyces sp. S6-Spd3 | reverse complement strand
AGCGACCTCTTCCTTATCAGGGAAGCGCTCTAACCGACTGAGCTATAGGCCCTTGCGCTCTCGCACCAAATAAGATTACCCAACGCAGTTGGACAATTCCAAACTGCCATCAGTGACAATCCTTACATTAGACGGATTTAGAGCGACCAGCACTTTCGTTTCGCAGGTTGGTTATTCGTCCATGAGGGTGACTCGCACGCCGCCCACAAGCGCAGCGACGAGATTATAAATGAGCGCACCTAGCGTGGATAGCGCCGTGAGGATCACGATGTTTACCACACCCACAAGAGTTGCCATGGACATCACCTGCGGCAGGCGAGCGTAGTCAAGTAGCTTGACGAACGATTCGGCACCAATACTGACCAGGAAGTGTTCGATGTCGGCAAATACGTGCATGCCATCGAGCATCAGCCAAATCACAAAAGACGCAATAACCGTTGCAATTGCAAATGCCACAGAAAGCATGAAGCTGACCTTCATGACGGTCCATGGATCAACTCGGGCAACTGCCAGCATTACCTGATGCGGGGTGTCCTGCTCCCAATCTTGCTGAACGTCAGATCGCGAGGCGTCGCTCATTCGTCACCTTCCTCATTTCGCGCCGCGGAATCGGGTTCGACTCCTTCGGCAACCTCAGTTGCGTTTTGCGCTTCCGCGGTTGCTGTGGCCTCATCACCTGAGTCTACTGCCTCGGAATCGTCATCCAACTGTGATTCCAAGTTTTTAGTGATTGCGATAATGCGGTCATCCTTGGAGGGGCGCGCGAAGGTCACGCCCTGCGTGTTACGACCGGTGCGCGGAACTTCGCTTACCGCGCTACGAACGATGTTGCCGCTCTCCATGATGACAAGCACTTCGTCCTCTTCGGTGACTTCAAGGCCAGCTACGAGGTCGCCGCGCTCATCCACGAGGTTCGCTACCTTGACGCCAAGGCCGCCGCGGCCGCGCGTCGGGTAAGTGTCGATAGCGGATCGCTTGGCGAATCCGCCTTCTGTGATGACAAGG
>NZ_JRMV01000237.1 GCF_000758755.1 Actinomyces sp. S6-Spd3 | reverse complement strand
CATCAAAACAGCGGGCGTAGTGCAGGATTTCGGTCTCGTTGGGAACAAAATAATCGCAGTGTTCAAGCGGGAGCAGGTCGCTGGTGCGCCACGCGCCCGTAGAATCCCAACCGACGTCACCAATCACCTTCGTGCCCCGAGCGCGCCACTGCTTCACGACTTCAACATTCTTGTCGATCGCGCGCAGGTTTGCGATTAGCACGGAAGGAGTGAAGCGCTCCGGTAGCACGCCACCTTCATCCGACCCGTGGGTGACCATTGCCCGGTCTGCGTCCCACGCCAGCGCAACAGTTACGGACTGGCACTCAACGGGCGTGGCATAGGCGGTGCCAACCTTGTTTTCTTCAAGCACTGACCGCACAATCTGACCCGCACGATCATTTCCGAGGCGAGTTATCAGCTCTACCGGGTGCCCCAGCCGTGCCACGGCAACCGCCTGATTGGCGGCCCCTCCTGCGGTGAGCGCCGAAGATTCAACCCACATCTCCTCGCCCAGCACTGGAGCATGTGGCATCCCAGCCATCACCACGTCCAAGAACGTTGGGCCACAAACCGCTATTGCACCGGTAGACATACAGCCTGCTTCCTTCTGCGTACCGTTTCGATCAGTATCGCCCGACGTCTCGTTCATGACAAACAATCTGCGCATCCCAAACTGGATAGTTAACGTGTGCGTGCAGACTTTATAAAATAAGAAGGTATGCGCAAGCGACTTTGCTTTTCCTTCGATCTG
>NZ_JRMV01000236.1 GCF_000758755.1 Actinomyces sp. S6-Spd3 | reverse complement strand
ATCCGAATTTGACCCAGGGAGGCATGGGAACGGTTCTGCGTACTCGAGCTAAAAACCTCCCGAGCCATAAGTTCGATCTCCTTTTCTCCAACGACAGTGGTGGCGGAAATATTTTTGACGAGCTACCCAACGTAGAATTCAGACTGGTCAGGAAAGAGCGGCTCGAGAATTACCTGACGTTTACCTTAAGCCAACGTCGGTACGATGAAGTTATTTTTACTTCAGCGCCAGAAATTGCGAACAAGGTATTTGAGAGTTTACCTCTTGCGCTACGGGTGTATGAGTTCCACTCCTCCGATGTACGGGTGCTCTCATCTGAAGTGGAAAAGCTTGATCTGCGACGAGTAGATGAAGTGCGGGTTCCCTCAGATTATCTGGCGGGCATCATCCAAAGTCTGCTCCCTGCAAATGCGCAACGACTTGTTCGGGTAGTGCCAAACCAAGTTGATGAAGACATGTTCTTTGTAGATAAGCATGAGCATGGTATTGACTTGTCGCCTACGCTTATTTGGGTGGGTCAGTTTTCCCGGGCAAAGGGATACAACGATTTTCTCAGAGTCTTGGGTAATCTT
>NZ_JRMV01000235.1 GCF_000758755.1 Actinomyces sp. S6-Spd3 | reverse complement strand
GATCCGCATCGGTACTAAGACTACTGGTACCAACACCGAAACGGTTGAGTCTGAAGTTCCATTCGGCGTAAAGATCGAGTTTGATCCGAACATGCCTGCGGGTACCTCTGAGACGGTTACCGAGGGTAAGCCGGGTAAGAAGCAAGTGACGATCGAACGTGAAATCGTCAACTCGCAGCCCGGTGGTCCAAAGATCTCCGAGGAGATAGCTGAGGAGCCTGTGGATCAGGTGGTCAAGGTTGGTACTAAGCCGTCTGAGGCGTCTGAGAAGGTTACGTGGACTGCGCAGGTTCCGTTTGAGGTTGAAACCCGTCCTAACTCGGAGTTGAAGCCGGGTGAGATTAGGGTTGTCCAAAAGGGTGTGTCTGGTGAGAAGACCTTTACGGCTGATTTCACCGCTACGGGTGAGCAAGCCACGGTTACGCCTGAGGAGAAGGTGACTAAGGATCCGGTTAACGAGATCATCGAGTACGGTCCTCATGCTGAGGACTCTACTGTGGTGACTAAGGTTGAAAAGCCGGTGCCTTTCGAAACCGAGATTGTGTTTGATGATTCGCTTGCTGCTGGTGAGCAGGTTGTTG
>NZ_JRMV01000234.1 GCF_000758755.1 Actinomyces sp. S6-Spd3 | reverse complement strand
CTCGAACTGTGTAGGCGCACCCGCCAACTCGGATACCGTACGGTGGTTGCTCCTGGGGCAAAGATCGCGCACGCGCGTGGCAGTTACCGGGATGTCCGTGAGGGTGAGGAAGCGGACGTTAACCGTTCGTTCGGCTTGCGGCGCGGCGCGCAACTGTACAACGCGATGGTTGCGAATCCACCTATCCTGTTCGTCCTAATGCTTGTTTCGCTCCCATTTTGGACGCTTCTGCGCGCACTTATGCGCCTGTTTACCAAACAACCTGACCTGGTCTGGCTTGAACTGGTTGGCTTTGCGCGGGCGTTTAGCAGGATTCCTCAGGCGATCTCAGCGCGTCTGCGCTTGGCCCGCACTCGTAAGGTTCCCGCGAAAGCTCTCGCGAGTCTCGAGGAATCAAACCTGACCATCACAAAGGCCAAGCGCACGCTGGCTAAACGAGAGCGCGAACCTAAGCCCGTTGAAGTCCTTGAACCGGTAGCAGCTAAGTTACTTCGCGAACATAAGATTGCATCAAACGTCGCCGCTGGGGTCGGAACGTTGCTATTACTTGTGGCAATTTTCTTTACTAGTAGCGGGCTCACGAACGGTATA
>NZ_JRMV01000233.1 GCF_000758755.1 Actinomyces sp. S6-Spd3 | reverse complement strand
TTGGAGCAACCGTTGTGCTAACAACTCATGACCTGCATGAAGCTGAAAAGCTGGCGTCGCGCATCCTCATTATCAAAGACGGCAAGCTCATCGCGGATGCCAGCGTACCTGAACTTAGTGACCAGCTTGTAAAACCTGCACAGATTACGTGGAAACAAGACGGCAAACGTTTTGTTCACGCTACCAATCAGGTGGAACCGTTTGTGAAAACGTTGGATCTAGACGTTATAACCGGCCTTTCAATCTCGCGGCCCACGTTAGAGGACGCCTACCTTGCCCTCGTCGATGACAAGAAAAACAACTATGCGGTGGAAGTGAAACCAGCCGAGGCTACGGGAGGCGCGCTGTGAAAGTGTCTGGATTCTTGAAAATGATCGGCATGCATGTGAAGGCCGAGATGCGCATAAACCTACTGGGCGCTGCTATCTTCAATCTATTCTTCACACCCCTGGTGATTTTAGGTGTTGGCAAATGGATAGATGGCAAAGCCTTGGAGCAGATCGGGACCTCGATCGGCAGGTACATGGTCATTTCGATGACTGCGGGACTTTCGATGCTAATCATCATTCAGCTGACTTCAGAGATGATGATGGAACGTAGTTCCGGGGTTCTGTTGCGCGCCAGGTCGCTACCGAATGGGCCGATGGCGTGGGCGATCGGTAAATCAATTTCGACCGGCATCGTTGTGTTACTTATGCAGATTCTAATTCTGATCGGTGGATTCGTTTTCTTTGATATGAGCCAGTTGGGTACGGGAACCATCCTGCTGGTAGTGCTGGTTATGCTGTTCGCTGTTGCTACGCACGCTCCCATTGGGTTGATTCTCGGAAGCCTGGTCCGAGAAATGTATGGAAATGTTGTGATTGTTCTGGGCGTGTTCGCTCTGTTCGCGACTTCCGGGATCGCGTTTCCTTTAGATATTTTGCCCCGACCGGTGCAGGC
>NZ_JRMV01000232.1 GCF_000758755.1 Actinomyces sp. S6-Spd3 | reverse complement strand
TGCAACCGCATTGTTTGACGTTCCAAATTCGTATCCTTGTCAAACGTGCCATGAGGATGCCTGCCGTAATCGCCCCCGAGTAGGGGAAAGTGCGGCGTCGCAACGCCAGGAATCCTCGCTTACAACTAGACACTTGGCAGAGGTCGAGGCGCGGCGAAGCTCCGCTGAGAGAGACGCGATCCTCGAAGATGCACTCAGGCGTCTACGAGAAGGCGAGCACTAGAAGATCCTGTCGATCCTGCTGGCTGCAGCTTTGTCCACCCACCACTGCGTTCCCACCTGGTTCATTGCGCCTGCGGGTACCTCTCTAAAATTCGCGCCCTGCAGCGCCTGCGCAAAAACCGTAGCCTTTTCTTTACCCGCAACCACAAACCAGGACGCCCGTGAACGCCGCAATAGAGGAATAGTCATTGAGATTCGCTGCGCTGGAAGCTTGGGGGACTGCGGTTCTGCAACATACAAGCCAGCCGCATCCAAGGTTTGGTGAGAGGGAAACAGGGACGCAAAGTGGCCGTCCTGGCCAATTCCTAAAATACTCATATCAAGAGCTATTGAACGAGGATCCAGCAGGGCGTGCAACGAATATACCGACACCATTTCTT
>NZ_JRMV01000231.1 GCF_000758755.1 Actinomyces sp. S6-Spd3 | reverse complement strand
GAACGGGGCCAAAGATTTCTTCGTAGTATGCCGGCGAGTCCAACGGAACGTCGTCGAGGATGGTTGGGCCGAGGAAGTGGCCGTTCTCGTAGCCCTCAACAACTAGCTTGCGGCCGTCTAGCACGACCTTAGCGCCGCGCTCTTCCGCGTCGTCAATGAGGCCGGTGATGCGTTTCTTAGCCATTGCGGAGATGACCGGGCCCATCTCGACGCCTTCGCCCATGCCTTCGCCAACGTGGATCTTCTCGGCATGTTTCTTTACGAGGTCGGCTAGCTTTTCGCCGATCCCGCCAACTGCTACAACTACCGGCAGTGCCATGCAGCGTTCGCCGGCGGCTCCGAAAGCAGCTGCAGAGATGTGCTGTGCAGCAAAATCTAGGTCTGCGTCCGGCATTACAATGGCGTGGTTGTTTGCCCCGCCAAGTGCCTGAACACGCTTACCGTGCTTCGTGGCCGTGTCCTGCACGATGTGTGCAACCGGCGTTGAACCAACAAACGACACGGCGTCAATACCGGGGTGTTCCAAAATGTTCGTCACCAGTGAGCGGTCGCCAGACAGCACCTGGAATACGCCGTCAGGAAGGCCAGCTTCCTTGTACAGCTCCGCAGTAAGTAGCGCGGCGGAGGGGGTGGCCGAGGACGGCTTCAAAATGAATGCGTTACCGGTGGCAATCGCCAGCGGGTGCATCCACATGGGAACCATCGCCGGGAAATTGAACGGACAAATGCCGGCAACAACGCCAACGGGCTGCCTGATGCTG
>NZ_JRMV01000230.1 GCF_000758755.1 Actinomyces sp. S6-Spd3 | reverse complement strand
TGACGAGTCCTACCGCCTTGACGTTGCCGGCGAGTTTGGGAGGCAAGCGCCTCTGATCGTTGAGATCGGCACGGGCAATGGTGAACAGATCGTCGCCTATGCGAAGGAACATCCGCAGGTCAATATGTTGGGTGTGGAAGTGTGGGCGCAAGGCATTGCGAAAGGTATTTCACGAGCCGTTTCGCAGGGTGTAGATAACATCCGTTTTATCGAGGTTGACGCCGCGCAGGCTCTTCCCATCATGATGCCACAGGCGAGCGCTACTGAGGTATGGACGTTCTTCCCTGATCCGTGGCGGAAGGCACGACATCGTAAGCGTCGCCTGGTCAATGACGCTTTTGCTTTGACCATCGCGAATCTGCTGGCAGACGGCGGAGTGTGGCGCCTGGCCACCGATTGGGATGACTACGCGTGGCAGATGCGTGACGTGATCGAGGCGTGCGAATACTTCGAGAATCTCTACTTGGGTGAGCGTCCGGATCCAGAAGATCCACAGCCGGAAAGAGGCGGTTTTGCTCCTCGGTTTGAAGATCGTGTCTTAACGCGTTTCGAGG
>NZ_JRMV01000229.1 GCF_000758755.1 Actinomyces sp. S6-Spd3 | reverse complement strand
GGGTACGCATCTGGCAGAGGTTGTAAAGGATGGTCAGACGGTTGGCGTGCTTTTCTTAGAGGACGTTATTGAAGAGTTGGTTGGCGAGGTTAGAGACTCGCTACAGCGTGAGGATGTTTTCATCGAGCGCAACTTGGATGCGTGAGTCGAACTTGGGTCTGTAGCTCATTGGTGCCGGTTTGAAGTGATGGGCGTGAGTCTGTACACAGCTTTTTCAAACGGGTTGATCCGCGCGGCCCAGCGTTATAAGTTCGTTATGTATTCACCGCGTGAGTTCGTGTGAGTCACCCTGTTATTACATGCTTTCGGGAAGGGAAGAGTTATTTTGCCTGTGAATGATTCTCCAAATGGCTCGCCTTTCCCTACGCGTCGTCAGCTTCGTGAGCAGGCAGAAGCGTCTTCGAAGCGCAAGATCCAAAAACCTAGTTGGTTGAGTCTTTTGAAGGGTGGTCTTGTAGCCGTGGTTGCGGCAGCCACCGTGGCGGTTCCACTAACTGGTTTCGTTGGGCCAGATACTTCAATTGCGCTACCTTCAAAGGTGGTAGCTTCACCGGTCGCACAATCCTCGTGGGCTAAAAGCGCTGATGTCGTTGTTGC
>NZ_JRMV01000228.1 GCF_000758755.1 Actinomyces sp. S6-Spd3 | reverse complement strand
CACGTGCCAGCTGCTTTGAGTGCGTAACAGCGATGACGCACTTTCCTTGCTCGTGGGCAAGATTGCGCAGGATAGCCACCATTTCGCTAGCGGTGTCGCCATCGAGGTTGCCGGTAGGTTCGTCGGCAAGAATGATGGGCGATTTTGCGGCCAGTGCGCGCGCAATAGCAACTCGCTGTTGCTGCCCACCAGAAAGCTGCATCACGTTACGGTTCGCTTCTTCCTCAGAAATACCTAGCTCCAAAAGCGAATCAACTTTCGCCTTCGAATCCACCAGGCGAACATTCTCCAGCGGAGTCAAATAGTCAATCAGATTGTAATTCTGAAACACCAAAGCAATGTTGTGCTGCCGGTGGTGCGTGTAGCCGCGCTTAGCAATGTCTTCGCCATCCATCGAAATGGTTCCTTGGGTGGGAGCATCAAGGCCCGCCAACAAGCTAAGTAGCGTTGACTTACCAGTTCCAGAGTTGCCAATAATGGCGTAGAAGTTCCCGGACTCAAACTCAACACTGATGTTGTCGAGGACATTCTTCTGTCCGGCCAAGTAGTTAAAAGATACGTTTTCAAGTTTTAGCGTGGTCATGGAAATCTTCCTATTTTGTAAGTGAAAAGTAGTGGGCGAGGGGTTAGCTCATTTTGGCCAAAATCCGTTTAGGTGGAAGCCGCAAGATCGGGAGAATCGCGATAAGCAAGGCCGCCAGCACAATGGCGATGATTCCACCAAAAGCTG
>NZ_JRMV01000227.1 GCF_000758755.1 Actinomyces sp. S6-Spd3 | reverse complement strand
GGGACTACCTCATTCGGCTCTAGATGCGCTTCCCGGACAACTTTCTGGTGGCCAGCGTCAGCGCGTCGCTATTGCGCGCGCCCTCTCGCTCAGCCCAGACGCGATCATCGCAGACGAGCCCACGTCTGCACTAGACGTGTCGGTGCGCGCCCAGATCTTGAACTTGCTGATGGATTTGAAGAACCAACTCGGCCTCGCAATGGTCTTTATTTCCCACGACATTCAGACCGTCCGCTACATTTCAGACACTATTGCTGTGATGAACTCCGGCAAAGTTGTGGAACAAGGCCCTGCGAAGCAGCTGCTCGAAAACCCACAGCATCCATACACAAAGACTCTTCTCGGTGCGGCGCCATCACTGCTACACCCGGATCTAGGAACCACTAAGGCTTGAGGAAAATAATGAAATTCCACGGAATCATTCCCCCTGTTGTAACCCCACTTACCGACGATCACGAACTTGATGTCGTTTCTTACGAGCGGTCTTTGAATCGTATGATCGAGGCCGGTGTAGACGGGTTATTCGTACTGGGATCGTCCTCCGAAGTTGTGTTCTGCACGGACGAGCGGAGGCGCCAAATTGTCGAA
>NZ_JRMV01000226.1 GCF_000758755.1 Actinomyces sp. S6-Spd3 | reverse complement strand
GCTACGACACCACAAACCTTTGTAGAATACCTCTCTGTTTTCAGCGTCCGATTTTACCCACCTTTACTCTCGGAAGAGGCTGCTGCTCATGTTAGACACTTCGACTTGGCCAATCGTTGAACTTGATGTGCTGAAAGACATACGTTTAGATCCGAAGAATGTTCGCCTCGAAATCGCTGATGCGAAAGTCGAGGCAGATATTATTGAAGACCTATTCGTCAATGAGGACGCTCTAGGACTTGTTGAAGGCATCTGCAAAATTGGGTATCTGACGCATGAAACACCTGTAGTTCTTGATCGGCAAGGTAAGTACGTGATGGTCGAGGGGAATAGACGACTTGCCGCGCTTAAGTCAATTCAAAACCCTATGTTGGTGCCAGATTACCAAGCTCGAATTAGCGCTTTGGCAAAACAGTTACCTGATAGGTCGTCTCTGGCGAAAATTCGGGTCATGATTGCTCCTAGTCAAGACGAAGCGGACCAACTTATCGCTGCCATAC
>NZ_JRMV01000225.1 GCF_000758755.1 Actinomyces sp. S6-Spd3 | reverse complement strand
CCGGGCCTGACGATTACAAGACGTTTCTCAACGGCCTTGCTGGGGAATACGCCTACACAAACAGGATGGGGGTCAAGGTCGTCCAGACCTCGGAGAACAAGGATCAGGCATACCGCCGTTTTCCCCTCATCATCCCGGTGCAGGAGGGTGAGTTCTCGATCTACGTGAACCTCGGCTTTCTCAACGGCACCCGCGAGTACCAACAGTACGAGCGGCATGAGCGATTGCGTCACAACCTCGAACTCTTGAATCGCCGCTGCCAGGCGATCACCGATGCCGCCGAACGGGAGTCCGCGATTCGCCAGATCGAGGCGCGCACCGTCGCGCCGATCCTGGAACAACGCGCCCGGCTAACCGGCTCGGACGACGAGTCCGTGAGTGTCGACGACATCTTGAGTGAGTTTGCGACTGCCGGACAAAAGATCATTGAGACAGAGCCCACGCCAGAGGAGATTGAGGCGCGCGAGAAGGCCGAGCTCAGCACCCGGACGTGGGCCGTTGCTCGTCAAGTGCTCGAGGTCATCGAGGCCGACCGGAGGGCCGCCGAGCATAAGGCCGCTGAGGAGCGGCGCAAGGCCAATGAGCTGGCCCGGAAGCAGCGCGAGCGGGAGATGCTCGCGGCAAAGAAAGTCGAACTCGCTGCGATCGGGAAAATCGACCTCATTCCGAAGGT
>NZ_JRMV01000224.1 GCF_000758755.1 Actinomyces sp. S6-Spd3 | reverse complement strand
CGAGAACCTGAACGGTTAGTGTTGCACCGATTGCGAGGACGAGTAGCCAAACTATTCGCGAACGCACGATCGATAGGATTGGGGCTGCAAGGTAGGGGTGGCGCAAAGGTTCGGTACCTGCGATGCGCGCGTGGTCTTCGGAGTCTTCTTCTTCAAGAATTGCGAGCGCGTCGTCAACGGTGAAAATACCGACCAGCCGGGATTCGGCGTCAACAACTGCGAGGGCGAGGTGGCGTTGATCTGCGCACCTGCGCGCTGCGAGTTCCGCGGAGTCGGTAGCGCTCACGTATTCGGGGCGAGACATGATGGCACCCACTAGGGTGTCGTCGGTTGCGCGCATGAGGTCACGGAGCGAAACAATGCCCACGAGTTTTCGCTGGTCGCTGACAACGGGCAGGGTGTAAATGGTTTCTGCGTTGTCGAGTTCTCGGCGCGCGGTCGCGATGGCTTCACTAACGGTGAAGTTTGGGTGGAGCCGCACAAACTCGGGGCTCATGCGCCGCCCGATGGAGTCTTCTGGGTATCCGAGGACGATGCCGGTGAGTTCAAGCTCTTCAGGTGAAAGGCCGGCCATTAG
>NZ_JRMV01000223.1 GCF_000758755.1 Actinomyces sp. S6-Spd3 | reverse complement strand
TCCTGCAGATCTGTCCGTAGGTGTGGTCGTGTCCTACACCGAAGATCCTTCGGAAGGCCGTGGCTGGGACCTAGCCGGTGAAGGAGCACAAGTAGCCGCTTGGCGTCTGGAACAGGGCGGGAAAAAAGTAAATCTGCCAGTAGCTTCTGACCAGGGATCGGAAGATGGCTCCGTCAAAGCAATCGAAGAACTAAAGGCTCAAGGTGCTACCGCGATTGTGGCGTTAACTAGCGGAGCGCACACAGATACACTGGCTCAAGCTGCTTTTGATGCGGACCTGCCAATAGTATTCCCTTATCAGGTCCCCAAAGCTGAAGCCCCCGCAGGCGCATGGTACGCCATGCCGTCAGAACAAGGACTAAAAGAGCTTATTTTAGACCGCATCGCTGCTCTGGGATGCGAAAGCCCTATTATTTTCAAGGGCACACAACCCCAATTTGATGGCATCAAAGGCACTGAAATTACAATCGGGGCCGAAGGCGTTGAGAAGTCTGTTGAAGAACTAGTTAAACATCTAGGAGAAAAGACCACTGAAAACTGCATCATTCTAGACACTGACCCGGTGCAGAGTGCGCAGATTATCCAGGGGCTTCACGGTCTCAACATTACTGTGGCAACCATCGGTGGCCCCGCGCTCGTAAACCCGTTGTTCACCCAGACCCTTGGAGATAATGCAGAAGTGCTCAACAATGTGTACGCCGTAGGAACGCCCTCCGCAATGGGCGTATCAATGACACCCGGTTCCCACGGGGCACGTGCAGCAGT
>NZ_JRMV01000222.1 GCF_000758755.1 Actinomyces sp. S6-Spd3 | reverse complement strand
GTTACCACCGCCGTTTACTGGGGCTTAACTTCAAACCTTCACCCCACAAGGGGTTGAGCCTTCCGCTTAACCTTCCAGCACCGGGCAGGCGTCAGTGCGTATACATCGCCTTAGGGCTTCGCACACACCTATGTTTTTAGTAAACAGTCGCTTCTTCCAAATCACTGCGACCACACCCAAACAAAAACCAGAAAAACAGTACTTGTCCGGGCCTGGTCCCCCTTATCCCGAAGTTACGGGGGCATTTTGCCGAGTTCCTTAACCATGATTCACTCGCACGCCTTAGTATACTCTACCTAACTACCTGAGTCGGTTTAGGGTACGGGCGGTCATTCTCTAACGTCGAGGCTTTTCTAGACAGCACAGGCACACCAATAACCACCACTATAAGTGGCAGTCCCATCAGCCCTCACCCACGTCATTAAAGACAGCACACCGGATTTACCTAGCATGCGGGCCACAACCTTAGACTGGCACAACCACCGGCCAGCATCAGCTACCCTACTGCGTCACCCCTGTTAACACGCTTGCCTACCCAAGAAGGGACCCCAAGACCACTAGGTGGTAAAACCCGAAGGAATCACCACCATCACGGCGTTGGTTAGCACAACTTTGTCAGCACTGGACAAGAAAAAACCGGTACCAGAATATCAACTGGTCATCCATCGACTACGCCTGTCGGCCTCGCCTTAGGACCCGACTAAC
>NZ_JRMV01000221.1 GCF_000758755.1 Actinomyces sp. S6-Spd3 | reverse complement strand
GGCCGCGAACTGGTTGGATGGACGCGCCGCAGAGCGTGTGAAGCAGTGGGACGAGGACGGCCGCGCTGCAAAGGTACTAGAGGTGACGGGTACAACTACGTTTGGCGGCCTGTTCCCGGTGCTGATCGAGGAGCTGGCAGCTACGCAGCCCGATGTGGTGGCCCGCGCGACTACGCATTTGAACTGTAAAGACTGGATCCGGTTTAAGCTCACCGGTGAGCGTTTAACCGACTACACGGAGGCTTCGCGCTCGTTCTTGGACGTGCGTACAACCGACGGGTTCAGCGCAGAACTTGCCAAAGATCTAGGTCTTGAGGAATACGCGAGGCTTCTCCCACAGATCCACCGCGCGGACGGCAAGGCGGTGCCACTCAGTGAAGAGGCGGCGCGTGAAACCGGTATTCCCGCGGGCACTCCGGTTGGCGTGGGCATGATCGACGTTGCGGTAACCGGTATGGGCCTGGGCGCCCTAGAAAATGGTGATTCGTGGCTGATTCTTGGCACCACCGCTTTTGTGGGAACGCTACTGCCGTCGGTTAGTGAGCGCCGCTCCGACCTGTCGATGGTGCTTGCTACTGGCAACGGCAAGCAGGTGCTCGAGTTCATGGCTCCCATGACAGGCACGCCCAACCTCGACTGGATTCGCAAGGTTTTGGGTCTGGAAGAAAATAGCTGGACCGAACTTGAAAAACTTGCCCGCATGTCGAAGCCGGGCGCTTCCGGCGTGGTGTACTTGCCCTACGCTTCACCCGGCGGCGAGCGCGCCCCCTTCCTCGACACGAATGCGTCGGCCTCGTGGGCGGGAATGTCGCTCACGTCCAGTACTGAAGACATTTTGCGTTCCGTGTACGAGGGCGTGGCGTTCTCTCTGGTCGAGTGCATTAACACACTACAGATCCACTCTGACCTGGTGGTCTCTGGCGGCGGCTTCCGCTCCGACCTCATTTGCGAGATCCTGGCGGACGCCACCGGGCAGACAGTTGTGC
>NZ_JRMV01000220.1 GCF_000758755.1 Actinomyces sp. S6-Spd3 | reverse complement strand
AGTGGACGGACCTCAGTTCGATTATTTGGTGGATATCGCAAACGTCGTCTCCAAAAGAGCTGGGAATGTACCTTTCGGAAGTTCGTCGAATGCTAGAGGTTGGCGCATGCGGTTTAGCTGCAGAACGTCGCGTTGATGCCGATATCGAACATTTGAGACAAAAACTAGATGAATATGATGCCGCAAGCGAGCAGGGCGATATCGAGGCAGCTACTCGCGCCGACCTCGAGTTCCATCAAGCCATCTTAAGCGCCTCTAAAAACCCTTTCCTAGCTTCGATCATGACCCCACTTTCTACCGCGCTCCATGATTCTAGGCTTCTCACAACCTCTGTTCCCCAGATTCGCAAGCGGGCTAGGCATCACCATTTTGAGATTTTGGAGGCCATTGAACAATCCGATGCGCAAAGGGCGAAGGATGCGATGCGATCTCACATGACTCAGACGAGTTCTGACATTGAGACACACCTGTCGGATTAACCAGTTAGAGGCCCCAAAAGCGCTTGTTTGCACCCGACTGCTGCTTTCACGCCTGTTGCGGTCGGATAGCGATTTACCCCTTCGCCCTGCACCGTTGAAGCTCCATTCATTGAAACCTTGACACCTCAACCGGGTAAACCTATTCTTAAATTGTCTTAGACCTCTGACGTCTAAGGTCTCTAGGGTTTCAACAAAGGAGTTGTTGCATGAAGACGCTAGCTGAACTAACTGCGGCACATCCGCCGGCCGTGAACGTCGACGCGCAACGAGTGCGTGAT
>NZ_JRMV01000219.1 GCF_000758755.1 Actinomyces sp. S6-Spd3 | reverse complement strand
ACTTCGGGATCATTTATATTGTCTAAAATCGCAATCTGATCCTGGGCACGAAGTTCAATGAAACGGAAGCGCCTACGCATAGCAAAATCGAAAGAATCAACTGAACGATCTATATCGTTCATCGTTCCAATAATGTAAACATTTCGTGGAATGTAAAACTTCTTCGTCTGATCCAAATGGAGGTTGAAATATTGGGTTGCTACCCCGCCGCGTTCACCTCTATACCCTGGATCGACAGCGAAGAATAGCTCACCGAAAATCTTGGAAATCTCTCCGCGGTTGATCTCATCAATAATGAACACGTACTTCTTTGCTTGAATCGGCTCGACTTGGCGAGCAGACGGAGTCTTCATGAACTTTTTGATCTTGTTACAAAGAACAAAAATGTATGAGTGTTCATGCTTGTGATTCACGGTATTAAGGATTCTCTTCAGATCCTTGACTTTTCTAAGTTGCCCCTCGTCTGCAAGAACGGTTTCTATATCAGCCAGGTTTAGAACG
>NZ_JRMV01000218.1 GCF_000758755.1 Actinomyces sp. S6-Spd3 | reverse complement strand
CTTGCGATTAAAGAGGGGGAGGCTTTACTGACTAGGCAGCACACTAGTCTTACCGATGTGCAGGCTCCGCAGGGCTGGGAGATTCATGAGGGCAGAGCCGGTTCCCTCGGGGTCTGGTTAGAGCGTCTATTGGGCGAGATCGACAATATCGTGGTGCTTGGGCCGCCAGCATTGGTGAGCGCCGTGGACTGCAGGATCGACGCATTGGGGGAGTAATGGCTAATCCAAACAAAGACACGCTCATATTTACGATCCTTGCCTGGTTACAAGAGGTCGGTGGCGCAGAGGTAAGTGAAATTGCGGCTCGCTTTGGAGTGAGCGAAAGTTCAGTCCGCGCTGCGGTAGTGACCCTGGGAGAGGCCTGGTTTGGCGATGGAGCGCCGGATCAAGACCTCGGCTTGGATTGGTTTATGTTTGAAGAGAACAACTACGTCACTTTCCAAGACATGAACCGGGTGAGTGAAAAAATTGGGCTGTCCGATGATGAAACAATTGGTTTGGTAACCGGCCTCATTTTCTTGTCTTATTTGCTTCCCGTGGACATGCGAGAGACTGCGTTTAGTGCAGCGCTTAAGCTTTTGGCCCCGCGCGGCCTTAAACTGGACTTTTCTAAGCTTGTTTCGTTTGAGGACGAGCAGGTTGCGCAGCATCGTCAGGTGGTCCAGTTCGCGATTGGGCAAAACACTTCAGTGCAGTTTAAGTATGTGAGCAACGCTAATCATGTTAGTGAGCGCAGTGTTTACCCGCTGGGTTTGCGCCAGGCTGGGCCTCACTGGATTGTGGAAGCTATCGATTTAGATAAGGGAGAAAAGCGGGCGTTTCGCTTAGACCGGATGGAAAACATTCGGACGGGCACGAAGGTAGCTCCTGCAGATGCGGGCGGGCAGGATCGGGGTAAGAAGGTTTGGATGTTCATCGAGCCGCGGGGCAAGTCTGCTGTAGAGGCGAATGCGACGATTAAGCGTTACAACCGGTTGATGCGCGCAGTGTTCGAAGT
>NZ_JRMV01000217.1 GCF_000758755.1 Actinomyces sp. S6-Spd3 | reverse complement strand
CTGCATGCCCGCCCGGCTGCCCTCGTCGCACGTTTTGTTAGCGACTACGATGCGGAGGTCACCATCGATGGGGCAGACGCAGCTTCAGTCATGTCGCTCATGGCACTGGGCGTTAGACAGGGGCAGACCGTAACCGTGCGCGCTAGCGGCGCTGACGCCCAGAGGGCTGTAAGCGACCTCGTGCAAAAACTTGAGTCAATGCCGGAGTAAAACACCGACAAACAGGCCGAGGAACTGCGGTAACAACCCGGTTTTTCTTTACGTCAAGATAAATTGTCGTAGAATCGATTTTGACACGGAAGTCAATGGAAAGGAAGGCAAATGCCTAGTCCGGAACAGCTCGATGCAAATAAAGAGCACACCCTCGTCCTTGTGAAGCCGGATGGTTTCAGGCGCGGCCTCACCGGCGAGGTGATTCGCCGCATCGAAGCTAAGGGATACCAACTAAAGGGTTTGAAGATCAAGCACGCTTCCGAAGAGCTCTTGCAAGATCACTACTTCGAGCATAAGGAAAAGCACTTCTTCAAGGATCTACTGGAGTACATGCAGTCTGATCTCGTTGTTGCGATGGTCGTTGAAGGCGATCGCGTGATTGAAGGCATGCGTAACCTCATGGGTAACACCAACCCGACGCTCGCAGCGCCCGGCACCATCCGTGGTGATCTCGGTCGAGATTGGGGTACCGGTAACGTGGAGAACATTGTTCACGGCTCTGACTCGCCGGCATCCGCAGACCGTGAAATCGCACTGTGGTTCCCCGAACTTGTTTGGAAAGAATAACGTTTTCGCTCATTTTTCGCCTAAACTTTGAGGCG
>NZ_JRMV01000216.1 GCF_000758755.1 Actinomyces sp. S6-Spd3 | reverse complement strand
ATTACGGTGTGGATGTTGATTTCGCACCGATTGAGGACAAGGGCGGCCCGTTGACGGTGAAGGCGCTACTTGATGGTGACGTGCAGTTGGCGAATATTTTCTCGGCCAGCCCGGATATTAAGGTGAATGATCTTGTGGTTTTGGACGATCCGCAGGGCATGTTCCTCTCGTCGCACGTGGTGCCGCTAACGGTGTCTGATCTTGATCCGAAGGCTGTCGAGGTGCTTAACAAGGTGCAGGCAAAGCTCACTGCCGATGGTTTGCTGGATCTGAATGTGCGTTCGTCGCAGGATCAGGAGTCCGCTGATGTGATCGCTCGCGAATGGATTGAGCAAAACCTGTAGATAAGGGCATTTAACGCTTTGTGCGGCCTTACCACTTGAGGATTTCGGTTAGCCGAAATACGATGAGGGTTATTCGTTAGGCTTCGGGTGGGAAGAGGTCGCTGTGGCGCCCGCTAAGAAAGTTCGCAAGCACAGGCTTTGGCCCATGTTGGGGCCGGCTTTTGTTGCCGCTGTCGCCTATGTTGACCCCGGTAACGTGGCTGCGAATATCTCGGCGGGCGCTACGTATTCCTACATGCTGGTGTGGGTGCTGGTGCTCGCGAATCTGATGGCTGTGCTGGTGCAGTATCAGAGTGCTAAGCTCGGCCTGGTTACCGGTCGCTCACTGCCTGAGATTCTGGGCGATCGTCTACCCAAACGGCGCCGCATCGCGTTTTGGATGCAGGCCGAAACGATTGCTGCAGCCACTGATCTGGCGGAGATAATTGGCGGCGCTATCGCATTGCAGTTGCTGTTCGATTTGCCGCTGATTGTGGGCGGTTTGATTGTGGGCGCCGTGTCGATGTCGTTGCTGATTTTCCAAAATGCGCAGCGCCAGCGCCAGTTCGAGGCCATCGTGGTTGCCTTGCTGGTAGTTATCACCGGCGGTTTCTTAGCGGGGTTGTTTATAGAGCCGCCCT
>NZ_JRMV01000215.1 GCF_000758755.1 Actinomyces sp. S6-Spd3 | reverse complement strand
AAAGTTGTTCAAGCCCCTTCCGCATATTGTTCGAAACTTTTAAGAAGTTAGGCTCCGGTGGCGCTTCGCTTCTTCGGGCGTAACAATATTAATAGGTGATGTACCTTAAACTTTTCTGGAAATTGTCCAAACTGGAGATGAACAATGCCCCGCCCTGATCTAAGCGCGCACATGAATCCCGCGCCGCTAACCATCGCAACGGTTGCGCAGCGCCTGGGAGTTTCCGCGTCTACGATCCGTACGTGGGAGCGCCGCTACGGGCTAGGGCCAAAACGCGAACCGGGCAAACGCAGAAGGTATAACGAGATTGAGCTCAAGCGGCTTGAACAAATGGTTCGCCTAGTCCGTTCCGGCGTGTTCCCCTCGGATGCCGCGCAAGCGATCAAATCTTCCGATGAAGTACTCACCGATAGTGAAGCTGCAATTACGGTTGAGTCAATCCTTGACACCGCGCGCCGAGGCGACTTCAACTCCCTCCAGCGCAATCTTGACGTGTTGATCTCCCGAGATGGCCTGCTCCATACCTGGCACGAGTACATTGGCCCCGCGATGCGAGGCACCTACTATCCGCCCAAAGGGGACAAGCCCGGCAT
>NZ_JRMV01000214.1 GCF_000758755.1 Actinomyces sp. S6-Spd3 | reverse complement strand
GCCACGAAGGCTTCGGCGGGTTCAAATCTATTGCAAATGCGCGAGCAGATGGGCGCTGATTCTGAGCTGGTGAGTCATCTGGTGGGCGGTTTTGCGCAGGCAACCCGCTCTTCCCTGTGGGTATCCGCAACTTTCCTCGGCGTCGGGTTGCTGGGTTCGATTATGGTTTGGCTCGCGGCTCGCAAGTCAGATTAAAGAGGTGGTTCTCCACTGCATGCGCCAGCCTGCGCTAACGATCAGACAGACTTTTCTTGGTTAGGTTCCTCCACCGAGGGGCGAGCCTTATTCGTTTCTTCCGCTCGGACAACTTCCTCGGCTACCTCATCGGTTTCGGGCTCTTCGTAGTCGTCGAGGGCGTCCTCTTCAAGCTCTACGTTGGTGATCTCTTCGAAGTCGATCGTTGCCGGATGGTCGTAGGCCAGTCCCTCATCTTCCAACTCGTCTACCACTTCGAGCACGGAGCTGGTTTGCAGGTCTGAATTTTCAACCGGTGATTGCTCAATCGCCTCGGCAAGCTGGTCTGCGTGTCCTTGGTGGAAGTGCTTGTCTTTACGCATGAGTCGGCGCAAGAGTTTGCGGATGGCCATGCGGCGTGCGATTTCCTCACGAATGTCTTCTCGGCTTCGTACCCAGTGCACTACTAGCAGCAGAATCAGAAGCATGCCCGCGTAGCCGATCACCGGGTATAGGTAGCTCACAAACGTTTCGAATCCCACAAATGAGATCGCGAAGCCAATCAGTGCCATTGAAATCAGCCAGATGCGGAAGCGTTTTGGGTCGCCCTTCGAAAACCTGGAGGCG
>NZ_JRMV01000213.1 GCF_000758755.1 Actinomyces sp. S6-Spd3 | reverse complement strand
TGGCAAGTTTCAGGGTTTAAGTAAAACCGGGTTACACTAGGGAATCATCAGGAGGGTTGACCGAGCGGCCGAAGGTGACGGTCTTGAAAACCGTTGTGTCCTCACGGGCACCAAGGGTTCAAATCCCTTACCCTCCGCCATGAAACCCGCGCTATTGCGCGGGTTTCGTTTATACCCCGGCGTCTGCCTGTAAGCGGTCTGCGATCGAGAGTGCATGCCCCAGTGCGGCGACTTTAACGCCTATCTGGAGACCGGCGCGGCGGCTTATAGTCCGTTTTTCGGGTTGTTGTTGCCTGAGCGTTTGTGCCATCGTATAGGACTTAAGGTATACATACGTGCGATTGAGGGTTGATTGGACATATCGAAGATTCTCTTTGTTAGCCTAAAAACGCGCTGAGACGAAGCTGTCGAAGGCGAATTATTAGAGCTGGCACGTGTACAGGGTTGTGCATGTGACTAAGGGGAAAGATAATAGTGAAACTCAAACCACTTTCTTATAGCGCTGCTGCGTTGTCAGTATTTGCCCTTGTATTTGGGGCTGCGGTTCCCGCCTATGCGGAAGA
>NZ_JRMV01000212.1 GCF_000758755.1 Actinomyces sp. S6-Spd3 | reverse complement strand
AAGCCCCTGGTTTTCAGCTAACCTCACTACGTCGATGGGCTGGCCGGCAATTTCGGTGGCCCTGTCGATGGACTCTTGTAACGCATCAGGCACAGGGCCGTCTTGGACGAGCACCACCTGATCGGGTTTCAACTGCTGTTCACGAGTAATTGATACTAGTGCCCGCTCAAACTGTTGCGGGTCATCCCCCGCGTAAACGGATGTGAGCACGGTGAATGGCTCATTTTCGTTTGCAAATGCTAGATGCGCGTCTGCTTCAACGATCTGGACATCGTGTGCGACGGGCGTGTGGGCAAGCACCTCGACGGTGGCGCGCGGCGGGCGCGTCCCCTGTTTTATACCTTCTACGGCAAAGACAAGCAGGGCCTTCGGGTCGGCAGAGTTCTTCACGGTCAGACCCCAGCGCAACACCGATTTACCGCTATATAGCGCCTTTTCAACCGGGTTGAGTGCGTGCGAGCGCGTGTACATCCACAGCTTGTTACGCACTTCGTTTACAAAGCGCGGGCC
>NZ_JRMV01000211.1 GCF_000758755.1 Actinomyces sp. S6-Spd3 | reverse complement strand
CCGACGGCGACTGATACAAACCTGGTAAGGCATCACCTGACACGAAGTTTCTGGCAATTCCAAGTCGCCCAGAAAAATACACAAAGATAGCCAAACCAAATAAATTGAGCTCTACGAGTGTTAATACTCTACGATCTTTCACCCCTAACATAAGGGCTGCACTGATAGTCAAAAGTACGATGAAAACCAGGGTTGCGAACCAAAATGTTCGGTATGAAGAAACGTATCCCTGAAGGGAATAGAGAAATGTAGAAGCTCTTGAGACTAAAAATGAATCGTTTTCGAGTACGAACTTTTCAATCCGTTCGTTGCGCGCCCACATTCCCGGTACCCCAAACCGCATGAGCGCGATACCCATCGCTACCAATACGGTGATGAGAGTTCGGCTAGGTAGCTTCTGATGACTCAGGAGAAAAGCAACAAAATACACGAAAAGCATTACTGCAACCATCTCGTGATGGAGAGATGCCAGAAGTGTTAACAGGAGAAACGCAACGTGTACGCCGTACTTGGAGCCCTCACGAATACGAAGTAGTGTCCCAACTACAAGGTAGAAGAGAATAAACCCGCCAAGATAACCAACCGTAGCAGCCATAAACATGATGGTGGTTCCTGCAGTCTGGAACGCCAGCGCATCGATAATAAATAGGGACATCGCAGAAATAACGAAAACAACAAACTGCGTGGGTTGACCTATCTGCCAAGGCACTTCTCGCGGAATATGAATCCGAATAAACCGATATACTGCAACGCTAAAGAAGATACATATTAGCGGAAATATAAATGCGGCTGCCTCACCAAAAACCAGAACAATCTGTAAAACAATATCTGCTGTACGTCCGTTTCGGTCTCCGACATCATAAAGAAGATCTTGCCATAATGAGGTGAATGAAGTTCCGCCCCAGGCATAGCCGTCGCGAGTGACAAAATACAGGTCGTCTATCGACCAGATTGGATATCTCCAAAGGAAAAACCAAAGAGCAATAACCGATGTCGCCAATACAACCTCAAGGGCGAGGAAAATCCGCGCCGAAACCGAAATATCTCGCAACGCCATCAAGTTTTCCGTCCCTTCATCTCATGTACCGAAGAACTGACATCAATAACTAAGTCAAACGGTTATCGCTCGATTGAAATAGTATGCAAATGCTTCCATAAAAACCAGCAACCCGGCGTTCTGCCTCGCTACTGGAACGACACAAACCACGGGCGCGGTTCAATACCCATGGTCTGCTCCGCGTTCAGCATCGGCTTGTCCTCATCGATGAAGTTCTTCCACGCCATCCAAACCCACGGCTGCATGTCTTCACGAATCACATCCCACGTATGCATCTTCGCTTCCGGACTTCCATGACCATCCACGTGAACAACCGTTGCCAGCTCGGGATGATGCACCATCTGGTCGCGGTCGCGAATCATCTGCAACTGAAACTGGTGCAACATAAACACCTTCTGCGGCAGATTATTATCGCGCACAAGCTCGGCCAGCCACTGCGAAACCTCGTTCACTTCCGCAATCTCAACATGACCAACCTGCTGC
>NZ_JRMV01000210.1 GCF_000758755.1 Actinomyces sp. S6-Spd3 | reverse complement strand
TCAGGATGTCGGTTCCGAATATCGGTTCCCCGAAGAGTATCAACCGTATGTAAAAGGCGAGTTGACGTATGAACAGATGCTTCGTGCGTACAGGTCGTACAACTGTTTTCTGAATGTTAATTCTATTCCGAATAGCACGACGATGTTTTCTCGGCGGGTTTTCGAGGTTCTGGCCTGCGGTACGCCGGTCATTTCCGCGTCGAGCCCAGCGTTAGAAGGCGTCTTTGGAAATGGAGTTATTCAGGTAGCAGATAGCGATGAGGCGGCTAACTGGATAAAAGCTCTACGGATGTCTCCGGATTTGCGTGACGAATTCTCCTATGAGGCGCGCATGAAAATTCTTTTGGGACATACTTATTCTCATCGCGTTGATGAAATCTTGAAACGAGTCAGCCTGAATAATCACGTGGTTGGTAAAGCCCGAGTATCGATTATGGCATCCACAAATAGGCCAAACCAGATTCCGCACCTGCTGAAACAAGTAGGAAAGCAGGTTGGAGTCGAGGTACAACTGCTAGTAGCTACGCATGGTTTCGAGGCCACTCCGGAGCATAAAAACCTAGCTAACGATCTAGCCTTGAACGCGCAGTGGTTTTATCAGGATGAGACTATTAGTTTAGGTAGCATCTACAATTTTCTGATCGCGCGAGCGGATTATCCTATTGTGGCTAAAATCGATGATGACGACGATTATGGGCCGTATTACTTGTTAGAACAGGCTGATGCTATTGATTCGATGGCAGCGGA
>NZ_JRMV01000209.1 GCF_000758755.1 Actinomyces sp. S6-Spd3 | reverse complement strand
GAACCCCGTCCATCGCACCCTAAATCGGACACGAGCAAGCCGATTAATTTCCTTATGCTGGGAACTGACTCTCGCATATCGGCCGGGGATCCAAGTCAGTGGGTCAAGGGGGCGCAACGTACAGATGCATTCATGATTCTTCAGATTGCCGGCGATCGCGAATCAGTTAATGTCATTTCCATCCCTCGTGATTCTTGGGTAGACATTCCCGGATACGGCAAACAAAAAATCAACGCAGCCTTCTCTTACGGGGGCCCTACCCTCACCATCGCCACTGTAGAGCAACTAACCGGAATCCCCATAGATCACGTAGCCGTGGTTGATTTCACCTCATTCTCGGCTCTAACCGACGCACTAGGTGGCGTAACCATGACTACGAGCACAGAAGGCACACAAACTTACGATGGAGAAGCGGCTCTTGCTTTTGTACGGGAGCGGAAGAATCTTCCGGGCGGTGATTTCGACAGGGTTCGACGCCAACAACTATGGATGAAAACAGTTGCGGACAAAGTATTGACACGCGAGACTCTCTCAAACCCAGCAAACCTCTTGAGCCTTTACAACACCGTAAGTCCATATGTGGCTGTTGATGAAGCGTTCAGCCTGAGCACGATCCTTGATTTAGGTACGGACTTCAAGGCGCTTCAGAACGCAGATTTCAATTTCCTAAC
>NZ_JRMV01000208.1 GCF_000758755.1 Actinomyces sp. S6-Spd3 | reverse complement strand
TTTCCATAAGGTGTTCCTGGACGGAGGGTACGCCAATCTGGTTTACCAGCTCGCCGAAGAATCCTAGTACCACGAGGCGACGCGCGTCCCGTTCAGAGATGCCGCGGGCCATCAGGTAGAACAGCTGCTCGTCATCAAAACGGCCCGTCGCAGACGCGTGGCCCGCACCCTCAATCTCACCATTTTCGATTTCAAGATTTGGCACGGAATCTGCACGCGCTCCCTCGGAAAGCACGAGGTTGCGGTTCAGCTCGTAAGTGTCCGTTCCGTCAGCGTTTGCGCCAATCAGACAGTCACCCACCCAAACTGCTTGGGCATCCTTGCCTTGAAGCGCACCCTTGTAGGTAACGCGAGAGTAGCAATGCGGCTGCGTATGCGCGATGAACGGGCGATGTTCCAAATGCTGGCCAGCATCAACGAAGTACAGGCCAAGCATTTCAATATTGCCCCGCGGGGACGCGAACTCAGTATCTGCGCTCAGACGAACGAGGTCGCCTCCGAGCGTGACTACCACGTGACGCAACTGCGTGTCGCGCCCCGCCCGCATACGGTGATTCGAAGCGTGAGTAGCAGTGTCTTCCCACTCTTGGAGAGAAACTACCGTCAGCTTTGCCGCATCAGCCGCATCGATCTCTACAGTCTGGTTCAGCTTTCCCTTACCCTTGTGGTTGATTACTACCACTGCCTCGCTAG
>NZ_JRMV01000207.1 GCF_000758755.1 Actinomyces sp. S6-Spd3 | reverse complement strand
AGATCCTTTCGGGTCGTTTCCAGCCGGCAACCCCCACGTTCTTGAACGCGGGCAAGAGGGCGCGCGGCGAACTCGTTTCATGTTTCTTGCTTCGCGTGGAAGACAACATGGAGTCGATTGCGCGCGGCATTAACTCGGCGTTGCAGCTTTCGAAGCGTGGTGGCGGTGTGGCGCTGTCGCTGACGAACTTGCGCGAGGCGGGTGCGCCGATCAAGAAGATCGAGAACCAGTCTTCCGGCGTGGTTCCGGTAATGAAGCTACTTGAGGATTCCTTCTCGTACGCGAACCAACTTGGTGCTCGCCAGGGTGCTGGTGCCGTGTACTTGCATGCGCATCACCCCGACATCATGTCGTTCTTGGACACGAAGCGTGAGAACGCGGATGAGAAGATCCGCATTAAGTCGCTCTCGCTGGGTGTGGTGATTCCAGACATCACGTTCGAGCTGGCTAAGCGCAACCAGGACATGTACCTGTTCAGCCCGTACGACGTGGAGCGCGTCTACGGCGTTCCGTTCACGGAGATTTCGGTTACTGAGAAGTACCACGAAATGGTGGAGAACCCGAAGATCCACAAGAAGAAGATCAACGCTCGTCGTTTCTTCCAAACGATTGCAGAGATCCAGTTTGAGTCGGGATACCCCTACATCGTGTTTGAGGACACGGTGAACCGTGCAAACCCGATTAAGGGCCGTATCTCTATGTCCAACCTGTGTTCGGAGATCCTCCAGGTATCGGAGCCTTCGGAGTACAACGAGGATTTGACGTTCGCGA
>NZ_JRMV01000206.1 GCF_000758755.1 Actinomyces sp. S6-Spd3 | reverse complement strand
AGATGAGCTGGCGCCTGCCGATCCGGTAGGTGGAGTAGGCGATGGCCAGGCCGACGATGGCGTACATGGCCCAGGGGTGGAGGGTCCAGTGGAACATGGCGGATGCCATGGCTGTGCCTACTTCGTGCGGGGCGTGGTTTGGTACGCCGTCGCGGTAGAAGGCGAGGGGTTCGGACGCTCCGTAGAACATGAGGCCGATGCCCATGCCGGCTGCGAACATCATGGCGATCCATGATGCGTTGGAGAATTCGGGTTGCTCGTCTGCGGCTCCAAGGCGGATCTTGCCGAATTTGGAGGCGGCGATGACGATGATGAAGATGACGAAGATGGTTGAGAAGAGTACGAATGCCCAGCCGAGGTTGGTTAGTACCCAGGTGAGCATGTTGTTTGCGGTGGCTTCAAAGTTGGCTGGTTTGCCGAGGCCCCAAACTACGATTGCGAGGATGAGTAGCATGGCGGGTATAACTACCGGCCAGCTGATGGATTGATCTTCAGTTTCAGAGATTAGTTCAACGGGCTTTTCTTGCAGGTCTGCCGCGTTGATGTGTTCTTCTTCGGAGAGTAGCGCCGCAAGTTCAGAGGTTGCGGTGGTTGTATTTTCCGCTGGTTGTGTATCTGTTATCTCTGGTTTCGTATGTTGCGTGTCTCGATTTTCGCTATTTTCCATACTTCTATTGTTCAAAATATGGTGGCAGAGTCTAGTTGTGAGCTCTTTTTATGCAACATCTCTCCATTTAAGCCACTATTTTGCGAGAATTGAGCTTGGCTTCCTCCACCTAGCGTTTTGCGGTGTGGGTTGGATTATGTGGGCGCGAGGTTTGCGTTTTGGCGCCGTGTTGAAGTTTGATGCGACCCGCAAGGACAACGAGGCTGACGCTGGTGATTGCGAATAGGAGGATAGCGGCGATATTGATGATGGCCCCCAGGTGCCAGGCAGCGCTGTTGGCTGTGAGGTAGCCGGCGAATCGGATGATGAGGCCTAGTTGTAGAAGGGCTAAGGGGGCCCAGAGCACTGG
>NZ_JRMV01000205.1 GCF_000758755.1 Actinomyces sp. S6-Spd3 | reverse complement strand
TATCACGGCAGTCAACCAAGGAGAAACGCTCACTGCCTTCGCCTCGATTGCGGAAGTATCATTCGTGATCCTCGCTATCGGCGTCGGGCTCGCCATCTCACGCATGCTTACTGACCCGGGGTGGACATTTGATTCACCAAGAAAATCAAAGATCATTGCTTAACTAAAGCGAGTCCAAACACAGTGTAATTTTTCTCCAACAATCATAGTTTTAGCGAGAAAACGTGCGCCCAGCTTCATGCTATGGTTTACATGGCGTAAAACGCCAGAACGAAACCCTGCGATGAAAGACCAGGGGCGGCGAAGACAGTGTCAAAGAAACTGAAACCGCCCGGAAAGTTTTAGTCAGGAGTACAAGAAAGAATTGGTAAGCATATTCACCTTCTTTGCCGAGCAGCCGGTCCTCATGCTCTTCATCTTGATTGGCGTGGGCATGCTCGTTGGACATATCAAACTTAAAGGCGTGTCTCTTGGAGCCGCCGCCGTTCTATTCCTAGCGATTTTTTTATCCGCATGGGCAGAAACCCTCGGAGTAGAAAT
>NZ_JRMV01000204.1 GCF_000758755.1 Actinomyces sp. S6-Spd3 | reverse complement strand
GGCTTCAGGGGGATTAGTGATGACCTGCGCGAAGCGGCCCGCGTGGATGGTGCTAGCGAGTGGCAACTGTACAAACACATCATCTTCCCGCAGCTGTCTGCCGTAGCCTTGTCAGCAGTTATCATCATTGGTCACATGGCGTTGAAGTCATTCGACCTGATCATGGCTGTTACGGATCAGCTCACATACTCCACTAAGGTTCCTGCAATCGACATGTACAACTACATGACTTCGGGTGATTACTCAAATGCTGCAGCGGTTGGAACGATTCTGCTGGTGATTGTGGCGATCTTGGTCGTGCCGTACCTGATCCACGACGCGAAGAAGAGGAAGTGACATGAGCACTCAAGTAAAGAATGCTTTGCCTACCGCGAACCCGCACGTGGTGAAGAAAGGAAGTCCGGGAACTACCGCGATTCGCTACGCGCTGTTGATTCTCTTCCTTGCGATGGTCCTGATCCCGGTGTACGTCCTCTTTGTCACCTCGTTTAAGGGGGCAGCGGAGGCAGATCCTTCGCGCACTTGGTATCTGCCTCAGGAGTGGGACGTTCAGAACTGGCAACGCGCGTGGGACGCATTGGCAGCTCCTCTTGGCC
>NZ_JRMV01000203.1 GCF_000758755.1 Actinomyces sp. S6-Spd3 | reverse complement strand
GCTACTAGCTTCTTGTTTACGTGCCTGTCATCCATTCCATTCACGTTCTATGGTTCGGCAGTCGCATACGCGTTGCGTTCTCCAACAGCTGTCTCGATCGCGGCTGCTGCTTTAGTTCCGTTAGCGTTTTTTGGCAATATGTTTGCCCCGATATCGGCCACGATGTTGAAGATCGGCATGTTCACACCCATGTACGGTCCATCTGCACTGTCGCGTTACTGGCTAACCGATGGGGCGCAGAGCATTTCTCAAGATCCGTGGTTTGTACAGCATGATCTGTGGGTAGGGATAGTTAACATATTGGTGTGGGCGGCCGTGTTCGCCTTGGCAACGGCGCTACTTCGCAGGAGGACCTTGGAGAGGCAATGAAAATGAAGCCCGCAGCGAAGTTCAGCTGGACTGACAGTGCTTTTGCTTCCGTCTGGCTAATCTTCTTAGTTTTCTCAATCGTCTCGCTAGCCACGGATGACATGCCGAACCTGCAGCGCACGTTTGGATTCGTCTTCCTCATAATGTTCGCGCTGATGTATCCCATTGCCAACGGGTATCTGGCTAGCTGGCCGGAGGGCGCAGTTGGCAAGCGGGTGGCTTTTTGGTGGGCGGTGCTGTGCATCCCCATAGTCGGGTTCAGTATTTTTGTGAGCCCTCTGTTCAGCTACGTGTTTTTTCCCTACATGTTTGCTATCACGGTATTCACACTACGTGGGCCAGTGCGGCTTTGGCTGGCAGCAATATTGGTGGCGGCGTGCACCATCTTCGCGCTGCTTT
>NZ_JRMV01000202.1 GCF_000758755.1 Actinomyces sp. S6-Spd3 | reverse complement strand
CCAGGCCGGGAAGGGTATGAATACCTGCCCATCCAAAAACCACCTGACCGCTACTGGTTCCAACCTGTTGCACCACACGGTTTTTAGCGATGGTCTTGTAATCAGTTTTCCGGTTGTACCAATACTGAAACAAAGTTGCGCCTGCCATAAAAAATGTGGTCAGGCCAGCTAGAGGCATCCAGCTTGCAACCGATTCAGAATAAAGTTTGGCTACCACATCACGTAGAGGGAACGCCAAAACAGTTATTACTAGCGAGTTGATCGCGATCAGGCGTAGCGCCAGCATGGCTACTACTTTTGCGTCACGATCATCTTTTTCGAGCATCAACGCCATGTCATAGCGCCCCGCAGCAATCGCAACTGCGATAGCTACTATCGAGTTGAAGGTCCCCAACTCTCCTAAGGCTTCACGCCCATAAAGCCGGGTAATGATCATCATCATGAAGAAGACAACCATCTGTGCAAGTGCCGTACCCGTCACAAGTGTCAAGACGTGACGAAGGAACGGAGAAGAAGCCGCGACACTCTTCACATACGAACTAATTCTGTCGAACAACAACTCCCCCTAACCACACTCAAAGATAAGGACAGGGGCAGCCCCGCTCCAAATCGAAGCAGAACCGCCCCTGCACCAAAGCACTGAACTACAGCTTCACAGCCTCACCAGACGCGGCCGAATCCAGCATCGCCT
>NZ_JRMV01000201.1 GCF_000758755.1 Actinomyces sp. S6-Spd3 | reverse complement strand
GCCCTCGGTGCCCTCCTCGTCGGATCAATCATCGGCGCCATCGCCGCAGTCTCACGCAAGTGGGTTAACGAAGTCATCATGCGCATCATGGACGTCATCATGGCGGTTCCTGGCATTGCAATGGCTGCCGTCATGGTCCTCGTGTTCAGTAAACGCCTGGACGTAGACAACGTAGGTGGCATCGTCGCTGTCATCGTTATCGCAATTGGTTTCGTCTACACGCCCCAAATTGCACGCATCGTCCGCGCAAACGTCATGAGCGCCTACGGAGAAGACTATGTGCGCGCAGTTATCGTTTCCGGTGCGAGGGCCCCATGGATCGTGACCAAACACGTTGTGCGCAACACTGCGGCACCCGTCCTCGTGTTCGCAACCGTCCTTGTCGCCGACGCGATCATTCTAGAAGCCTCTCTTACCTTCATCGGTTCGGGCTTGCAGCCAACCATGGTCCCCACCTGGGGTAACGTGCTTTCCGAAGCCTCATCGTCCGGCTCAATCCTGGCGGGCATGTGGTGGACTGCAACATTCCCCGGCATCATGATCATGCTAACCGTCCTTTGCCTCAACATCCTGTCCGAAGGCATCACGGACGCAATGGTTGCCGCCCCCGCATCCAGTCAGAAAGTTCAGGCGGTTTCCGGTGAGCGAAAGGAAGACCG
>NZ_JRMV01000200.1 GCF_000758755.1 Actinomyces sp. S6-Spd3 | reverse complement strand
GGTAGCGCAAGGACGGAGAAGTTTACGTTCTTGTCAGCTGCGAGGTCCGTGCCACGGTACTCCGGCCATGTAAAATAGATATCTCCATCTCCAGCAATACGAAGAAGTTTCTTACCGCCAGATGCTTGCGTGTCCGTAGTGCCAATGAACTTGCCGTTGCCGTCATAGGCCTCCACTACCATACGGGACAGGGAATCGTCCGTTCCCTCACCCTGTACAGCTGGGACGTTGATCTTACCGACTTTGGTTTCTTCACCAGGAACAATCACATGCTGGCTGAAGCCCTCCCACGACACCGTGATCGGATTACATTCGATGTTCTCACTCGGCCACGGATTCACGACAGCTGTGAAACCCACGTTGGTTCCCGTAGTGGCATACCGCGGGCCCTCTGGGTTGTCCGTTTTATATTTGCCCTTCCAAGCGTAACGCACAGGGTTGTCGGCAGTCGCTTCCGCGTACTGCCTGACCTTCTCTCCAGTCAGGTTCGCCATTAGGTTAAGGTTTAGTTGACGCCCGGCCGCAGTAATCTCAATATTTTCATCGGCCTTGTGCGTGACCTTCCCTGCACCATCGTAAAGGGCATCGCCAATGTCCATGGAATGCACAGATCCCACATTCAAAACCGCGCCGAGCGGGCCTGAATTGCTGATGCCCCAATCGGCGAACGTGCGGTCCTTCGAATTATCAAAGG
>NZ_JRMV01000199.1 GCF_000758755.1 Actinomyces sp. S6-Spd3 | reverse complement strand
GTGTCTGGCATATCGAAGCCGTGCCATAGTCCCTTCGGAAGCTTGCCGAAAATCTTCTCCAGGTTTTGTAGTCCAAACGGACCATTTTCGGGCTTGAAGATTGCGGGAACATTGCCCGGACAAATGTCGCGGTGGTCCTGCTGGTAGATCACCTTCACATCAAAGAGGGCATCGCGATCGCTACCCTTCGGGGTGAACTTATTAATGGGGGAGTCAACTGACTCGTCCATCCACTTAGCCCAGTCGGCTACCTTAGTCCCCGAAAGTGCGGCGCGTTCCTTGTCAGCGAATACGTATATGCGCCAGCGGCCATCAGCCTCGTGCGTGTGGCCGAGGTGGATCGGATTTGAATCCGACCGGCGTACTACCTTCGCGGACTTAAACCGCTTGCCCAGCGTGTAGCCCTTTGCCAAATCCTGATATGCATTCGAACCAACAAGTAACCCTTCGGGGTATTCCGTGCGGAACCCGTTAGAGAACTCGCCGGTTTCCAAGTAGAAGTCCTCAATCGGAATGTCGGCACCCGGCCCCTTGTATGTACCCGCTACACGTGCGGACCATTCGGAATCAAAATCGATCA
>NZ_JRMV01000198.1 GCF_000758755.1 Actinomyces sp. S6-Spd3 | reverse complement strand
TATTCCCCGCCCCCTGTCAGAAAACGCCTCGAACGTAGTAGAACGCCTCACTGACTTGCTGGACACACGTGTGACAGTAGTTGAAGGCAAACATAAAGGACGCATCTCGATTGAGTACGCTGGCCCAGAGGACCTGGAGAGAATTACTCAAGTAATCGCCAACCTCCGTAGGTAAAAGAATCGTCGCCTACTGCCTGACGGGCAGCTACGCCGCTGTAGGCGGAAACTAGATCTGTGCGGTAGTGTTCCGTGTGCCCGCTGAACAGGTCTGCTCGGTAAGCACCGTGAAGCTTCTGCCCTGTTTGTGCCCCGCACTGGCCCAAGTAGGTCAGGAACGAAGTGGTCATAGATCAAGACCGTAATGGTTCTGGCAATTGTGGAGATTCCGCTCGCATCTGCGCCGGGTAAAGTACGCCGTGAACATGAGCTGATGCACAGTTGCTAGCTAGTGTTTTGGTGCCAGGGTGTGCTGGAAGTAAGAACGGCGTCCTTTTACAGTGTTCCTTTTGTAGGTTGTTAGGATTCACGTTATCACTACGGAAAGTAAGGTGAACCGTGGCCGCCGACTTTTGCCAACGTTGTGCGCGCTACCAAATGTTTCACGTGAAACAATTGGTTTGATGACAGGTCGCGCATTCAGTACCAGCATTCCAGTCCGATGGCACGCACGCACGTACAACTTCATCAGCCCTTTCTGAATCGTGTGATGGCT
>NZ_JRMV01000197.1 GCF_000758755.1 Actinomyces sp. S6-Spd3 | reverse complement strand
CCGCGACGTCTCCCAACTGGTCAGCGAAGGACTGGTTAGTCTGGGCCGCGGGTACGTGGAGCCGGCGGAATCAACAGTTGTAGACCTTTCCTCCATGCTCCGATCCGGTATTTTGACCGAGGTTAAGGAATCGTTTACCCCGGTGATTAGCGAACTGATTCCGCGTGCTTCATCCCTAATGATTGACGACTCCTCCTCGTGCCTGCCTGCGCTTCACGAACTGACGGGGCGCTCTCCGCTTACGGTCATCACAAACTCTCTGGCCGTGGTGCAGGCGGTGGGGCGAGCCCCCATGGTGGAGCTACATTGCTTGGGTGGACGCTATTCGCCGTGGTCCAACTCCTTTTATGGGGCGCGAACAGTTGCCGAGGTGGAGCGGTTCCGTGCCGACTTCTGCCTAATGTCCGACACGGCCATCACCGACGGAGCGGTGTACAACCCGTACGACTACGTAGCGGAAACAAAACAGGCGATGCTGCGGGCCGCGCAGATTCGGATTCTGGTGGCTGATCACACGAAGTTCACTCGCCGCGCACTGTGCAAAACGGCTGAACTTGGCGACTTCGACTACCTAATTACCGACGTTGAACCATCGCGTTCCGTACTGGAAATCTGCCACGAATACAACACCGAACTGATCGTCGTGCCCCGAACTGCCAAGCAAAACGGCGAGGACGATTCGGCCGACGCGTAGGTGCAACGACACTAAAACCCGGGCAGGGTTATTGACGCCACTATCGGCACCACGCTGATTGCCACGA
>NZ_JRMV01000196.1 GCF_000758755.1 Actinomyces sp. S6-Spd3 | reverse complement strand
CGGGCGACGCGAGACGCTACTTGCTCGCGCCGCCCGCCAAACGGGCCGAATGGGTCTTCTGTTTCCAGCAGTTGCCCTTATGGCGGTGTTCCTCGTAGGTCCCATTGCATATTCGGTGTATGGGTCTTTGACCAATGCCGCCCTCTCGGGCTACAAAGCAGCAAATCCTGAATTTGTCGGCCTCGAGAACTACGCGGATCTGCTGTCCAGTGGAGCATTCTGGAAAGCGGTCCTGCTGACGATCATCTTCGTTGTCGCCTCGGCGGTGATCGGCCAAAATATCTTGGGACTAGCCCTTGCCATGCTCATGAGCAAAGCCCCCAAGATTCTCTCCACCCTGGTTGGCGGCGTCGTTGTCATCGCGTGGGTCATGCCGGAGATCGTCGCAGCCTTCGCGCTCTACGCCTTCTTCTCCACCGACGGAACGCTAAATACGCTGCTGAGCTACATCGGCCTCGGCGGAACAACCTGGCTGTTGACCTTCCCCATGTTCTCCGTGATCATGGCGAATATCTGGCGCGGAACAGCTTTCTCGATGATGGTCTACTCCGCTGCGCTGGCCGAAGTTCCGCCTGAGATTCAAGAAGCCGCGAAGGTTGACGGCGCACGGGGCTGGCAGCGATTCTGCTTCGTGACCCTGCCGATGATCAAGGGCTCTATCTCGACAAACCTCCTGTTGACGACCCTTCAGACCCTGGGCGTCTTCACCCTTCTCTGGGTTATGACAGGCGGTGGCCCGGGCACTCAATCCACGACCCTCCCGGTCATGGCTTACCAAGAAGCCTTTAAGAACTCTCTGATTGGCTACGGAACGGCTATCGCGACCGTGACCATTGTTCTGGGTGCACTCTTTGCGCTGGTCTACATTCGCGCTCTCAAGCCGGAGGTGGACTGATGGCTACCCAGCGCAAAGAAATCCCCTCCGTCGCGAACCCGCGAGAAAAGACCGTCCGTCTGATTTCAAGCACCATCCTTGCCCTGATCGGCATCTCCTTTGTCGTTCCACTGGCATGGGTTCTCTTCGCATCTTTCAATCCGACCGCCACGGTGTCCTTAAGCATCCCCGAGCACTTCACGACCTCGAATTACTCGGATATTGCGACATTTGATCGCACATGGCTGCCGCTGTGGAACTCTGCGATTCTCTCCTTCGGCACGGCAATTTTGACCGTGTTCGTTGGCGCACTCGCGGCCTATCCGCTTTCTCGCTACAAGAGTCGTTTCGCGCGCGGATTCATGTACACGATTCTTTTTGGGACCTGCCTTCCCATCACGGCGCTCATGGTTCCTGTGTATTCGCTCTTCGTCAGCATGGATTTGATCGATTCAATCCCGGGGATTATTTGCTTCATGACCGCAACCTCCCTGCCAATGGCAGTGTGGATGCTCAAAAACTTCATGGACTCCGTCCCCGTATCTCTCGAAGAAGCCGCCTGGGTCGACGGCGCCAGCGCGCTCAAGGCACTGCGCACCATCGTCCTACCGCTGATGAAGCCAGGCCTCTTGGTGGTCTTCATCTTCATCTTCACCGCGACCTGGGGGAACTTCTTCGTCCCCTTCATCCTCACGACTGACCCGGACATTCAGCCCGCAGCCGTTGCCATCTACCAATTCTTTGGGACGCACGGCGCGGTCGTCTACGGAAAACTGGCCGCATTCGCAGTGATCTACTCCAGCCCGGCGTTGATCCTCTACGCGATCATGCAAAAGGTCTCGGGAGGAAGCTTCGCCTTGGCTGGAGCCGTGAAGGGATAGGCCTCCCCTCCAAGGCCTCCCTTCTTCCTCACTCCCGAGGAAGTGTGATGCGCCTGGTTGTCGAATCTTCGGCAACCAGGCCATCGCTGATCAGTGCCTCAATGACCCGAGGTGCCTGCTCGGGATCCGCACCTTCCAAGCGTGCCGCAGCCACCGCCTCGTCAATGGAAAGTCCATCGGGAGAAATGCGTAGCGCCGCCATTACCCGCCCACGCGCTTGCCGGTCCGTTCCCTTCCACCTTTGCCCACGAGGCCGCACTTCGGCGGGCGGGAAACCCGCGTTTGCCCAAGCGCAGTCCTCGCGCAGTGGACAATCCTGGCACTTGGGGGAGCGCTGCGTGCACACGAGCGCCCCAAACTCCATGATCGCCACATTCCAACGAGCGCAATCCGCACCATTTTCGGGCAACCAATCAAGCGCGGCTGCGAACTCGGCGCGAGAAGGTGCACTGCGCCGAGCGAACTCCACCCCGTCACGTACTCGCGCAAAAACTCGGCGAATATTCGTATCCAAGACGGGAATCTGCTCGTGGAATTGGAAGGAAGCAAGAGCACTCGCGGTATAGGGACCGATCCCGGGCAAAGCCAACAAGGCCTCGTAGCTATCGGGAACGGACCCACCGAAGTCGCGCACAATAACCTGCGCACACTCGCGAAGCCGCAGTGCCCGCGAGGGATAACCCAGGTGTGCCCACTCGACCAAAGCCTCGGCAGGGGAAGCGGCAGCGAAATCCGCAGGAGTCGGCCACAGCCTCATCCACCGCTCCCAAATTGGCTGCACGCGCGGGATCGGGGTTTGCTGGCTCATCACCTCAAAGACCAAGGTTCCCCACGGTGAGACGTCGCTCGCGCGCATGGGGAGCTCGCGGCGATGGAGCTCGTACCACGCGAGGATCGGGGCGCGAAGCATCTCGTAATTTGGGGTTGGCACAAGAGGTAGCTTAGCCGTCAGCCAACGCGCCCGCCGAGGCACAATAGGCAGCCGAAACTGTGCGAGAATGGCACCATGCTGCTCAGTGATCGCGATATTTCGGCAAGCCTCGATAGCGGACGAATCCAACTGGATCCGCTGGACCGCTCTCTGATTCAACCCGCAAGTATTGACGTGCGCTTGGATCGGCTTTTTCGGCTTTTTGACAACCATCGCTACTCGGTGATCGACCCCGCGGCCGACCAGTCTGACCTCACCCACAGTGTCGATGTGGGGCCGGATGATCCCTTCGTTCTTCACCCCGGCGAATTCGTGCTGGGCGCGACCTACGAATTGGTCACCCTGGGCGACGATATTGCGGCGCGCTTGGAAGGTAAGTCTTCGCTTGGACGCCTTGGCCTTCTCACCCACTCGACCGCTGGCTTCATTGACCCCGGTTTCTCGGGCCACGTGACCTTGGAGCTGTCGAATACTGCGACCATGCCGATCCTTCTCTACCCGGGAATGAAGATCGGTCAGCTGTGCTTCTTCGACCTGTCTTCTCCCGCCGAGCACCCCTACGGAAGTGAGGGTCTCGGCTCGCACTACCAGGGACAGCGCGGCCCCACGCCCTCGCGCACCCACCTGCGCTTCACTCGTACCCGTATCGAGCGCTAATCGTGGGACAGGAAGCTTCATTGCCGCCTCGTCGCCGGTCATTTCGCGAACGAATGGATGCGGTCCCCGCTGGGGAAGCGCATGATTCCGCGCGTGGCGGTGGAGAATCCGCGCTGAGTCAGACTGCTTCGCATCCTTTGACGCAGACCTCGATGACTTCAGTGGGAGGGCTGCGTGCTTTTGATACCGCCCTGCGAGTGAACGACACCGGCGAGATCCGCATCGATGATCACGTGGCACGCGTATCTATGGGCGCTTCGGCGGGCGAGCGGGAGATTTTGCCGCTGCCTCTTGAGCTTGCTCAGGATCACCACCTTTTCTGCGTGGGTGCTTCCGTCGAGGACGATGAGCTTGAGGCGCTTGCCGTTTCCGCTTGGGACGAGGCCCATTGGGTGGCTCCCGGACGCCTGCACCTGCGCGGGGGAGTGGAATTGTCCGGCCCCTGGTCTCTCCCCGTCAATGTCCGAGGCGAACTTGGCTTGGGTGCGGATCTGACCAGCGCGTGGGTTTTGGAGTGTGAGCCGATGCGAGGCGCGCGTGTTCCCGAGGAATTGCGCGGCAGTGATCGCTGGGCTGAGGCTTTCCCCGAGGGACTGCCCTTCGGTACTGAGTACCAGGTTTTGCTTGTGCTGGAGCGGATGGCTCGTCGCCTTGCGGGTGCGCTGCGCATCGCGGGCAGTGGCCGCATTATTCAACCCGATCCGGATTCCGCGGTGTCCTTGGCGATCTATACTCCGCGCTGGCTGGGTCCTGCTCAGCTTGCCAAGGCCTTGTCCGCTGCCTTCCCCGAGGTCATCGATTCGCGTGAGCTCATTGGCCAGGATGCGCCTCCTCAGACGCGTCGAGAAGCCGCAGCAGAGAGGGAGCTTCGTTCGGTGGCCCCCGAACTTAGTGATGAATTGCGCGAGGCGCTGGCTCGTGACCGTGAGCGTGCGGAGGCCGCGGAGCAGGTAGTTGATGGATATGCGCTGCTGGCTCCCATTGCCAATCAGTCGATGATGATGATCGAGGCGCACCAGGTTGAGCGTGCTCCTCACGTACTGCGATGGGAACAGTGGGCGCAGGGGGCAGTTATTGAGTATCGACTGCGGTGGCTCCCGAAGGGGCAGGTTCAGATTCCTGAGGTGATCGTCACACGCAGTGAGCGCTTGGAACGGATGCGATCGATCCGCGATATTGAATCCGCCGCAACTATTATCCATGCGATTACAGGCGGAGCCGTGGTTGATGAGGATGATTTCTTAGTATCACTTGATGATAGTATTAGTGCTGATCACAGCTAGTTCGTCTGAAAAAAACCTATGAAATTCGTGCTCAGGTGCTGTATTCTTTAAGAGTATTTATTCACTCGTGAATTATGGAGTTTTGACTGTGTCAAACCTACGCACGAAACGCGCTGTGTCAGCGCTTGCAGCACTGACATTAGCGGTTGGTGGAATCGGGGCTGTTGAGGTTCTTTCCGATCACGCCCCCGCCGCGGTTGCAGCAAGCTGCCCCGCGCCCACAACCAATATCACGTCCAACATGACGATCAGTGATCCTGAGCTGACCGATCAAAACGGCACCCCGAAGACAAGTTTCACTGTCGCAGCGACCGTTGGTTTCAAGGTGAAGTGGTCGACCAGCTCGAAGGTTCACGCGGGCGAGTACTTCCAGTACAAGGTTTCGACTCAGTCAGCTAAGCCGATCATGCCCTTCAACTTCGACGTGAAGTCGTCGACGGGCACAGTCATTGGCTGTGGCACCTGGGATCAGGATGGTAACGTCAAGGTCGTCTTCAATGATGCGGCCGAAGGCGCAGCCTCTTGGGACGGTTGGGTGATCACCACCGCACAGCTGACCCTGTCCAAAAATGAGGTTGGTAAGAAGCAGCCTTTCAAGCTGACCGAGACGAAGTCGGTTGACGTCGACATTCAACCGGGCATCGGCGTTGGTGTGGACTTCCGCAAGGACGGCTGGCTCTTCAACGTGTACAACAGGAACCGCACGCTTGCGTGGCGTATCACGGTTCCCGGTGGCGACACCGGTCTGAAAAATGTCAGCGTTGTTGACAACTCCGAAGACACGAAGTGGGACTTCAACTGCGATGACCTTGAACCGCTGTTGAAGAACAACGAAGCCAATCTCAAGCTCGTCGACTCGGTCGCTAACGGCTACGACGGGCCAGATGTGTCCGGCGGAGCAATTCGTCAGAACGCGACCATCAGCTGCTCGGCGAACAAGCTGGAAATCAAGCTTCCCGAGGTTCCCGCAAATAAGTTCGCGATCATTGTTCTGTACGGTCACACCCCCGAGGTTGTTTCCGGCCACTACTGGAACACCGCGACTATCACTGCGAATGACATGGAAACCCGCATGGTCTCTGCTCAGGACGTCGTCCTGGGTGCAGATGCAGGTGCAGCGGCACGTCAGGTCTTCTCCATTGCGAAGAAGGTCGATGATTCTGCCGCAGCGCTGACCGAGAACCCGGACTTCACTTTCGAGGTCACCCTGAAGGGCCCCGGTGTTGACAGGACTGAAACGGTCACTGTTAAGAAGGGACAGACCTACACCTACCCGGACAAGCTGCCTATCGGAACGAAGGTCAGCATCAAGGAAAAGAACCTTCCCGATGCAAGTGTTCTGTGGGATAACGCGACCTCCGGTGTCTTTGACCAGTCCGAGGGCGTGACCTTGGGTGCAGACAAGAAGACTGCAACCCTGACGATTAATCCTGAAAAGGATTACACCGCAACGGTGACGAACGTGACCAAGCCGAAGCCGACGCCTTCGCCGACTCCGTCCACCACGACACCGACGCCTTCGCCGACACCTTCGACAACGACGCCTGCACCGACTCCGTCGACGACTACTCCGGTTCCGACCCCGAGCACCACCACTCCGGTTCCGACCCCGTCTACGACTACCCCGACTCCTGCAGTGAGCACGACGCCCACACCTTCGCCGTCCACTTCGACGACGCCGAGCCCCTCAACGTCGACCACTGCCTCGGTGCCTCCGGCACCCTCAGAGTCGAATCCTCCCGCGGTTCCGCCGAGCACTCCCGATAAGCCGAAGAATCCCAAGTCTCCTCTGGCAAAGACCGGCGCAGACAGTGGAATCCTCCTGGGAGCTGGCCTAGCCGCTCTCCTTGCCGGTGGTGCGGCAGTCGCATCGCGTCGCAGGATGGGCTGACCATCTAGCGAGCTGATGCTCTAAAGCACTGGTCCCGGTGGCGAGAATTCGCCACCGGGACTGTGTTTTATCCGGGTAAAGAGTGTGCTGATGCTCCTTCAAGCCTTTAGAGGCTTATAAGCGCAAGACTTGGCTCCTCCTACCTATGCCACATAGAAGAAAGCCGTCAGAAGGGTATAGCAAACCCGTCTGACGGCGTTTCCGTATGTCTTAAAGCGGAAGAGCTCGGCTACTTTCGCGATTGCGAAGAAGGGGACGTCCAGTAATCTTCGTCATCCCAATGATCATCATCTGCAGACTGGTCATCTTCGGCGTAATCCGCGTAGCGCGCGTACAGATCATCTTCGTCTGTCTGCTGCTCTTCGCTATGCGCCTCGTGCCCGGCTGCAAGCTCCCTTTGGAGTGCATCCAGGTCGGTGTCAGGGCTGAAATACTTCAGCTTTCGTGCGACTTTCGTCTGCTTGGCCTTTTGACGGCCGCGCCCCATGGCGTCGACCCCCTCTACGTCGGTCGGGTCCGCACAAGCGGTGCCCTAGGTGTTCAAAATGTTTCGTGGGAACATCATACCTAAAAACGATGCCCGATCCCCACCTGAAGTGCTAGGTGGAGCCAAAATTACGCGCTCAGCGCTAGAAGTTCGCGCGAGACCTCTTGATGCGCGAAACGACTCGCCACGCGACAAGACCGACAATTGCAGCCGTGGAGCAGGCAACAATTCCCAGAGTCTTGAGAGCTTCAGGATCGCCTTCGCGAGCTTGCTCGGTGATCAAACGGGCGCGGATTTTAAGCTCTTCGACCTTGAGGCGAGCCTTATTCTTGGCCTGCTCGATCTGGTAGGAAGGCTGAAGCTGGCCAACAAGCTGATCGACGGTCTGCGTCAGCTCTTCGCGGGTTGCCCGCAGCTGCGCCTCGATTTCTGCGGCGCTGGGGGCGGGAATCTGTGCCTGCTGATCATTGCTCATCTTTGTGAGCTCCCTTCTTCAAGGCATCCATGCTTTCCTTCAAGCCATCTTGAGGATGGGGAACATGTGCGCGCGACTTCTTGAGCTTTGAAATTCCAACAAACGCAAGGACCAAGACGAAGAAGAAAATTCCGCCACATACGATCAAGGATGCTGCCCATGCGGGAAGAACTAAGGCCAGAGCCAGCTCAATGCTGTGGAAGATCCAGCCCAGACCGTAGAGCGCAAGAACGCCAGCAACGGCCAATGCGCCGATTCCTGCCTTTGTGTAGTTCAGGAACGTCATTGCCTGAGTCTTTGCCAGTGCAATTTCTCCGCGAATCAACGAAGAGATCTGCCCCGTCATGCGGCCAAAAAGCTCGCCAATGCTGGGAGGCTGAGACCCGGAGGGAGCCTGCCCAAATGAGGGATGGTCGTTGCTCATACCTGCATCGCTTCCTATGAAGATGGGCACCGAAGTGCAGTCACCCTCTCATTTTGACACGAATTAGCCGCGAGTAGGACTCAAAGTCGCGAGTTAGTCACCCTCAGCCGTTGAATCCTCGTTATCGGGGATGACCGATCCGGGTAGCTCGCCCAAAATCTTTTGCGCATGCTCAATCAGCGCCCGCTCTTGCGGGCTTGTCTCCGCGGCAGTGGGCAGGTCCTCGTTGAGCTGTTCCTTGAGCTCATCGCCCAGTGAGGCGCGTGCCTGCTCGATGCGATGGAAGCGGCGTGCTTGCTCGATTGCAGCTAACGCGATCTCCGCAGTCTCCGGGTTTTCTTCCCACTGCGAGGGAAGGGGAGTGGGCAAGGGGGAGTCCGCTGTTCGTATGACCCGCGTGGTCAGCGGGTGCCAATTCGGCGTCACCGTGGCCTGGTTGTTCATTACCGAGGTGGAAGCATCGTCTTCCCCGTCCTCCGCGGTGTCGGAAACGGAAGTTTCGTCACCTTCCGAGGCCGCGGGCGTGACATTGCTGGAAGAACTTTCCTCTGCACGTGCTTCGGAATCGTCGTCGGCTTCGTCTTCAGTGGGTGCCTCCGCCTCGTCGGCGAGGGCGTCTTCCTCCGAAGCGGGGACGGGCGAATCAGAAGTAACGGGCTCACCTGCTCGGGGAATGGGGCCGAGATAGGCACTGGGATTCTCGTTAATGGCATCGCAGGCCATGCGAATGAAGTGTGCATCAAGGCCAGCAGCGTCGGCGACGATCGTGCTATTGGCAACGATGAGCACACGCTGAGCCAAGGCCGCGGCCTCGGGGCTGTCGGTGAAGAAGACGACGCATGCGCCACTGGCGCGAAGAAGTTCGCACGCCTCGGAGAAGTCCTCAAAGGAGGGCGCATCTTCGGTCTGGATAGGGAAATCGCTAACGACAACCAAAACGGCACGGTAGATCAGTGCGCGGAGGACCTGGAACTTCAAGAGATCGGTGGCGCTGACATCGCGTGCGACTCGATCAAGATCAACGCCAAGCCGCGCGGCCCGCCGGCGGATTTCACCCGGATCGACGATCTCTCCCATTGCGGCGCAGGGAACAACAAGGTTCTGGGACAGCGTCAGGGAGGGAATCAAAACCTCGTCCGGGGAAATGAGAACGCTGCGGCTGCGCGCTGGCATCCACACCGAGCCCGCGTCGAGTGGGCGAAGCCCGGCCACAGCAAGGGCAATTGAGCGCCTACGCACTGCCTGTGGGTCAAAAACGGCGACCGTCGATCCGGTGCGCAACGCAAGATCCGTGTCTTCCAGGTAGTGCGCCTTGCTGACCGAGTCGATAACGCTGGCGCTGCGAGCGAAGTACATGACTCTTCCGCCGACACTGCCAGATGCCGTGCTCCTGCGTGTTCGCCACCAGCGACGCTTGGGTCGCGAGGCAACAAAGGCAGCGCGTTCTTCATCGGTGGGGGCGTGAGTTGTCATAGTGCAATTGTGCCAATAGCAGTGCTTAGTTGCGGCGTGCGCGCGCCGAAAAATGGCAGTTTACTGCGGAAGAAGAGAGACGAAGATTTCGTCAATGCGTTCTTGGATGAATGGGGTAAGGGTGGCGTGGATTCGTTGGCGCGGCATGCTTGCCAGGGGTTCCAAGGCGATGATGTAGCGCATTGTCACGACTCCGTAGAGCATCGATAAGAGGAGCTCAAGCATTTCCCCGAGGCGGCGCGCATCGGCGGGATCTGCGGCCAAGAAGTGGCTCACTTGCTCAAGGACATCGCTGCGCATGTAGGTGCGGAAACGCTGTGATGTTGAGGTGTCGGTGGTGAGAGCGCGCATGAGGGCGGTGAGCGTTTCTGAGGTCAGTTTGTGCTCATACAGATCGAGGACGTAATCCACGAGGCGTCGCGCCGCATCTTTGGGTCCTGGCATGAGGAGTGCGATGATTTCCGAGGCCGGATCGAGGGGGAGGTCCATGCAGGCGCGGAAGAGCTTTTGCTTGGTGTTGAAGTAGTAGGTGATCAAAGCGGGATCACAGCCCGCACTGCGGGCAACTGAGCGCATCGTCGTGTGGTCATAGCCCTGAGTAACGAACTCGCCGCGCGCCGCTTCGATAATGCGTTTTTTGATTTCTCCGCGGGAGGCTGATGGCCCTCGATGGATTTTAGAAAGAGGAGATGTTTCTTTATTCAATTCAGAAGTTTCAACATCTGATGAAACTTCTGAGGGCTCCTTCAGGGAATCCGAAGGCTCTTTTCGCTGTTTTTCTGCCTTTGTCGCCCGTGATTGAGTCATGCCTTCAGTCTAATTTCAACAGTTTGGAAATTAGAAATCTGCGTCATAGTTTCGCAGTATGGATACGCAGATCATTGAAGGCTCACGTCTACACGCCGAAAGCACGCCCGAACACCCGTGCCAGCTCGGTATTGATGTGGGCTCAACGACGGTCAAAGCCGTTGTCTTGGACGGCAACCGCATCCTCTTCTCCGACTATCGCCGCCACAACGCTGATGTTCGCGCCGAACTCGGACACCTCCTCGAAGACATCGAGGACATCTACCCGGGACTGGTCGTCCAAGCTGCGATCACCGGTTCGGGCGGCCTGACGACAGCCCGAGCAATGGGCATCCCCTTCGTTCAGGAAGTCATCGCCGGAACGGAATCCACCCAGCGGCTCCACCCAGAAGTCGACGTCGTCATCGAATTGGGCGGTGAAGACGCAAAACTCACCTACCTTCACCCCACACCCGAGCAGCGTATGAACGGAACCTGCGCGGGTGGAACCGGAGCATTCATCGACCAGATGGCCACACTGCTCCACACCGACGCCTCGGGACTGAACGCGCTGGCCGAAGCGCACACTCAGCTCTACCCGATCGCCTCGCGATGCGGTGTCTTTGCGAAATCGGATATCCAGCCACTGATCAACCAGGGCGCCGCGCACGAGGACCTCGCGGCCTCGATCTTCAGCGCGGTCGCAACCCAAACCATCGCAGGTCTGGCTTGCGGTCGCCCCATCCGCGGAAATGTCATGTTCCTTGGCGGCCCGCTGCACTTCCTCCCTCAACTCCGCGAGGCCTACAAAACCCTGCTCCCCAAGGCAGAGTCCTTCATCACCCCGGAAAACGCGCAACTTTACGTCGCTATCGGGGCTGCGCTCTTGGCCTCGAAAGAGGCAAAGAAACGAGGTGAAGAACAGGGAAGCCCGCTTGCTGACCTCATCGACCGCCTCGCCACCGCGCACGTCGAAGCGGAATCCGCGCGCATGCGCCCCCTCTTCGCAACCCCGGAAGAAAAAGAAGAATTCGTCCAGCGCCACGCGCAAGAAGTCATCCCCAAGGCCGACCTCTCGCAGGCCCACGGGCGCTGCTGGCTCGGAATTGATGCTGGTTCAACCACCATCAAAGCCGTCGTCATTGACGAAGATGACAGGATCGTCTTCACCCACTATGCCTCGAACGAAGGCGACCCCGTCGCTGCGGCCGTCAACATCGTCCGCCGCGTTCGCTCGGAACTGCCCGAAGGGACCGTGATTGGTCGATCCTGCGCAACCGGATACGGCGAAGGTCTGGTCACCGCGGCCCTGACCATGGACGAGGGCGAAATCGAAACAATGGCGCACTATCGCGCCGCGGAATTCATCCAGCCCGGTGTCACCTCGGTCATCGACATCGGCGGCCAAGACATGAAATACCTGCGGATCAAAGACCACGCAGTCGATTCAATTTCCGTCAACGAGGCCTGCTCCTCAGGTTGCGGGTCCTTCCTGCAAACCTTCGCGCAGACCATGGGAACCGACGTGCGAAACTTCGCGCAGATGGCAATGGAATCGAGCAGCCCCGTCGACTTGGGAACGCGCTGCACGGTCTTCATGAATTCATCGGTCAAGCAGGCGCAAAAAGAAGGCGCGGATGTGCGCGATATCAGCGCCGGTCTGTCCTACTCGGTCGTGCGTAATGCCCTGTACAAGGTCATCAAGCTCAAGGACCCCTCGGATCTGGGCGAACGCGTCGTTGTCCAGGGTGGAACCTTCCTCAACGACTCGGTTCTTCGCGCATTCGAGCTGCTCACCGGCCGCGAGGTTGTTCGCCCCGATATCGCCGGACTCATGGGCGCTTACGGTGCGGCGCTTACGGCCCGCATGCACGATAGTGGCGAAGGTGAGTCGACGCTCGCGCGCGTGGAAGACCTCGAAGACTTCCAAGTCGAGACCACACGCAAGACCTGCCGCCTGTGCCAAAACCACTGCCAGATGACGATCTCGACCTTCTCCAACGGAGAAAGGCATGTATCGGGGAACCGTTGTGAACGCGGGGCAAGTCTCGAAAAGGTTCCACGCAAGTCGGACCTCCCCAACCTCTATGACTGGAAGTACAAGAGGATCTTCGGGTACCGACGCCTCACCGAAGCCAAGGCATTCCGCGGTGACATTGGTATTCCGCGAGTTCTGGGCATGTACGAGAACTACCCCTTCTGGTTCACGATGCTCACCGAGCTCGGTTTCCGCGTCATGATCTCCGGGCGAAGCAACCACGAGCTATTCGAACAGGGAATGGAATCGATCCCTTCCGAAAACGTGTGCTACCCGGCCAAGCTTGTCCACGGACACATTGAATCCCTGCTGGACAAGGGAATCACAACGATTTGGTACCCCTGCGTTGATTTCGAGCAAAAGCTCACCGACGCGGATAACAACTTCAACTGCCCGGTCGTTGCAACCTACCCCGAAGTCATCCGCAACAATATGGAACGCCTGAATGAGCCGGGCGTGAAGTTCATCAGCCCCTTCATCAACTTCGGCAATCGCGACTACCTGCCCGCTCACCTCGTGCGTACCTTCGCGCAGTATGGCTACGACATCAGCGTCGAAGAAATGACCCGCGCGCTGGACAAGGCGTGGGAAGAAGACGCAGCGGTCAAGGCTGAAATTAAGGAAAAGGGTCGTGAAGCGCTCGAGTGGATGCGTGAACACGGAGTGCGTGGAATTGTCTTGGCGGGCCGTCCCTACCACCTCGATCCTGAAATCAACCACGGTATCCCCGAGGTCATCATTGGCCTGGGAATGGCCGTCCTCACCGAGGACTCCATCATCGACCAGCGCTTGGAGCGCCCCCTTCGCGTGCGCGACCAGTGGTCCTACCATTCGCGCCTGTACGAGGCCGCCGCTCGCGTGGGCGATGAGCCTGACCTTGAGATGGTCCAGCTCAACTCCTTCGGCTGCGGCGTTGACGCGATCACCGCCGACCAGGTCCAAGAAATCCTTGAGGGACGCGGCGACGTGCACACGGTCCTCAAGATCGACGAAGTATCGAACCTGGGTGCCGCGAAGATCCGCCTGCGTTCCCTGGAAGCGGCGGTTGCAGAGCGAGGAACCATGGCCTCGGGAACGATCGATACCGCGGTGCACGAGGACCCGGCTTCGGTTGCCGCGCGCGAAGAATCCGAGCAGGTCAAGGCCGGACACATTGAAGCGCGGGCCGTCTTCACCGAGGAAATGCGCGATGCGGGATACGAAATTCTTGCCCCGCAGATGTCGCCTATCCACTTCCGTTTCCTGGAGCCGCTCTTCAGGCGCGCGGGGCTCAATGTTCGAGTCCTTGAGCACACGAGCCGTCAGACCATGGAAACGGGCCTGAAGTACGTCAACAATGACTCCTGCTACCCCGCAATCGTCGTCATCGGTCAGCTCATTGACGAATTCGTGTCGGGGCGCGCGGATCCCGATAAGACCGCAGTCGGCATCACGCAGACGGGCGGAATGTGCCGCGCAACGAACTACGCTGCACTGCTGCGTAAGGGCCTGCGCGATGCGGGATATCCGCAGGTCCCGGTCATTGCGCTTTCCGTTCAGGGATTGGAAGACAACCCCGGTTTCAAGATTGGAATTCGCCATATCCACAAGGCGATTCAGTCCTTCGTCATCGGCGACGCGATCCAGTCCATGCTTCTTCGCGTGCGTCCCTACGAGGCCGTGCCCGGAAGCGCGATGGAGCTGTACCGTCGCTGGGATCAGATCGTGCGCGAGTGGGTCGTCAGTGATCGCTCTGAGACCTTGGGACGCGTCGGTCCGACGGGTCTGCTGACGGGGCGCCTGCGCTATTCGACACTGATCAAGCGCTGCGTTGCAGAGTTTGACGCCCTGGAATTGCGTGATATTCCGCGTAAACCTCGCGTTGGGCTGGTGGGAGAGATCCTCGTGAAGTTCCACCCCGATGCGAATAACCACGCGGTTGACGTCATCGAGGCTGAGGGCTGTGAGGCTGAGCTTCCCGGACTCATGCAGTTCTTCCACAATTCGGTTGCGACCGCGGAGTGGGATTATGAGAATCTGGGTATCGACGGCAAACAGCGCAAGATCTTGCCCATGGCTCTGTGGCTCCTCAAGAAGTATGAGGTTCCGGTCCATCGCGCTTTCGAAGAGACGAATGGGAAGTTCGAACCTCACCGCGACATCGAAGAGATGATCTCGCGCTCGGAGGACATCGCGCGCCTCGGTAACCAGGCAGGTGAAGGCTGGTACCTCACGGCTGAGATGGTCGACATGATCGAACACGGATGCCCGAACATCATCTGCGCGCAGCCATTCGCATGCCTGCCCAACCACATCGTTGGAAAGGGCATGTTCCGCGCACTGCGCAACCGCTACCCGCAAGCCAACATTGTCGCGGTCGACTACGACCCGGGCGCCTCGGAAGTCAATCAGCTCAACCGAATCAAGCTGATGCTGGCAACCGCTGTGCAACAGCACAATGCTGCCGAGCGCGATGGTCAAGACGACGGCGTGCTGCAGCTGGTCGGGATTGATTTCGATTCCGAAGACCTGGGCGGCGAGGTCGTCGCTGGTGCCTCCTGCGGAGGTTGCGGGTGCGGCTCCGGTGGTGGTTCCTCCGATGGTGAGGGACGCCGCGTGGTTGGCTTGGGAATGCCCGCAATTCCGCCGAGGCGAGGTGCCGCTTTCCGCTGAGGTGAGCGTTGAGGTGTTGGCTGGGCTGGCGCTTGTGCGGACAATCGCTCGGCCGGCGCGCTCTTCTCTAGGGGAATATCCTCAGGAATAACCGTGTTTAAGTAGCGGATATTTTGTGAAACGGAAGGGTAACAATGCGCCTCTCAGCCCTGGAACAGGTTCCGCTTTTTGACGGATCCACGCCGCATCAGGCACTGGAAGACATGGTGTCCTTGGCTCGCGGACTGGAAGAATTGGATTTCCATCGCTTCTGGATCGCAGAGCACCACAACACACCGGTCTTTATGTCCTCCGCTCCCGAGCTGGTGATGACCCACCTTTTGGACCGAACCTCGCGTATTCGCATTGGTTCGGGCGGCGTGATGGCCATGCATCAGGGCAGCTTGCAGATGGCAGAAAAGTTCTTCACTCTTGCCACCTTGTTCCCTGGACGCGTCGACATGGGATTGGGACGTGCCCCCGGCGGTGACATGATTTCCGCTCGCGCACTCAACCAGGGGACAACGATCGATCCGCAATCGATCAATGCCCTAATCGATGAAACTTTGGCCTTCATGCGAGGGACTTTGCCGGAGGGGCACCCCTACGCCTCAGTTGGTGTCTACCCGCGCCCCGAGGAGCTTCCCGAACTCTGGCTTCTGGGTTCTTCTGGGCAGAGTGCGGCGTGGGCGGGTACTCGAAACATGAACTATGCCTATGCGCAGTTCTTTAGCGGTCAGCAACAGCCAGAAGTCATGGACCACTACCGCGCACACCTGCCCGAAAATCTGGGTGAGGGCCAAGGACAGACCCTTTCCGCGCTCGCGGTGAGCGCTGCAGAAACTGAAGCGGAAGCCCTAGAACAGGCCCTTCCAGCATTGAGCTTCCGCATGTGTTTGCGACTGGGGCGCCCCGTGCGATTCCAACGACCCGAGCAGATGAGCGCCGAAGATCGGGAAGACGCACTGCGCTGGGCACAACGCGATCGCTCGATCATCATCGGTACCTACGACCAGGTCGCTCAGACGATTGCAAACTTCGCGCGGAATCACCGCGTTGATGAAGTCATGCTGATCAGCTACATCGCTGATGTTCAGCAAAAACTTGCTCAGTATCAAGAACTCCAGACGCGTCTTGGATAACGCCTGTTGTCGCTTCTGAATCTTGTCAGTGGAGAATGCCGTGGCCCCCGCCAAAAGGTGGGGGCCACAAGCTTTGAGGCTAATGAGCAGTGATCACAGGGCCGCTGCGAAACGCTGTGCGACGTTCTCCCAGTTCACAACGTTCCACCAGGCCTTGACGTAGTCGGCCTTGACGTTGAGGTAATCCAGGTAGAAAGCGTGCTCCCACATGTCCAGCATGAGCAGCGGAACGGTTGCAACGGGGATGTTGCCCTGCTGATCGGTCAGCTGGTAGGTCACGAGGCGCTTACCCAGGGTGTCCCATGCGAGGACGGCCCAGCCGGAGCCCTGCAGGCCAAGGGCCGCGGCAGCGAACTGTGCCTGGAACTTCTCGAAGGAGCCGAAGAATTCGTTGATGGCGTCGGCCAGATTGCCTTCGGGGCGAGAATCGCCGTCGCCGGTCATGTTCGTCCAGAAGATCGAGTGATTGGTGTGGCCACCCAGGTTGAAGGCCAGGTTCTTTTCCCACAGGTTGATTGCGGCAAAATCGCCAGCTTCGCGAGCTGCTTCCAGCTTCTCCAGTGCAGTGTTTGCGCCGGCCACGTAGTTGGCGTGGTGCTTGTCGTGGTGCAGCTCCATGATCTTTGCAGAGATGTGGGGCTCCAGTGCCGCGTAATCGTAGGGAAGTTCGGGAAGGGTGTAAACGCTCATCGGGCTCTCCTTACACTTAGGGGTTGATACCCCAAGACTAGTACTTAAGTCCCTATGTGTGAGTGCATAGGTGGGCGAGTTCACTCAGCGCTCAACGCACCACGCAAAAGGGGAGAGGGGAAAGGGTCAGTGGCCTCGGCCTCGGCGGAAAAGATGGGAAACCCCAACAACAACTCCGGTGATCAGCGAGCCGAGCACAATGCCAAACACTGCCGCACACGCGGTCTCAACAAGCCAGCCAAGGAAACCGCCGCCCGAAGCGAGCGTGTGCTCAATCGTCGACACGACGTTGTGGAAGAAGCCGACGCCCACCTTCGCAAGGTTCTCGATGACGAGGTGTCCGCCCACCCACAGCATCGCAATCGTTCCAACGACACCGATTGTGTTGAAAACCTTGGGCATCACGTGCACAATCCCACGGCCGATATTATCCCCGGGACCGGGGCGGTTATCGTCCGGATGCGTCGCGCCCTTGGCCAAGCGAAGCCCGAAATCATCCATGCGCACCAGGACAGCAACGATTCCGTAGACAAAGAAAGTCATGAAGAAAGCGACCGCGATCAAGACCGCGACCCGTATCGACATGGACTCGGCGTTCAGTCCGTCCATGGAGACCAGCATGATCTCCGAGGAAAGAATAAGGTCGGTGCGTGAGGCTGAAGAAACGATGCTTTTTTCGAGGTCTTCCGCGCTTTGAGGAGCCGTGTCTTCGGCTAAGTCTTCGTGTTCGGGGAGCCAGTGCAGGGCCTCGAGAACTTTCTCTCCCCCCTCAAAACACAGGTAAGCGCCGCCCGCAATGAGGAGGAAAGGCAAAACCTGCGGTGCAAACCAGGTCAGCAGCAGCGCGACCGGCAGAATAATAACCAGCTTGTTGATTAACGAGGCCTTGGCGATTTTCCCGATAATCGGCAGCTCGCGCTTGGGGGAAAGTCCGGAGACGTACTGCGGAGTGACGGCAGTGTCGTCGATGACGACGCCAACCGCTTTGGCCGATACCTTCACCGCGCTTGATGCAACGTCATCAATAGACGAAGCCGTTGCTTTTGCCAGAGTCGCAATATCGTCCAAAAGCGCTACCAGTCCGCCAGACATCCACTCATCCTTTTCCTTGGGGACACAGGCATTCTAATGGGCGAGTGGGAGGGCCTGCGCGGTGGGGGAGGACGTGGGAATATGTGCGTGAGAACTTGCATGAATAAGTCGACGCAGATGCAGGTCAGGCGTGAGAAAGTAATGCTATGACGGAATCATTGATTGACACTCTTCCCAGTCCGACGCCGGGATTGGAACCCGGATTGATCGCGCGCTTGGCAGCAGACCTGGGTAGCGCCGGGTGGAGCGTTGACGCGATGGAAACCATGATCAGCCCGACGGCGCGCGCTGCGCTCATGCGCAATCAAAGGGTTCCTGCCGTTCGCGAACTTCAGCGGACAGATTCCCCAGCTGCGGTGTTGACGCGATTCTTTGTCTTGGGCTGCGCGGAAAGTGGGGACGTCCTGGCACAAGCTCTGCCAACTCTTGGAGTGCGTGGCGCGGTCGACTTGGGATTGATTTTTCCCGCACTCGATGTAGATTCGCCCTCGGGTCAGCAACTTTTCAAAGCAAATTACGACCTGCGTCCTCACGCGGCGCAGCTTCAAGGCGGCCTCAAGAACTGGTGGATCCTATCGGACCTTGGTGAAGACGTGACGGGAGAACCCATTCGTCCAGATCATGTTCTGGGAATCGGTGGGGCAACGACCTCGCTCTTGAAGGCGACGCTTCGAACTCCTGTCGAATCCGCCTTGGACCTGGGGTGTGGATGCGGAATCCAGGCCTTGTATTTGGCCACACACGCTACTCGCGTTGTTGCAACAGACCTGTCGTCGCGGGCGTGTGAGATCACGCGCTTCAATGCTGCGCTTAACGGTGTCGAATTGGATGTTCGTCAAGGATCTCTATTTGAACCGGTCGAAGGCGAAGAATTCGATCTCATCGCCTCGAACCCGCCCTTTGTCATCACCCCAGATTCGCTTCGGACCTCGGGGGTTCTGGAATACCGCGATGGCGGAATGAGCCGCGATCATCTGGTGCGCACAGTGATCCGGGAAAGCCCGAACTACCTTAAGCCCGGCGGCGTTACGCAACTCCTTGCGAATTGGGAGATTCCCGGACGCTTGGGGCACCCTGACGACTGGGAAAATGTTGTGCGCTCGTGGGTCGAAGACCTTCCCGTTGACGCCTGGATTGTGCAGCGCGACAGGCTTGATCCCGCGCACTACGTTGAAATGTGGCTTCGTGACTCCGGTCAGCAATTGCATCAGCGCGAAGACTACGAACGCGAATATGCTCAGTGGCTTGATGACTTCGTTCAGGCAGGAGTCGTTGAAATTGGCATGGGCATGGTTGCCCTACGAAAGCTCGATACGCCGCGCCCGGGCGTGTGTGAATGCGATGAACTCGAAGGAGGAGAATCACCATCCGGCGAAGACGTTCAGCGCGCGCTCGCATCCTTGCGGCTTCCAGATGATCTCAGTGACCTTCACCTGTACTTTGCTTCGGATGTTACGGAAGAGCGGCATTTCCTGCCCGGAGCGCAAGATCCTTCTGCCTTGGTTCTTCACCAAGGGGGAGGTCTTGGACAATCGGTTGCCTCGACCACTGCTCTAAGTGCCTTGGTTGGTGCATCAGATGGTGAACTCAGCGTTGGCCAGATTTGCGGGGCTCTTGCAGCCCTACTGGAATGTGACCCCGCGCAGCTTCAGGATGAGCTCTTCCCGCAGGTGCGGACCTTAATTCGCTGGGGATTCCTTCGAGTTGAATCGGATCAGGAGTAACTGCGATGCCACTACCCGCGTCACTGAGCCATCAGCCGCCCCTGTGGGTGTGGTTCCTTGTCGGCACATTTGAATTAGTGATCCGACTGATTGCATTGGGCGTAGTCCCGAAGCGGAGGCGTGCATCTACGTCAACCGCGTGGCTTTTACTCATTTTCTTATGGCCAGTTGTTGGCGTTCCGCTCTATCTGATCTTCGGATCTTGGTGGGCAATGGGAAAGTCTCTGCGCTCTGATCCGAAGGCACACCAATTGGTGAAGGGCATTCTGGGCGCGGCTTCTCACAAAGCTCACAGTGGCGGAAACCCCGAAGGATCCGCAGAAATTGACGAAGGCAGCAGCGCTCTGCCTGAGCGAACGGCCTCGTTAATGCAGCTCAATAGGAAGCAGACTTCCTTCCCTGTTAGCAGCGGAGAAGTGGTTCAACTTCTCAATGACACCGACGAGACCTTCAAGGCAATGGCCCGTGAGGTTGATCGGGCGCAACACCACGTCAATGTCCTGTACTTCCAAACCTCATGGGATCAGTCCACTGATCCGCTCTACAAAGCCCTGGTTCGTGCCTGCGCTCGCGGAGTGAGCGTGCGTTTGCTGGTGGACCATCACGGGGTGCGAACAATTCCGGGCTGGCGCGACTTTTGCCGAGTCTTGGACGAATCCGGTATCCAATGGCACATCATGCTTCCCTTCAATCTATTCAAGGGGCAAATTCGACGGCCAGACCTGCGGAACCACCGTAAACTCCTTCTGATTGACGGTGAATTCGGTTTCATCGGTTCGCACAATATGGTGGCTGCGGACTATGACACTCCCGCCTATCAAAAAGCGGGGATTGAATACCACGACACGTCGGTTGAAGTGCGTGGCGAAATTGTTCGCCAGATGGAGGCAGTGTTCGCGGCGGACTGGTACTACGCCTCGGGCGAAGAGCTGACTGCCGACGATCTTAACCTTGACCAGGCAGATCCAACCCCGGGCAAACCAATGCAGATCATCCCCTCAGGGCCGGCTTACCCGACAGAGCCGAACCTGCGGATGTTCGTTTCGATGATCTCGCAGGCGCATACGCATGTATCTATCGCCAGCCCGTACTTCATTCCGGATGAACCACTCCTGACGGCATTGACAAGTGCGGCGATGTCGGGGGTTGACGTCCATCTCTATGTCTCCGAGCAATTCGATCAGTTCTTGGTGGGGCACGCGCAGCGCAGCTACTACGGTTTTCTCTTGAAAGCCGGGGTAAAGGTTCACCTCTACGCTCTGCCCAATATGCTGCACTCAAAGTACGTCGTGGTTGATGGGGAACTTGCAGCAATCGGATCATCCAACATGGATTACCGTTCCTTCGGCTTGAACTACGAAGTCATGCTGCTGGCCCAAGATTCGCATCTTGTTGATCTTCTCCTGGAAAACGAACAACGCATCATTGCGAGATCTCATTTGCTCACCATCGACGAGTGGGAAGCGCTTCCCTGGTACAAGCACTACATCGATAACATCTGCCGTCTGGGCAGTGCGCTGCTCTAGAACCTTGGGAGCTACTGGCCGTAGTGGTAGCGGCAGGAGATAATCCAGAGGGTTTTACCGTCGTCGCTGATCTGGTAGATCAGGCGGTGACGTGAGTCGATTCGACGTGACCAGTACCCCGAAAACTCGTAGCGGAGGGGTTCAGGTTTGCCAATGCCCTCGTTTCCGTTGTGCTGGATGTCTTTGATAAGTGCGTTGATGCGTTTGAGGGTCTTGCGGTCCTCGAACTGCCACCAGACATAGTCGTTCCAGGCTTCCTCGTCCCATGTGATGTGCATGGTCAGTTTTCGTCTAAGTCAACGAGGTCGTGGACGACACCCTCACCAGCGCGGTGGCGGGCGATCGATTCACGCAGGTGGCGGGCGTTCGCGGGGGACTGCATGAGGTAGACGGTTTCCATGAGGGACTCGTACTCGTCAAGCGCCATGATGACGGCGCTTTCGTGTCCCTGGCGGGTGATGATGATTTCCTCACGGTCGTTGACGACCTGATCGAGGACCTCGGCGTAGCGTGCGCGCGACTCGCTGTAGGTCATGGTCTTCATGGAGGCTCCTCACTTCGTCACGTATGTACAAAATATTGTACATATCCTGTTACTGTGTTCCCAGTCAGTGAGTGACGCGCGAGGGGACAGTGACTCCGTGCGATGTGGGACTGTTCGATGTGGGGGTCCTTGCTTCCCTCACGTCCCGCCGAGTTGATGGATTCTGCCCCACCAGCGGGTGATCAGCCACTCGTCGTGCGTTGAGATAACCAGGGTTCCCTCCCACTCGCGCATCGCCTCTTCGAGGGACTCCAGGGCGTTCAGGTCCAGGTAGTTCGTGGGCTCATCGATCACGAGGATCTGAGCGTCGGCCCGCGCCGCGAACGCCAGCTGTGCCCTGCGTTGGTTTCCTGCGGAGAGCTCACCGAGCGGCCGGTTCCACGCCGCTGGGGGGACGAATCCCTTCCCGGCCTCCCCGATGCCCAGGTACCACGCATTCTCGGGGATTAGGGGGTCGCCGGGCCGCGGGAGCACCTGGGGCACGAGGACGACCCCGGAGGTGGCGTCGATGCATCCTTGCGCCCCGCTGGGCGCCCCGCGTGCGATCCACTCCAGCAGGGTGGTCTTGCCCGACCCGTTGGGCCCCGCGACGAGGAGGTGCTCGCCGTAGCGCACCTCGAAGGAGGTCGGTGCAAGGCGTCCCTTGACCGACGCGCCGCGGACGGCCAGGGCGATGCCCATTGCGTGTGGGTGCGGTGATGTCCCGCCCGTGGTGGTCCTCATCGCGCGGGGGAAAGAGAACCCGCCCTGGTCATAGCGGGGCTTGGGGACTTCGTGTGCCGCGAGAACCGACAGCCTCCGGGAGTCGTCGTTGATGCGCCTCTTCGACACAGTTTGGGCGCGGTCTGCATAGTACTTCTGTGCCATCCGTATCTCGGTGCGGGGTTTGAAGCGCGCATGCCCCACCACCATCGAATCCCGCTGGTGAGATACGAGTCGGCGTTTCTCGGCCTGCTGTTCCGCATGGATCGCTGTGTGTCGCGAGCGTGCGGCGGCCTTGTTGCGCAGGTAGTCCGAGTAGGATCCTCCTACCCTGTACGCCCCGAAGTCCGCGGGCTCTCCCTTGGAGATTGCCAGCGCCCGCCACGGTGTCGGATCCAGGTCGAGCAGCGCCGTCGCCGTGCGCTCAATAAAGGCCCGGTCGTGGCTGGTCATGAGCACCGGCCCCTGCCAGTCGTCGATTGTGTGTGCTAGGTGCTCGCGCCCGTCAGTGTCCAGGTGGTTCGTCGGTTCGTCCAGGACGAGGGCCTCTGGTCGATCGACGAGGGTGAGGGCCAGGCGCAGGCGGGCACGCTGCCCTGGAGAGAGGGAGGAGAGGGGGCGGGAGCGGTCGAGGCCTCCTAGGTCGAGGGCCTCCAGGGTCTGTTCGAGGCGCGTGTCGATGGTCCACGCGTCCCGCGTGATCATCGCCGCTAGGACGCGGTCGTACTCCGCTTCGTCGCGCGGAGAGGGGTCCGTGGCGAGGTGCTCGGTGAGGAAGTCGAAGCGCGCCGCCAGCCCGCGGATGCCTGACGTGGCGGCATCGATGAGCTGTGCGACGGTGCGGGACTCCCTGTCTCCCGCGAGCGGAGGGCGGGACGCCAGAGGGACTCCCGGTGCTGACCGCGTAGCCGCGGGCCGATGAATTGGGGGAACTAGCTGGGTCGCGGAGAGTGTTGGACCGGCGATCGTTCCGGAGTCCGGCTGGAGTCGGCCCGCTGCGAGGGCCAGCAGCGTTGACTTGCCGATCCCGTTCGGGCCGACAACGGCGAGGCGGTCGGCGGGCCCACACGTGAAGGAGACGTTTGTGAGGACGGGCAGCGTGCCGTAGGAAAAGAAGACGTGGGAAAAGACAATCGTGGACATAATGCACCTAGGGGAGGAGGGGCAGGGAGGCATTATGTCAGGAGTCCATGGGGACATTATACCGGCAACGGCGCGCAGGCGCGGCAGTTCTGCACGGAAATGGGGGCGTCCTCCCGGGGCTGTCTGACAAGACTAACGGCTTGCCGACGGACGACATGAGCATGCGGGAGGACGCCTGGACAAAATTCTCCCCCGCGAGCCCTGGTTGGGGCCTGCGGGGGAGGAAACGGCGACTACTGAGAAATCCTCAGAACAGCAGCGGCGCGAAAGTGGCCACCGGGGCGAGGAATGCAGCGCCGCACACGCGCAGGTCATGGGGTTTACGTGCGTGCCGAGAGGTTAATGTGCAGTCCTTAGTGGCCGCGGTGGCGAGCTTTCGCTTTCAGGCGGGCGAGTTGGCGTTTCTCTTCAGCTTTCTCTCGTTTCTCCTTCCTGGTTGCGGAAGCTTGTTCTTGCGCCGTGCGTTCTCGTTCTGCTTGAATCGCTGCCTGCGACGCAGTGGACGGAAGCGCGCGGCGAGCGAGATGGGACGCTTGGCGCTGTGCGCCGTTTGGGGTTGTGATGCGTCGCCTGGCATTGACCGATATCGGAAGCCCAAGCGGCCTCGTCGAGGCGGGATAAGAGCGCATTTGCGTGAGCAAGAAGGAACTCGTAGAGTTCCGCGTCTGAGGGTTGCGCACCGAACACGATTCGAACGGCGCGAACACGATCGGCCTCGTGGCGCTCAATGACACCGACCCAGAACTGGCCATCGAAATATAGTGTGAATTCCGTCTTCATTACTCGTCTCCAGGTACACCACGGTGGACCCGATGACGCTGGATTCTGCTCGACGCAGCGACGGATGCGAGGCATCGTCCAGACTTCCTACTGGACTGTGCGGTTCGCGTATCAGGACTGACGACTCATTCTACGTCCTGTGCGCGGCGGTGTCGTTACTGGACGACCGGCTTGCCGCCGATGGACATGGAGGCGCGGGTGCGCGCGTGGGGGTCGCCACGGCCTCGAAAATTATCCACAAAAGACGCGCGGAAAAGCACATCGGTTCCCGGAAAGCCTCGTAACGCGGTAAGGTCCTACCCAGTGGTACTCCGCCGGCGCTCGCCATCGGAGGACCAGCAAAGGGTGCTACAAATACGAGGTAGCAACGGAAGGGACAAACAATGGCAGCGACCAAGCTGGTGATCGTGGAGTCTCCCGCCAAGGCGGCGACGATCGAAGGATACTTGGGACCCGACTACCATGTGACCGCCTCGATCGGTCACATTCGCGACCTGCCACAGCCCTCGGAGCTGCCCGCCGACATGAAGAAGGGTCCCTACGGGCGCTTCGCCGTCGACGTCGAGGACGGCTTCACCCCTTATTACGTTGTCAATCCCGACAAGAAGAAAAAGGTCACCGAGCTCAAGAAGCTCCTCAAAGAGTCCGACGAACTCTTCCTGGCAACTGATGAGGACCGCGAAGGTGAGGCTATCGCTTGGCACCTTCTCCAAGTCCTCAAGCCCAAGGTTCCCGTGCGCCGCATGGTCTTCCATGAAATCACGAAGGAAGCGATCCAGCGCGCTCTGGAAAATACTCGCGAGCTCGACACCGATCTGGTCGATGCCCAAGAAACTCGCCGAATTCTTGACCGTCTTTACGGTTACGAAGTTTCGCCGCTGCTCTGGCGCAAGATTCGTCCCTCCCTGTCTGCGGGCCGCGTTCAGTCGGTTGCAACGCGCTTGGTTGTTGATCGCGAGCGCGACCGCATGTCGCATGTGAGTGCGGAGTACTGGTCGATCGATACCCAGTTTGCCGCTTCGGGTCAGTCTTTTGGTGCAAAGGTTTCGCACATCGATGATCGTCCCGTCGCAACCGGTTCTGACTTCGATGAAAACGGTCAACTTTCCGCAAAGGCCACCAAGAACGAGGCCTTCCACCTGGATGCCCATTCCGCGCCGCTTTTCGCCGCAGCGCTCGAGGCCGCGCGTGATTCCGCGATCGATTCTGTTCAGCAGAAGCCCTACCGCCGTCGTCCAGCAGCTCCCTTCACTACTTCGACGCTGCAGCAGGAAGCGTCCCGCAAGCTCCACTGGAACGCTTCCTCGACGATGCGGACCGCTCAGTCCCTGTACGAGTCGGGTTTCATCACCTACATGCGTACTGACTCTACGGCCCTGTCTTCGCAGGCCATCAGGGCTGCCCGCCAGCAGGCTAAGGAACTTTATGGGGCCGAGGCCGTGGCTGAGAAGCCGCGCATCTACGGCACCACCTCTAAGGGTGCGCAAGAAGCTCACGAGGCCATTCGCCCCGCTGGGGATCACTTCCGCACTCCCGCGCAAGTCGCCTCGGTTTTGAATCGTCAGCAGCTTGCACTTTATGACTTGATCTGGAAGCGAACCGTCGCTTCGCAGATGGCAGACGCACTCGGCTTTACCGCTACCATCCGCGTGCGGACCGATGTCGAGGTCGAAGGTCAGCCTCACGCAGTGCTGTCCAGCGCCTCGGGAACGGTGATCACGTCCCCCGGGTTCAGGTTGGCCTACCAGGAAGGTCAGGACAAGGGACGCTACGACGCGGAAACAACCGATGCTGAGAAGACCCTTCCTCAGGTGGGCGAAGGGGAACTTGCGCTGCTTGAAGAAGCGCAGGCGCAGGGACACCAGACTCAGCCCCCGGGACGCTACACCGAAGCAACCCTGGTGAAGACCATGGAAGAGCTCGGAATTGGTCGCCCCTCAACCTATGCGGCAACGATTCAAACCATTGGTGATCGCGGCTACGTCACCCACCGAGGCCAGTATTTGGTTCCGACTTGGCTGGCCTTCTCGGTCACGCGACTGATGGAAGAAAACCTGTCGAACTTGGTCGACTACGACTTCACGGCATCGATGGAAAACGATCTGGACCAGATCGCTGCGGGAAGCGAAGATCGCCACGAGTTTTTGAGCACCTTCTACTTCGGTGCAGACGGTAAGGGCGACGCTGACGGCCTGAAGTTCCAGGTTGAATCCCTGGGAGACGATATCGATGCCCGTGCGGTGAACTCTATTGACATGGGAAATGGCGTCACTCTGCGAGTGGGCCGTTACGGACCCTACATGGAAAAGGCCGATGGGACGCGCGCAAATGTGCCGCCCGAGGTCGCACCCGATGAACTGACCGAAGAGAAGATCACGGAACTCTTCGCGCTTGCTGCAGATGATGGACGCGAGTTGGGAATCGATCCCGCAAGCGGACACATGCTGGTTGCAAAGAACGGCCGCTACGGTCCCTACGTGACGGAGATTCTGCCCGAAGAAACCGAGGAAGCGGAAGCTTCTGAAGACGGGAAGCCCGCGAAGAAGACGCGAAAGAAGGCTGCGGCAAAACCGCGCACGGCCTCGTTGTTCAAGTCGATGGATCTCGCGACGATCACGTTGGAGGATGCGCTTGCGCTGCTCTCGCTTCCGCGTGAGGTCGGTGTTGATCCCTCTGACGGTGAGGTCATTACCGCGCAAAACGGTCGCTACGGCCCGTACCTGAAGAAGGGAAGCGATTCGCGCACCCTTCCCAGCGAGGACCAGCTTCTGACGATCACCCTGGACGAGGCGCTGGAGATCTACTCTCAGCCCAAACAACGAGGCCGCGGGGCAGCAAAGCCTCCGCTGCGTGAGTTTGGCGAAGATCCGGTTTCGGGCAAGAAGGTCACCGTCAAGGACGGTCGTTTCGGGCCCTACATCACCGATGGTGAAACTAATGTGACCGTTCCTCGCGCCGAAACCGTCGAGGATCTGACCGCTGAACGTGCGTATGAGCTGCTTGCAGACAAGCGCGCGAAGGGACCGGCTCCCAAGCGCACCCGTAAGACCACTGCGAAGAAGACAACAACTCGACGCACGACGAAGAAGACTTCGACAAAGAAGTAAATGTTCTTTCGCCGACCGGTCCAAAATGGACGTAAATGCCGGTGGGCACTGTCAAGATAGAGACATGAGATCAATGGGTAGTGGTGCACAGGCGGGGCGCGGACTCTTCATCACCTTCGAAGGGGGAGATGGGACCGGCAAAAGTACCCAAATTCAGCGGGTTCGCCAGTGGTTTGAAGAACGTGGACAACAGGTGGTTGTCACGCGGGAACCCGGTGGAACTGAGTTGGGCACCACCTTGCGTCAATTGGTTCAGAACGGGCCAGACGACGTTGATCCCCGCACCGAGGCACTGCTGTACGCCGCTGATCGTGCCTACCATGTCGCGACATTGATTCGTCCGGCTTTGGAGCGCGGCGAAATTGTGCTTGCTGATCGCTACATCGACTCGTCTTTGGCATACCAGGGTGCCGCGCGAAGCCTGGGCGTTGACGAAATTCGCAGCCTGTCCATGTGGGCAACGGAGAGCCTGCTCCCGAACCTCACGCTACTCATTGATGTTCCGCCAGAAGTTGCCGCAAGGCGTCGCGGCGGTGAACCGGACCGAATGGAACGCGAATCCATGGAATTCCATGAGCGCGTTCGTCACCAGTACTTAGCGCTTGCAGACTCTGAAGCAGATCGTATCGTTGTCATCGACGGTGTGGGAACTGAAGATCAGGTCTTCAGCGAAATCCGCGGAGTCCTTGAAGAACGCGTTGATGCCGCCTTCCAGGGACTGCCCGAGGAATCTACAGAAAATGCCAAGCCCGTTGAATCTCAGGCAACGCTCTGGGCTCTTCTGGAAGAGGACGGCATTCTCCTGTGAGTGTCTGGGACGAAGTGGTTGGCCAGGAACACGCCCTGGCGGTATTGCGACAGGCTGCTGACGCCGCCCGCGCAATCGTCGACCGCGCGTCCCAAGGAATTCCCGTTGATGATGCAGCACGCTCCATGACCCACGCGTGGCTCATCACCGGACCTCCCGGCTCAGGTCGATCCGTTGCTGCCATGGCTTTTGCAGCCTCCTTACAGTGCACGGGGGATGTCCCAGGGTGTGGTCAGTGCCCGGGATGCGTCACAACTCTGGCTCGGACAAATGGGGACGTGACAATCCTCAGTACGGAATCAACCCAGATTCGCATCGATGAAGTGCGACAAATCGTCGTGCGCGCGCAGACAGCTCCTTCGCAGGGACGCTGGCGAGTCATTGTCATTGAAGATGCGGACCGCATGATGGAACGCACCGCGAATGTTCTTCTCAAGGCAGTTGAGGAACCTCCCGAACGCACCGTGTGGTTGCTGTGTGCGCCCAGTGCGGAAGACATGATCACAACGATTCGTTCACGATGCCGCCACCTTGGGTTGCGAATCCCAGATCCGCACGCAGTCGCAGATCTCCTCGTTCGTCGTGACGGGGTTGAACCCGCGGATGCACTTTCTGCTGCCCGCGCAGCCCAATCGCATATCGGCTTGGCTCGGGCTCTCGCCAAAGACCCGAAGATGCGTCAACGCCGCCGGTCAATCATTACTGCCCCGGCACAGGTGCGTTCCGTCGGCGAAGCTGTTTTTGCCGCTGAAGACCTGCATTCCATTGCGAAAGCTCAGGCAGAATCTCAATCCGAAGAACGTAATGCCCGCGAAAAAGCTGAACTCATGCGCCAGCTTGGAATGGAGGAAGGCCAGACCCCGGCCTCGCACCAGCGCGCACGCATTCGCGAGCTCGAGGACGAACAGAAACGGCGCTCGAAGCGCGCTATTCAAGACGCGCTTGATCGCGCGCTTGTTGATCTTCTTGGGATTTACCGTGATGTCCTCATGCGTCAACTGGGAAGCGATCAAGAACCTATTAATGATGACTGCACGGACCTCATCGAAGAACTTGCTACGCGCTCAACGCCGCAGCAGACCATGACCCGCGTCCAGGCGATTGAGGAAGCTCGAAAGCGGCTGACAACAAACATGTCAGTCCCTCTGATTTTGGAAGCGATGACACTCTCGCTTCGACCGCAGGTCTAAACATCTAATAGGGTAGGGGCATGAACTCACGCTCTCGCTTGATTGTCGCCGTCCTCGTGGTGCTTGCGCTCGCATCGAATTTCGGTGTTGCGTACTACTTCAAGGGCTCGATCGATAGCTTTGCAGAGGCGGCTGCCGCCGTCAGCCCGAACAATCAGAACAAGGTGACGGTTGCACACAGCGCTGATCCTCTTCCCGGGAAACCGACGAAGGATCAGTTCTACTCTCAGCCCCTCAATTGGCGACAGTGTGAGGTTTCGGAAATCACCAGCAACGGCGTCGCTGCGCCGCGCGACATTGACAAGTATCAGTGCGCGTCGCTGACTGCGCCTCTGGACTGGGAAAACCTTGACGGGAATCAAATCACTCTTGCCTTGGCGATCCACCGCGCCGATCAGAGTGAAGGCAAAGCTCTTTTCTTTAATCTCGGTGGTCCCGGTGGGGCAGCCGTGTCCTCGATTGTCTCCCAAGTCAACAGTTCCTTAGGGAATGGGCTTGTCGGGGCTTTCGACATCGCAGCTCTGGACCCGCGAGGGGTAGGTGCATCTACTCCTGTTCGCTGCCTGAGCGACGAAGACCGCGACAAGCAGGCAGCTGGTACAGGCAGCGATAAAGATCCGAATGCAACTCCTGCTCAACTTATTGAACAGGCAAAGAAAGATTCTGCTGACCTCGCCAAGGGATGCCAGGATCTAAGTGGAAACCTGTATAAGCATGTTGACACGGTCAATGCGGCGAAGGACTTTGACATGGTCCGCGCGCTGCTGGGACAGGACAAGTTCAATTACCTGGGTTACTCCTATGGAACATTCCTCGGTGCAACCTACGCGGGACTTTTCCCAACAAACGTTGGACACATGGTCCTTGATGGTGCGGTTGATCCTGCAGTACAAGGCGATGACCTCGCGGCCATGCAGATGCGCGGTTTCGAGGCCTCTCTCCGCCACTGGGTTGAGGACTGCCAAGCCGGGCGCAACTGCCCGCTCACTGGCGATGCAGACGCGGGAATGCGAAAGATGAAGGCCTTCTTCGATAGCTTGGAGAATTCGCCGCTTCAGACCTCAGATGCGGATCGTCCTCTGACGCGCAATCTGGCGATGAGCGCCGTTATCGGACTGCTGTACTCGACCGAGACCTACTCAATTTTGACGCAGGCCATGACCTCGGCTCTGAATTCAAACGACGGCTCCATGTTGCTCTTCGTGGCGGATCTCCTCAATGAACGAAACAAGGACGGCTCATACGCCTCGAACTCGATGGATGCGATTGTCGCGATCAACTCGCTGGACTACTCGCCTGTCGGGAACGCGGATCAGTGGACAAAGGGCTACGAAACCCTGAAGAGCGAATTACTGGTCTTTGGTGAAGAAGCAGGTTTCACTTCAGCCGGTCTTGAGGGATGGCCCACCTCGCACGCGAAACGCCAGCCGATCAGTGCTGAAGGCGCGCCTCCGATCATGGTCGTTGGAACGACTCATGATCCTGCAACGCCCTACGTCATGTCACAAAACCTGGCTAAGGAACTGTCCTCGGGCGTATTGGTGACGTGGGAAGGATGGAACCACACCGCTTACTCAAAGAGTGGCAGCAAATGCGTGGCGACAGCCGTCGAAGGCTACTTCCTGCGAAACGTCGTTCCCACCACCGATGTTCAGTGTGGCGCTGACTCCTGAGACGCTTCCGGCTGCGGAGCTGGCTCAATACCTCCGCAAAATGTTCCTAGATCTTGGCAGTTGGGCCGCGGCTCGCTAACGTTGAGGTATGGACTTCTTCGGCGATGACGAATCAGAAACCCCAGGCCAGAACACGGACAGCGTTGAAGCTGAGGTGCTCGTTGACACCACCATCGAAGACGCGTGGGCTCTGGTTTCTGAACCGGGCTGGTGGATTAACGATGGTCCTCTGGGTGACCATGAGGTTGAACGCGACGATAACGGCGTGTACCACATCACCGATCCAGAAGCCGGGACGTGGCTCGTCGAGAAGGTTGACGAAGACCCCATGGACGTTGTGACCTTCCGCTGGTACCCACTGGCTAGTGACGAGTTCCCCGAGGAATCCCTGACTACTGTTGAGGTTTCTTTATCCGAAGAAAAGGGCAAGGTCGCGCTTCACGTTGAAGAGTTCGGAATCTCTGCCCTCAGTGATGACGAAGACGAGGCCTATCAGCTTTGGGAAAATGAGGCCGGACTGTGGGATCAGGCTGTCGATAGTGCTAAGGATTACTTAGAGCGACGGTGACGCTCGATATCCTCAGCCGTCAAAGGACCCTGCGTGGATCCAGCGACCTCTTCTCCGGTCTGAGGGTCAGTCCTGACCCATGCGATTTCAAGCCCGTCGCGATACCCGAAGCGGGCTAGGTGAATTCCGACGACGAACTCCAGGTGCTCCACGGCCTCGGGAGAGGTCTTTAGCTCAAGATGCAGATGCTGGTCGGTGCACGAGATTGCGCACTCACCGCTGGGCAAACCCTCGCGAGTAAAGGTCAGGATTCCGCGCGCTGATTCAGCATCCCACTGCGCCTCAATTTTTCGCCCCATGTGCGAGGCAAGTTGATGCCCATAGCGATGTGCGCGCTCGGTGGGAACATTGGCGACGGAAATCATCACTTCACTCATACAAGCCATTTTCCCTCATCTATCCCGGTTGGGCATGCTAGCGTGGAAAACTCAGCTAGAAGAATGGACCAACATGAGCACCAGCGGACATGCTGAGGAGAACAGTGGTGAGGCCTCGGGCCGCCAGCTCCAACGCAACCTGACGAATCGCCACATTCAGCTCATCGCTATTGGCGGCGCAATCGGTACGGGCCTTTTCATGGGCTCGGGAAAAACCATTGCGACAGCGGGTCCCTCGATTCTCTTGGTGTACCTCATCATCGGTAGCGCACTGTTCTTGTTCATGCGCGCTATGGGCGAGATCCTTCTGTCGGACCGCCAATACGGGACCTTCGCCGATATCATCCGCCACTTCCTTGGCCCTTCCATGGGTTTTGTCATGGGCTGGACCTACTGGCTGTGCTGGGTCGTTACCGGTATTGCAGATGTCGTCGCAATCACCGGTTACGTCCATTTCTGGTGGCCTGATCTGCCCTCCTGGATCCCCGTCGTCGCGACCGCCCTCCTGCTTTTCGCCCTCAACGCAATGACAGTTAAGGCCTTTGGTGAAACCGAATTCTGGTTTGCCATGATCAAGATCGTTGCGATCATTGCCCTGATCGTGGTCGGGGTCATTATGGTTGCCATCGGAATGCAAGACTCCAATGGCACGACCGCCGCAGTATCGAACCTGTGGAGCCACGGAGGACTCTTCCCAACAGGATTTACTGGTTTCCTGGGTGGCTTCCAAATTGCGATCTTCGCCTTCGTCGGTATCGAGCTTGTGGGAACAACGGTCGCCGAAACCGCCGATCCCGACACGACTCTCCCCAAGGCAATCAACTCGATTCCTGTCCGAGTGGTCCTGTTCTACATTTGCTCACTGGCCGTCATCATGATGGTGACTCCCTGGGATCAGATCGATAAGACCCAGTCGCCTTTCGTCACGATGTTTTCCTTGACCGGCCTGGGAATGGCGGCATCGCTGGTGAACCTTGTTGTCCTGACCTCTGCTGCTTCCTCGGCAAATTCGGGAATCTACTCCACCTCGAGGATGCTCTTCTCCCTCTCACTTCAAGGCGATGCAGCTCCCTTCTTCAGCCGGCTCTCTAAGCGTCACGTCCCCCAGAACGCCCTGTTCCTCTCCTGCGTTTTCTTGCTCTCGGCCGCGATTCTTCTGGTTTTCGGTGACTCAATCCTGAGTGTTTTCACCGTTGTGACCGCGATGTCAGCGACCCTTTTCATGGTCGTGTGGGTTTTGGTTGTTATCGCCTACCTGTTCTACGTGCGCAAGTATCCCGACAAGCACCAGGACTCCGCTTTTAAGCTGCCCGGTGGTGTCTTCTCTGCCTGGCTGTTCATCATCTTTATCGCGCTTATGGTTGTGGTCCTGGCTCTGGAATCTGAGAGTTTGAAGGGATTGCTGATGTCGGCTGCGTGGATGGTGATTATTACCGTGGTCGGTGTTGTGCGTCGTCATCGCGCTCTTGATCGCCGAGGCCGCGCTCCGATTTCCGCGTAAGCCCAGCGTGCGCCGCTCCCCGTGTGACAGTGGCGTCTTTCTACCCGGAGCTGCACGATCTCTGGGCGCTGCCTTGTCGCGATGCGCTATGCTGACCGGGTAAGACAGGGGAGCCCACAGCGGGCTGAGAGTGCGAATGCAGACCCTTACACCTGATCCGGATTATGCCGGCGTAGGAAGTCGCAATCTCCGGACTGCCCTCATCCCGAGGCGGTCCAGCCCTCCCACCTGAGCGGAGGAAACAATGTCTACTTTTTCGGCGCACCGTCGCGCTCGTCTCATCGCGTCAAGCGCGATTCTTTTCATTGGGGCCACGTCGATTGCAGCTTGCTCATCAAGCGCAAAGGATTCTTCGACAAGCCAAGGAAGCGCGGCCTCGTCAAGCGGTGAACAAACGGTCACGGTTCTTGCCTACGATTCCTTCGATTTCCCGCAGGAACTCCTTGACAAGTTCCGCGAACAGACCGGGATCACCGTCAAGATCCAAGCGATTGGCAACGGTGGCGAGCTCGCCAACCAACTCGTCCTCACGAAGGATGCCCCGCTGGGAGACGCGGTATTCGGCCTCGACAACACGGTATCGACGCGCATTGTCGGCCAAGGCGTCATTGCGGACGCATCGATCACCTCGCCCAACTCTGCAGATAACTTTGCGGGAGAACCGGGACTGGTCCCCATCGATCGCGGTGATGTCTGCGTCAACTACGACAAGACCTGGTTTAAGGAACACCAGCTCACTCCTCCCGCAAGCTTTGAGGATCTGGCGAAGCCTGAATACAAGAACATGCTCGTCGCCATGAATCCGGCTTCTTCGACTCCCGGAATGGCCTTCATGCTGGCCACCATTGCCAAGTACGGTCCCGATGGCTACGCGAACTACTGGAAGTCCCTCAAGGACAATGGCGTGAAGATCACCGAAGGCTGGTCCCAGGCCTTTAACGTTGACTACAGCGCGGGTGAAGGCAAGGGCAGCTTCCCGATGATGGTGTCTTACGGTTCTTCTCCCGCTTACGCGGTCAACGATGCGGGAACCGAGTCTTCGACCGGTGTCATTACCGACACCTGCTTCCGTCAGATCGAATATGCCGGTGTCCTCACTGGCGCAAAGAACGCCGAGGGCGCGAAGAAGTTCATCGAATTCCTCCTCTCCGACGAGGTGCAGAGCGCGATCTCCAAGGCAACCTACATGCACCCCTACGCGGGGAAGGCTCCCGAGGCACTGGAGAAGTTCGGTCCCCTGGCTGAAAACCCCGCACGTGTTGATCCCCAAGAGATTCAGAAGAACTCTGCAAACTGGCTCAAGACCTGGCAAGAAACGGTTCTTGGGTGAAAAACCTGCGACAGCGTGTAGCGAGGGTGGGCGCCGGGGCCGTTGGCCTGGGCGTCCCCCTGGCTTTTCTCACGCTGTTTTTCGCGTGGCCCGCGGCGACGCTCATCGCGAAGGGCTTTGTCGCGCCCGGTGGGGGGCTTGACCTCTCGGGGCTCGGCGAACTGCTTTCCGCGCCGCGCACGTGGCGCGTCATTGCTCGCACTCTCTGGATGGCTCTCCTGGGCACCTGTGTTTCACTGCTTGTGGGCCTACCCGGCGCCTACGCGCTCTACTGTTGTCGCTTCCCCGGTCAGCGCGCTCTGCGTGCGCTCATCTCTGTTCCCTTCGTTCTCCCAACTGTTGTTGTTGGCGTTGCCTTCCGTTCTCTCCTTGCTCCCCAAGGTTGGCTGGGCTTCCTGAATCTCGACGGGACGCCCGCCGCGGTGATCGCGGCCATGGTCTTTTTCAACTACTCGCTGGTCGTACGCAATGTCGGTAGTTTTTGGGCGCAAATCGACGGCCGCCGCGCACAAGTTGCCGCCTGCCTCGGAGCGCGCCCACTGCGAGTATTCACAAGCATTACTTTCCCGACCCTTCTTCCTGCGATCGCCTCGGCAGCTTCCCTGGTCTTCTTGTATTGCGCGACTTCCTTTGGAATCGTGCTGATTTTGGGCGGTTCGAAGCTCACGACCGTCGAGTCCGAAATCTACATGCTCACGACCCAGTACCTGGATCTGCGTAGCGCCTCGGTCTTATCGATCGTTCAACTTGTCGTGATCGCTGTGTCCCTGATTGTCGCCGAGGCCGCGCGCCGCCGTGGTACTCGAGCAGTCGCCTTAAGGTCCTCGCAGCTGGGGCATCGCGTGCGCCGAGGCGATGTGTGGACGCTTGTGATGAGCGCCGGCGTGGTCCTTGTGCTGGTTGTGCTTCCCCTTGCTGCGCTTGTGTGGCGTTCCCTCCATCAACGAGGCCGCTTTACCTTCGAGCACTACCTCAAGTTGGCCGATTCCTCCTTCACTCCCGCACTGCGCGTTTCACCCCTCCAAGCGTTGGGGCACTCGCTTCTTGTCGCTCTGGTTGCAATGGTGATTGCTTTGAGCGTGGGTGTTTGCGTCGTCCTTCTTGTGACTCGTCATCCGCGTTCACGAGCGGGGCGCGTCGCGCTTTCACTCCTTGAGAGCGCCTTCATGCTTCCTCTGGGAGTCTCTGCAGTCACGGTGGGTTTTGGTTTTCTCATCACCATGAATCGCCCGCCTCTGGATCTGCGGAGCTCGTGGATTCTTGTTCCCTGTGCGCAAGCAGTAGTCGCGCTTCCCTTAGTTGTTCGCTTGATCGCGCCCTCATTGCGTGCCATTAACCCGCGTTTGCGCGAAGCTGCGGCAAGCCTCGGCGCAAGTGAGGCGCGCATTCTGGCGACAATTGACGGTCCCGTGCTTCTTCGTAGCCTTGGCATTGCAGCAGGTTTCGCGATCGCAACATCGCTGGGTGAATTTGGCGCGACATCCTTCCTGGCCAAGGGCGATTCGGTGACGCTCCCGGTCGTGATATATCGATTAATTTCGCGTCCCGATGCACTGGATCAAGGGGTTGCAATGGCCTCGTGTGTACTTCTTGCACTCGTGTGTGCGCTGCTCATCACGTGTATGGAGTGGCTGCGTCCCGCTGAGATTGGAGAGACAGTATGAGTGAAAACGTGGCCTTGAGCTGTACGAAGGTCAGCGTCGATTACGGGTCTTTTCGCGCACTCGATGAAGTGTCTTTCGATGTAAAACCCGGCCAGATTACCGCACTCCTTGGCCCCAGCGGCTGCGGAAAATCCACGCTCTTACGTGCAATTGCAGGCCTTGAACGACCCAGCGACGGGGATATCCGCTGGGAAGGCGAGTCAGTTCTTGACACACCCACTTATCAGCGCGGTTTCGGGCTGATGTTCCAGGATGGGCAGCTTTTCCCCCATCGAAATGTTGAGGGAAATATCGCTTACGGCCTGCGTCATCTTCCACGTGATCAGCGTGAGCGCAGAGTCGCCGAAGTCCTTGCAATCGTTGGTCTGGAGGGATTTGCTTCGCGCAACATTGAATCCTTGTCGGGAGGACAGGCGCAACGAGTAGCCCTCGCCCGCGCACTCGCGCCACGGCCTCGTCTTCTCCTTCTTGACGAACCGCTATCCGCACTTGACCGCACCATGCGCGAAAGCCTCTCAGTCGAGTTGCGCGAGATCATTACCGGCGAGGGAATTACGAGTATCTACGTCACTCACGACCAGGACGAGGCCTTCGCAGTCGCCGACCAAATCGGAGTGATGATTCAGGGCAGCCTGCGCCGCATCGACACTCCCGAGGCCCTGTGGGCGAACCCAGGGGATGCAGAAGTCGCGCGTTTCCTGGGTTTTGCGAGCATCGAACTCGAGGGGAGGGCAGACGTAGGCGAGGTTTGGATTGAGATCACCGGAGGGGTATCTCGCCGCGCCCGCGGGTACTACGAAGTGCCCGCGCGCCTCGAAAACGAGGCTGACGGCGAGCCGCGCATTGTGCGTATTCCTTTCGGAAGCCGGGTCCCAGCGGTGGGTGAGCGAGTCAAGGCTCGGGCATCACACGGCATCATCCACTAGGCTTCACTCGTGACCAATCCCTTCCGTCTTGCGACTGACTCCTATGGAGCGGTGCGCCCAAGCTACCCGCGCGCGGCAGTCGAGAAGATCGTGGAAGGGGCCGAGGCCTCGACACTCACGATCGCAGACGTGGGAGCGGGGACGGGCAAACTGACTGCCGCACTCCTTTCTCGCGGAGTGAAGGTCACGGCTATCGAACCAGCCCAGGCAATGCGCGACCAGATGAGGCAGCTTCTAGGAGAGGACGCGAATCTGGAAATTGTCGACGCATGCGGGGAGTCAACGGGGCTTCCTGATTCCAGCGTTGACCGCGCTGTTTTCGCTCAATCGTGGCATTGGATGGATGCGGAAGCAGCAAGCGCGGAGATGCATCGAATCGTGCGTCCTGGCGGGAAGCTCATGATCGTGTGGAATCAGCTCGATGTCACGATTCCTTGGGTGCACAGGCTCACGCGCATCATGCGCTCGGGAGATGTTCATCGTCCTGATCGGCCGCCCCTTTTGAACTCGCAGTGGTCGCAGCCCGTTTTGGAGCGTTTCGATTGGGAAGACGAGAGCACTCCCGAGGAGATTCTCGAGTTGGGAACAACGCGCTCCTCCTATTTGCGCTCGACCTCGGCGGGCAGGGAAAAGATGCAGGCAAACCTGCGTTGGTACCTGTATGAGCATCTGGGATTTGCGCCGCATTCCACTGTGATTCTGCCGTACTTCACTCTTGTATGGACGGCGTATCGGGCACAATAGACACGTAGGACAAGAGGGGGTGACATCATCAATATTTCATTGCTCGGCCTGATCGGCGCGCTGGTCATGTACGGAGTCTCCGTCTCTCCCTCTCTCCTTGCTCGCTCGTGGCAGTGGCACGCGGTAGCATCCGGTGTCCTCACGGCTGCTGGTTACATCCTCGGCCTGACCCTACAACGCCTGTATGCGATCGTTGTCCCCCGATTGGGAGTTCAGATCACTGCTCCACCCACGGTGGCGCTCGCGTTTAGAGTCATTCTCTTCTTTGCTTTCTACCTGTGGCTGATTCGCTGGTTGATCCACTCCTATCGCGAACGTAGGCGAGCCGATGTTCTGGTTGGAATGTCCGGCGAGAACTTGGGCCAGTACCTTCTGGGCACTGCCGGAGCTGTCGTCCTCACCCTTGTCCTTCTTGCCATCGCTTCTGGACTGCAGTGGATTGGGCGCGCTCTTCTTGCTTTCTTCAGTCAGTGGCTGCACTACGTTGTTGCACTGTCCATTACTTTGGCGCTTCTCGTCATCATTGTTTACGGATTGACCTCGCAGGTCATCATCAAGCTGGGAATTAACTTTTTCACCCGTCACGCGCGCCGCATGAACAATCGGACCGCTAAGGGAATCGTGCAGCCCCAAGTCAAGGAACGCTCTGGTTCACCTTCGTCCTACTCGAGCTGGGAGTCTGTCGGCGGTCAGGGACGCGTGTTCCTTGGCCGCGGTCCCAGTCGCGCAGATATCGAGGCCGTCGCCGGATGCGCCGCCCAAGAACCGATCCGCGTCTACGCGGGAATGCCAGCAGAAGGGCATAGCCTCCAGAGTGCAGCTGATCTAGTAGTACGCGAACTTCGCCGAAGTGGGGCATTTGAACGTGCAGTTATTTTGATTGCAACATCGACTGGATCGGGATGGGTTGACGAATGGCAAGTCCAACCCTTGGAATACCTCACCTTGGGAAACTGTGCGACGGCGTCCATGCAGTATTCCTTTGTCCCCTCCTCGATTAACTTCCTGACAGATCTGGACGTCTCAGAGGAAGCCGCGGTCATTCTTTTCGAGACGATTCGCCGCGCGGTTGACGAACTCCCTGAAGAGTCGCGACCCGCACTCTTCGTGTGCGGGGAATCCTTGGGTGCCTACGCCTCGCAACATGTCTTTTCAGGGATCGTCGATGTTTTGACCCGGACCGACGGTGCACTGTGGGTCGGAACCCCCGCCTTCACCCCCATGCATGCCGAGCTCACCCAAGTGCGTCACCGAGGCAGCCCCCAGGTCGCCCCCGTTGTTGCCAACGGTCGTCACGTTCGTTTTGTCAATGTTCCGGAGAACTTGTGGGCGGACGTGTATGGGCGAGAGCTTGGGCGATGGAACTTCCCGCGAATCGTCTACGCGCAGCACCCCTCCGATCCCGTGGTCTGGTGGAATTCGCAGCTTGCCTGGAACAAACCCGACTGGATTTCTGAACATGTCGACGGGGACGTGAGTTCACAGATGGTCTACACGCGTCTGGCCACCTACATTCAGGTCCTCGTCGATATGCCCGTTGCGGGCACGGCTCCCGGCGGGCACGGACACACCTACCACGAGGAACTCATCCCCCTGTGGGAAGCAATCCTGGGCCTGCGAAAGAACAGTGAACATATGGGTTCTCGCTTTGGACTGGATTCAACGTGGATTCAGACCGACACGCTTGAACGCATCGGCCAGGCGATCCGCGACAATCTGGCCAAATCCGAACGTCAATAGGCGCGCGAAAGGACGCGCGCAACCCCGCGAAAGTGCCGCCCGGCCTCGCTGCAAATTTTTAGTGGACCGAATTTTGGTGATACTGTGACCGCGACCGCGTCGATGCGGCCGCAACAACAATCTATGGTTTTAACGATGACGACGTCCCCGCCCGCATGGATGCCTGCGCGGATGTGCGGAAAGAAGACGAACGATGAGTGTTGATATCAATCAGATCATCGATATGAGGGTCAACCACCCCGAGCAAATCGGTTTTGTCATGCGTGATCGCGGAATGGGGATCCGTCCCAACGCGAAATTCCTCATGATCGCTGCCGACGACCCCGCTCGTGGAAACTTGGCGGCGGGAGGTAACCCTCGGGCACTGGAAGACCGCTGGGATCTGCTCGACCGTTTGTGCCAGGCCTTCGCCATTGAAGGGGTCAAGGGATGCGTGGGTGCAGCTGATCTTGTCGAAGATCTGACGATCGCTGGAGTCCTCAAGGAAAAGTTCGTCATCGGCTCAATGAACCGAGGCGGCCTAGCTGACTCTTCCTTCGAATTGGACGACGTCATGAGTGGCTACGACATCGCGGGAATCCATGAGTCTCGCTTGGATGGTGGCAAGATGCTGCTCCGCTTGGACTACAGCGATGAGGGCTCATCCCATACTCTGTCTCGTTGCGCTCGCGGGGTATGCGCGCTCAATGCCTCGGGTCGAATTGCCCTGCTTGAAGCCGTGATTTCAAGCCGCGACGAATCCGGTCGCGTTCGCACCCACCTCGATATGGATTCCATCTGCCTAGCGACTGCGATCGCATCGGGTCTGGGAACAACCTCGGGACTGACATGGCTCATGCTCCCGCTGTGCGAGGACGTGAAGCGTCTTGCCCATGCGACCACTCTTCCCATCGTTTTGCGAGTGGATTTCAGTGCGGGCGTGGACGCAGTTCGTGAACGCGTTCAAGAAGCACTGTCGTACCCGAACATCATTGGAATCATGGCGGATACCTCGCTGGTGTATCCCAGCGAGGGGAGCGTTGAGGACGCGGTGAAGGCGGCTCTGGAGTTGATCGCCTAACTGCGGCTGCGGCCTCGCACCCCTTGCGAGGCCAGCCATTCCATTTCCGTATCGATCCTCTCACGCATCTGGGAGTCATTGAGGGCATCGAGGCCGTGCCAGGCGACCTCTGCGACCGCGAGTAAGCGTGGGAAGAGCTGGTAAAAGAGCTGCTCGCGAGTTGGGACGAATTCGCACCACAGTGCGGCTTGGATTCCAATCGGGGGGTTTTGTGCTTTGTGCACTTCCGCCATGACCTCAGTGAGGATTCGATCCTCGGTGATGATGCCAAACATGGCGGCGGGTTCTTCTTGGGCCGGACCAGCGAGACGATTGAGATAGAGCTGGTCACAGCATCCATAGACCCAGGGCTGTCCAGATTGCGCCGCCCTGCGGGGACCTTCGCCGAATCCGCGCCATGCGATGATGAGAGTGTCATCGAGAACCTCGCAGGGAGCGATTTCCGTCAGTTCGTCCCATCCTGCTGTTCTCTTGCCGAGGCTGTGGAGGAGTGCCAGCGTGCGTCGGGTCATGTGGGCTTGAAGTTCTCGCCCAGAGAGGATTTCTTGCGCCGCAAGGGAATTCATGAGTTCTTGGTCGCTTTCCCATGCCTCGAAACGGCATTCATCACCACCAATGTGAATGATCGGCGATGGGAAGAGCGAAGCGACGTGCGTGAGTGTGGCCTCGATGAAGTCCCAAGCTTCTTCGCTTGGCCACAGCAGGTCATTTCGATGGCTCCACTTCTTGGCGGGCAGTGAAGCAAGTGCCGGATCTCCGAGGTTTGGATAAGAGCGAATTGCGGCGTGCATGTGTCCGGGAAGGTCAATTTCAGGGATGACCTCGATTCCTTCTAAGGAAGCGTGGGCGACAATCTCACGGATGTCCTCATCCGTGTAATACCCCCAAGTGGAATCTTGAGGAGCACGTGCGATCATCTCTGCACGTTTATCGGGATCGATATTGTCGTACCAATCGAAAGCTTCTCGCGGAAGGGTCGCGCCTATGCGTGTGAGCTCGGGGTAGCCGGGAATGTTGATCCGCCATCCCGCATCATCGGTGAGATGCCAGTGGAAACGGTTGAAACCATAACGCGAGAGGAGAGTGAGGATCTCGTGGACTAGCTCGGGGGGCCAGAAAGTTCGCGCAGAATCGAGCATGAAGCCGCGCCATGCGAATGCCGGTGTGCATTCGCGGTCGTGTGGGATTATTGAGGGTGACACGTTAATCCCCTTTGATAAGGTCAACCGACTATAGTGTTACGAATCGTAACATTGCTATTTCGGTATGCCAAGACGTGATGGGAGAGGAAAGTGCTGAGCACCAACAAAGAGCGAGCTATTGCTGCCCTTGTGAGTCAAGGCCCGCAGCATCGCGCTGCGCTCGCTCGCATTCTCTCGGTATCTCGAACAACGGTCACAAACGTAGTTCAAGACCTTATCGCCGAAGGGTATATGGCTGATGATGGGGAATCTCCACTGAAGTCGACTGTCAAGCTCACTGAAAAACTGGGGGTTTTGGTATCGGTTGTCTTTTGGATTGATCGCACTCTTGTCTCAATTGCCACCGTAGATGGACGTATTGTTGCCTCGCGTGAAAATCCTGAAAAGCCAGGAGAAATCGGGAAGATGCGTCTGGCTCATGTCGAGAAGACTATCCGCGCGATGCTCGCTGATCTTGGAGCACCCAGGGTGTGTGCAGGCCATATTGCAGTCAATACCCAAATCAACGTTCGCACGGGTGAGGTGGTTGGTGGCACGGCCTCGTCAATGTGGAAAGATACCAATCCTCTTCAGGCAATGAGTTCCCTTCTTCAGGCCCCTGTCCGTGTGGAAAATACCGCGCGATTGGCGGCGTTTGTTGAGTTTGAGCGGCTGGATCAGCCGGTCGACAATATGGTCTACGTCCATCTTTCGCATGGAATCACTATGGGGAACATCCTCGGCGCAACTCTGGTCCAAGGTGCGCATGGGGGTGCTGGGGAACTGGGACACATCAGCATTGATCCCATGGGATTACCGTGTGAGTGTTCCAATCGAGGATGTCTTCAGCAGTATGTATCAACGCCTGCAATTCTTGCTCGACTCAAGCCAATTCTTGGCGCGGGTGCGACGATTTCAGACTTCGTTGCAGCGGTTCGGAGCGGGGATCATGCGTGCACAAGCGTCATCGAGGAAATTGGTGAGCAGCTGGGCGTGGTGATGGTGAGTGTCACGAACTTACTTGACCCTGAGGTGATTGTCCTTGGCGGTGAGATCGCGCAGGTGGGGGAGAGTCTTCTTGATCCCTTGCGACGGATTGTTCGTCGCCGGGGCCTTCCTCTATCTTCCCGTAACGTACGTTTTGCGTGTGCGGGGCAGCCAGCTTCGGCTCAGGAGATGGCTTCTGCGGCCTTCAGGGTCATTGTGCGGGATGAAGATGTCGTTGAGTCGATTGTAAAACTTGCCGTGTAACAAAAGTGTCACGGTTCTTGACAAACTTTTTTGTGCTGATGATACTTAAGCTCATCTACGCATAGGCGCGTAGCGTTTGAGAGGAAAAAACAATGTCTCAGCACACAACCAGAAGGCGCCTGATCGCACTGGCAACCGCGTCTGCGCTCAGCCTCGGCCTTGCGGCATGTGGAAACTCATCCAGCACGTCCGGTTCCAGCGCTTCTAGCGACACTTCAAGCATCACGGGAAAGACCGTGCGCGTGTGGTTCATGGAGGGGTCGATCTCTGACGATGCGATCGCTTACCTCGAGAAGACCTTCGCCGAACAGAACCCCGGAAACACCCTCAAGGTTGAAATTCAACCTTGGGATGGCATCGTTTCCAAGCTCCAGACATCCCTGGCATCGAAGTCCGAGAGTCCCGACCTAGTCGAAACTGGAAACACTCAGACTGCTGTTTTTGCATCTGTTGGGGCTTTTGCTCCCGTTGACGACCTCTACAACAAGGTCGGCGGCGATAAGCTGATTCAGAGCTTCATTGATGCAGGACGCTGGGATAACCAGCTCTACGCGCTTCCTCTCTACGCCGGTGCACGCGGAATTATTTACCGCAAGGACCTCTTCGAGAAGGCCAACATTGCTGTTCCGAAGACCCTAGATGAATTGGCAGATGCAGCAGTTGCCCTGGGTAAGGCAAACCCCGACGGAGTTGAGGGCTTCTCGGGAATGTACCTGTCTGCTGTTGACATTCACGGTGTTGAGTCACTGATGTTTGCCGGCGATGGCGACTATGCAACCTTGAGCAACGGCAAGTGGCAGGAAAAGCTCACGGATCCCAACACCGTCGCTTCCCTCGAACGCATCCAGAAGATCTTTAAGGATGGCACCGCATACGCGATGGACTCTTCCGCTTCGCAGAAGAACTTCCAGAAGTACTTCAACGAAAACAAGGTTGGTATCCTCGTCGGCACCGGTTCCGTTGCCAAGAAGATCGACAAGGAACTGTGGGATGCCGGCAAGGTCGGCGTCATGCCGATTCCTGGACTCAAGGAAGGCAGCGTTGGTAAGACCTTCGCAGGGGGCTCATCGATTTCCCTCGCTGCAAACGCGCAAAACCCTGAGCTCGCAAAGAAGGCACTCGAAGTGATCTTCTCCGAGGACTTCCAGAAGATGGTCGCAAAATCGGGGTGGACACCTGGAAATACCCAGTACGGTTCAGCCTCGGAAGGCGCATTTGCTGATATCTCGACCACCGTCATCGAGAACTCGAAGCTCACCCCCAATACTCCGCAGTGGGGAGTCGTCGCTGGTGACAACGTCATCCGTGATTTCTTCACCGAGATTGCTCAGGGTAAGGATGTCAAGACAGTCGCAAAGGAAACGGGCACAAAGCTCGATGCGACCTTGAACCAGCAGTAGCCCTTCACAACGCGCCTATCCGCACGAGGCGGCGAGCGGCGCATCAATAGTGGGGGAGTCGTCCGTCCTCAATGTATTCCGGGCGACTCCCCTGCACCATCGCAATACCGGAGAGAAAAATGACCTCCACCCACGTGTCTTCCGTCAAGAGGCGCCCAAAGAAGGGCTTCCTGAAACGGAAAATGGCACCCTTCCTTCTTCTCAGTCCAGCCGTTGTTCTGGTCTTGGTTGTCTTGGGCTACCCCATGCTCCGCCAGTTCATCATGTCTTTCCAAAAGTTTGGCTTGGAACAGCAGTTTGGAAAGCCGCCGAAGTGGGTTGGATTCGACAACTACAAAGCGATTCTCTCCGACTCCTATTTCTGGTCGGTCCTTGCAAAATCACTCGCATTTTGTGCCTGGACAGCTGGAATCACCATGATTGGCGCCATTACTTTGGCACTCATGATGCGCGCAGCCTCCCCAGCGGCGCGAACCTTCATGAACTCCACTCTGATAGTCGTCTGGGCAATGCCTCTCCTTGCCTCGCTCACTGTCTGGCAATGGCTGGTTGACCCGAACTTTGGCCTCATCAATTTCCTCTTGGCGGCTCTTGGCCTTCCCTTCAAGGGTTTTGCTTGGCTCTCAGCGTCCTACTGGACCTTCTTCTTGGTAGCTTCGGCCATTATCATCTGGGCGTCGATGCCCTTGGCTGCAATTTCAATCTATGCGGCCGTCACTCAAATCGATGACTCGCTGATTGAAGCGGCACAAATCGACGGCGCTGGATACCTCTCCCGCCTGCGCTATGTCATCTTCCCGTCGATCTCTCCCGTCATCGCACTGATCGGCGTTCTCCAAGTGATCTGGGACTTGCGTGTCTTCACGCACATCTACGTCCTGCAGCAATCCGGATCGATCTCAACGGAAACAAACCTTTTGGGAACCTATGTTTACCGGCTGGGTATTTCACAGGGCAACTACGGGATGGCTTCGGCCCTGGCAACGGTCATCTTGCTGATCACTGTGGTTATCACGGCGAAATACATCCATATGCTCTTCACGAAGGGGGACGCACGATGAGTGCCACGCAGGTCAGGGAAAACGCGGGCCAAGTGTCGCCTCGTCAATCAAATCGGCGCAAGGTGCGTCCCGGTAAAGTCATCGTGAATGTGCTCTTGGTGATCACGGCACTGATGTGGTTGCTTCCCGTGTACTGGATGGTCAACTCTGCTTTCCAAACAGAACGCAACCTTCTATCGAGTCCTCCCAAGCTTTGGCCGTCACCGCTGACAACCGAGCATTTTGTGGGGGTGCTGACTTCTCCGGCTTTCCGCTCTGCACTGCTTATGTCGCTGAGCGCAGCCATCATCACTGTATGCGCGACTACGCTGTGCTCGCTTCTTGCAGCGCTTGCCTTGGCTCGCTTTAACTTCCGAGGCCGACGCACCCTAATCGTCTCCATCCTCGTGATCCAGATGATCCCCGCCGAGGCACTGTTCATTTCGCAGTACCGCATGCTTGATTCGTGGGCACTGTTGAATTCTGTCGCGGGATTGTCCCTGCTCTACGTCGGTGGTGTACTCCCCTTCGTCACATGGATGATGCGCGGATACGTCGAGGCCGTTCCCGAGGAATTGGAACAGGCCGCAATGATTGATGGATGCACCCGCGTGCAAGCATTCATGCGCGTGACTTTGCCGTTGCTGGCGCCGGGGTTGGTCTCAACTTCAGTCTTTGCTTTCCTGCATTCGTGGAACGAGTACACGCTGGCGCTTATCGTTCTCTCGCGCGATTCTGCGGTGACCTTGCCGCTGTGGCTCCAATCCTTCCAGCAGGGCCTTCAAGGTTCTGACTGGGGAGGCGTGATGGCCGGTTCGACGCTTATTACAATCCCCGTTCTTATCTTGTTTATCTTCGTTCAAAACAGGATGTCAACGGGAATGGTTTCGGGCGCAGTCAAGGGCTAAGCGTGGGGCGCGCAAAGATATCGCTGCGGACCGCTCAGATTAGGTTCCGCTTCTGCATGATCTTCAGTGCAACCCAACCGAAGGGCGCGCGGCCATAGAAGGTCACGAGGCGGTAGATGATTGCGGTTGGCAATGCGATCGACACGCCGATACCTGCCACCTGCAAACCACCGGTGAGCGCGGCCTCGACAGGACCAATACCACCGGGGGAGGGCACAACCGAACCCAAGGAGTTCGATGCCAAGTAGGTAATCGACAGGGTCACAAGATTCAGCGACCCGCCCATGGCCTTGAGCGAAGCCCAGAACGCACCAACGAAGCCGATGTTCATGAGCATGTTCCCCGCAAGAACCGCCAGGAGGCGCTGGGGCTGGCCGGCAACCCACATGAGGCGCGGATAGACCTGCTTCCACGTGGGTTCGATCTTCGACCAAATAAACTTTCGGACCTTCGGGATCGAGATGCAGATAATCACCACAAGGGCGACAACTGCGACACCGGCAATGATCGCGCCATAAGGCAGCGATACAGACAGCGAGGAACCGGAGAAGAACAAAACGGTGACGAGCAGCGAAATAGTCACGAGGAACTGTGAAATCTGCTGAAGAGTCACGGTTGTAACCGCAGCGGCTGTGCTCATCTTCTGCTTGGTGAGGAAGCGCAGGTTGAGTGCGGCGGGCCCAATTCCAGCAGGTGCGACCAGAGTGACAATCGAAGCAGCGACCTGAGCAAGAATCGAGTCTCCGAACTTGACCTTCTCTTGGCTGAAAGCGACCAGAGGAACAGCGCCGCCAACCCATGTTGCAGCTGCGAAAGCGAAAGCAATGGCAATCCAGATTGGGTTGGCCTGCTTGACGGCTGCGACGATATCGGAGAAGTTCAAGGAACCCATCAAGATGATGGCCGCGAGCGCAAGAACTGCGAAGGTGATCATCGTCTTGGGAGCGAAACGTTGCAAATTCGCCGGTTGGACGGACTCTTGAGGAGTATCGGCAACGATCTCTTCGCGGAGTTTGTCAAGGAGATCGCTGCGTCGAAGGCTTGCAGTAACCTCCGAAGGTAGGACAGCCTTTTGCAGTACCGGCGCGCAGCCGACCAAAGCTTCTTCGGAGAGATTTCGTCGCGCCGAGGCCAGCGCCCGGTCCTTTCCGACATAGATCGCAAGCAGGGTGAGCATCTGGGCAACATCGATGCGCTGATTGAGCTCGTTCGTTGCAACCTCGCCCTCATCCCAGTGGATCAGCCATACCTGGGAAGACTCATCCACAACCAGGGAAGAAGGGGCGATGTGGCGGTGACTGATCGCATGGGAGTGCGCGAAGACCAACTGCTTCCAGGCCTCGTCAAGGATCTCATCGGTGAGTGCATCTGCCTCGGCAAGATCCTTCAAAGATGCGGTTGGTGGAAGCACGCGCATGACGGTCATGATGGAGTCGCCCGCCTGCGCAAGCCCCATGGGTTCGGGCAGATGGACGCCCGCGCGCTTTGCGGAAATGGTGGTCAGCATGGAACGCTCGGCAGCAGCCTTCACAGAGGGGGAGACCCAACGGGAAAGGCCGCGAAGACGGACGTTATTCCACACTTCCAAAAGTGTCCCGGTCATTCCGCGCCCCGGGTCGAGCATCGTGATCTCGTAGGGTACACCATAGATATCCCACACCTGGTAGTGGCGATTGCCATCAACGGGGGGACGACGTGGAATCGTGTATTCAGCCGAATCGGATGCGTGGGGTTCCGCGTGGAAATGGCCATGTTCTGTTTCGGTGACCAGCCATGTTTCCAGGTTGACCCCCGCAGGAAGAAGATCTGTGCGAATGATGCGTTGGGGCGTGATCCGAATCGAGAGAAGTGCGCGTACGATCTGCCCGCCCGAAGCGCTACGGTCTTGGAATCCCAAAACAAAGCGCGAGGCCGATCCGAAAGTGCGTCCCAAGAGCACGGAGAATACCGCCGAGGGAAGCGTGAGCTGGCCGCGCAAAACCCAAATGACGATGATGACGGCGAGTGCCCAGTACGACCAGCGAATCGTGCGCATGGCCTCGGCCTCGCCTGCCGCAGTGAAGAGTGCAATGAGCGCGATGGCGACCAAGTTGATTGCAATGTACGAGGCCGTTTGCCCGTTTTCCGAATAGGTGACGCTTAGCGGGGCGGTTGCGGTTTCGGGAAGTTGACGCAGTCCCAGCAAGATTACGTACGAGGCGACACCTGCGATCACGCTTGTTGTCAGTGCTTCGATTGCTGTGGAGACCTGCCGACGGAAGAGCAGCATGCCGATTACGGCGATCGGGGTGACAAGAATGGTCAAGCCTTCGACAACGGACAAGGGCATGAGCAGCAGATCACGAATGACTGTCACGCGTAGGACATCTTCGGCAACACCTTCGGTTGTTGAGGAGGCGACGAAACCCAGCCCCCACGCCAAGGCGATACCGAGGAGGCAGAAAATGGCCTCGACAAGGTCGGAGCGACGGCGGCGACGGTAATGAACCCGATCGGCGAAAAAGACCGCCTCGGGAAGTCTTGACTGGCGTACGGGAGCGTGATCGGGGGTGCTTTCTTCGGCCTGCTCGGACGCGGACGCAGGGGGCTGCGGGGCGTCAGTGGCCTCGGACGTGATCAGTTCCTCGGAATTCTCCATGGATGACATCCTATCTGTCTTCTAAAGACCGGTAGGGTTGACTTCGTAACATGCCGTGCACTCTTAAGTGAACGGTGCCCGAGTTTAAGGAAATCTGCATGCTTGCTGCCGTCATGGTCAATGCCTCAGGTCTGGATACCTTCATCAACTGGTTCAAGGACCCCGAAAGCCTGCTGGTCGCAATGGGACCGTGGGTTTTGTGGGGAACAATGCTCATTGTCCTCATCGAATCCGGTGTTCTCTTCCCGGTCCTTCCCGGCGAATCTCTGCTGTTCACTGCGGGTTTGCTCCACGATCGACTGGGGCTACACCTGCCGACACTGATCATCATGGTTGTTGTTGCGGCCTTCATCGGCGCACAGATCGGTTACTTCCTCGGCGCAAAGTGGGGACGCAAGTTCTTCAAGCCGGATGCTCGAGTCTTGAAGACCGAGCACTTGGAGAAGGCCGAGCGATACTTCCGTGACTACGGCGGGCGTTCGCTGGTCATTGGTCGTTTCATCCCCTTCGTTCGTACCTTCATTCCGCTCGCGGCAGGAATGGCACGCTACCCCTACGTGAAGTTCCTGATCTTCAACACCTTGGGTGCCCTGATCTGGGGCGCGGGATTCATCCTCGTTGGCTCGCTGCTGGGTAATGTTCCCTTCGTGCACGACAACCTGACCTTGATCTTGGGTGTCATCATCCTCGTCTCGGTTCTGCCCGTGATCATTGAGATCGTTGGAAAGAAGCGTTCAGGCGAGCAGACTGAGGCCAGTGAAACTGAAGCCCTCGCGCAGGAGGAGCACGCCGAGTGAGCAAGCTGCGAATCGCATTCCTGGGGCCCTTTGGGACTTTCACAGAGCAGGCTCTGCGTCAGGTTGCCCCGGAGAACGCTGAGCTTATTCCCCTGACTTCTCCTCCGCTGGCAATGAAAGCGGTACGTGAGGGAAAGGCAGATTGGGCGGTCGTTCCGATCGAGAATTCCATCGAGGGCGGGGTCAACGCGACGCTCGATGCGCTCGCGGACTACCCGCAGCTCGTGATCCGCGCGGAAATGCTGGTTCCCATTACCTTCCACTTGGCTGTCCGCCCTGGGACGCGCGCGGAAGACATTCGGAAGATCGGGACGCACCCGCATGCGTGGGCACAGTGTCGAAACTGGGCCGAGGAAACCTTCCCGGGTGTCGTTCACGTTCCCGCGACTTCAACTGCCGCAGCGGCTGAGACTTTGGGTGCGAGTGAGGGAGCATTCGACGCGGTCTTGTGCAATGCGACCTCGGTTGAGCGCTACGGCTTGGAATCGCTCTTCACGGATGTTGCGGATAATCCGGGTGCCATTACGCGTTTCGTCTGCGTGAGAAGGCCGATTGAAGGCTCCTTGACTGCGCCGACAGGACACGACAAGACAACGATTCAAGTCGCGCTGCCGGTGAACCAGGCGGGGTCGCTCATGCGTCTCCTCGAGCAGTTCTCGGTGCACGACGTGGACCTGTCACGAATCGAATCACGCCCGAGCGGTGATGGCCTGGGTGCCTATACCTTCTCGATCGACATGGTTGGGCACATTACTCAGGAGCACATTCAGGCTGCTTTACGAGGCCTGTACCGTGTTTCCCCAGACGTGCGCTTCATGGGGTCCTACCCCAGCTCGACGGTCAATAGCGCGGATGTTCCTCAAGATGACGAGGACTATCGCCGCGCGCGGACGTGGGTTCGTGAACTCATAGCCGGAGTTTCGCAGGACTGAACGACTGCTTTGCGAGGCCGGTTGGCGCTTGAGGCGTCAGCCGGCCTCACAGTTTGGTCAAGCAAGGTACGCATGACGCCTGCTTCGCGCATGAGGCGGGCCAGGCCTCGGCGGGTAAAACAAAAGGACCCAGCTTTCGCTGGGTCCTTACTACGTGCGCGAGGGGGGAGTTGAACCCCCACCCTATCACTAGGACACGGACCTGAACCGTGCGCGTCTGCCTATTCCGCCACTCGCGCGTACGTGGAAACTTTAGGGAATGAGAAACGATAAGTCAAACTGAATGATGAAAGGCGGCGAGCATCACCTTGAGACGCACTGAGACAAGCCTCGCGCAGCTGGTCGCCGGCTGCGCGAGTGGCTTGCTTCTGTTCTATTCACTTCGCGAGGAAGCGTTGGACGAAACTTTCAGGTAGATACAAGTATTTTTCTGCAAGCCCGATGAAGGTCTCGAAGTCGATCTCTGGATTGCTGAAAAGCTCGTGAAGTTGGGGATTGTCACCCTGGGTAATAGGACCGAATTCTCCGGTGGGTAAGCAGTAGAAGATATCGCGACTGATCGCGTAGCCGTTGTTATTGCCGAATTCTTCCATGACCGCGAAGCGCATGTAGTCGGCCATCTGGAGTATCTGTCGTGAGATGTCCTCCGGATCGATGGGCGCATAGAGCAGGACGGAGCGCTGCGGAATGGCGAAGAACAATCCGTGGGGGGCATTAATTTGGAGATTGCTTACCAACGCACCAATGTTTGCCGCCTTGCCGGCGATGAATGGTGATTCTCCCAGCAGTTCGGTAAACGGACCCACCTGTTGCTTCGTATCGATTGGCTCGTTATCGGTGTTGATCTGGCCGTAGTGGAAAAGTTCGTCAACCGAAAGTGGGTATCGAGCAAGACTTTGATCCGTCACCAATGACACGCTGTTCGGGAAATCCAGATAGAGCGCTGTGGCTAATCCGGCGGTGAATGGACGAATGTAGGTGATGGGGAGATCTGAGCTCTGTCCGCCCCGGATGATGCGTGTGCGGATTCGCTTGCGAAGCTCATCGGGATCACTGATCGAGTACTCGGGCATCCGCAGAGTTTCAATCATGAAGGCAACCCAGCGTTCGATTTGCTCTTGGTGCTTGACCGGGTCGATGCGCGACAGATCTGACAGGAGATTTTCGACGTTGAAGTGCATGGTGTCGACGGTCAGAATGTAGCCGTTTGTTTTCGGATCAACCTGGGGAGTGGCATCGATGCCAGCGTCTTCCAAGCGCTTCAAAAGATAGGGAAAAGTGCGTTGAATCAGCTCATTACGGTCCATGTGCGTGAGTTTAGCGTTTTTCAGATTTGAACGAGCTGGATTGAGACTGGATGAGGACTTTGATGCGGGTCTCTTCTGAGGGTAAATTTGTCTGATGAATATGCTGCGTTTTGCAGCTTGACCTGTCAGACTTATAGGTGCGTGTCCCAACGACGGCGACATTCACAGAAGGATGATCACGATGACAATTCCATTCATTATCGGAGCCTATGCCTCGCATCCCGCCCCGGAACTGCAAGAGGACTATTACAAACTTCTCGCGCAGCAGCCGTGGATCAATGGCCTCGAAATGCCCTATCCCGGACAGATCGCCACGGACAACGAATTTCTTGCCGGCCTACTCGCCGCGAACTGGGATTTCAACACCATCACCGCCATCCCCGGCACCATGCAAAACGTCGGTAAAGACGCCACCTTCGGCTTGGCCTCGCCAGAAAGGGAGGGTCGCGAGGCCGCGCTGGCTTTCACCCGCCAGCTGCGCGAGGACCTGGGCAAGTTGTGTGAGCATGCTGATCGTCATGTGGTGACGCGCATTGAAGTGCACTCGGCACCCACTCGGACCGCGGAAGGGGACGCGTTCAGGCGATCTCTGGAAGTTCTGCGCGAATGGGACTGGTACGGTGCGAAGCTCGTGATTGAGCACTGCGACCGCTTTATCGCCGAGCAAAAACCGGAAAAGGGATTCCTCTCGATCGACGAAGAAATCCAGATCGCCGCCGAGTTTGAGGTCGGTGTCCTCATTAACTGGGGACGCTCGGTTCTAGAAGAACGCAGTGCCGATGCTGCCTACGATTACATTGTTGCGGCCGGAAAGCGCGGGGTTCTAGATGGCGTCGTCTTCTCTGGAGCGGGTCCGGAAGAAACTCAGTACGGCTATGCCTGGATTGATGGGCACCTGCCCGGCCAGACCGATGAACCGGCATCGCTCATGAGTAATGCAGAAATTAAGCGCTGCGCACAGGCCGCAATCGAGGGCGGGTGCAACTATTTGGGTGCGAAGATGTGCGTGCCCAAGGACGCGACCTTGGAGGAGCGCCTCGCGATGCTGACCCATGTCTACAAGGCGTGCGAGCTTCACTGACAGTGCTTGCCTAAGCGCTCGTTGAATTATCGGCCCCCCGGAGTATCCGCCCGGAGTATCCGCCTGGAGTATCTCCACCGGGATATCCCCACCGGAGTATCCGCCCGCGGACAAAGTGCGTCAATGTGTGGGCATAGCGCACCTATTTCACGCCTATCCTTCGAGCTATGACGCACTTTGTCCGGTGGAGAGGTCGTCAAAGCAGAAAACGGCGTTCGTCTGCTTCGTGCTGAAGTCGCAGCTGCTGCCTCGCGCTGAGGTCGCAGCCGCGCAGCCGCTCCTACTCCACGGTGACGGACTTGGCGAGGTTTCGAGGCTGATCAACATCCAGCCCCTTCACCGCTGCAAGCTCACACGCAAAAATCTGCAGTGGAACAATTGTCAGCAGCGGCGCATATAGCGTCGGAACGGGAGGAACGCGGAAGACAACTTCAGCGAACTCATCAACCGATGTATCGCCTTCCTCTGCGATGACAATTGTCCTGGCTCCGCGCGCGCGGACCTCTTGGATGTTCGCCAAGACCTTCGCGTGTAGTTCGGGGCGGCGCGGAGTTGGCACAATAACCACAACCGGCTGGCCTTCATCCACCAGGGCAATCGGCCCGTGCTTGAGCTCGCCGGCCGCAAAACCCTCCGCGTGGATGTAGCAGATCTCCTTAAGTTTGAGTGCGCCCTCAAGTGCGACGGGGTAACCCACGTGTCGCCCCAAGTAGATCACCGAGGTCGCATCCTTCATCGTGCGGGCGAATTGGCGAACGCTCTCCCCGCTATCCAAAACCTTCTGAATCGCCTCGGGAAGGCGCGCCAGTTTCTCCATGTAGTCAGCGATTTCGTCGGCGTACTTGTTCCCGCGAACCTGTGCCAAATACAGGCCGAGGATGTAGCACGCTGTCACCTGCGATGTGAAAGCCTTCGTTGAGGCAACCGCAATTTCAGGCCCAGCATGGGTGAGGATGACGGCATCGGATTCGCGCGAAATAGTCGAACCGGGAGTGTTGACGATCGCGACGACCTTCGCCCCCTGTTCGCGGGCGTGGCGGATTGCCTGGATCGTATCCATCGTTTCGCCGCTCTGAGAAATCGCGACAACCAGGGTCTTCTCGCCAACGACCGGATCGCGGTAGCGGAATTCGCTGGAGAGTTCGACCTCGACGGGGATACGGCACCAGTGCTCAATCGCGTAACGTGCGACCTGCCCCGCATAGGAGGCAGTTCCGCAGCCAATCATGATGATCTTGTCGATCCCGCGCAGGACGTGCTCGGGGATGCGGATCTCGTCCAAAGCCAAGTGCTCGTGCGAGTCCATGCGATCGGCAAGAGTATCAGCCACGCCTCGAGGCTGTTCGTGAATTTCCTTCTCCATGAAGGTCGGCCATCCGCCCTTGGTCGCGCGATCCGCGGAAAAATCAACCTCGTATTCCTTTAGGGGAACCGGATGCCCACCCGCGCCGATGACCGTTACAGCGGAAGCGCTCACGACAACGAGTTGATCTTGGCCGATTTCCACCGCACGATTCGTGTGCTCGATAAAAGCAAGGACATCCGAGCCGAGGAAGTTCTCTCCCTCACCCAGGCCAATAACCAGCGGCGAAGACCTGCGCGCTGCAACGATGACATTGGGAGAATCGGTGGACAGCACGAGCAGAGTAAAAGTTCCCTCGAGCTCGGCGGTTACTTCCCGCATTGCAACGACCAACCGTCGCGCGACGGCCTCGTCAGTGCCACTCAGCCCCGCAATTTCTTCCGTGTACGAGGCCGCATCCGCCTGATCGTAGGCGCGCGCAAGCAGGTGCACGACCACTTCCGTATCGGTTTCCGAGGCAAAAACCGCGCCTTGTGCGCGCAGCCGGGTGCGCAGTTTGTCCGCGTTTTCGATGATTCCATTGTGGACAAGTGCGAAGCGTCCGTCGGGGCTGACGTGGGGGTGAGCGTTTGTAACCGTTGGGCGCCCGTGAGTTGCCCAACGGGTGTGCCCGATCCCGGCGTAAGCATCGGCTGGTGCCTCAGAATCTACGGCCTCGCGCAGGTTGACCAGCTTGCCGACGGCCTTAATAACGTCCAGTTCTCCCGGGCGCGCCAAGGCGATTCCTGCAGAGTCATATCCGCGGTATTCCAGGCGTGAGAGGCCGTCGAGGACGACCTGACGGCTTCGCTGAGAGGCTTGACATGCGACGTGTCCAACAATTCCACACATAGTTTCATTGCAGCACAGGAGTCTTGTCGCCGCTTCGTGGGCAGCTATGTAGCGCCTGTGAATCCTACCTAGAATGCACCGTCTTTCCAGTGAATCGGATCGTCCAAAATTCTCTCGAGAATCTGGAACGCCCCGCCGCGCAGGGAAAGGTCCTCGGACGAGGGAAGGATGTCGATAGCGGGTGCATACCAGGGAGCTTGGAGGACGCGAGTTTCCAGTTCCTCGTGCAGCGTTGGCAGTAAGTAGAGGGCAGTCTCGGCGACGAGGCCGCCCAGATACACCTGTGAAATATCGACGGTGTTGACGACGCCGGCTAGAGCCTGCCCCAGAGCATGGCCGGCATTGGCAAGAGCATCTTGGGCTTTCGCGCTGTGTCCGGCAAGCTGAGTGAGCTCGCGGGCGCTTGATTCGTCTTCCAAACCTGCTGCCCGGCACAGTGCCTTGAGGCCAGCAATGGTTTCCAGGCATCCGCGCGCTCCGCAGGAGCAGACGTTTCCTTGGGGTTCAACGCAAATGTGTCCGATTTCGCCGGACCAGCCGTGAGCTCCGCTCAGTGGTTGATGGTTGATGACTAGGCCGCCACCGATGCCAACTTCTCCGGAGACATAGATGAAAGATGCGGGTCCCTCGGGGACGCCGGGGCGGGGGTGGGCGACCGCGAAGGCCGCCAAATCGGCCTCGTTCGCAATGAGGGTGACGTGGAGGTCGTGGAGGGGGTGGGTGAGCTCGTCGAAGGGGATGTTCTTCCAGCCGAGGTTTGGCGCGGTGACTAGGGTGTCGCCAGAGACGAGGCCGGGGAGAGCAAGCGCGCTGCCCAGGAATGTCGTGCCTTCTTCATGTCCCTCGCGTAGTACGCGTCTGCCCATGCGGGCCAGTTTGCGCAGGGTTGCCTGCGGATCGGAGCCTGAAAAATCGCCCTCAAGTGTCTCTCGAGCAAGGACGTTGCCGCTGAGGTCGACAAGGTATGCGCCAAGAACCGAGATATTCACCTGCAGTCCCAGGGCGATGACGGTTCCCGAGGCGGGGGAGAGGACGCTTGTGGGTCGGCCTCGTCCGCCGGTGGAGAGTTTATCGTCGCTTTCTTCGACGAGACCGGTTGCGATGAGTTCATCGACCAGGCGTGACATCGTTGCGCGTGAAATTCCGGTTTGAGCAGCGATCCCCGCGCGGTTGATTGCGCCGGGATTGGCCAGGATGTGGCGCAATGCCAGTGAAAGATTGTGTGCACGCAGATTTTGGTTTGTGGCGCCAGAATGTGGGCTTTGCGTGCGAACTGTGTTGGCCATGTCTTGACTCTATCGCATGATATGGATTATGTTATGAGGCATAACAAAAACGTGCATATTTTTGCACAGCTTAAAACCTGGAAGGTCATGCTATGGCGCATACACCTCGACCCGAAGATCGCTTCTCTTTCGGCCTGTGGACCGTGGGATGGAACGCGGTTGATCCCTTTGGAACCGGTACCCGAGCCGTCCTCGATCCGTGGGAATACACGGCGAAACTCGCAGAAATCGGCGCTTGGGGCATTACATTCCATGACAATGATGTCTTCGACTTCGATGCCTCGGACTCGGAGCGCCATGAGCGAGTCATGCGCGTCAAGGAAGTTGCTGACGCAGCCGGACTCGTCATCGAAATGGTGACGACAAATACCTTCACCCACCCGGTGTTTAAAGATGGCGGATTGACGAATAATGACCGTGAGATCCGCCGCTTCGGCCTGCGAAAGATCTTGCGTAACGTCGACCTCGCAGCAGAACTCGGCGCGACAACCTTCGTCATGTGGGGCGGACGCGAAGGCGCAGAATACGACTCCTCTAAGGATCTCAACGCAGCATTCGACCGCTACCGCGAAGGCCTCGATACCGTCGCCGCCTACATCAAGTCTCGCGGATACGATCTCCGCATCGGCCTGGAACCCAAGCCCAATGAACCCCGAGGCGATATCTTCCTTCCCACCGTTGGTCACGCTTTGGCCCTGATTGCTCAGCTTGACAACGGCGACGTCGTCGGATTGAACCCCGAAACCGGACACGAACAAATGGCCGGCCTGAACTACACGCACGCCTTGGCTCAGGCGCTCAACGCCGGAAAACTCTTCCACATCGACCTCAACGGACAATCCGGTCTGAAGTACGACCAAGACAAGGCATTCGGACACGGCGACCTTGCCAGCGCTTTCTTCACCGTCGATCTGCTTGAGAACGGCTTCCCCGGGGGAGGACCTCGCTACGAAGGGCCTCGTCACTTCGACTACAAGCCCAGCCGAACCGAGGGCATGGAAGGCGTGTGGGAATCCGCGCGTGCAAACATGGAGATGTACCTTCGTTTAGCGGAGAAGGCACGCGAATTCCGCGCCGATCCGCTCACCCAAGAACTCATGGAAGCGGCATCTGTCGCCGAGCTGGCAACTCCCACGCTCGCACCCGGTGAAAGCATTGACGACTTCCTTGCTGACCGCAGTGCCTTCGAGGATTTCGACGCCGAAGCAAAGGGCGCTCGCGAGTACCACTACGTTGAGCTCTACCAGCAGGCCATGCGCCACCTGATCGGCTGAGACCATGAGTGAGAGCAGGCCATTCGTCGCTGGAGTCGACTCCTCCACTCAATCGTGCAAAGTTGTCATCTGCGATCCGGTCACCGGCAGGATCGTCCGCGAAGGTCGCGCCTCGCACCCCGAGGGAAGCGAAGTTGACCCCCAGGCGTGGTGGGATGCTTTCCTCGAGGCCGTGCGCGCGGCTGGCGGCTTGGACGACGTGCGTGCGCTCAGCGTGGGCGGGCAACAACACGGAATGGTCTGCTTGGACGAGCGTGGCGAGGTCATCCGCCCGGCGCTTTTGTGGAACGATACCCGAAGCGCCGGTGCGGCCGAGGACCTCACCTGCGAACGAGGCGATGGCGACCGTGAGCGCGGTGCTCGCTGGTGGGCCCGCGCCACGGGCCTCGTTCCCGTTGCCTCTTTTACGGTCACGAAACTGCGCTGGCTTGCAGACAATGAGCCGGAGAACGCAAGGAAGATCGCGGCAATCTGTCTGCCCCACGACTGGCTGAGTTGGAAAATCCGCGGTGGCTTTGAGGCTGTCGGGTTGGAAGGCCTGTGCACCGACCGTTCCGATGCCTCGGGAACGGGCTACATGGACCGGGCTGATGCAGTCTACAGGCGCGAAATCTTGGCTCAGGCCCTGCGAATCTCTGTGGAAGAAGCAGAGGAAATCATCCTGCCGAAGATCTGCAAGCCCCTTGAGGCCATGGGATGTGGGGATCCAGCGCGAGGATGGGGAGAAATCGCCATCGGTCCAGGGTGTGGAGACAATGCTGGGGCTGCGCTCGGTGTTGGCCTCGGTGTCGGACAGGCGTTGCTCTCGTTGGGAACCTCCGGGGTTGTTGCCGTTGTTAGCGAAACTCCCGTGGAAGATCCCAGTGGTCAAGTCGCCGGCTTTGCTGACGCAAGCGGACATTGGCTTCCCCTCGCGTGCACGCTCAACGCCTCGCGAATCCTCGACGCGGTCGGCGCGATGAGCGGCCTCGGCTATGAGGAACTAGACGAAGCGGCACTGTCGGTTCCCGACGCGGGAGGGCTGCGCCTCGTTCCGTATTTTGAAGGCGAACGCACGCCGAACCTGCCCGATGCCACTGCCCGATTGGAAGGAATGACGCTCAAGAATTCGACGCGCGCGCACCTTGCTCGGGCCGGTGTCGAGGGGCTGCTTGCCCACATGCGTTTCGCGCTCGAATGCGTGCGTGAGCTGGGCGTTCCGATCGAGAAAGTGCTCGTTGTCGGTGGGGGAGCGCGCTCGCGGGCAGTGCAGAGCTTGGCGCCCGAATTCTTGGGGGTACCCGTTGAATTTCCCGAGGCGGCAGAATACGTCGCCCTGGGTGCCGCAAGGCAGGCGGGAATGTTACATTCGCCCACGATATGAACACGCCGCGCGTGGCCCACGCCTGGGCCATAGCATGAGGCTATGTTCCAACGAATGCGTAGCTGACCCACGCGTCAGCTTTTGACCAGACCTACTGATGGCTAGAGATTACTCGCCCGGGTCGTACGTCTTTGCGTTGGAAACTGCCGCAATCGCCGAATCGTGAGCGCAGCGGCTCGACCCCCTCAGCCATCGCCTCTCCTCACGTCACAAGAATCAAAAACGTGAACACAAGGAGAGACAACAATGGCCGCAACTGAAGCAACAGACACTGAATACCAGAACTCTTGGGCATTTGAAACCAAGCAAATTCATGCGGGCTGGGACCGCGATCCCCAAACCGGTGCAACTTCCATCCCGATTCTTCAAACAACCTCATTCGCCTTTGACTCCGCGGAACGAGCCGCAGCCCGCTTCGCCCTGCAAGAGCTTGGCCCCATCTACACTCGCCTGGGCAACCCGACCAATGACTACGTCGAGGCCCGAATCGCTGCCCTCGAAGGCGGCGTCGGCGCGCTCCTGACATCCTCAGGCCAGTCCGCAATTACTCTTGCGGTTCTCAACCTGGCATCCGCGGGGAACAACATTGTTGCTTCGCCTTCCCTCTACGGCGGTTCAACCTCGCTGCTCAACAACACCCTGCGTCGCCTCGGAATCGATGCCCGCTTCGTGAGCGATCCCTACGATGTGGACGAATGGTTGTCTCTGGCCGACGAAAACACCGTTGCCTTCTACGGTGAAACCATCCCCAACCCCAAGGGCGATATCTTCGATATCGAGAAGATTGCACAGGCCGCACACTCTGTCGGTGTTCCGCTGATCGTCGACAACACTGTCGCGACCCCCTACCTGACCAGGCCCATCGAGTGGGGTGCCGATATCGTCATCCACTCAGCAACCAAGTACTTGGGCGGCCATGGCACCGCGATCTCGGGCGTGATCGTCGATGCCGGTAACTTCGACTACACGAAGGACCCCGAGCGTTTCCCCGGTTTCAACGAACCCGAATCCTCCTATGCGGGCCTCGTTTTCGGACATGACCTGGGCGCCGAAAAACTCGGAGCAAACCTCTCCTACATCATTCGCGCACGTGCAATTGGCCTGCGAGATGTCGGCTGTGCCCCCTCGCCCTTCAACTCCTTCCTCATCGAGCAGGGGATCCAGACCCTGTCGCTACGCGTTGAGCGCCACGTTGACAACGCGCTGAAAGTTGCGAAGTTCCTCGAATCGCACCCGCAGGTCGAGTCCGTGAACTACGCGGGCCTCGAGTCCTCGCCCTATTACGAGCTCCACCAGAAGTACAACCCTCGCGGCGCCGGCGGCCTGCTCTCCTTCGTCATCAAAGGCGGACTCGAAGCAGGAACCTCATTTGCAACCTCGCTCAAACTTCTCCCGACCGTCGCCAATATCGGTGACGCGAAATCCCTAGTCATTCACCCCGCATCCACCACGCACTCCCAGCTCAGCGAGTCCCAGCTGCGCGCCGCGGGAATTGAACCCGGAACCGTCCGCCTGTCCATTGGCATTGAGAACGTCAACGACATCATTGCCGACCTTGTCCAAGGATTCGAGGCCGTCGCCCACCTGGCCTGACACTGCCAGCCCGCGCAATCTCGAGGTGAGTAAGGAAGAAACCATGAGCCGACGTGAACTTGGACCGATCCCCGTCAGCGGTGCGTGGACGCCTAATGACCCCGTCGCATTCCGTAAGTTTGCGCACTTGGGGCCCCTCCGCCTCGAAAATGGTTCATTCCTGCCGGAAGTGACGCTGGCCTACGAGACTTTGGGCACGCCCAACGAGGACCGATCGAATGCGATCCTCGTGCTGCACGCACTCACGGGTGACGCCCACATCTCGGGGCCGGCGGCTCCCGGCCAGCTCACCGCGGGCTGGTGGGAAGAGGCCGTCGGACCGGGCAAGCCCCTGGACCCCGAGCGCTACTTCCTTGTCGTTCCCAACGTTCTTGGTGGTTGTCAGGGAAGCACGGGCCCGGCCTCGGCAGCGCCTGACGGGCAGCCGTGGGGTTCGCGTTTCCCCGTCATCTCAACGCGCGACCAGGTTCAGGCCGAGGCGCGGCTGGCGGATTACCTCGGGATCCCCACGTGGAACACGGTCATCGGCGCTTCCCTGGGTGGACATCGCGCGCTCGAGTGGGGAGTGAGCTTCCCGCTGCGCTGCGAGCGCTTGGTTGTTGTCGCCTCGGCGGCATGCACGAACGCGGAACGCGCGGCTTGGGCGCACACGCAAATCCGCGCCATTGAATTGGATCCCAACTGGCGAGGCGGAGACTACTACGACCAGGAAGAGGGTCCCCACGCGGGACTGAACCTCGCGCGACAAATCGCTCACGCCACCTATCGCTCCCCCGAAGAACTGGACGCGCGCTTCGGCCGCGCCCCCCAGGACCGCGAGGACGTGTTGAGCGGCGGGCGTCTGGCTGTCCAGTCCTACTTGGACTACCACGGGGCAAAGCTCGTGCGTCGTTTCGATGCGGGTTCCTACGTCTCCTTGTGCCGCACGATGCTGAGCTACGACATCGGTCGTGATCGCGGGGGGATCACCGAGGCGCTGCGACAGATCACCGCGCGAACCCTGGTGATTTCGGTGGACTCGGACCGGTTGTTCTTCGCGAAGGAAGGACTCAAGGTCGCCGAGGGAATTCCCGGTGCGCAATACGCGTGCCTGTCTTCTCCTCACGGCCATGACGGCTTCCTCATCGAGTACGACCAGCTCAATCGAATCCTCGAGGATTTCCTGGAAAATCAACCTTCTTTCATTGATTCTTCGGCACTGTAAAGGCGTAATTTTCTTTCTTATGTGAGGCCTGAGCTAGGCACAGCTCATTCATAGAGTCGACTGGCTCAATTGGATCATCACGATCCACGAAAGGACCTCACATGAAAACGCCAGCATCGACTCTCGTACGGTTATCAGCCGTAGCCGCGGTCGGCGCGCTCGCACTGAGCGCCTGCTCCTCGACTTCCGGCACCGCATCGGCCTCGTCGGCCGTCAGTGCGAAGGCCGCCTCAAGCTCATCGGTTTCCGCGGAATCCGGGACTGTCATTGCTCCTCCGACCGCTGCCGAGGCCTTGGCTGCGAACGCGAAAGCCTCCTACGTTGAGGACAGCGCGTGGGATGCTTCTTCGGCTCAGACCATTTCTTTGAATGGAAGTAGCGCGAGTACCTCAGCATCCGGAGTCAAGGTCGATGGCTCCGCGGTGACGATCACCCAGGCTGGCGTTTACAAGCTCTCTGGAACGCTCAATGGACAGGTCAAGGTTGAGGCTGGGACGGATGCCCAGGTCGTCTTGATCCTTGACGGTGCGACAATCACGAACTCTTCGGGTAGCGCCATCAATGTGGTCTCTGCAGATGATGTTGTTCTGTCATTGAATGGTTCAAACACCGTCACTGACGGCACTCCCTCGGATACGAATGCTGAGGACAACGCGGCGATTTATTCCGATGCAGATCTCACCATTACGGGTAGCGGTTCACTGACGGTCAATGCCAACTACAACGACGGCATTACCAGCAAGGACGACCTCTACATTCTGTCGGGTAACATCACGGTCACCTCGAAGGATGATGCGCTACGTGGCAAGGACTCGCTGACCGTTGCCGGCGGAACTATCAAGCTCACTTCAGGAGGGGACGGCCTGAAGTCTGACCAAGATAGCGATACCACTAAGGGCTACGTCAATATCACCGGTGGCACCATCGAAATCACCTCGGTGGGTGATGGTATCCAGGGTGAAACTGACGTCATCATCAGCGGCGGAGATACGACGATCATTGCCGGTGGCGGTGCCTCGTCTGGAAAGGACTCCAACAATTCCACTAAGGGAATTAAGGCCGGTGTCTTCCTGATTGAAGACGGTGGCGAGGTCACGATTGACTCCGGTGACGATGGTTTGCACTCCGATGGTGCAATCCGGCTGACCTCGGGAACGATCGTTGCATCAACCGCTGACGATGGTATTCACGCTGAGGGTGCGGCCGTTCTTGACGGCGCGAAGGTTACGGTTGAACAGTCCAATGAAGCCCTTGAGGGCGGCTTGATCACCATCTCCAATGGTGAGGTCAATCTGACCTCCAGTGATGATGGTATCAACGGCTCCGGTTCGACCACCGTTGCGGCAGTTGAAGCGGCGAAGACCGCGACCAAGACGACCACGACCAACAACGGGCCTGGCGGCGGTGGCTCCATGCAGGACACCGGTGAAAAGATCCTGATCTCGGGCGGCACCATCACGGTGAACGCCGGCGGTGACGGAATCGACTCCAATGGCTCGGTGGAGATCTCCGGCGGTAACACGATCGTCTACGGACCGACTGACGGTGGAAACGGTGCCCTCGATGCCAACGGTGAATTCTTGGTCAGCGGTGGAACGCTTCTTGCCATCGGTTCTTCCGGAATGGCTGAATCGCCTTCGACCAACTCTTCACAGGGATGGCTGCAGGCTTCAGCTTCCGGTAACGCGAACTCGACCGTGACCATTAAGGATTTCAGTGGAAAGGTTTTGGCCAACATCAAGGCAGCAAAGACCTTCCAGAATGTGGTCTTCTCCTCTGCGGATGTGTCGAATGGCCAGAGCTACACGGTGAGTGTGGATTCCAATTCGACCTCTGTCACTGCGGGTCAATCGACCGGCAGTCAGGGCGGTCCCGGTGGAGGAGCGCCCGGTGGTCAGGGAGGGGCTCCTGGTGGACAAGGCGGAAACCGTCAGGGCGGCCGCTGAGTGAAAGAGTGGGGGGATGCGACTTCCGTCGCATCCCCCCACTGCTCGTTTGTCTGCGGGTTTTTCCGTCTTGTGGGCCACTCCCGTGGACCCACCCCGTGTGCCCACCCCGCGGATCCACCCCACCCCGCGGACAAAGTGCGTCTGAACGAGAGGCTCGTGTCCGTATATGGCCGGAATCGGTCGAGCAATGACGCACTTTGTCCGGGTACGTGTACGCAAGAAACGATCTTTTCGATCTGTGGATGTCTCAGGGCGCTTCGTCCGGGTGTCCTAGCCTCGAGTATGACCAAGGCGCCCCCAAAGTGCATGGCTGGGTCAAGTCCCGCACATAGCTCATTCATAGACTCCGCTGGCTCAATAGTTCCGTCACGCACGAAACAACCTTGAGGAGCATCAAATGAGCGCACTCACCACAGCGATGGTTCTGCCGATCATCATTGACCTCTTCGCAATGTTGATCCTGGTTGGAGCCCTCTACTACCCCCGCCACCGACGCGCCGATCTCGTCGTCGCATTCTTTGTTGTGAACATCGGCGTCCTTGCAGTCGCAAGCGTCATGGCAAACTCAACGATCTCCGCAGGCCTAGGCCTTGGCCTCTTCGGTGTTCTGTCGATCATCCGACTTCGCTCCGACGAAATCAGCCAGCGCGAAATCGCCTACTACTTTGCTTCCCTTGCCATTGGCCTGCTCCTTGGCATGAGCACCGCGATCTATTCCTATGCAATGGTCTCTCTGGTCCTAGCTACCCTCGCCATCGGTGACTCGACCTTGATCCTAGGACGCTCCGGCTCGCAGCAAGTCCAATTCGACCGCGCAATCGCAGACGAGAAGGAACTTCGCCAAGCACTTGAAGCCCGCATGGGTGTCAAGGTGACCGGAGTCAAGGTCATCAAACTCGATATGGTCAACGATCTCACCTTGGTTGACGTTCGCTACCGGGTCTCGGCCAGGCGCTGAGCCTGCGCGAAAGACCACCCCGGCCTCGGCCTCGTGAAAGAACTGGAGGACACCATGACGCACGAACTACACAACCTGACGAACCTTGAACGAATCAGCCTTGATGACATGAACGCACGCGCCGCGATGCTCACGCGAGTCGACCGCAAGTACGTCGTGCCCACGGATTGCTTGGATGAGTTGCTCGCGCTCATGAACCCCGCAACGCAGATCCTTGAAATCGGGGGGAAGATTGAGCAGCGATATGCCTCGTGCTACTTCGATACTCCCGAGCTGCACTCCTTCATGGACACCGCGCACAAGCGCCGCCGCCGCTACAAGGTCCGCACGCGCTCCTACCTCGATTCGGAGTTGGCCTTCCTTGAGGTCAAGACTCGAGGCCCGCGCGGGCACACCGTCAAGAAGCGCATGGCCTACGACTTCGCTCAGGCAGCGCGGATGGAACTGAGCCGCGAGGGCCGGCTTTGGGTGGCCGAAAGGCTCGAGGCCGCTCAGTGCTTTGACGGCGTTGGTCGGGTTGATTCCCTGCTCCCCGTGCTCTCTGGAACCTACACGCGTTCGACGCTTCTTATGGCCGATGGCCAGGGACGAGCGACGATTGACACCGATCTGAACTGGGACTCGTGGGGACGTGAGCTTCAGGCTCCCCACATTGCGATTATTGAGACCAAGTCTGGCGCGGCTCCGTCTGAGCTGGACCGCTTGCTGTGGGCGAATAGGATTCGGCCCTCGCGTATCTCGAAGTACGCGACTGCGATGGCTCTGCTGACACCGGGCTTGCAGACAAACCGGTGGACTCGCGTGATTGATCGTTTCTTCACGATGAGGCCGACGGTCCAGCAGGCGCTTGCCGCATGAGCCGACCGCGGGATTGATCCCGCACACAAGCTGTCCCGCGAAGTGTGCGTGATGACCCAGAGGTGCTGCGCGGGACTAGGCTGGGGGGTGTGGAAATTCCACGCCCCCCAGTTCTGATGCGATCGTGAGGAAAAAATGACACTGCCTTCGGAGAAACTTGCTGAGCTCGGCCTTGAACTGCCTGAGGTTGCCAAGCCTGTTGCCGCCTACGTCCCAGCCATTGAGGATCGCGGTGTTGTGCGCACCTCCGGCCAGCTTCCCTTGGAAAACGGCGAGTTGGCCTGCATTGGTGCGGTCGGTGAAGATGGTGCGGATCCCGAAGATGCGTACGAGGCCGCGCGGATTTGCGCGTTGAACGCGATGGCGGCTGCGGCTGCAGTTGCGGGCGGTGTGGATCGTCTGGCCTCGGTAGTTAAGGTGACTGCCTTTGTTGCGTCCTTGCCGAATTTCTATGGGCAGGCTGCTGTGGTCAATGGCGCGTCTGAACTACTGGGTGAGGTTTTTGGCTCTCAGCATGCGCGTTCGGCTGTGGGTGTTGCGGCCTTGCCGCTGAATGCCTCGGTCGAGGTTGAGGTGGAGTTCGCACTCCGTTCCGAGTGAGTGGGATCGCTCAGCGCTCTATTTAGCAAGGATTTAAACTGAAATAAAGGTTTGCGTGCGGGCGTTCCTGTGAATACCCGCTGGTAACAGCTTTATTCCAAGGAAGAGGACAAAATGGCAGAGACTTTGCCCGAGGCAGCAGCGCCGGGAACTGGACAGCAATTCAAGCTGGTCGATGTGTCGACCACCCCCTCTGAGGGCGGTTGCGGTTGTGGTTGTGGCGGCCACGGAAAGAAGGAACAGGCTGCTCCTGCAGCAACTGCACCCGAGTCGCACGGAGGCTGTGGCTGCGGTGGGCACGGACATAAGGCTGAGGCCGCACCTGCCCGTGAATCACACGGCGGTTGTGGTTGTGGCGGACATGGACACGGTGCTCAGGAAGCTCCGAAGGCTGAAGCACCTGCTCACGGGGGCTGCGGTTGCGGTGATCACGGCCAGGGAACAGCGCACGTTGTATCGCAGGATCCCGCCGTTCGTGAGGACGAACTTGTTATTCATTCCCTGCCTAAGGTTGTTCGCCATGCTCTGCTCTTTGCTGCGATGGATAACCTGCCGCTTGGTGCATCGCTGATTGTCGTTGCTCCGCATCAGCCGGCTCCGCTCTTCAACTACCTGCAGGAAAGCGAATCGCACTACCGCGTCGAGACAATCGAGACCGGCCCGGTCGACTGGCGCTACCGCATTACGCGTCTGTCCTAATTTTCTGAGGCTCAATGCCCGCGGGCCCCGCGCTCGCGGGCATTTCAGTTTCAATACAAAAGCCCGAGATATCAACGATGTTTTCGTTGATATCTCGGGCTTGTCTGAGCCGCCTGTGGGAATCGAACCCACGACCTATTCATTACGAGTTTGCTAGCTGAGAGCGTTTGAGAGTGTCTCCTCCCAGTCGTTGGAAGGAGGTTCGGATGCCTGTTTCAGGTCGGTTTGATTTTGATTTTGTGGATTTGGTGGAGTTATCTTCTGCTGAGTTCGCGGAGTGTTTGCGCGAGTCTGTGGATGACCCTGATTTTCGGGGGTTGTTTGTTCCTGTGCGCGCGGCTGCGGCGATGTTGGGTATATCGGCTCCTCATATGCATTATTTGTTGCGCGCAAAGTCTCCAGCATTTCCCTACCGTCCACTCTGATTGGATCAACCACCAATGAGCACACACAACCCATATGGTGACCGCGCCCCGAAAGAAGCAAGACACCTCGCGAAGGCCCGCGCCTGGTAGACGGCATGTATGTGGACGAAGTGGGCGTTATCCACGACGCCCCCACCACGGGCGCCTGGCACGACGCCAGTGTGGATGCCGCGCACCTGCAAGCTCAGATTGACGCACTTCCCGCCACGCTCTTATCGCGACGCAAAGGCGCAACCGTGCGAACATCCCCTCCATCACCCAACGTCATTACGACGATTACGTCCGTAACTGCGGACGCGATCGAGCACCATAAGCGCAGATGGAGCCTGTAATGCACTCACCGCATTCTTAACAGCCTTGCCTCGTGCTTGCTTATACTCCTCAGCAGAAAATTTTTTCTTACCCAGGCCAATGCTTGCGATGCTCATACGTACATCGCATGAGGTGGCGATGAGCCCGCACATTTTCTCTGCGGTCTTCTCGCCATCAATCTACCACGCCTCAACCGTATCCAATAGGGCCTGCCGAACAGTCCCTCAGCAAGGGGAATCAACCCAGAACGCAATGCTTCCAAGGTTTTATCGCGCCCATCCTTCGATTCGAAACGTGGCTGCACAGCAGAAACAACGTAAAACTGTTCTACTTTAGGGCGTTCACGAATCGACTCATCCAACAAGATCACCGAGTAGTTGCCTGTTGAAGCGCACACGTAAGTTCTTCCTTGCTGAGCACCTGATACGCAGCCCATATTCTATGGGTTGTATGCCGAACGGCGAGGCACTACACCCGTTCATGTCAGTAAGGGTGGAATTACAGGCCTGCACCGCAGAGTACGGTGAGTTCGGGCGACTGCGAAGCTTGGTGAGACTGGAGCCCCAAGTTAGAATAGCCTTCGTGGCGGGTAACCACACCAGCTGACAAATAAGCACAATCCCACCCCTCACGGGTGGGATTTTTGCTTCAAGGCCGGATGTTATACTTACGCTGGGTGAGCAGCTATTTCGAAGGAGCCTGCCGTGCACAACGATGTTCATACTTTCTCTTTTTCTGCGACTGTGCTGGATCATCTGGGGCGACAGCTTTATCGAAATTTCACTACGGTTCTGGGTGAAGCGATCTCTAATGCCTGGGATGCTGATGCGGAGAACGTGTGGATCAGCGTAAGCAGTGATCGAACCCAGATGCTCATTATTGATGATGGTGTGGGGATGAGTTCTCAGGATTTGAGGGAGCATTTCCTTAAGATTGGTTACTCCAAACGAGGGAAAGGGCACGAGTTAACCCACTCCGCGAAGAATCGCCCATATATTGGGGCAAAAGGTATTGGGAAGCTTGCGCTATTGTCATGTGCTGATGCGGTCTCTGTTCTCTCCCTCAAGAGCGATCACGAGGCGGCGGGATGCGTCATTAACAATAAGGCGCTTGATGAGGCTGTAGCCAACGATTATGACATTAAAGAGGTGGAGCTTTATGACGCGCCTGAATCTTTATACGAGAAATTGAGGGACTGGCAAGAAAGACGAGATTTTCACCACGGAACTTTTCTTCAGCTTGACGGACTCAGGATGAGCAATAGCAGCGACGACTTCTTGCGGCGCTCGATTGCATTGGCTTTTCGCTTTTCTCTTATTGACAATAATTTTCATATCTTTTATAACGACAAGGAAGTTGGAGTAGAGGACTTAGAGGTTTTTGCGAAGAAAACGGAATTTGCCTGGAAGATCGGAGAGTTCGACGATCCCTATCTCGAATTAATCCACAAGGCTTTCACAAAAGTAACCGATTCTGGAGTGAAGAAAACTTTTACTTATGATTTTACAGACGGGGTTAAAGGATTTTTAGCAACCGTTGAAAAACCTCGCGATCTAAAAGTTCTTGGCATGGACGAAAAGGCTGGTGTAGATCTTTTTGTCAATGGTCGTTTGCGTGAGCAAAATATTTTGAGTCACATTCCTTCTGCACGTGTCCCTGAAAACTATCTCTACGGGCAGATCCATATCGACGGCCTTGATCGCCCTGGAACAGATCCCTTCATCAGTAGTCGAGAGGGGATTATCAAAGATGATGACATGTACCAAGATTTTCTTGAATCCCTGAAAGAGGGGCTGAAAAGTCTATACGACACATGGGACGCCTTGCGTCTTCACTATAAGAAAGACGGGGATCCAGACAATCCGAGTGTCCCTGGGACTGAGCGAGCAGCAAAGAAGTTAGTGCAGGAAATAGAGAAAAGCTTAGGGAAGTCAGCGGAAACAGATGAAGAGTCAGATGTTTGGAAGATGCTCTTAAAAAGAGCTTCCGCTGGTGCTGAAGTTTCCGCAGGTCACTATACAACTCTCTACTTAATTGAAAACGCTATGCGCTACAAGCTATGCGACATGGGCTATGCCGACGACGAGGCACTTCCCGGCGGACTAAAAACAGCAATCCAGGATGCTCGGAAGAAAGAAAAGAAGCAGCTAGAGGAAGCTGGGATCAGCAAACATGTTCGCATGCATTCAGAGGGTGTCTGGTATCTTCAGTTCCCAGAACTTACCTCGATGAAAAAACACGATAGAACTTCCTGCTTCAACATTGATTTCAGGGATAGGGAGTTATTGCGTATCTTGCGTAATGTAGTCATGCATACGGCAGACCTGACAGAACCTGGAAGAGGGTATCTGGCTGAGAAGATTTCTGTGCTGGAAAAGGCTGTGCGTGAGGCGGGGATAGACAAATAATCACAGAGCCTGAATGTGCTCAAAAAAGGTGCGCCCCACAGCTCTCCCAAAATGAGGCGGGACAGCGTTGCCGATGAGTTTGCCGACACCGGTGAGAGTGATGCTTTCTTCGGGGGCTGTGAAGACGAATTCTTGTGGGAACCCTTGTAGCAGGGCAGCTTCCCTCAGGGTAAGGCCTCGATCTTGTCTGGGGTGTGTGAAGCGTCCAGCACCGGTGTTGTATGGCTGGGTGGTGATGGTGGGCGAAGGGGTATCTCCTCGCATGCGTCCATAGAAGGAAGCAAAGTTTGCTTCCTTGTCGCGTTTTTGGCACGGTGCAAGAAGTTCTTCAGGCCAATCTCGCCATGTTCCCCCAGGTTTGGAGGCTATTGCGCGCTTCAGGTTTAAGGGCGAAAGTTGCCTCGCGAAGTGCAAAGAATCATAGGGGTCATGTTCTCCGCTGCCAAGGTGCGGCAAGTGTCCGATTACCTCATCGACGGTGACGTAGGTTTCTGGGCTGTGCGTGGGCATAGGCATCTGAATCTCCCCTCTGCGGGAAGCCAGCAAGATGAGACGCCGCCTATTTTGTGCGAGCCCGAAATCAGGCCCAAAGAGCACGCCGTAAGAAACGTGGTAACCGCATTCTTGTAGAGCGTCTGTGAACTCTGTGAACATGGAGTCTCGTTCTAGGCGGGTAACGTTTTCCATCGTCACAAGCTCAGGGAGCGTTTCTCGCACGAGGCGGGCAAAGGAACGCAAAAGCGGCCAGTTCCTATCCAATGAAGGAGAATGCCCGCGGCGCTGGCTAGAAAAAGGCTGACACGGCGCGCATCCTGCCAGAAGACGGATGCCCTTTTTTGGCCACAACTCCATCAGATCTGCACCGGTAATGTCGGTGACCGAGGCGTGGATAAAACGGGCGTGGATATTATACTCGTACGGGTAAGCGCAGCGCTTCTCAAAATCCACACCAGCAACAACGTTAATGCCAGCCTGCTTCAAGCCCAGCGACAAGCCGCCGGTCCCGCAGAACAGGTCAATAGCGTTGATACGTTCCATCACAGTCCTTAAGTATATGATGAAGTAGCGAGTAGGAAAAAGAGAGTAGACAAGATCTGATCCTAGGGCTGCATTGTGCGTCCTCCCGCATTACGACTTGGCGTGTTGGTGCGCCAGAGCTGGATTTGTCCGACGGTCGTGTTCCGTTGTTCGTTGGTGAGGTGTTCGGGCTGGCAGACGCCTTGCATCCAAGGCTGCACTTTGGCGTCTTTTCCTGCTTGGATGAGGATTTCGCGCAAGATTGAGCGCTGGCTGGTGAGGGCGGTGCGCCATTCTTCAGGTAGTGCCCTATCGTGTAGGCCGCTTGTGGGCGCGGTCCATTGGGTGAGGCCGTCTTGTGCTTGGGGGCGGGGGCGTCAGGGCGGCGTCTTTGTGCTTCTGCTAAGAGGGCGCGTTTCATTTCTGCGGCTGTCTCGAATTGGTATTGGGCGCCCCTGGGGTCGCCGCTGCCTGTGATGGGATCGTGCCTGTTGGCGCGTTGGTATTCTTCGCGCGCAAGGTCTCGTCTGTTCATTTGGCGCGCAAGGAATTTTCTTCTTCGAGGCTGTGTACTCGCGCCCGTTCGGCGCAGGCTTATGGGCCTGTAGCTTCGTCGGCTGCTTGGTGGGCGGCGTATAGGGCGTGGGTGAGTTCTTCGCCTGTGAGTTCGCCGGTTTCCCGGCGAACCTCTGAGCCGCCTGTGGGAATCGAACCCACGACCTATTCATTACGAGTGAATCGCTCTGCCGACTGAGCTAAGGCGGCCGGGCAAATCCTCACTTCCGAAGGGAAGTGCAGAAAAGCTACCGGAAGTACTTTAGCGGTATCCGCTTCGGAGAAGCAAACGTTGTGCTTGCGCGACGGTGTGTGATTGCCCGCACCTGACCTTACTTGTGCCTGCCCCTACCTGCGCGTTCCTTGGGTGTTACCCTAAATTGTGTTGACAGAACATGACGAAACGTCAGAAAACCCGGCGGAGACTCCCGTCGTCGTCCTTGTTAATCTAGGGACGCCCGACTCGCCTCATCCGCGTGACATCCGCCGTTTTCTCCGCGAGTTCCTGAGCGATCGCCGAGTGATCGAAATGCATCCCCTCATGTGGAAGCCGATCCTCGAATGCATGATCCTTCCCCTTCGTCCTCATCGCATTGCCGCCAATTACCGCTCGATTTGGACACCCGAGGGTTCCCCCCTCATGGCGCAATCCATCGCGCAGACCAAGGCTCTGACAACTTCGCTCTCGTCCAAGGCTCGCGTTGCGCTCGCAATGCGTTACGGTCAGCCCTCGCTCGAATCCGTCCTCGACGAGCTCTACTCGCAGGGGCACCGCCGCGTGCTCCTCATTCCGACCTATCCCCAGTATGCGGCCTCGACAACGGCGACTGTCACCGACGCTCTTTCTCACTATCTGCTGAGTCGCCGCGACCAGCTTGAAGTGCGGACCATTCGTTCGTTCCCAACCGAACCCGCCTATATCGAAGCCCTCGCTCGCTCCATTGAAGACACCTGGGCCGAGCGTGGGCGTCCGAATTTCGCTGCGGGAGACAGGCTCATTGCATCCTTCCATTCGATCCCTCAGAAGATGCACGACCAGGGCGACCCCTACCGCAGCGAATGCGTGGCAACCGTGGAGGCGTTGCGGGCCCGCCTCGATCTGTCCAACGATGAACTCCTTGTGACTTTCCAATCCGTCTTTGGCCATGCCGAGTGGCTTGGCCCGGCGACGATCGACACGGTCGAGAACTTGGCACGCCAGGGGAGTGGCCGCCTCGACGTCATTTGTCCCGGTTTTATGGCGGACTGCCTCGAGACTGTTGACGAAATTGCCCAACTCAACCGGGAAACTTTCCTGGAGGCGGGCGGCTCAGAGTTCAACTACATCCCGTGGGGAAATGCCTCTCGCGGTGCCATCGAGACTCTGGAGGCCCTCGCCCGGCGCGGGCTTGCGGGTTGGGTTGATTGACGAGGCCGTGGGGAGTTAGGTAACGCCCCGTGCCTCGGTGCTCACCGCCGAGGCGGCGCCAAGAAATCCCCTAGGCTTCGGCTCGGCGCATGCGAAGTTGCGTCCAGAGGCGCGAGGCGCCGACACCCAGTCCGAGCGCGATCGTGGTTGGAACCAAGAGTGTCGCGCCTCGGTGCGTAAATTCAACGACCAAGCACAGCGCGGTTAGAGGGGCACTCATTGATGTGCCGAGGAAAACTACTGCACCGATGAATGCGAAACAAACAATGGCTGTCGTGTCGCCGGGGTAAATGTGCGACCAGATGACACCGAAGACTGCCCCGCAGGAGCCGCCAAGCGCAAGGCCTGGCGTTAGCGTGCCACCCCATGCTCCAGAGCGAATCGTGGCGAGCGTTCCGACGAGCTTCGTCACCCCATCGATAAACAAAGAAACGAGAAGCGCCAGGCCGATTCCAGATGCCGCACGTGCTCCTTGGCCCAGAATCGCGCCGTCAAAAGCTAACTGCGCGGTGGACTGGCCATTCCCAGCAATCGATGGGACCCAGATGGTAATGACCCCGATCAGTGTGAAGGTGGGGATCATCCACGCGAGCAATTTCCACCCGGTAGGTCGCGCGGCAGAACAGGACTTCACCGCGCCCTTGAAAAGGGTGCCCAGAATGCCGAGTAGGGGACCGACGATAACGGCCCACAGGGTGAGGGAAGCAGTTGGGACAAGCTGCGCGGCCTCGGGAAGGGAGTAGAAAGGCTCGGTGCGCACCCAGCCGTGTGCGACCAAAACCGCGCCACCGCTAATGACTAAGGCAGGCCAGACGGTGCTTGCGTTGACTTCAAGAAGAAGAATCTCGAGCGCAAACACGGCACCCGAGAGGGGAAGTGAATAGACAGCGGCGAGGCCTGCGCCGGCTGCGCAGCCGACAATGATCCGGCGTTGTGGGGGAGTCAGTCCGAGGAGGTCAGAAATTTTCCCCCCGAGGGAGGCGCTAATCTCGCGGGGGGCAACTTCTCGTCCGATGGAAGCCCCCATTCCCACAATGAGGATCTGATTCAGTGAGTGCCAGAGCGTGAACCAAAAAGGCATCTTTTGGCCATCGACTGCTTGTGGAAGAGAGACAGGCTTCCCACCCATGCGGGCGTAGAGGTACCAGGACAATGCGCCGAGGATGCCCGCTCCGCTTAAAGCTAGGACGCGGTGCCACCAGGGAACTGAAGAGATCGCCTGAAGAAGCGTGCCATCGAAGTGGCCGAAAACAAGGTGCTCGATGATGTGGAGAAGATGCGAACACCCGGCGCCCACAAGCCCTGCAGCAACTGCGGTAATCGCAACCGCGAGCCCCATTCGAAGGCGGGGAGATTGTGCAGAGATTGGGAAACCGGGTGTACTCACATTTCCTGAGACTAGTGACGTTTCTCTACTTCGTCCAAACGTGTATTCACATCTGAGCCCACGCGAATGATCACGCTAAGGTCTTCGTCGGAAATGTCATCGCTGATGATGTCACGAAGAAGAGCTCGTTCAACGCGCTGCGCCTTGGTGATGAGTTCCTTGCCTGAGTCTGTAATCGTGATTGTTCCGCCGCGACGGTCGAACTCGTAGGGCGTGCGCACAACGAGGTTGCGGCTTGCAAGGCGACGATAGGTGTGGGTCAATCGCGAGGGACTAAAAATGACCGATTGGGCAAGTTCTCCCATCCGGATTCCGATTTCACCGGTTGATGCGACCTCATCAAGGACGCGGTACTCGCCGAGCGACAGTCCGAAATCGCGCTTGAGTGCAACCTCAAGAGCCGCGGAAGCCCTAGTAATAGTAATGAAAAACTGTTCGATCTCGCGAGCACGCTTTTCTTGGTTCATGTCCCTTCTCCGTTTTGCGTTCAGCACCGAGGATTCTCTAACAAAAGGACAGTTTATAGACTTTGGTCAGGCCGTTCAACGCTCAAAAGCGAAATTGAGACAGCAAAATTGGCCCCTCAGCGGATTATTAGTCCCCACATAGAATGTGATAACTTTTGATTAAATGTGCATTGCTTGATTGAAGAGAGCTTATTTCTCTCCCAATCTAATGAGTTTTCGAAAGGTGAAAACTGTGCAGAAAAAAGTTGTTGTATTAGTCGACGACCGTGACGGCTCAGTTGCCGAACAAACCATTTCTTTTGCCTTCAAAGGTGTATCGTACGAGATTGACCTTTCGAACGAAAACGCCGAAGAGTTTGAGCGAGTGATTTCCCCTTGGATCTCAGCAGCGCGTAGGGTTGGTGGGCGATTGAATAGTCGCCGAGTGGGTCAGTCTGCTGCCCCTGAATCAAAGAGTTCACAGGTGCGGCGCTGGGCTCGCGAAAAAGGTATTTCTTTGAGTGAACGCGGACGTATTCCGACGGCAATTATTGAGCAATTCGAAAAAGAGACTCGCTGAGTATTCCTGAGGAAAGTTTCTCTTTATGCGGGGTGTTTTAAAACAAAACACCCCGCATTTACTTGTGTATCCAATACGTTTTGTATTGAGTGGTCAGTTTTTAAAGCTGCTCACGGAGCGTCTGTCGATTGCGCAAATGTGCAGGTCAGCTAGGCAATAGTTGGGAGATTGACCTCTCCGGCGATAGACCGGTTCATCCACTGCGCGAACTGATCGCTACGAATTTCCTGCGAAAGCAAGAAGATTGTCTTCGAGTACAGAGCTTCCAAGGTCATGTCATGAGCGCTGATGGCCCCTAAACGCGCCAAGGCGCTACCAGCCTCGTAATGGCCCAGAACCACTTCGGATTGATAACACTGGGAAGCCACGATCAGCGGAACATCCTGCGCGCGAAGCCCTGCAAGAACATCGACAATTCCCGGGTCAGAGGCCGGGATATTGCCCACGCCATACGCGCGAATAATGACGGCCTCGGGTGCGGGAGTCAGCATTGCGCGCAGACGCTCGGCAGACAGCCCGGGAACAATGTCGATCACCGCGACATCGTGACGGGTATAGGGAGCGGGCTTCGCCCAGCCCTCACCCGCCTCGATGCCGTGGTACCACTGCCACGGGGCGCCGGTTCGCGCGACTGGCAAAGTCGAAGGGGAATCAAAGCCGGCAAACGCCCATGACGAAGTTTTTGTCGCGCGATTGCCTGCCAAAAGCGTGTGGCCAAAGAATAGGGTGACACCTCGAACCTGCGGGCTTCCCGCAGCGCGCAAAGCACCGGTAACATTCGCCGATGCGTCTGTACCGACTACCCCCAGTGGATACTGCGAGCCCGTGAAAACAATCGGCTTGTCAAAATCGGCCAGAGCATAGGACAGTGCTGCTGAGGTGTAAGCCATCGTGTCTGTGCCATGCAAAACGATAAAAGCATCCGCACTATCGGCGTGAGAACGAACGTCGTCGATAATCATCTGCCAGTGGATAGGCGTTGTCTCAGAAGAATCAACTAAAGGAGAGAGCTGAGAAAGAGAAACCTGTCCCGAGAGTTCAATACCGTCCAATTGCGCATTGAGCCACGAGGCCAAGTCAGCGCCCGGTCGTAAACCATCCGGAGAATCAACCATTCCGATGGTGCCCCCGGCGTAGGTTACGTGGATCCTCATGATGGTCCTCTTCTGTTGCGTGGACGATTGGTGGTGAAGCGAGATTCTGGGCGCAAGCGGATGGTCGGCGCGGCCTCGTCAATCGAAGAAAATCTATCGCGAATGGACAGCTGCATGCACGCCATCATGCGGGAGGCCCCTCAACGAAAGCGGACGCCCGCGCGTGCGAAGAGGGGCCAGGACGCTAAACGCATCCCGGCCCCTCTGTGAGCTAAAGAAAGTCAGCCCTTGGAGACCGAGTTGTCGGCACCTGTATCGGCAACATTCGGGTTGCCCGAGGAGTAGGTGACCGTGTTGCTCGAGCCGCTGATGCTTACGCGGTTCACGGAAGCGAGGGTGACAGTGTTGTCGCTGCCGCCGATCGTGATGGACTCGATTGCGTGGGTCGAGGTCAGCTTGACGTCCGAACCGAAGATCACCACGTGGGCAACGCCCTCGGGAACGGTGACAACAACGTCAGAATCTACGATAGTCTGAGTGCTTCCGGTGACGCCCTGTGCCGTTTCCTTTGCGCTATTGGCAGCAGACGAAGCGGTTGCCTGCGCTGCGGAGACGGTCGCAGACGCGCTGGCCAGGCCGGCCGATGCGGCGGTCGAGGCCTCGGCAGCGGCGCTCTGGAGCGTTGCCTTCGCGGAGGCCAGCTGCTCGGCGCCCTGATTGTTGGTCTGGCTGCAAGCGCTGATGCCCATAGCGAGGGCCACGGTCGTGGTGACCGCGAAAGCGGCCAGAGAGCGAGGTGAACGAATAGTCATTGTGAATCCTTGAAAGTAATCAGAAAGCGGGAATGAAGATTTCAACTCGGCGGTTCGCTTGGCGGCCTGCCGGGTTGTCGGAGCCATCAGCGTTCGTGTTCGGAGCAACAGGCTTGCTCTCGCCGAAGCCCTGTGAATCCAGGGTTGCTGTGACGCCATCCTTCTTCAGCTCGCTCACGACAGCGGCTGCGCGCTCCTCGGAGAGGGTCTGGTTCGATGCGTCATCACCGATTGAATCGGTGTGGCCGTAGATGTGTGCAAGCGGAACCTTCGCGTTGGTCAGAACCTCAGCGAGATTCTTCAGGGTTGCCGCTGCCTCGGGGCGAATATCGGACTTGCCGAAGTCGAAGAGGACGCCGTCCTCAAGGGTGATGGTGGTACCGCAGCTCTCGACGGGCTTGAGGCTGTCGACTTTGGGGAACTTGCCGACCTTGCCGGCAGTCGGGGCCTTGTCGGCCTTGACTTGCTGTCCGTTGACCTGCGCGGTGCCATCGCCATTGTTGATGATGTTGAGGTTCGGGTCGGTGTAGACGCCGGCACCCTTGCCATCAAGGTTGTAGTTTACGGAGGTCTTGGTGTTGCTGTAGGTGCCCGAGCCGTCGGCGCTAATGACGATGCTTTCGCCCGTCTCGGAGTTGTTGTAGGTGCCCGAGCCATCGGGGCTGATAACAATGTTCAGGGTGTTGGAGTTGTAGGTGCCCGAGCCGTCGGCGCTGATGACGATGTTCAGACCGGTGGATGAATCGTTGTAGACACCGCCGCCCGTACCGTCGACAACGATGCTCACGGGGCCCTCGTTGATGACGCCGGAGCCGTCACCGTTGTTCACAACCTGCTTGTCACCGTTGTTCGAGACGCCGGAGCCGTCGCCGCCAAGGACTGTGTTTCCACCGTTGGTAACGAGACCGGAGCCGTCACACACGGCGGGAGCAACTGTCACGCCGGGAACGGAGGAAATCTTTGAGGTAGCGTCGATAACGGCCTTGTCCGCGTTGGAAGCGAAGACGCCGATCGGGGGAACCTTGAAGAGAGGAATCGGCGGGATCTCGCCGGGCTTGTAACCTGCGACAGCCGGTACTGCAGTGGTCGTCGTGGCGGAGGCCTCGGGAGCCTGCGTCGCCTCGGTCGTCGTTGAAGTGGAAGGCGTGCTCTGGGAGCATGCACTCAGAGAAAAGAGTGCGGCCATTGCGGTCAATGCGGTCGCCGTATGGAAAAAGTGGCGCTTTGAAGTTGTGTCACTCATGCGGAGAGTTTAAAGGAATGTCGCTGAATGGTCGCTGGGCGGGCACTCGATATGGACTGATCATGGTTGATTTGGTTGCAAGTGCATGTGAAATAGATGATGCATGACACACGTCCTGACACATATGGAAAAAGGATGAAAGAATAGGAGCATGACCTACAAACTGGTGCTGCTCCGCCACGGCGAGAGCGAATGGAATGCAAAGAACCTCTTCACCGGTTGGGTGGATGTTCCGCTGTCGGACAAGGGCCGCGCGGAAGCAACCCACGGTGGTGAGCTCCTCAAGGAGTCCGGTGTTCTTCCGGATCTCCTGTTCACGTCGATGCTGCGTCGCGCGATTATGACCGCGAACCTGGCTCTCGACGCCGCTGACCGTCACTGGATCCCCGTTGAGCGCAACTGGCGCCTCAACGAGCGTCACTACGGTGCGCTCCAGGGTAAGAACAAGAAGGAAATCCGCGACGAATACGGCGAAGAGCAGTTCATGCTGTGGCGCCGTTCCTTCGACGTGGCTCCGCCCGCCATTGAGGCAGGTTCTGAGTTCTCGCAGGATCAGGATCCCCGCTACGCTGGGGAGCCCGTTCCCATGAGCGAATGCCTCAAGGACGTCATCGCACGTCTGCTGCCCTACTGGGATGAGACCATCGTTCCCGCGATCAAGACCGGCAAGACCGTCATGATTGCAGCGCACGGCAACTCCCTGCGCGCCATCGTCAAGCACCTGGATGAGATCTCCGACGAGGACATCGCCGGCGTGAACATCCCCACCGGTATTCCGCTGGTGTACGAGCTTGATGAAGAGACCCTCAAGCCCGTTAAGAAGGGCGGCACCTACCTGGATCCTGAGGCCGAGGCGAAGATCGCCGCGGTCGCTAACCAGGGCAAGTGATCTGAACGGAGTCCCGGCGTCGCCTTTTCGGGCGACGCCGGGGCTTCGCTATATCTACTGTCTGGTTCTGTGCGTGAAGGCGCTTATGGTTCCTGCGCCGATGCTGTTATGGCGCTTCAGCCCGGACAAAGTGCGTCATAGCCTCAACTGATTCACAGTATTTGTACCTTTGTCTCCGCATTCAGACGCACTTTGTCCGGGTGAATGGAGATTTGGGCTCGCTAGGGTAGCGATCGCAAGGGTGGGGCATTTGAGTAGCTTCGATGCGAGGGTTTTGGTTTGGTTTCTAGCCTGAAGTAGCGCAACCGCCGATCCACAGTGTTGTGTTTGAGCCGAGTTATCCACAGATTGCATAACTGTTCTGCCAGTTGAAGTCGCAGCACGCATCCTTACTTATAGACGGTCAGTGTTCATCGAGTGTGGATCCGAAAGAGGAGGGCGCGGTGAAAATCGTTATTGAGCCACGTTTCATCTCTTCGATTATTCGGAGTGTGTCCCAAGCGATGCTCTACTCGTCTACAAGTAACCGACGAGTTCTCGCCAATCGCTGTCGATCCGGTGAAATTGTTCGGATCATCAGAGGAAGTTATCTTCCCTCATCTGCCCTTCGATCAGCTTGTCATCAAGGCTTGGTGAATGCCCAATTCATGGTCCTGATCGCACGAGCTCTGGCGGCGATCCACCGACGCCCCTATCTCGTGCTTGATTCTCGTCTGTCACTCTTTATCTACGGCTACACGCACGACTTTGACCTAGCCCCGGACTTGTGTCACGGCAAAGATCACAGCCTTCGTCCTCTGCATTTCCCAGCAGTAGTTCTCGATCAGCGCGTAGTCGCGGCTGCGATCAGTGTCGGTCCGCGTCATTGCGATGGCCGTGCGGGTCTTAAGCGCGTTGAAGGACTGCGTTTCTTGGATCAAGAGTCTCTCCTCATTCGTTGCGTCACTCGTGCCCCTCGCCGCATGCGGTTGGCTGATCTTTTCCCTCAAATCAACATGATTTTTGCCGCCATCGTGAACTTTGATCGTTTCAGGCAAGGGGCCTCTCGCTTCCGGGAACGTTCAGCTCGAGAGAGTCTTCAACTCACTCACGCGCGCCTTGCCCGCAATATTCGTAACAACGCCAAGCTTCGATCCTTGATCCCCAGGCTTGACGCGGGGTGTGAGTCTCCAGGCGAATCTCGTCTTCTATTTATTCTTCAATCTGCCAGGGCTCCCCAAATGCAGACCCAATATGAAGTCAATGCCGTCGGTCGTCAATGTTTCGTCGATATTGCTTTTCCGATGCACAAAATTGCGTACGAATTTGATGGCCGCCAGAAATATGGGGATACCGTCGATCAGGTTCATTCGGTGATTGAAGATGAGCAAGATCGCCAGCGTCGTCTCGAGGCCGAGGGCTGGAAAGTCGTTCGTCTGCGGTGGAGTGCGCTGGCCGACCCTTCCCTGGTCCTTCGACAGCTTTCCGAGATTCTTCTGTGGGGAGCGAAACGAGGGAAACGACTCAGAGCTTGATCTAAGGGCAGGGGTGTACTTGTGCGTGGAGGGATCGATTCTCCTTCCGGTAGATGGAAGTGGACCCAGGGGTGAGTTGCGCGGCAAGGAAACCAAGATCTACGGGGACCGCACTGAGGTTGAGACCCGGGGGCCACTTGTGCTCGGAGGGAAACGGGAACGAAGAGCGCGTCCGACTTTGAAGTTTCGGTAACTGCAGGGCTGGAGTGGAAACTACCACCTTCCCGCGTGAAGACTTCAGGCTGCAAAGCTCTGTGAATCCTCAGGAAAAAGCGAGTTCTCGTCCCGGGCACACAAAGGGCACAAACTGATAGAATATAAACCGCAGTTCAGCTGGAGTGCAGGAGTTTCTTCTATGTCATTTGAGATCGGTCAGACCGTTGTTTACCCTCACCACGGCGCCGCCAAGATCGAGGAAATCTCCACCCGCATGATTCGCGGAGAAGAGAAGACCTACCTGACTCTTCGCGTAAGCCAAGGAGATCTCACCATCCAAGTTCCCGCTGAAAACGTTGACCTTGTTGGGGTTCGTGACGTTGTCGACGAAGACGGGCTTGAAACTGTTCTCTCGGTCCTTCGCGCTCCCTATATCGAGGAACCGACGAACTGGTCTCGTCGTTTCAAGGCGAACCAAGAGAAAATTGCGACCGGTGACATTGTGAAGGTCGCCGAGGTTGTTCGTGATCTCACTCGCCGCGATGATCAGAAGAAGCTCTCAACGGGTGAGAAGCGCATGCTGACGAAGGCGCGCCAGATCCTCAGTTCAGAACTTGCTCTTGCCCGCGGCATCGATAAGTCCGCAGCGGCTGCTCGACTCGATGAGGTCCTTGCCGAGGGATATGACTCCTCCCTTGCTATCGCGGACGACCTTCCGGAAGACGACTCGGAAGAGTGACACAGACTCATTCCGATCGAGTTTTTGCGGTTATCACTGCTGCAGGATCGGGTACTCGGCTGGGCTCGGATCGCCCTAAAGCCTTAGTTGATCTTGAGGGTATGTCTCTTGTTGAGCGTGCTCTGCGTAATCTCCACGTGGGTGGCGTTGATTTTTCGATCATCACCGCACCTCCCGATCACCTTGACGAATTCAACGAGGCGCTTTCCTCGCCGGAATTACGTGCAATTTCGCGCGTTGTCCCAGGTTCTCCTCTATCGCGTCAAGCTTCTGTTGCGGCAGGTTTGGATGCACTTGCAGAAATCTTGGGGGAAGAGGACGCTGCCCGAAAGGGTGCTCTTTCTGTACCGGAAACCACGGCCTCGGCAGTGGGGGAGGATACACCGGTGCTGATTCACGATGCTGCGCGCCCCCTAGTGTCCGCGCAGCTGGTTCAGCGAGTCATCGAGGCGCTCCAATCCGGTGAGAAGGCTGTAATTCCCGGGCTTCCAGTTGCCGATACCTTGAAGAGTTTCCGCCTGATTGACGAGGCCCCGGCTGGGGAGCCCTCAAGTGCGCGCTATGTCGATGCGACCGTTGATCGCAGTGGATTGGTTGCGGTCCAAACTCCTCAGGGATTCCCGTGGTCGGTGATTCGGGAACTGCACAGGAAGGCCGCGTCCACGGGAAACAGTGAGGAAACAGCGCTTACTGACGATGCCGGGTTAGCTCAGAGCGCGGGGATTCCCGTTCGGATCGTCCAGGGGGAGGGGCGCGCGCTTAAGATCACGACCCCAATTGATCTGGTTTTTGCTCGCGCGATCTTGGCTGAGGGCGCTCAAGCTTGACGACCATCACATCTATTTTTTCTTTTTCTGAACTGTGCCGTGCTAGGTTCACATGTAGGCCTAAGGTCGTAGGCGCATAAGGAGTGAGTATGAGTGAAACGGCGACCCCCCAGTCGATGAATACTTCGTCGAAGAAGAAATCATCGATCCTGACGAAGCCCGTCATTGAGTGGGCAATGTGGGACTGGGGATCGGCAGCGTTCAACGCAGTTGCAACGACTTTCGTCTTTTCGGTGTACCTGACACACGATGGCACATTCACCGACAAGGGAACTGCCAGTGATTACCTCTCGTGGGGTCTTTTCGCTGCGGGAATCGTCATCGCACTCCTGGCCCCGATTACCGGACAGAGGGCAGACCGCCGTGGAAAAGGTGGCGTCGCGCTTTCAGTCTTCACGGTTCTTGTGGTGATCTGCCTGGCGCTGATGTTCTTCGTTGCGCCGCAGGGCCCCTTGGGACCGCGTGGGGGATTGCTCTTAGGTATCAGTCTGCTCGGTGTGGGAAATATTTTCTTCGAATTCGCCTCGGTGAACTACAACGCGATGTTGAACCACCTGTCAACGAAGGACAATATGGGTCGTATTTCTGGCCTTGGATGGGGTTCGGGTTACGTCGGTGGAATTGTTCTGCTCCTTATTCTGTTCGTTGGATTGATTAACCCCGAGGTCGGTTGGTTCGGAATCACCCATGAGAATGGGCTGAATATTCGAGTCTCGATGGTCATTGCCGCGCTGTGGATGCTGCTGTCCTCTCTGCCGTTGATGCTCCACCCGGTTAAGCCCAAGCACATTGACGAAAAGCACGGCGAGCACGAGACCCTGTGGGATTCCTACCGCAAGCTGGGAAGCACGGTGAAGTCCCTGGCTAAGGACACTCCGCACACCCTGTTCTTCCTGATCGCTTCAGCGGTCTTCCGTGACGGGCTCGCTGGTGTTTTCACCTTCGGCGCGATCTTGGCGGGTACTGCTTTCGGCTTCACCTCGGGTGAAGTGATTATCTTTGCGATCGCTGCAAATATCGTTGCAGGAATTGCCACAATTGCGATGGGCACCTTGGATGACGTCATTGGCCCGAAGCAGCTCATTGTGCTGTCACTGAGCTGCATGGTGGTCGCGGGAATGAGCGTTTTCTTCCTCCACAACGGTGGAAAGATTATTTTCTGGACTTTTGGTTTGGTGCTGTGCGTTTTCGTCGGGCCGACTCAATCTGCATCTCGGTCTTTCCTGGGACGCATGATTCCCGAAGGCCGTGAAGGCGAGGTCTTCGGACTCTACGCGACGACAGGACGAGCAGTGTCCTTCTTGGCCCCCGCGATGTACGCGGTGTTCTTGAACCTTGGTCGCAGGTGGACGCCGGCTGGCCACGACTACACCTACTGGGGAATTCTGGGCATCATTTTGATCTTGGCTCTGGGCTTGATCTTGACGCTCTTCGTTCACCCGGCGAAGGCGCGGCTCGATAGCTTGCAGTAGCCTAGCCCTTACGCGCGGAAAATCAGTGCTGTTGCGCTTGCTGCGATTCCTTCCCCCCTTCCGGTGAAACCGAGGCCGTCAGTTGTTGTAGCTGAGACAGAGACGGGAGCTCCCAGAATCTGGCTCATCTTTTCTGAGGCTTCGGGTAGTCGCTTCATCATTCGGGGTCGTTTTGCGATTACTTGGACGGTCACGTTTCCAATCGCCCATCCGGCGTCGGAAAGCATGCGTCGTACTTCCGTGAGGAACGCTTGCCCAGAGGCACCTGACCACTCGGGGCGGTCGGTTCCAAAGTTTGTCCCCAGATCTCCGAGGCCGGCTGCGGCGAGAAGCGCATCGCAGGTCGCGTGGGCAGCGGCATCCCCATCAGAGTGTCCTTCAAGCGGGGTTTCCCCCGGCCATTCCAGGCAGGCAAGCATCAGCGTTTTCCCGTCATGGGGCGAAACGGATGAAGCGAAGGCGTGGACATCGATTGCGTGTCCGACACGAAAAGGGGAAGGCATTTCACTCATGCCAGTAGCCTAAATGCCCTCGCCGGCATTTGCGTACAGTTTTTCCCATCTCAGGCAAAGCGTCTCAGATGAATCGATTCACCCCGCCGCCTGCCTGCGCTCACGGTAGGGTGAGACCGTGCGTTACATTTCGACCAGAGACACCCAGGCCACTTCCGCGTCCTTCTGCGACATTCTGCTCGCAGGACTCGCGCCTGATGGTGGCCTGTACCTGCCCGAAAGCTACCCCTCGCTCAGCAACGATCAGCTGAGTGAATGGGCGAGCGTACTTAAGGAACGCGGTTATGCGGCCCTTGCAGCGCGAGTTCTTGAGCTGTTTATCGACGATATTCCCCGTCCAGATATTGAAGCCATCTGCGCTCGCGCCTACCGCACTCCGGTCTTTTCCGACCCTGAGATTGTCCCCGTGACTTGCCTGAGCAAGGAAGAAAACCTCTGGCTCGCACACCTGTCCAACGGCCCCACAGCCGCATTCAAGGACATGGCCATGCAGCTGCTCGGCGAGCTTTTCGAGTATGAACTTGAGCGCCGCGGAGATTGGCTCACCATCGTCGGTGCCACCTCGGGTGATACGGGAAGCGCCGCCGAGTACGCCCTCCGTGGGCGCAAGGGCCTGAGCGTTGTCATGTTGACGCCCGCCGGTCGTATGACGCCTTTCCAACGCGCACAAATGTTCTCTCTCCTCGATGAGAACATCGTTAACGTGGCTGTTGACGGCGTTTTCGATGACTGTCAAGACCTCGTCAAAGCCGTTAACATCGACGCGCAATTCAAGCAGCAGTGGCACGTCGGTGCCGTCAACTCCATCAACTGGGCGCGCCTGTTGGCCCAAGTTGTCTACTACATCGCGACATGGTTGCGCCTGAGTGAGCGCCTTGGTGGAGACGCGCGAGTGAACGTGTGTGTTCCCTCCGGCAACTTCGGCAATATCTGCGCTGCGCATATTGCCCGCCAAATGGGACTTCCCTTGGGTGCTTTGGTGGTTGCGACCAATGAAAATAATGTCCTTGAAGAGTTCTTCAGGACTGGCGTGTACCGAGTCCGCGGAAGTGAAGATACGCTGGCAACCTCATCACCCTCGATGGATATTTCAAAGGCCTCGAATTTTGAACGATTCATCTTCGATCTCGTGGGCCGAGATGCCACGCGCACGCGTGAGCTCTTCACCCAGGTCGCGGCCAAGGGATACTTTGATCTCTCGCAAACCGAAGAATTCGCAGGACTTCGCGAGCGCTTTGGCTTCTGCGCGGCCTCGTCAACGCATAGTGATCGACTGGCCCAAATCCGCCGCACCTGGGAGGAATCGCACTACCTCCTCGATCCCCACACTGCTGACGGCGTGCAGGTTGCCCGCCAGGTCGCTGGGCAGCTGGAGGGCCCCGTCGTCGTGATGGAGACCGCGCTTCCCGTGAAGTTTGAAGAAACGATTGCCGAGGCCGTGGGCTTTGTTCCTCCGGTCCCGCTGCGTTTTGCGGATATCGAGGGGCACGAACAGAAGGTCGTTGCATTGCCTCGCGATGTTGATGCTCTCAAGGAACTGATCCGCACGCGGGTGCAGCCAGGAAGGTAATTTCTCTGCGTTTACACGGTCCCGGGAACTGAACTGGTCTCCAGATGCAGGTGGCACCGTTTACCATGAGAGCATGAGCCTTCATCTGTACGATTCGAAAACTGCACGCCTCCAGCCGCTGGAACCGGTGATTCCCGGACACGTGGGAATCTACCTGTGTGGTGCGACTGTTCAGGGGTCCCCCCACGTCGGCCATTTGCGCTCGGCGGTTGCTTTCGATTCACTGATCCGCTGGCTCAAGCGCGCAGGTCTGGAAGTGACCTACATTCGCAATGTCACTGATATCGACGACAAAATCCTGAATAAGTCTGCTCAGGCCGGGGTTCCGTGGTGGGCGTGGGCTCAGCGCTTCGAACGCGAGTTCACCGCCGCATACCAGAAGCTTGGCGTTCTGGAACCTACCTATGAGCCTCGCGCAACGGGTCATATTCCCGAACAAATCGCACTCGTGCAGCGGCTCATTGACCGCGGCCACGCATACAGCGATGGCGCGGGAAACGTGTACTTCAGCGTGAGTTCTCAGGAAGATTACGGTTCCCTCACTCACCAGCGACTGGAAGATATGCGAACGACGGAAGACGAATCGCAGATTGATTCGGCAACCGAGGCGGGGAAGAAGGATCCGCGCGACTTCGCGCTCTGGAAGGCCGCAAAGCCCGAAGAACCAGCCACGGCCTCGTGGGATTCTCCTTGGGGGAAGGGGCGCCCGGGCTGGCACCTCGAGTGCTCGGCAATGTCGTACCGCTACTTGGGTGAGGCTTTTGATATCCACGGCGGAGGAATCGATCTGCGCTTCCCTCACCACGAAAATGAGCAGGCTCAGTCTCACGGAGCCGGCTGGGACTTCGCGCGCCTGTGGGTCCACAACGCATGGGTGACCACCAAGGGCGAAAAAATGTCGAAGTCCTTGGGAAATGTGCTCTCGATCGACACCCTCACGGAGGATTTCCCAGCAGCTGCGGTGCGTTGGGCTCTCTCGACCGTGCACTACCGCAGTGCCATCGAGTGGGGGCCGGACACTCTCCCGGATGCGAACGCAGCATGGGAAAAGTTCTCCACTTTTGTCACTCGCTCGATTGAGGCCGTAGGTGAAGCAAGCCCGGAGGAACTGTTCTTGAGTCCCGAAGAACTCCCCGAAGCATTCACTCAGGCAATGAACGACGACCTCAATGTTGCCGGCGCGCTTGCCGCAATCCACGAACAACTCAAGCTGGGCAATATTGCCTTGGCTGACGGTGATTCTCAGGCCATTAAACGCCAGCAAATCCTGGTCCGTTCCATGCTTGATGTGCTCGGTTTGGACCCGGCCTCGCCGCAGTGGGCAAATGCAGGTACGGGTGCGTCGGCCTCGGGAAATACCGGGGATGACCCACAAAAGCACGCACTTGACGTGCTGGTTGGCGCTCTCCTCGAGCAGCGTGCCCAGGCGCGCGCCGACAAGGATTGGGCAACAGCTGACCAGATTCGTGATCGCCTCGCAGAAGCGGGAGTCCAGGTCGCCGACGGAAAAGACGGAGCAACCTGGAGCATCGGGTAGTCCGCGCACATCAAAGGCAGGAGGGATCCGCGTGGAGTGTAAATTAGCCCACGCGCGCCCTCGCCACCCCGATGTGTCCCAAGACCGTATGCTTGTGTCAGTTCACGACGAAACAAGGAGACACGATGGCTGGAAATGATGGACGTCGCGGTGCCGTAAGAAAACCGGGCTCGAAGAAAGGCCCAAAGGTCGGCACTGGCGGTCACTCGCGCCGTCGCCTCGAAGGTAAAGGCCCGACGCCCAAGGCCGAGGACCGCACCTACCATCCCGCTTTTAAGCGCAAGAAGGCCCGCGAAGCCCGCGAGGCCCAGGAGGCCGCCATCGCGCGTGCTCGAGCCAAGTCCTCGATCAAGATCGCCGAGGGCCACGAGCTGATCGCCGGCCGCAATCCCGTTGCCGAGGCCGCGCGCGCGGGAGTGCCCATCGAACGTGTCTTTGTCCTTGACAACGTGAAGGACGACCGCGTTGAAGAAGTTGTCCGCCTGGCCTCGGGAATGGGAGCGCCGGTCTACGAGGTCACGCGCCGCGATCTCGACGTCGCAACTGACGGTGCGGTCCACCAGGGCGTCGCCATTGAAGTGCGCGGATACGAATACCGCGACGTCGAGGATCTTATTGCGGACTCTTTGCAGCAGCTGGATATCCCGCTCTTGGTAGCCCTAGATCAGGTCACTGACCCGCATAACCTGGGTGCTGTCTTGCGTAGTTCTGGTGCTTTTGGCGCGGACGGTGTGATTATCCCCGAGCGCCGCAGTGCAGGCGTGAACACCACTGCATGGAAGGTCTCGGCAGGAGCGGCGGCACGCGTGCCTGTTGCGCGTGCGACAAACCTTGTGCGAGCGCTCGAAGACTGCAAGAAGGCCGGTTTCTTCGTTGTCGGCCTCGATGGGGGCGGCGACACCGAATTGCGCGATCTCAAGCTTGCCGATGGGCCGCTGGTCGTCGTCACCGGCGCCGAAGGAAGTGGCCTGTCTCGTTTGGTTCGTCAGACCTGCGATCAGATCGTGTCGATCCCGATCGCCTCGGCGGTGGAATCGCTCAACGCGGCAGTTGCCACGGGAATTGCCCTCTACGAGGTTGATTCGCTTCGTCGCGCACGCGCAGAAAAGTAGCGAGAGTAGCGCTCAATGCGAATAATGCCCCCTGCCTGCGCAGGGGGCATTTCCTTAAATCTTGCCTTTGCGGCGGCGCTTGACGTCTCTGCGGATGCAGTAGATGTTTTGCGTCTCTAAGAAGTGGTCTTTCGGCAGGTCGGCGGCGTAGAAATACGTTGCACCCCCGCGCAAGAGACCAGTGTTTCGGTATTCCTCTTCGAACTGGTGCAGTGTCTCGTATAAAACATCGTTCAGAATCGAGTCGTTATTCGCGATGATGTCGCTTGGAGTGCAGTAAAGCTCAGTAAAGAACTCTCCTTCTGCGGACGCGCGGCGCGCGGCAACCAGCACCCGGTTCCTCCCGAGCATCGAACGCTTGAGCTTTTGCGGGAATAAACGCGGCGCAAAGTTCACCCAATCATCAGAAATTCCCGACCATAGCAACTCTTTGAGGTCCGAGCCGATAATGATCTCGGTGCCCGTCCACCCGTGAAGGGCAAGTTCCTCCCTGTATCCGGGAGTTTCCCCACGCGCGCCAAAGCGATTCCAAAAATCAAGGCAGCGTCCCACAGCGTGCTCGGGCGATTCATTGACCGGGTACATCGCTGAATAGCGAGCGACCGACGTTGTAAGAAAACCGGGATGTTTATTGGGATCTCGGTGTTTAATGAAACCCATCGTTCACTCCTTTGCTGCAGGGATGCGCTTTGGCACCTTATTGTGTCTTTTATTGTGGGTGCAAATCAAAGCCGAATAAGGCCGAAATCAGGACTGAGTAGCGTCAGTCAATTACTCACTGAAAAATTTCAGATTCAAGAATGCTATGATCCGCTCATGAGCTCAATTGGTCTAATCATCATCGGCTTGGTCATTCTCGTCGGCATCATCGGTGCAGTCGTTCAAGTTTGGCCATCTTCGCCTTTCATTGGTGGAGCAATCTTTGTCTGGGCGTGGATGACGGGAACGGGAATCGCCTGGACTGTTTTCGCGATCGCTGCGGTCCTTCTGGGAATTGCTGCGATTCTTAAATATGTGATTCCCGCGCGGCAGATCGCTAAAGCAGGAATCCCCAAATCGACACTGGTCTGGGGTGGTTTCGGTGGCCTCGTGGGATGGTTCCTCTCTGCGCTGACGGGACTTGTGGCGGCTTTCCCCTTCGGATTGCTCATCGGAATGGTCGCGGCTACCTACATTGCTGAATACCTTCGTGCCACGGACAAACAGACAGCGACGGCCTCGACACTCCAAGTTCTGAAAGCGTTCGGGTGGTCTGTTGCCATCGAACTCTTCGCAGCGCTCTCTTCTGCAACGGCGTGGCTCGCCATTGTCATCGTCGGAGCCAAGTGAAATATCGCCACTGATCTTGTGCCTGCGCGTGGGTGTCCTTCCTGCGCGCAGGCCTTTTTATTGTGGAATCAGCGGACATGCGGAATACTGCCTCCCGACCGTTAACGGTCCACAACGCGGCGACAAGGTCGGTAGCACCTGCTTGGCGACAAGATAGCCCGCTCAACCCGGCCTCGGCAATCCTCGGCTAAACTATGCCTGTTGCGCCTTCGCTGACGCGATCACTTCATATACCCGCTCAACGCATTGAATAACGGAGAAAACATGCCCGCCGTCATCGTTCTCGGCGCCCAATGGGGCGACGAAGGCAAGGGAAAAGCTACCGACCAGCTGGGACAACACACTGACTACGTCGTTAAATTCAACGGCGGCAACAACGCGGGACACACGGTCGTCATCGATGGCGAGAAGTACGCCCTCCACCTCCTGCCCGCGGGAATCCTCTCCGAAGGCGTCACCCCGATCATCGGTAACGGCGTCGTCGTTGACCTCGATGTTCTTTTCGATGAAATCGAGACCATCACGGCACGAGGCGTGGACTGCTCGCGCCTGCTGATCTCGGCAAACGCGCACATCATCCCCGCCTACAACCGCCTCATGGATCAAGCCAACGAGCGCGCCCGCGGCAATAACCAGATCGGCACGACCGGACGCGGCATTGGCCCGACCTACGCGGACAAGATGAACCGCATCGGTATCCGCATCCAGGACCTCTTCCACCCCGAGACGCTGCGCGCCAAGGTCGAGGCCGCGCTCGCCCCCAAGAACACGATCTTCGAGGCCGTGGGCCTGCCTACCCTGGACCCCACCGAGGTGACCGACCATCTCCTGTCCTTCGCCGATCGCATTGAGCCGATGATGTGCGACGTCTCCTTGGTCGTCAATGACGCGCTCGATCGCGGCGATACCGTCCTCTTTGAGGGCGGCCAGGCAACCATGCTCGATATCGATCACGGCACCTATCCCTTCGTGACCTCATCGAACCCAACGGCCGGTGGCGCACTCGCGGGCGCGGGCGTTGGCCCGACTCGAATCAATTGCGTTGTCGGTGTTGCAAAGGCCTACACGACTCGCGTGGGAGAGGGCCCCTTCCCGACCGAACTCACCGACGAGGTCGGTGACGACCTGCGCACGCGCGGCGGAGAATTTGGCGTCACCACTGGGCGCCCGCGTCGTACCGGTTGGTTCGATGCCGTTGTCGTTCGCTACGCAACGCGTGTCAACGGACTGACCGACTTGTGCCTGACCAAGCTCGACGTTCTCACCGGTTACAAGGAAATTCCCGTCTGCGTCGGCTACGAGCTTGATGGCGTTGTCGTTGATGAAATGCCGCCGGATCAGGTTGATTTCGCGCGCGCGACCCCCGTCTACGAGATGCTCGAGGGCTGGAGCGAGGACATCACCGGCTGCCGGAGCTTCGATGAGTTCCCCGAGGCCGCACAGAAGTACATCCTTCGCCTCGAAGAGCTTGTGAACTGCAGGATTTCTTCGATTGGTGTTGGTCCCGGTCGCGAGGCAACGGTGATTCGTTTCCCGCTGCTTGGGGAGTAGTCCTCCGACACGACGTGATTTTTAAGGCCGGCGCCGCGTTTCCATGTTGAGGGGAGCGCGGCGTTGGTGCGTGTGGGCGTCATTTGCGCATAAAAAAGCGCGCACCGAGCCGAAAGCGCCTGTCGGCGCGAAGGCCGCTCGTAGCGGCAGAAGTTGGAGCCCGGGGCTTAACAACTCGGTGCGCATGCATGAGCATAGAACACGAGCGTGCCATGCGCATGATGGGGCTCCGCGCTGGGATTAAGACCCCGGAGGCATCCATGTGGGACTATAGAGGAATGGAGAACCTCGAGTCATCCCCTCCGAAACTACCCTCGCGCCGCGAACGCCAGCGTGAACTCGCTGCTCAACGCGCGGTGGAAGAATCCGCGCAAGAAAGCCCCACCCAGGTTTCGCGTAGTGTTCTCGAGTACGACGACACGATTGAACCCGTGACACTGAGCACAGGTATCATTCGTGTTCGCCACGGTATCCGAGCGGGAGAACTCGCGCTTGCGGCTGAAGGCCGCCACTCGAGCACGCACTCTCACGAGCATCGGTCGATTAAACCCGAGCTTCGTCGCGGCCTCCACACATCCGCTCTTACGGTGCTGTTTCTCTCCGTCGCGACCTGTGCCCTCTGGTTCTCACCATGGGAATCCTGGGCGTGCGCGGTTGTCGTCGCCTTGGCCTCGTGCCTGCTGGCGGCGGGATGGCCATCGCTGACGAACACGAAGGTCACGGTCCCAGCCCAGGTCACGGTCGGCCTCGCGGGCTGTGTTTCTGCGGGCGTCGTAACTTTCACCGCCGACCTTATGGCGGCAACTGCCGTCATGGGGTTGGGGACGGTTGGCCTTGTGATTGTCGAGGTTTTTACGGCTTCAACGCCGCGTGATTATTCGAAGAGCGGGCGGGTCGTGTGGGCGGCGCGCTCGACGACTTCTTCGCTCATGAGTTCGATGACCGCGCTGCTCCTAGTTGTTTCCGCGTCTTCATGGGTGACCCTTGCCTCCTCGCAGGGGTGGAGGATCGCGGTTCCGATCGCTTGCGTGATTGTCTCGTGCACGGTGTGGGGCGATCAGATTGGCGCGAGTTTTCGTTCGCAGTCTTTCGGCGCGCTTGGAGCGGCGCTATTGTCGGGCGTCCTGGCCTCCGTCGCCGTGTGGAAGCTCGGCCAAAGTGCGGACCTGAGTCCGATCGTTCTGCCCGGCCTCGCGGCCTATTCGGGGCTGACGACAGCTGTCGTGATTTTGGGAGTGTTTACGGGAATTGCGGTTGCCCTGGTTGTCATCGTTTTGGATGGTTTCATGGGGGATACCGAGTGGGCGCGGCCGACGATGGGAGCGATTGCGCGTGGGAGCGCGAAGTTCCTGCTCGCCGCCTTGCCCGTGTACATCATGTTCCGGATCGGCGGGATTTAGCCGATTTCCGAGGCCGTGGCTGGTTGGTAGTGTCCGGGGGCTTGCGTGGAGTGATTGGCCGCGTAATCCCTGTGTGAGACCCGTTTGACGTGGGGCGTTCGCTTAGGGGAGCCATTGCCTCGAGACCCCGGTCCATGTGGGTATTCGCGCACGGATGGGTGGTGGCAGTCAATTTCGGTTCGCAGATGAAGGTGGGGCCGCTTAGTCTGGATGCATGATGGTCATTCCAGAAAATCTGCCCACTGAAATCGCCCCGTTGGCTTGGATGCTCGGCCAATGGAAAGGCTGGGGGATGCTCAGCGTCGATGAAGGCGAAGATCAGCCGATCTATGAAGAGGTCGAGGGTCTGATTAGCGGCGTTCAGATGAAGCTCGTGACAAGGATTTACTCTGCGAGCGCACGTGAATCGATCGATCCCATCTGGGATGCAGCCACGGGCGTGGCAGCCCTCGAAATTGGCGATCTCATGCACGAAGAAACGCTCTATGTGTCTCTACTTCCCGGGTCCGGAGTGCTGCCTGAACCCGGCCAGTTTGAGACCCGTGAAATGGTCGCGCAGGGTGCGCAAAGTGACGGTTATTGCGCTCGTTGGGTGGGGCGCTCCATGGGGCCGCGCGTTCAGATGGAAACAGATGCTCTGATTTGTGATCCCGCGGCAACTGTCTACCAACGTTTTTCGCGAATGTACGGCCTCGTTGCCGGCGAAATGTTGTGGGCGAACGAAAAGCAGCGTGACGGTGAAGAAGACAAGGTTGAATTGTCGGGACGTCTCATGCGCGTCAATGAAGAGGCTGGTGAAGAGTAAGTGACGCTGGTCGGAGAAGGTTTCTCTTCGGGGATTGGGGGAGCCGGCCTCGGTGACGGAGGAAGCGGCGGTGACGCGCAGTGGGTGTCTCCGCTGGCAGAGCTTCCCGGCGCTGTTGTGCTCGATGATCTTGACGCTGATCAGACGAAAGGGGACCTCGAAGAAGCGACTGGCGGCGCGGAGAATACCGTGCAGGAATCTGGGGCGGCCGGCTATGGCGCTATCGCCCACTACGGTGATCCTTCCGGAGAACAGTGGGCTCTAGAAGCGGGTCGCGCGCTGGTTGATCGTCCCGATCTTGCCATCGTCGAAGTTCGCGGACCAGATCGCTTGACGTGGCTCACTTCAATCTCCAGTCAAATCCTCACCGGAATCGAAGCGGGGGAATCGCGGGAGCTCTTGATCCTCGACCCTCAGGGCCACATCGAATACGCGGCCGGCGTGATCGACGACGGGGAAATGCTCTACCTCGTGACGGAACGCAAAAGCGCGCAGGGCCTTGCGGATTGGCTGAACTCCATGCGTTTCGCGCTCCGCGTTGAAGTCACTCTCTCCCAAGGTTGGTGGATCCTTGGAAGCGTTGGAAACAGTGGTGTTTCCAACTATGAACAGGTCGAGATGACCTGGAATGACCCGTGGCCAGGCGTGGTCGACGGGGGAGCGGAGTACTTCCGTGGTTCGCACCCGGGAAAGAATGTGTCCTTCCATATCCACCTGATTCCCAAGGAAAGAGCGCGCGAGTTCTGGCAGGCCTGGAGTAATGACCAGCCTAAGCGCCGCGCAGCGGGAATAAACGCGTGGGAAGCAGTGCGCATCGCGGCGTGGCGGCCTCGTCTGGGATATGAAACCGACGGGCGCTCCATGCCCGCGGAACTGGACTGGCTGCGAACCGCAGTGCACACGAACAAGGGCTGCTACCGAGGGCAAGAAGCCGTCGCGCGAATCTTGAATCTGGGGCGGCCCGCACGCCGATTGGTTTTCCTCCAACTGGACGGATCCAGGGGCGACATCCCCCAGCGGGGACAATTCATCGAACTCAGCGGTCGTCGCGTGGGAATGGTGACCTCGGTTGCGCGCCATGCAGATATGGGCCCGATTGCACTGGCACTGGTTTCGCGCGCCCTTCCGCCCCAGGTCGTGCTGGATTTGGATGGAATCGCAGCTGCGCAAGAGTTGATCGTGCCGGTCGACGGGAAATCTTCGGTATCGCCGAAGGAACGTCCGGGGGCCGGATTGCATAATCCCGAATTGCGCCGTCCAGATATTCCGGCACTTGGTGGGAAGTCAATAGGTAGCCGGTAAAGCCTCAGTCTTGCCCGGATGCTTGTCTCGCTGGTAACTATGGGATGGCACAGCTACAAGCGGATGATGAACTGAGGAGCCAAGGAGCACTCCCATGCGTGGAATTTTGCAGCGCGTTACTCGCGCATCAGTGTCGGTCGATGGCCAGGTTGTTGGAGCCTTTGATGGTCCGGGAGCCGTTGTCCTCGTTGGAGTGACTCATGATGACACGGTTGAGAATGCGAAGACTCTGGCACGTAAGATCGCTGAGCTGCGCATTTTCGAGGATGAGACCTCGATTCAGGACAGCGGGGCATCCGTATTGATCGTTTCTCAATTCACTCTCTATGGCGATGTGCGTAAGGGCCGCCGCCCATCGTGGTCGAAGGCTGCGCCTGGGCCTGTGGCAGAGCCGCTGGTTGATGCCGTTGTTGATGAGCTGAGTGCGCGCGGAATCCATGTTGAAACGGGGCGTTTCGGTGCAATGATGTCGGTCGATCTGGTCAATGACGGACCCTACACCTTGGTCATTGAGGTCTAGGCAAAGTCGTAGGAGGGGGCCGGAGCTGGTGACAGCTCCGGCCTTTGTCAGTTTTCGGTGGTTTTGCTGCGCCGGGGCTGCGTCTTTCCACTTCCTCCCTTCTCCCCCTCCCCCGCCCGCATTCCGTCACCGCCCGCACTCCTCCCCCTGCCCCTTCCTCCCCCTCACCCCCCGGACAAAGTGCGTCATAACGAAGGCGCTGAGTTCAGATCATGTTCTTTCCTTTCGCACTCTGACGCACTTTGTCCGAAGGTGGGCGCGGGATCGGGCATGGGATCGGGCATGGGATCGGGCCCGAAATACTCTCCGAGGCTCCGTAAAACCCATCTGCCCTCGGTGAACAAACGCGCGCGCGGCCTGAGTTCCCCGTAGTGTGGGAGTCAGTGAAAACCAGGTCGCCTGCGCCTCGCTGCGATCTGAACAAAAGGGAGAAACGATGTTTGAACGCTTTACGGACCGTGCCCGACGGGTCGTGGTCCTCGCGCAGGACGAAGCGCGCAGCCTCAATCACAATTACATCGGGACAGAGCACCTGCTTCTCGGCCTGATCACTGAAGGTGAGGGCGTGGCAGCCAAGGCGCTCGAAAGCCTTGACATCAACAAGGACGCCGTTCGCTCAGTCGTCATCGACATCATCGGCGAAGGTGAAAAGCCCGTCGAGGGACACATCCCCTTCACCCCCCGCGCCAAGCGCGTCTTTGAGCTGAGCCTGCGTGAGGCGCTGCAGCTTGGCCACAACTACATCGGCACTGAGCACCTCCTCCTCGGCCTGCTCAAGGAAGGCGAAGGCGTTGCCTCGCAGGTCCTCATCAAGCTCGGCGCAGACCTTAGCAAGGTCCGCCAGACCGTGATCGAGCTCCTCTCTGGCTACCAGCGCAATGGCGACGACGGCCGCGAAAGCGTTGGCGTCGGCGCTTCCTCAAGCGGAAGCGGCCAGACGAATTCGGCGATCCTCGAGCAATTTGGCCGCAACCTCACCCAGGCTGCCCGCGAAAACAAGCTCGACCCGGTGATTGGCCGCCGCACTGAGATGCAGCGCGTCATGCAGATCCTCTCGCGCCGCACGAAGAACAACCCCGTTCTGGTCGGCGAGCCGGGCGTCGGTAAGACCGCCGTTGTCGAAGGTCTCGCCCAAGCAATCGTTGCCGGCGACGTGCCCGAAACCATCAAGGACAAGCAGATCTACAGCCTCGATATGGGCGCGCTGGTTGCCGGTTCGCGCTACCGTGGTGACTTCGAGGAACGCCTCAAGAAGATCCTCAAGGAAATCCGCACTCGCGGCGACATCATCCTCTTCATCGACGAGATCCACACCCTGGTTGGTGCCGGCGCAGCGGAAGGCTCCATCGACGCCTCGCAGATGCTCAAGCCCATGCTCGCACGCGGCGAACTGCAGACGATCGGTGCAACCACCAACGACGAATACCGCAAGTACATCGAAAAGGACGCGGCTCTTGAGCGCCGTTTCCAGCCGGTGAAGGTCGACGAGCCCAGCGTCGAAGAGACCGTGGGAATCCTCAAGGGCCTGCGTGATCGCTACGAGGCCCACCACCGCGTCATCATTACTGACGCTGCGATCCAGGCCGCCGCCGAGCTGGCCGACCGCTACGTCTCGGATCGTTTCCTTCCCGATAAGGCCATTGACCTGATGGACGAGGCCGGTGCCCGCCTGCGCATTTCCCGCATGACCGCGCCGCCGGAGTTGCGTGAGCTCGACGAGAAGATCGCCGAAGTGAAGCGCAATAAGGAGTCCGCGATCGACGATCAGGACTTCGAGAAGGCCGCTGCTCTTCGCGATGAAGAGCAGAAGCTGACCGAAGAGCGCAAGCAGAAGGAATCCAGCTGGCGCGATGGCTCGCGCGACTCGATCGCTGAGGTGACGGAGGACGATATCGCCGAAGTTCTGGCTATGTCGACCGGTATCCCGGTCTTCAAGCTCACTCAGACCGAGTCCGCGAAGCTGCTCAAGATGGAAGACGAGCTGCACAAGCGCGTCATCGGGCAGGACGCCGCGGTTAAGGCTCTGGCTCAGTCGATTCGTCGTACTCGAAGCGGCCTGAAGGACCCGAAGCGTCCCGGTGGCTCCTTCATCTTCGCCGGCCCGACCGGCGTGGGTAAGACGGAGCTCGCGAAGGCCCTGGCTGAATTCCTCTTCGGTGATGAGGACGCGCTGATCCAGCTCGATATGTCCGAGTTCTCTGAGAAGCACACCTCTTCGCGTCTCTTCGGTGCTCCTCCCGGCTACGTCGGTTACGACGAGGGTGGCGAGCTCACCGAAAAGGTTCGTCGTCGTCCCTTCTCTGTCGTCCTCTTCGATGAGGTTGAGAAGGCTCACCCGGATATCTTCAACTCGCTGTTGCAGATTCTGGAAGAAGGCCGCCTGACCGATTCGCAGGGCCGCAAGGTTGACTTCAAGAACACGGTGATCATCATGACCACCAACCTTGGTACGCGCGATATTAATAAGGGCGTGCTCACGGGCTTCCAGTCCACCGAGAACATCACTCACGATTACTCGCGTATGAAGGCAAAGGTGAACGAAGAGCTCAAGCAGCACTTCCGTCCCGAGTTCCTCAACCGCGTGGACGAGGTCGTGGTCTTCCCGCCGCTGGACAAGGAGCAGATCAAGCAGATCGTGGATCTGATGATCGCCAACCTTGCCAAGCGCATGGAGGCTCAGGATATGAAGCTCCAGATCACCGACGAGGCGCGCGAGCTGCTTGCCGACCGCGGTTTCGATCCGGTTCTGGGCGCTCGTCCGCTGCGTCGAGCGATTCAGCGCGATATCGAGGACGCGCTTTCCGAGCGCATTCTCTTCGGGGACATCCTTCCGGGGCAGGTTGTCACTGTCGGCGTGAAGGGCGAAGGAGAAGAACGAGAGTTCACCTTCAACGGCCAGTGAGGCCGCAAGCGGTGGACGTCCTTGGGTGGTTCCCCTTGAGTTCGCCGTGACTTGTTGTACGAGGCCGGGCGGGGGTCTGCGAGAATTGTTGCGCAGGCCCCCGCCCGGTTTGTGTGCGTCTTATCCACAGCACTCAATACGTACATGAATGTAATTTCTGCGAATTTTTTCGCGAGATTCCGGGAAAAAGCTCGAAGTGACCTGTGTGAAATTGAACTTCAGTTCCTCAAATGAGGGCAGTGCATGGGACACTAAAAGAGGTCAACTTTAAGAATCGACACCTCTATCCTGTGCAAGAGTGGTGAGAAGTAAATGAAGCAGAAGAATAGTGTTCAGCGAAAGCGCATGAACCGACGCCGGATCCCGGCTGCGTTGGTTGCGGCTTTCACTGTCACTGTTTCAACTCTTGCCATTCTTCACCAGGGCGTTACGACCGCTGAAGTCGACGTCGATGACGGCGGCATTTGGGTGACGAATTCTTCGAAGAAACTCGTTGGCCACCTGAACTACGATTCCCGAATCCTCGACGGCGCTTTCCGAGCGAATACGACGGAATTCGATATCGGGCAGTCCGGCAATGATGTGACCTTTACCGATAAGACCGCTCACTCGGTTGCCCCGGTTGATGTTGCTCAGGTGTCACTGGGTGCCGCAACGTCTCTGCCCGAAAATGCCCGCGTTGTTCAGGGCGGCTCGCGCTTGGCAGTTATGGATGCCTCGGGGGGACAGGTCTGGCTTTCCCAGGTATCCAGCCCTTCATCAACCGCCTACACGGATGAGGGCGCAGTTGCCACCGACATGGATCAAGGCGTTGCAACTGTTTCCCAAAAGGGCACTCTTTTTGCGATCTCCCCGCGTGCTGGACGACGAATCAGTGTGACTCGCGAGGGGCAGCTTGACCGTCTCAAGTCCACCGACATCAAGGGGCTGTCGGCTAACGCCGAATTGGTGCTGACCGCTGTTGGTGAACAGCCCGTCGCCTTGGATACTCGCAACAGGGTTCTGGTTCTTCCCGATGGCTCCCTGCGCAATCTTGCAGATGATGGGATTAGTGCTTCCGTTACCCTCCAAGATGTCGGCCCGGATTCTTCTTCGGTCCTTCTTGCAACTGATCGTGAACTGATCTCGGTCCCCCTCAAGGGTGGTGCGGTCACGAAGATCCCGGCATCAAGTGATGGGGCTTCAGGAACCCCCGCACGCCCCGTCTTCCATAAGGGATGCGCGTATGGGGCATGGGCAAAATCGGGCGCATATGTTCGTAACTGCACGGATCCCAGCCTGAATAATCAGATGATCGTTGATTCCTTAAAGAAGGCAACGACGATCGTCTTTAGAACAAACCGCACTCGAATCGTCCTGAATGACACTACTTCGGGATCCGTATGGCTACCCGAACACAATATGGTCTTGATGGATGACTGGGATAAGCAGGACCCGAATCTTGATAAGAAGGAGAAGGAAGAAGATTCTCCTCAGATCACGGACCAGATTGCTGATCCCCAGAGACAAGATCACAACACGCCTCCCGACGCAGTCGATGATGAGTTCGGTATTCGCCCGGGACGCACAACGACTCTTCCCGTTCTGAACAATGATTCAGACGCGGACGGCGATGTTCTAACTGCTCGACCAGTGACCGATCCTCAATTTGGTAAGGTCACACGCACTCGCGGTGGCCGAGCGCTGCAGATTACAGATATTAGTGATACTCAAACAGGAAGTACCTCCTTCACCTACGAGGCCTCAGATGGCCAGGCGGTTGATACCGCGAAGGTGACGGTGACCGTCCACCCGTGGGATATGAATTCTGGTCCCAAGCAGCTGCGCGATCCGGGTATCGCTCTGGGACACCGCGCGCAGATTGAATACAACGTTTTGACAGATTGGCAGGATCCGGACGGCGATCCAATCTTCTTGGCGAACGCGCGTGCCCCTGAAGGAATCGAGCTGCAGTTCCGTGAGGAAGGAACTTTGCAGATTCGTGACCTGGGCGCCACTGTGGGAATCCACACCATCGCTTTGGAAGTTTCTGACGGCCGTACGACCACTTCGGGAACTTTGACCGTCAATGTCCAAAATCCCGGTAACCTTCCGCCGGTCGCCAACGCGGACTTCTATGTCGCGCGTGCTGGCGAAATCACGACGATTTCTCCTTTGGCAAATGACACCGATCCCAACGGTGACAACCTCTCATTGGTTGCACTTTCTGTTGCTCCTGCAGGTAGCCAGATCACGCCGGATCTTGAACTGGGAACCGTCAACTTTGTCGCACAGGCCCCTGGCTCTTACCAGTTCACCTACACGGTGAGTGATGGTCCCGCGACCGCTTTGGGCGTGGTCCGAGTCGATGTTGTCCAAGTTGATGAACAGGCAGTCCCCGTAGCCGAGGACGACTTGGCAGTTCTTCCTGCGGGTGGTTCCGCCCTTGTCGCTCCGCTGAACAATGATTCCGATCCGGCTGGTGGCGTCTTGGTTGTTCAGCAGGTCGAGGTTCCCGACGGCCTCGGACTGGAAGTTACCCTGGTTGACCGTCACCTCTTGCGCATCACTGCGCCCGCTGGTTTGGATTCGTCAGTCTCCTTTGACTACGTGGTCTCCAACGGAACGAATACAGCTCGTGCACGTGTGACCGTCGTTCCAACGACTGCCGAAGATACGAAACTCCCGCCCGAGCTCCAGCCTGACCGCACTCGCGTGCGCGTCGGAGATATCGCCTCGGTACCGGTGCTTGCCAACGACCGTTCGCCTTCGGGATTGACTCTGAAGGTTGACCCGAGTCTTCAGTACACCCCGAACGAGGCCGTGGGCACGCCTTTCGTGACCGGTAACTTGGTCCGCCTTGAGGCCGGCAACACCCCCGGTGTCATGCACGTGGCCTACACGGTTCGCGATAGCGCCGGAAATATGGCAACCTCAACGGTTACTTTCGAGGTTCTGGAGAAGAACGGAACGAATGCTCAGCCTCAGCCCAAGGCATTGACTGCATGGGCGGTCAGCGGTGAAACAACGCGAATTTCCGTGCCTTTGAACGGCATCGATCCCGACGGTGACTCGGTGACTCTTGTTGGTATCGAGCAATCCCCGACCAAGGGCACCGTTGAGCTTGGCGTCGATTGGCTGGAGTACACCCCTGCCCCGAATACCATTGGAACCGATATCTTCACCTACATCGTTGAAGACCGTCAGGGCAAGCAGGCCTCGGCGCGAGTCCGCGTTGGTATCGCGCCTCCGGCTACCTTGAATCAGCCGCCAACGGCAGTACCAGACACGGTTCTGACCCGTCCTAATAGGCAGCTTGGTGTCGCTGTGCTTGCCAATGACATCGATCCCGATGGCGATACGATTTCGCTCGTTCCGGGTTCTCTGCAGACCACGACGGAAGAACTCAAGCCCGAAATTCACGGTAATTCCATCTTCCTGACGACTCCTGCCGCGGACGGCTCCTACTTGGTGTCCTACCAGGTCACGGATAATCGCGGCGGTGTTTCACGTGGCACATTGACCATTAACGTCGCAAGTGATGCCCAACTTCAACCGCCCATCGCGCGCGATGACGTCGTTTCCGCCTCGCAGCTTCCCGCCAAGGGTGGAACTGTTAAGGTCTCGGTCTTGACTAATGACGAGGACCCCGATGGCGATGTCAATAACCTCCGCGTCACGACGAAGGCCGAAGGAGTCGAGGTTTCCGGCTCTGACCTGGTGATTACTCCGAAGGAAGAGCGCATGCTGATCGTCTACACGATCACTGACGCTGATGGTTTAAGTTCCTCGGCGGTTGTGTCCGTCCCCGGACTGGAACGCAATCACCCGGCTATTGACACCACCAAGGTTCCCGTCAAGGTGAGAGCCGGTGAAGATGTCTCCTTGGATATCGCCGACTACGTCATTGTTCGTGACGGTCGCAGCCCGCGCATTACCAATGCGGCGACGCTGCGTCCCTCCGCCGGCATTGATGAGGGCATGACCCTGAGCGATGACCGCCACGTTCACTTCCATGTGAATTCAGAGTGGTCTGGTAAGTCATCTTTCTCCTTCGAAGTCTCCGATGGAGCGGCAGGGGATGACTCGGCGTTAACCTCGACACTGACTATTCCCTTGAAGGTCGAGGCGACTCAAAACCAGCCCGTTTCTTTCGTTCCGACCGGAGTTCGGGTCGCCGCAGGTGAAGAAGCCACCGCAGTCGATCTGGCACAGATGGTGCGTGACCCAGAGGGTGCGGATCCTGCTGGCTTCAAGTACGAGATTTCGAACCTCCCCGAGGGCGTGGCAATTAGCCTTGACGGACACACCTTGCTGGTGCGCGCCGATGTCGACCGTGCCAAGGGTCCGGTTGGCATGGTGACCGTCAGCGTTGATGATGGCGCCGGTGCGGTCAGCGGCCAGCTGCCCATCACGGTTGTCGCATCGACCCGCCCCCTCATCCAGGTTTCCGATGCACTTTTGGAGACAGCACGATCGGGCGGCCTCGAAGTCGTCGATCTGACTCGCTACACGATCAACCCCTTCCCGGGAACGCCCATTCGCGTTGTCGGTGCCTCCATCCAGATCGGTGAAGGAACTGTTGACCCCCAAGGCACGAACCTGAATATCACTCCCGCCGTTGGATTCCGCGGGCAGATGACGGTCAGGTACCGTTTGATGGATGCAACCGGTGATCCGGATCGTATCGTCGAAGGCAAGGTCCGACTTGTTGTCCGTGACCGTCCCGATGCTCCGACGAATGTCTCGGTCACGGCGACCGGCCCCGGTTCTGCTCTGGTCACCTTCCAGGCGGGAGCAGATAACGGTGCAACTATTACAGGATTCACGGCGACGGACCGTGCAACCGGCCGCAGCTATTCCTGCGAGTCTGGCTCATGTCAGTTGAATGGCCTTGAGAACGGTGTTCGTCACTCCTTCACGGTTGTCGCGCACAACGCGGTCGGTACCTCCGATCCCTCGGCTGCCTCGGCTGAAGTTCTCATTGATATGCGTCCTGAAGCGCCGCTTCCTCCGACCGTCGAGGCCGAAAACGGTGCAATTATCGTGCGCTGGAGGCCCCCGACGAACCAAGGCTCCGCAATCCGTAATTACACGCTTTACGTCTACGAGAACGGTGGTGCACGCCAGATTGAGGTCCCCGGAAACGTGACCGAATACCGAGTCGATGGTCTGCGAAACGGTCAGACCTACTCGGTTGCGATCTCGGCGCGTAACGGTGCAGAAGAACCTTCACCGACGTCACAGAACTCGCAGAAGGTCGTTCCCTTCGGGCCGCCAGAGCGCACCGATGGTATTCGCGTCGAGAACCTTGGTGGTTCAGGTGACCGCGGACGTGTCCGCTTCACGTGGCCGACCCCCAATGCGAATGGTGCGGAAATCACGCGTTACACCATCGAGGTGAACGGTCGCTCCGTTGGTGAAGTTGGCGGAGATAAGAACGAGTACACGGCTGAACTCGCCACCGGTGAGAACTACCGTGTGAAGATCCGCGCCTACAACTGGCGCGATCAAAGCTCGGATTCATCTGAGGTTGCGTTCCAGGTCTACACCTCGCCTCTGAACCCGAATGTGTCGTCCTTCTCCTCGACCGCAACGGGCGAGCACGGAATGACCAAGGTGAACGGCCTAGCTGTCGTACCCGGTCAGGGCTTCAATAACCGCAACCTGCACTTGGAGTGGTCGCGAAGCTCTGGCGGAAATGGGCAGTGGAATTCTGTGACCAGCGGCGAAACCATCAACGTCGGAGCCGATGGTGATATCCAGATTTTCATCCGCCAGGTCGGAAATGTGAATGGCCAGGATGTGCCGGGTAACGCTGTTCCCGTCACGGTGAAGGCGAACTCGAAGCCCACAGCTCCGTCCTTCACGGTCACCATGACTGGAAGCTCTGTCATCGTCAACTGGGATGCGACCCCGCCCGGAGGCTACTTGGCCCCCGATGAGGTTGTCTTCTGGCAGAGGACAAATGGCGCTGAGTCTGAGGCCTCCATGGGCAAGGTTCTTCAGGGAAGCAAGACCGTCTCTGTGAACCCCGGCCAGGTCATCGAAGTCGGAATCGGGTCACGTAATTCCTTGGGAACCACGTGGGGCACGCTCTCGGGAACCAACAAGGATACGGTCAAGATCAACGTTCCAGGTGCATTTACCGCAACTGCGACGCAATGTACTGAAAGAAATGCTCGAGGTGCAGAAGTCGCTCAGTGCCAGATGGTTAGCCTAACTCTGCCTTCCACGTGGGCCGCCGATGCTCTCCCCATGAAGTGCTCGATGTGGGATGACTTCTCGCAAAGCTACGCGACCTTCACGCCTCGAGGCGGTGCGGGTTCGTCCTTCGAAACCGGTGTTCGTTTGAGCAAAGCTAACGTCGGAAATCTCGGGATCTTGATCAGTCGAATCACCTGTTCCTTGGGGGGATAAGCCGTGACGCCACCTCCCTCCGCCCCGCGCGGGGCACCGAGTCCCGCCACCCACAATCAATATGCACATCACTCGACACTGAAAGATGAATGGAGTCCCTCCCATGGCGCTTAGCACGCAAGATGCCCAGCGTTTCGCAGAAACCTTCGCTGGCCTCGTCGGCGGTATTTCTCAGGCGCTTCTGGATAAAGAACCGGTGATCCGCCTGGCACTGACAACCATGTTCGCCGGGGGACACCTCCTTCTGGAAGATGCGCCGGGTACAGGAAAGACCGCTCTTGCTCGCGCGATTGCTGCGACCATTGCGGGTACTCATTCGCGTATTCAGTTCACGCCCGACATGCTCCCCAGTGACATCACCGGCGTGAATGTCTACGACCAGAAGAACAACGAGTGGCATTTCCGCTCGGGCCCGATTTTCGCTTCCATCGTCTTGGCTGACGAAATCAACCGCGCCTCGCCCAAGACTCAGTCCGCTCTCCTGGAAGTCATGGAAGAAGCGCAGGTCACGGTCGATGGCGTGACTCACGCTGCGCCTCGCCCTTTCATGGTGATTGCAACGCAAAACCCTGTGGAGCAGGCGGGAACGTACCCGCTCCCCGAAGCTCAGCTTGACCGTTTCTTGATGAAGGCCTCGGTTGGCTACCCCTCGCGTGCAGCCATGGCGGAAATCCTCGACGGTTCGGCGGCCCCGGACCGCTCCAAGCGCCTCAAGCCTCTGCTGGATAGTGGCCAGGTTGTGCGCCTGGCGGATTTGGCCGCGCAGACCTACACCGAGCGCGCCGTGCTCGAGTACGTTGCTGCCCTTGCCGAGGCCACGCGCGAAGATGACAGCGCAACCTTGGGTGTGTCGACCCGTGGCGCCATCGGCATGGTCCGGTGCGCGCGCGTGTGGGCCGCTGCTCAGGGCCGCCACTTTGTCCTCCCCGATGACATCAAGGCGCTCGCTGCACCCGTGTGGGCACACCGCATTGTTGTCGACCCGGATGCAGCCTTCTCGGGAGCGACCGCGCAGGGCGTGATTGCTCGCGCACTGTCCTCGGTTCCCGCCCCGGCGGTGAGCGCCTGACAATGCGCGCATCGTTGCAGTATCGAGTAAAGGTGGGTGATCGTGGGTAAGCACTCTTCTGGTAAGCGTGCTGAGAAGCGCTCATCCTTGGCCTCGGCGCGCGCAAATCTGCGTGAATCTCTGAGCGGGCTCCGCCAGGGCATCGCGCGTTTTGCGCACTCCGTTGCCTCGGCTCCAGGCATGAAGTACTTGCGCCACGGCGCGCGCTCGGTGACTTCTGTCGGTTGGGCTGTTGGTGCCTCGGTACTCCTTGCTGCACTTGTCTCATACCTGTGGGGTTGGGTCGAAGCATTCTTCATCGCCTGCGCAGGTGCGGGTGCTCTCCTTATTGCCATCATCTGGGTGATTGTTCCTTCCCCTCACAAGGTCTCGATTCGTCTCCCGCGTCAGCGCATTGTTGCCGGGCAGACGGCCGTCGGCGAAATTACCGCAGAAAACACCTCGGATCGGCGTGCGCGCAGCGGCTTGATCGAGCTTCCTATTGCGTCCTCGGCTTTGCAGTTCTTGGTCCCGCCTTTGGGTGGTCGTGAGGTATGGAGTGAGGTTTTCTCGGTCGTTACTCACCGCCGTGGCGTTGTCACCGTCGGTCCCGCTCGCGCGCTTCGAGCCGATCCCTTGGGTTTGATTCGTCGTATCGGCACCTGGTCTAAGCCTGTGATTTTGTACGTTCACCCCAAGACGATCCGCATTCCTTTCGATGCCACAGGTATTCACGCGGACGTCGAAGGCGTGACAACCGCGAAACTATCCTCGTCGGATGTGTCTTTCCATGCCTTGCGCGATTACGTTCCCGGTGATGACCGGCGTAATGTGCACTGGCCGATGAGCGCACATACGGGCCGCTTGGTTGTTCGCCAATTCGAGGAAACGCGTCGTTCTCACCACCTGATCATTTTGGATACTCGTCTTGGACAGTGGAGCGATCGAGATTCCTTTGAAAATGCGGTGTCGGTTGCGGCTTCGCTTGCGGTTGCAGATATGGCTGCTTCTCGAAATGTGTCACTGTCGACTGTCACCGATTGGGTGACGACGACTGCCGCAACTCGCATGTTGGATGCCCTGTGTGCGATTCAGGATTCCGGTGAGGAAGACCTGATGGCTCGCCTGCGCGAGGCCATCGCGAAGCGCCCGGGTCTTTCCGTCGTCACCGTCGTTGTCGCCCCGACTGTCGATGACAATCAGGCGTCGCAGTTGCTCAACGCGATTCCTATCGACGTGCGCAGTGCGGTTGTCCGAGTTCGCCCGGGACACCCGAAGATGCGTCGTTTGAGTCATGGAACCTTGGCGGATTGTCCTACGCTTGAGGATCTGCCTCGACTGGTAGCAGCGGGGGGTCTGTCCTGATGACAACATCGACACAAGGCCTTCATCTTGATGCGCGCGCGGGCTTCCAAGTATCGCGCGCAGGTTTGCCCGCCTGGTTCCTCATCGGCCTGGTTGCGCTTTTCCTTCCAACAATCTGGATTCACGAGGCCGTATTCGGTTCGTGGGCTGGCTTGCGTGCCGCCGGCGCTGGCGTTGCTGCGGGACTTTTCGTTGGGTGGGTCTCGTCCTTCTGGCGTTGGGATACGATCTCTTCGATTGCGGGGCTCATCGCGACCCACTTCCTTGTTGGCGGAGTGGCTGCTTATCCCTCGACGACTTTCTATGGCCTTCCGACTGCTCGGACTCTGCAGCTCTTGGTTTTGCAGGTCGTGTATTCGTGGAAAGACCTGTTAACTGTTACCCCTCCGGCCTCGGCGTACATCGGTCCCACGATGGTTCCGTGGCTGACGGGACTCCTCTGTTCCTTCATCGCAGCTCTCCTTGTTTTGCGGTCAGGGCGCGCCATCGCGGCGGTTATTCCCGTTGCGGTCATGGGTATTGTCGGCATCGCGTGGGGTAAAGGTGGAACTTTCCCGAATATCTACCTGGTCGCCGTGTGGTGGGCGCTGGCCTTGGGATGGTGCGCCTGGGCAGGACAGTATCGTCGCCTCGAGGCCGGTTTAGACGTTCGCGTCGGAGGAGCGATCGATGCCGATGCGGCAACGACCCTGGGTGAAACAACTCGGGGAGGGTCGCAGGGCACGATCCATGTGGGACGCCAAATTGCGGGCGGGCTCTTGGTTATTGCCCTGGTTGCGGGCGCAGCTGTTCCACTGACGAACCTTTACGGCCCGTGGTACTCGCGCATCGTTCTGCGTGATGTCGTTCAACCCCCATTGGATGCTCGCCAATATCCTTCGCCTCTGTCTGCTTTCCGCCACTACAACGTGGACCTCAAAGAAGACACATTGATTCACGTGGATGGTTTGCCCGAGGGTGCGCGCGTGCGTATCGGTGTCATGGATAGCTATGACGGCACCACGATGACCATGTTGTCTCCGGGTAGGGGACCGTCAAACGGCTATATCCACGTGGGATCGACTTTGCCCCAGCACAAGCCTGTCGAGGGTAGCTCAAGCGCCCAGATGTCCTTGAAGACCTCGCAGCTTTTGGGGCCGTGGGTCCCCATCGTGGGAACCCCCTCGACTATCGTCTTCAACCAGGACACATCGGCCTCGGGTACTCAAGCAACCGCGCAAGCGACGACTCTTCAGGACGGTCTTTACTACGATGCGTGGGCTAATGCCGCGCTGTCGACCACGAAGAATGTCCAGGGCGGGAACATGGAGTACTCCACGGAGTCGATGATCGTTCCGATCTGGTCTGACGGCCAGCTTTCCGGAACTCACGCCGTGCCCTATACCGGTGGAGACACCAGTGTCCCGGATGAAATTCGTGAGTTCGCAACCCAGAAGTCTGCTGCCGAGCAGGGAGACCTCGCTAAAGCTCGCGCGATCGAACGTCACCTGAAGGAAAAGGGCTTCTACGAGAACGCCGATGATCCCAAGTCCCGCCCGGGTAGCCGCGCGGACCGTTTGACTCGCATGCTCGAGAGCGAGCAGATGATCGGTGACGATGAGCAGTACTCCGTGCTCATGGCCCTCATGCTGCACAGCCTGGGCATGAACGCTCGCGTTGTCATGGGCGCCTACCCGAATGACTCGAAGGGTGGAGACATTGACCTGCGCGGTTCGGATGTGCATGCGTGGGTTGAGGTTGAATTCCAGGGTGTTGGCTGGGCGATTTTTGACCCGACTCCGCCCAGGGATCAGAAGCCGATTACAGAGGAAACCCGTCCTCGCTCGGTCCCGCGTCCCCAGGTGCTCCAACCCCCGGAGCCTCCCGAGGAACCGGCAGATCTTCCGCCTTCGACGTCGGACCGTGGTTCGGATTCGAATGATGATTCTCGTTTGAAGATCCCGTGGGGAGTTATTGCAACCGGTAGCGGTGTCCTTGCCTTGCTGACGGTTCCGCTGCTTGCCATTCTTGTGGCGAAGAGTCGCCGCCGTAAGAAGCGTCGAGGGGCTGTACCTTCGCGTGCGCTTACGGGTTCGTGGGATGAGGTCGTTGATCTTGCGCGCGATGCGGGCGTTGTCGTTCCCACGGATATGACTCGCCAGGAAGCCGCGTGGATGCTCACGTCTTCGCCTTTGTGGCCGGCGAGTGCCGCGAAGCCTGGATCGATGTCGAACGCGCAGTGGTACCAGTTTGGTGAGGAATTGCCCAGGCCAGTACGTGTTGCGCGTGCGGCCGATACCGCGGACTTCTCCGGCGACGAGGCCCTCGCACAGCAGGCCGATGAATCGTGGCAAATCGTTGACGAACTTAGCAGCGAGCTGAAATCGAATGCGTCGCGTTGGACCAGAATTCGTCGCGCCCTGTCTGTGACCTCTTTGAGCGCACGCTACCGCCAAAAGCATGGGGCATCTCCGCTTGGGGTGCTTCGTCGACGCCTCCGCCATCCTTTTAGAGGACACCAGTCATGACGCCTTCGGTTCCAGCACGTCGCCTTCCTCCTCCCGAACTGCCCGGTCACACGTGGCTGCGTTCGCTTGGTTCGGGTGGTTTCGCGGACGTGCACCTGTATCGCCAAGAACAGCCTGCGCGTGAAGTTGCCGTGAAGGTTGCGCGCTCGGTGGGCGATCAGGTGGAGTATGCGCAGATTCGCCACGAGGCCGATGTGATGACCTCCATCGCCGGCCATCCCGCCGTGGTGGAGTTGTATTCCATTGGAACCTCTCCGGATGGTCGCCCCTACCTGGAGATGGAGTTTTGCCCGGTAGCGAATGTGGCCGAGCAGGTGCGCCGAATGCCTTTGGCTGTGGATCGCGCGCTTGACGTCGTGATCAGGCTGTGTGGCGGTGTCGAAATGCTGCACCGCAATGGCTACGTTCATCGCGATATCAAGCCCGCGAACGTCATGTTCGATTCCTACTCCTACCCGGTGCTGGGCGACTTTGGTGTTGCTGCTCGCATCGGTGCTCTGGAGAAGGGAAGCTTGGATGGCTTTTCTGTTCTTTGGGCACCTCCGGAACAGCACAATCGTTCGACTCATGCGCATCCGACCCAGGACGTGTGGGCGCTGGCAACGACGCTGTGGACTTTCCTCAGTGGTCGTAGTCCTTTCGAGGACCCGGTTGGCGACAATAGCGCAGCTTCTGTTGCCGCCCGCGTGTACGAGGGACGAATTCGTGGTCTTTCGCGCCCCGATGCCCCGAAGGAACTCGAGAGGGTCCTGCGCCACGCGATGCAATTGGATCCGCGAAAGCGAACCTCTTCTGCCGCCGAGTTAGGCCGTCAGCTCCAGGAAATCCAGACGCTCATGGGGCGTCCTGTGACGAAGATGGAGCTGCGCGACGGAAATGCGCTCTCCAGTTTTGGTGGGCAGTCTGCATCGGGGTCTTCGGCGGACTCTTCTGCATCATGGAATGCGGACCAGTCGGATCAATTTTCCGGGGGAGCCGCTCAAGACGAGGCAACGCGTCTTCGTGCGATGCCATCGATTGATGCGGAGCGTACGCGCCTGCGTCCGTCTTCTGTGGATCTTCGCCCCTCCTCGGCTCCCGATTATTCCTTTACTTCCCCCGCGCCTAGCGGGGGCGGGTCCGGCGGTGATGTTTCTGCTAGCCCGGCCACGGCCTCGGGGATCAACGCAGCTCAGGAGGGTGCTTCAGGTGCGGCGTCAACGCAAGCTGGCGGCACCGAACTTGGGGATCCTTCCGCAGTCGATCCGCAGATGGGCCAGGTGCCTGCACCTGGGGGAGGGGCGAGCGAGGCGTTTGGGGCGGGCTATGCGCCTGCGCCGGACTCGTGGCGAGCTCCAGGGCACACGACCGAGAACACTTTCGATACCTCGCACCCCTTGGGATATCTGCCAGATGGTCGATCTTCGGGTCCGAAGAGAATCATCGCGATCGTTGCGCTTGTCGTCTTGGGAATGGTTGTTTTAGGCGCGGTTATTGTCGCAATGCTCACGGGTGGCGGGAAGATCGTCGGTGTCGGCGATACGACCCCGACTCCCTCCGCAAACGTAACGACAAGCGCTCAAGGAGAAGACCCTGTTTCGGTTCCTCCGCCGGCGGTCGAGCAGCTCGTTGCCCGCGTGAATGGGGACAACATTCAGTGGAGTTGGACGGATCCCGCGGCTGCTTCCTCATCGGCTGGCCGCAGGCGCTACGTGTACACGGTGAGTAAGCCCGGCCAAGATGATGTTGTCGCGGATACTCGTCAGAATGCGGTTTCCGTGAAGACTGTTCCCGGTGACGTGTGCATCGAGGTTGTCTCGGTGGCTGAAAATGGCCGTTCTTCACAGCCGACGAAGGCTTGCGTGAAGATCGGGGACAATGGGCAGCTGATCGAGCAGCCCACTCCGAGCCAAAGCGCACAAAAGAGCGCTCAACCGGCTCCGTCAAGCACGAAATCTAGCGCTCACTAGGCGGCGGGAGAACGACCGGGGGACGTCGGGAGAGCGGGGCCTCCGCGAAGAGCGGACCGCCTGGCCGCCCTACTCGTCTTTTGCGCATTCCGACCGCTCGCGGCGCTCCCGACCCGTCGCGTACCCTACTCGTCTTTCGCGCGGAGCCGGCGGATCAGCAGGACTGCAATGACAATTGTCAGTCCCGCACCGGAAATTCCGAGTGCCCACAGCCTGCGCGGAGTCGTCGTATCAACGGGGAGATCCGGTTTAACTATGACCGGGTTCGCGGTTTTTTGGATCGGCGGGTAGATCGGGTTTTGGGGGCCGGGCATGGTCCCGTCGTTGACAAAATTGAGCGCATTGAAGGGCGCGACGATTCCCCACCCTTCCTCGGCGGTGCGCTGCGAAGGCGAGCTGCGCAAAGCGGTTGCGAGGAGCCGGTACTTCCACTGGTCTGGTGTTTCATCGGGATAGCGCGCTGCGATCAGTGCCGCGATTGCGCCCATGTATCCCGTTGCGTACGAGGTCGACGCGCCTTGGGTGGCGAACATACAGTCGCCGTTGGCGAAGAAAGTGGTTGCGATCTGCGCACCGGGAGCTGCGATTTCAACGTGCGTTCCGTGGACGACAGACTGACTGGGGTTACCTTGCGCATCAACGGCGGTCACGGACAGGGCCTCGGGGTATCCCGCGGGGAAACGGACCGCTGTGTCTTGCGAACCCGAGTTCGCATTCTGTTCGACGTTTCCAGCCGAAGCGACAACCAGCGCTCCCTTGGAGTGCGCGTATTGGGTTGCTGTGCGCAGGGCAACATCGTCAGAGGTCAAGGATTGCGGGACAACGATCACGCGAATTCCCTGGTCTGCAGCCCAACGAATACCGTCGGCTGTTCGTGCGGCTGTCGGTCCCTTGCCCGCGCGCTTGGCGTCGTCGCTGGAGTCGGCGTAGACGCGAACGGGGACGATGGTGGATTGTGGAGCGAAACCGACGACGCCCGAACCTGAGACTTCTCGAGCGGCAATTTGTCCTGCGATCGCCGTCCCGTGCCCGAAGGAGTCCTTTCGTCCGTCGCCGGATTCGACGAGGTCGACGCCGGGTTCTACCGCATCTTTGAAGTGTGCGTTGCCCGCGGCGACTCCGGAATCAACCAGTGCAACGCGAACGTTTCCGCGGGAAAGCTCTAGTGCCTCTTTCATTCCGAGGAAGGAATACGCGGAGGGAGCTTGGGCGAGCCACTTGTCGACGCCGATTTGGCAGGGTTCTTCCGGCGCCTTCGAGGGCCCGTTTCCTGCCTTGGGCTGTGAGTGCTCGTTTTCGGAGGCACTCTGAGTGCTTTCCGGTGTCGGCGTGTCAGCGTTGGCAGCGGGGATTGCTGCGCCTGCAAAGAGGGCAAGCACAGCGCAGGACCCGAGGAGAGCCTTTTTGACGCGTGTCACTGAGCACCCACCGTTTCCCATGCGGCACTCGAGGTGAGTTCTTGCCCTTCGGGGATCAGTGCGAGCCACGCTGCGGGTAGGGGAGAGACCGCGTTTTCGGGCAGCCCGAGTCGCGCTAGCGAATCTGCCGGGTTTGATCCCAGCCCGTGTGCCTTGCCGAGGTCGGAGACGAAGATGACCGGTCCTGCTGCGCCGCCAGATGAGGCTCGAACCAGGGCGCCGGAACCACCGCGAACGTTGATATCGCGCGGCTTAAGTTGGGCCATTTGGGTGGTCGAGAGGGACATGAGCTTCGTCGAGGCCTGGGAATGGTTGATGGTCAACTGCGCGCAGGGCAGCTCATCGCCGCCGAGGACTTCGCCAACTTGGGTGGGCCAGTCGGCGGGAATGATTCCCTGAGTGGACACGGTCAGCGATGCGAGCTCTGAGAGGTCGATCATGAGGTTTTGCGGGCTTCCGCGATCTGCCCACGATGCCTGGTAGAGCTTGTAGGAAAAGTCCGTGAGCGGGGTGATCGTTCCGTCGCCGGTGATGACGTAGCGCCTGGGCGTGCCTGATTCATCAACTTCGATCAGTGTTCCGACCTGTGCGGCCGTGATTCGTGATGACATTCCCGATACGGGGCGGCCCAAGTTGGGGATGTTGAGCGGGGCCAATGTTGACCCTTCGGTGAACAAACTGAGCCAGCTTGCACTGACCGGGGTGACGTTACGCCCCGACAGGTCCAGGACGTTAATAATGGCTTGAGACCGCGCAGGATCGATGGGGTAGCGGACGCCGCCCGAGACCAGGTAGAGCCGGCCTTCGTTTGATACCAGTGCGGTGTTGGCGTTTTGGAGCCCATCGGGGTTACCAGCGACCCAAGTTTTCATACCTGAGGACGAGGCGCAGGACGTCCACTCGTAGGAATGAAGCTGGGAGGCTGCAGGGATATCGTCGGGGACGTCGCTCAGTCCGATTGCGCTCCCGCGCGGAATACCTTCAAGTGAGGAGGTCGCGACCGACGAGGTCACCATCTTGCCGTTCTCACTGAGAAGCTTCGCGGAAGTGACATTGGAAATCGGGCGCAGGGTTCCCTCGATGGAGTAGTAGCGTGCGCCTTCGCCCTTGGTGATGATCAGGTGTGAGTTTTCCCAGCCTGATGGCAATGTCGGCAAGAAGCGTCCAATTGCCACTGCGATCAAGACGACAACAGCGGCTATGGATGCTCCAACGATGAGCGGGCGAGTGGTCGATTTTGATTCGAGTTCCTTGCCTCCCGGAGTGCCCGAAGTGAAGGCGGTGACCAGTCTGCGGCGGTTGAATCGCTGGGCTTCGAGGATGTCCTTATTAGATGGCATTAGAGCACTCCCCACACCAAAGTTGCGATCGGCACCAGTGCAAGCATGCTGACAAGAGAAAGGGCATCAGCGATTCGAGTGACCCACGGGCGCATCTTGGGATCAATAACGGTCAGTGCCAGGACCAAGCCGGTTGCGACGAAGAGAAGCAAAACGACGGGAATGAGCGCCTGAGGCATCAAGACTGCGCTTCCGATTGCGCCGCTGAGAATCAGGATGATTCCCAGCAGTGCACCGATAAGAACTTCGGTGCGTGAGCGCAGTGAGCGCGTTGAGAGCAAGAGCGCAACGCCCGCACAGATCAGGAGAAGCAGCGAGTAGCGCGTATCGAGGAGGAGTGGGATGCAGATCAGGCTTCCCAGTGAAGCACCAGTTTTGAGGGAAACGGTCAGAATATAACCCTCGTGAACCTTGTGGACGACCTCGTAGGGATCGATAGTTTCTTGGATTCCTGTCACGCGCACAGGAATTCTGGCCATGGCAAACCAGGGTGCGATCAAAATAAGCACTATTAATAAGGTATAGACCGCACTTGCTGCGCGTTGCGTGGAAAGGTGTGCGAAGCCAGTCAATAGGCCAATTGCTGTGGCCGAGAAACCGTAGGTGAGCGGTGCCGTGACGGATCCGCGCAGAGCTTTCGGGAGGACGACAAGGAGTACCGAGGCGCTCAGCATCGCTGCAATTCCAAAGCCTGCAAGGGGAAGACCTGACCAAGAGCCGGGAATTGCGCTCATGACAGCTGCGCCCGCGAGGATCGGAATTGAGTGGGCAAGAGATAGGGGTGCGAGGCGCGATGAGTTGCGTGCGATGACCGCGCAGGCGAGGGAAGCGAGGACTGCGCCGGATAATCCGACGATGAGTCCCATGGTGCTTCCGCGGCCGCCTGTGAAGATGAGGACGGCTGCTGTGAGGACTAAAAGCGCTGAAGCATGTGTGCTAAGATCGACCGAATTGTCAGAATTCCACGGAGCCTGATCGTTCTCGACCGCGGTTCCCACTGCTTCCACCAGGTCGTCATAGCGCAAATCCTGTGTGCTGTCGCCAATTTTCGACAGAATCAGAACGGATCCTGCTTGGACTCCCTGATTGATCAGAGTCTGGCTTTGGTCGAGGACCTTGCCCTGAGAATTCGTAATTCGGTAGCCCTGAGAGGCAGAACTCGCAGATAATTGTGTGATTTGCGACACAATATTTGGGGCAAATTCTGCCAGTGCAACGTTGGTCGGCACCGACATGTCGACGGTGTTCTCACCCATGCGAATGCTAACGGGCATAAGGGCTGGAGGCCTGGATGCGGTAGTGCTTGCCATGAGGTTCCTTTGCTCAATAGTGCTGTCTTAAGCCTAGCTGGTTTCATGAAACCTGTATTTGCATTCCCAGATCGCTTCGATAATGTAATACCCGACATCGAGATTGTGCCCTCCGTTACAGGGTCTCAATCGCATAGAGAACTTCGGGGAAACCCGAACAACAATTAGGAGGGTGAACTGTGAGCGGTGCAAATATTTCTGCCGAACAAGAGAGCTATAACGCAATTCGCACGGCAGTCCGTAACCTGCAGACCCATCTGCAGACGCTGAACGCAAAGGTGAAGGCCGAGGTCGCTACCGCTACCGGTGGATGGCAGGGTGGCGCTTCGCAGGCATTCAACTCGGTCATGGAACAGTGGGATGCTGGCTCGGCTAAGGCCACTCAGGCTCTGACTGACTTTGATAGTGCGCTTGCCTCCGTCGGTGGCAAGGTCACTCAGAACGAAATGGAGGCACAGGCTGCTGTTAACCGCGCCGGTGCCGCCATGTTGAACTAATAGAGAGATTGGATGAGGAAATGAACGGTGGAGATTTTCGCGTAAGCCCTCAGGTGCTCCAGCAGGTGTCGGCTGAAATGCGTTCGCAGGCAGCCGATCTGCTCAACCGACTCGGAGAGTTCGACAGGGATGTTGCGGCTCGTAGCGCCACTTGGGAAGGTGCTGCTAAGGAGTCCTACACCCAGAAGCAGGGTCAGTGGAACGAAGGCATGAACCAGATGCAGGCGGCTCTCGAGGCCTTTGCGCGCTTGGTGGATCAGCTCGCTGGCAACTACGTTACGACTGACCAGCAGGGTGAAGCGACCTTCAACAGCCTCGGAATTGGTCGCTGAATCTTCTTCGACGCATTGCGCATAAGAAGCATGCATATGACTGTGGGTGAGCATTTCACATGCTCACCCACAGTCATACACTCAACAACTTGATCAGTCGAAGTGGACTGATCGTTCTATTCGCTTCCTTCTTCGAAGGGTTCACGATGACCGTCATCAACGTTGTCGCCGGGGAATACGGATCAACAGCGGTCACTCTGTCGCAGGTCTCGGCTGAGCTACAGGGTGCAAAGATCGACGACCTATCCGAGACTGTCCAAGAATCGATGAATGGCGCTCAGTCGATTTCGACAGCGGGCACCGTGGAAGCTCGCTACACGTCTCTCCTCCAGACTCATTCCACGGCCCTAAGCGAACTAGCCAGCGCTGCGCGCAGCGCTGGAGTGAATCTCGATCTGACCGAAGCGCAGAATACGGCGGCTGTCAATAGTCAGGGGCAGGCGGTGCCTGGCGGTGCGAATGTGGGCTCTGCGGCCTCGTCAGTGGCGGCGCAAAAGGCAACCGCGCTCAATGGCCCAGCCCGCGGTCCTCTGCGCTCGGGATACGCCATGCCGACGCTGCCGACGACTACCGGAGGGGCGCAGGTGGATACGCCCGTCTACCGGCCAGGCCAGGGGATGCCTCCCTATGCGCCGAGTCCAACCGACTATCCGGAGGGGGACGGCTTCGTTTCGCTCCCCACACCACCCAAGACTCCCGTCATGGCGTAATTCAGGCGTAGTGAAGGACTAACAATGTCGTTAACGTGGGGCCAGATTCAGACCTGGAGTTCAGCCGGTTTGTCCACCTATGCGGGGACGGTTGGCGCAAGGCGAGATACTGTCGTGAAGCAGGCTGATGCTCTTCAGGCACGTATGACTTCCTTTAAGGGCGAGGGAGCGACTGCAGATGCGCTGCGTGCGAAGATGGGCGTTGCTCACAAGGAACTGACGACGCTTGCCGATGACCTTCTAGAAATCCAAGAGGCCGTCAAAGTTGCAATGGGTGATGTTTCCCAGGTCGAGAACGCGGTGAAGGTGGCGCTGCAACAGGCGTCCTCGACGCACTGCACGATTTCCGCGGCGGGAATAGCGACATGTACTTCTCCTGGGAACTCGATGAGCCAGTACACGCGGCAGAGCATCGAATTTTCGGTTAATCGATTGGTGGGTCAGGCGGTCGACTTGGCCAATACTGCCGACACGACGTTGAACGCTCGTCTTCAAACCGTCGGGACGCCGGGGAGTACCGCGAAATCGACTTCGACGCAGACGCATGATCTCTCGGATGCTGAACAGAAGAAGTTCAAGAAGATGACGCCGGAGGAGCGCGCGAAGTATTGGTCGCAGCAATCTGAGGCGCAGAAGCAGCATCTGTGTGACAAGTACCCGGATCTGATCGGTAACGCTGACGGCGTTGAGGGCTGGGCACGGGACCGAGCGAACAGAAATCGTCTCCCGAAACTGAAGCAGGAAGCAAAGGACAATGTCTCCACGTACACGGAGCTCCTGAAAAGCCCGTGGATTGATAGCAATACCCGTGCGTACTATCTGAGTGAGCTGGATAAGGCAGAGAAGGCAGTGAAAGCCTATGACGCCGTGCAAGAACAGCTCGACAAGGGCATAAGCCTTGAGGACTACCAGCACGGGAAGAAGGGGGATCCTGTATCGCTCCTGACTCTTCAAAACGATGGTGCGCGAGTCAAGGCCGCGATGGGTCAAGGCGACGTTGATCATGCGAAGAACGTGGCGACTTTTGTCCCCGGTATCGGCACGACAGTCGAAGGCAGCATGGGTGACTACATGCGACAAACCAAAAACCTCCGTAGCGCTGCGATGGCTCAGGGGAACCTGTCTGCGCGTGATGTCGCGACTGTTGCCTGGCTGGGCTATGACGCCCCGGGTAAGGCTGATTGGAAGCAGCCTCAGAATATTCCGGGGATCATTTCCCCCTTCCTTGCGCAGTCGGGTTCGGACCGTTTGGCTGGTTTCATGAACGGTATGCAGGCATCGCGTGACTATGGTGCGGGCGATGCACACATGACCCTCGTCGGGCATTCTTATGGCTCGAGTACCTCTGGCATGGCAGCAACAAAGGTCAAGTATGGCGTGATCGATGATCTGGTGCTGTGTGGCTCGCCTGGTATGGGGACCTACGATGCGAAAAACTACCACGTTGATCAAAATCATCTGTGGGTCTCGGGGGTCCCGAAGGGCGATAGTGTCCAAGGTATGGGGGCAATCAGAGGTGGAATCGTCGGTAGCTTGGGCAAGAATCCCATGGACTCTGATTCAGGGTTTACTCACCTCTCGGACGATGCGACAGGCTCGCCGAAATACAACAAGGACGCCCCCGCAAGTAAGCCGTTTAATTTCAACTTTGATAACCACAGCATCTATTTGGAAGATGGCACTGAAACGCTACAGGATATCGGTCGCGTCGCTGCGGGGGTGAAGCGCTGATGCGCGCGTTGTGGCGGCCTGTGTTGGGAGCGGCATGTGTCCTGGCCCTAGCTGCATGTTCGCCCTTCCTTAAGGGTCCCCAGAGTACGGCTACGCAATCGGCGTCATCATCAGAGAGCGGAAAGGCAACAAGCATGGTCTATTGGGATGGAAGCCTCCCCCTGGAGCAGCGTCAGTCCATTCAGGCGTTTCAGCGTGATGAGGAACCGAAGATTCTTGAGTTCCGTCGTCGCCTTGCCGAGGCCGGTGGCGGAGGTGTGTGGGAAGCGCGCAGTTTTGGGTCGGCGATCAATAAGGAAACTGACCAATCGTCAGGCCACGAGCAGCCAGCGTGGGAGCTTGTTGGGCAGGACGTTGCTGGTCCATACGTTCCCGTTCCTGAGGTTGAGAGGATCGGGCGCGAGGTCTTGTCTGAAACCTACTCTGATTATGAGTTGGGGTCAGACAAGGGCGGCGTTCGTCAGCTGTCGTGGAGTGACCCGGTCAATGGGGGCTTCTTGTATGTGACTGTTCATGAGGGGAAAGTGACCTTGATGCGCTATCAGACGGGTTTGCGTCCCTCGGATGGGACGACGGAGAACCCGCGTGATTTCATCACGGGGCGCGTCGATATCGACATCCCGGAAGAGTGATCAAAATCCTTGGCAATGTTGAACCATCTGTTCAGCAATGCTAGTGTGATCGGTGCAACAAATGTGTTGTGCTGGTAAAGAGAATCCAGTCGATACATAAATGAATTCAATATTTTCAGTCAAGGCTGACTGGTTTTTTACTAGTGCTGTTTGTTATGGGAGGTTGCGCGATGGCTGTAATTAATTGCGTTTCAGCGGAGTATGACTCGGCGTCACAGGATCTCAGTAATGTGGCGTCTGAGCTTCAGTCGGCACAGATTAATGATTTTTCGGAGGTTGTTCAATCTGCGATGCCGGGTGCTTCCCGATCAGTCGCGGCAGCTTCATCCGCTGAATCGCGTTTTCAATCTCTGCTTATTACCCATTCGAAAGCTCTCTACGAACTTGCCAGCGCAGCGAAGGCTGCAGGAGTGAACTTGCAACTCACCGAGCAGCAGAACACCCAGGCAGTGGGGAATAGTCGAAGCATGGTTGTCAGTGGTAGTTCAAGTCATCGAACCGCCCAAGTTCTTGCGGTCGCCTGAGGTTTGAGGAGAAGAGACGAAATGCCTACGTGGTCAGAAATTCAACTCTGGAAAGCTGCGACTCTCTCGAGTTATGTCGACACTGTGAGTTCGAAGAAGCAGACAATTGATCAGCAGATCGCAACACTCCAGGCGCGTCGCACCAGTTTTCAGGGCGAGGGGCAAACCGCAGATGCACTGCGTAATGCGATGAGTACAGCACATAAAGAGTTGAGCAACCTTGCAGAAGAGTTGCGTCATGTACACATTGCGATTACGCAGGCAACTAGTCGGGTGCAGCAAGTTGAGTCATTAGTTGCGAATGCACTGTCAAGCGCTTCTGCGAGGCACTGTACTATCAGCGACAGTGGAACAGTCACGTGCACCTTCGGCCATGACTTCTCGGTGAGGCACAAGCTCGAGTCTGAGGTCCAATCTATGGTCCGTAATGCAATTCGGGCGGCAGAGCAGGTTGATAATGACTTCCGTGCGCTTTTGACGAATGTCGGGACTGCGCGGACGGCTCCGGCATATCGAGCGCGGGGGACTCATGCTTTATCAAAAGCCGAGGAAGCTGCTTTTCCGAAGATGACGCCACAACAACGTGCGGATTACTGGTCTCAGCAGTCTGACGAACAAAAGAAATTTCTTTGTGATAACTACCCTGACCTTATCGGTAATGCGGACGGTGTTGAGGCATGGGCGCGAGACCGCGCGAATCGCCGTAGGCTACCAAAGCTCAAACAAGCGGCAGAGACGGAGAAAGCTAAACTCGAGCGAGACATAGCAAATGCAGGAGATAATACAGCTCTCAAGGCGGATTTAGAAGAACGTCTAACGAAGGTTAAGGCTCGATTGGACGCCTACAAAAAAATTGAAGAAACAGTTATAGGTTGGGGTCCTATTGATCCTAACGTTAAAGACGGAACGCAGGTAGGCTTCTCCTCTACATACGGAAAGCAGCGCCCGGGGTATCTCTCGCTCCTAACCCTCCAAGAAGAGAACGGACGCGTGCTAGCTGCCGTGGCCCAAGGTGACGTCGATCATGCAAAGAACGTTGCCACCGTCGTGCCGGGTATCGGAACGACGGTTGAGGGTGGTCTTCAAAACGAAATTAAGCGGGGTGCGAACCTGCGCAGTGCGGCAGCTGCAGAAGGCAATATCGATACAAAAGATGTGGCAGTGGTCTCATGGCTGGGATATGAGGCTCCTCCGGCACCTTCTAAAGATCTTGGAGAAGATCTCAAGATTGTGACAATGGACTTGGCTGAAAAGGGATCGGATAAACTGGCCGGTTTCTTAACAGGAGTGAATGCGTCTCGCATGTATGGCGCAGGGGATGCAAATATGACCTTGTTGGGCCACTCCTATGGCTCAGTCGTTTCGGGAAGAGCAACGACAAAGATTGCAGACGGCGTCGTTGACAATGAAATATTGTTCGGCTCTCCTGGAATGGGAACCTATGATCCCTCAGAAATACACGTTCCTGAAGGACGTCGTTTCGTATCGGGTGTTCCAAAGGGAGATTGGGTCCAAGGTGCGAGTGACGATCGAGGAGCGTACTACTTAGGGTTAGGCATTCTGGCGCCACCGCTCATCCCAGCAGTAATCGGTGCGGGGAGCGCCGCAGAGTTGTACGGGGTTGGTCAGCTCGGTATGGATCCAATGAATCACGACTCAACTTTCATTCCGATTTCAAGCGATGCCACAGGATCCTACGCGTATGCTGATGGGCTGTTTGATGCAGGATCCAAGACGGTCTTGAGAAATCACAGCGTCTACATGGACCCAGGTACTGGAACACTCCGCGACATGGGTCGCATTGTTGCGGGTGGAAACCCGAAGCCGTAAGGCTGTTATCGACTAACCGACAGCCTGCGCTCACCCAGCAAGAGCACGGTCCCAACCGGGACCTTGACGCGCTGCCCACGGGGCAGCGGCTGGGTTGAGCCGTCGGGCGCCTGCAACCGCGTGCCATTCGCCGAGAAGGTGTCCTCGATCCACAAAGCCTCGCCGTCGGCGGGCGCAACGCGCAGGTGCGTGCGCGAAAGCGAACGCGTCGAGTCCGCAATCGCAATGGCCTGCGCGTCCGCAGGAGTCTGCTCGGGTGCGCGCCCCAGAACAATCTGAGCATTCACCTCAATGCGCTGCCCATCATCAACAATGATCGCCAGCGTCGGTGCCGAGGCGAAAGACGGCCTCGGCGCGGCCTGCTGCGGTGCGCTTGCCTGTGGGGTCGGCGCTTGGGGAACCTTCGGCATTGCCGAGGCCCCGCCATGCCGCGCGGGAACAGCGGGCCGCGCCGGTGGAACCGGCTGCTGAACGGGCGCCGAAACAGCAGGAGCAGTCATCGAAACAGCTGCGCCCGTAGGCGCGGGAGCGGCAATCGGTGCTTCCACCGGTGCCCCGGTAGGAGTCGGAGCGGGCATAACTACCGGATCTGGCGCAGCCACAGGCGCTACGGGCGGAGCAACCTGGACCGGCGCAGTCGTAGGCGGAGCCATCGGAGCGGGCGAAGGCGCAGCAACTGAGCCGGGCACGGCCTCGGGAGAAGCAGAAGGACCAGCCCACTGATGAGCAGGGGAGGGCGCAGCAACTGAGCCGGACACGGCCTCGCTTGCGGAAGTTTGACGCAAGGCAAAAACAGCCTCAGACGCACTCGAGCGGCTCGCGCGAATATCGAGGTTCCCCATGCCGCACACGCGATCAACCCAGGTCTGGCCATCTCGAGCAATAGCCCACGTGATTACCGGTCCAACGACTGTTACATGCAAGAGCAACATGATGAAGCTATGCGCACTCTGCCTGCCCAAACCCGGTGCACGGTCAAACTCCACCCCGCGCTCGGTGGGAGTTGGCTGCGTAGAAATAGCAGCGATCTGCATAGCAAAAGCACCGGGAGTACGCCCCGAACGCGCACGAATAAAAGTCCCAATAATCCACAGCTCGCAGGCAACAATCACAACAACCGGCAACGAGGGATACACCCACCAAGCCAGGGCCGTCAGCGCCGCAAAACACACCATATCGATCAGGTAAGCAGCCGCCAGCGCGCCACCGCTCGCAGGTGCCGAGTAGCTGCGCGGTGCCGCAGCGGGCGCGGAAAAAGCCCCCGGCTGTCCCGGGAATCCCATGGAAGCAGTGAAATCAGGCTGGCCAGGGTAGCTCGGCTGTCCGGCAAAACCCATCTCGTCCACGCCCCTTGCCTGGGAAACAGGAACCTGAACCGGAGTAATACGAAGCTCGCTCATGATGCCACCTGTCGAATGAGGTCAAAGAGGTCCGCAGCGAAGAAAGAAGCCGGGAAAATAACGGTCAATGAAAGCGCCTGGAAAATATCAGCAAAACGCCCGATCAAAGGCGCATGGTCCTGCTCGGCGCGCATGCGAGTCCACATGAGCGACACACAGCCCAGCACGACCAAAGCGGCCGCAGCATAAGCATTGCCAACCAGGCCTCGGGACGCGGGAGAAATCAACAGTGTCGCAAGCAAAATCAGCGCGCCCACGCGAGGAACCACGCGCGAGGACGCCCAGCGGCGCTCGCGGGGAACCACAACCAAGGCGATCACCGAAGCGCAGACCAACACGAGGCACGCGATCTGCCGCGTCGAATGAATTCCAACCATCGAGTAAATGACCGGCGCACCGACGAAGATCAAGCCCAAGCCCACGTACTGCACCAGGCGTGTGCGTGAGGTCGCGTCGGTGACCGTGCGGTTCACGCGTCGACCCGTGATACGCGAGGGGGAGGGGACCTCGGGGGAACGGACAGTCGGTGCCGAAGTCGTCACCAGCGGCATGTCGAGCAACTGCGTGGCGGGAATCCGCACCGACAGGCTCGGCGACGCAGTAATCGCGCAAACGGCGAAAGCAATAGCAAAGGGGGCAACGCGATGAAGAGGCGCATCAAGGAAGGTCAAAACCGTCGCGCAACCCGTGAGAAGCCCCCAGCTCACTGCGTGTGCACTGCTCAGGGGAGTGCTGCGCCACAGCCACAGGCCAAGCGCCACGCCGGTCGCACCCCACAGGGGGAAGAGGAGCGCCGCAACCTGCGACATCGTCATGATCTGCGAGGCCTCGGCGTAGATTCGCGCGTTGCCCAGCGCTGGCAGCAGCCCAAGGAAAGAAATCCCCGCGCTCAGCGTCCACGCACACAGCAGTCCCGCGTTGGTGTGGACTCGGCGCTGGTAGAGCATGACCAGGCACAGCACCAAGGACAGCGCACCGACCGTGAGCGTCGCCCACCAGGGAAGGGACAACTTCGTCGCAAAACGGGGAGCAATGAGCGCACAGAAGATCAGGAGCGCATCCATCGCGCAGGCAAGAAGACCGCAGATGGTGAAGACCAGGGACGGGCGGAACCAAGGGTCGGAGGTTCTCTCGATCGCGCGCTGCTCTTGAATCTGGCGCTCGCGGCCAGAAGTGATGGAAATAAGGACGCCTTGGGGGAGATCCGTTCCCAGAACGGCTCCCAAATTTAAAGCGCGACCATCGGCTCCGGTGATCTGAAGACTCGGATCAGTTGAATCGATATCGAGCATGGACAGAAGACCAGTAACTGTTGTCCCCAAAGGAACAATGAGATCTTGAGTACCCGAAGCATCGGTGACAGTGACTGCCGCCTGTTTGAGAGCCACGCCCCCTCCTTCACTTCGGTATCACCCGGATTTGGTCGTCAATTCTGTTCAAAAGTCACCATTCAGACTACCCGACGAAACAAGCACCATGCCACGGGCAGCCCAGCTACAAGCTAGGATACATACAGATATGAACAAAAACGGGAGATTGAACTCCAGGAGACTGTATGGCCGTCAATGAAACGGAAGCCCCCGAGCTCCCCAGCGGTGAAATCGCTGTCGAAAAACCGCCCAGCCAAGTTGAGGCTGGGGGAATGGGCTCGATCTTCGCGACCGTCATCCCCATGATGGGCTCGATGGGTGTCATGGTGATCATGGCGCTCACGCAAGGGCAGAACACACGCATGCTCTTAATGGCCGGCGGCATGGTCTTCATGATGCTCTCCATGGTCGGTTTCAACATTTACCGCCAGGTCTCCCAGTATCGGAACAAGCTCAACTCCCAGCGCCGCGAATACCTCTCTTACCTCTCCGAGACTCGCACCAGCGTGCGCAACATCGCCGCGAAACAGCGAATCTTCATGCAGTGGTACCTTCCCGAGCCCGATGCCCTGGTGCTCCTCGCCGAAGAAGGATCGCGCCTGTGGGAACGCGAAGTCGGCGACGAGACGGCAGTTTCGACTCGCGTGGGCACATCCGATCAGGAGCTCGCAATGCGCCTGGTTGAGCCCGATATCCCGCAGATGGCCAACCCCGACGTCGTGTGTCACTCGGCCATGCGCCGCTTCCTCGACGTTCACCACACGGTCGAAAACCTCCCCTTTAGCTTGGATCTTGGCCAGTTCTCTCACGTGGAGGTTGCCGGTGACGCGGAGCTTGCTCGCGGGGAAATCCGCGCACTCTTGTGTCACTTGGCGGTCATGACGCCGGACGCGGCCTTGAAGATCGCGGTGCTCACCAGCCCTGAGAATCTCTCCCAGTGGGAGTGGATGAAGTGGCTTCCCCACATCCGCTCCGCCGAAGTGACCGACGCCCTGGGTGGCGCGCGCATGGTGTGCACGAGCTACGCCGAACTCGAGCAGCTCCTGGGCGAGGAAATGACGACCCGAGGCCACTTCCAGCCTCGAAACGACGCCAGCCCCTGGCCGCACCTCATCGTCGTCACCGACGGCCTAGAACTCCCCCCGGACTCCCACCTGGGCTCCATCGAGGGCTGCGCGGGCGTGACGATCATCAAGGTCCTCACCTCGTGGGGAATGTTCGCTTCCCCCACCGGCGTGCGCCTGCTCCTTCACCCGAGCTCGGACGAGCGCACCCCCATGGAGATCCTGCTCCTGGAAGCCAAGCCTGTGCTTGCCAACGCGGACTTCATGGGTATTCCGCAGGCCGAGGCCGTGGCCCGCCGCCTGACTCGCTTCCTGACCGCTGGCGGCAGGGATGCGGCAACCCCCGTTGGTAAACCCGACCCCAAGCGTTCCCAAGACCTCATGGAATTGCTCAATATCGGAGATATTCGCGATTTCGATGCCGATCACCAGTGGAAGCGCAGGGTTGGTCGTGACCGCTTGCGCGTACCTTTCGCGGTGACCCCCGAGGGCATCCCGGTTGTCTTGGACATCAAGGAAGCCGCCCAACAGGGTATGGGTCCCCACGGCCTGCTGATCGGTGCGACCGGTTCAGGTAAGTCCGAAGTGTTGCGTACCTTGGTCTTGGCCCTGGCGCTCACGCACTCTCCCGAACAGCTGAACTTCGTTCTGGTCGACTTCAAGGGTGGCGCGACCTTTGCGGGCATGTCTGATCTGCCCCACGTCTCGGCCATGATTTCGAACCTGGAATCGGAACTGTCCCTGGTTGATCGTATGGAGGACGCTCTCCACGGTGAAATGGTTCGCCGCCAGGAGATCCTGCGCGACGCGGGTAACTACGCCAACGTCACCGATTACGAAGAGGACCGTTTGGCCGGGAAACACAACTATCCCGTGCTTCCTGCGCTCTTCATCATCCTCGACGAGTTCTCTGAACTCTTGACCGCGAAGCCCGACTTCGGCGAACTCTTCGTCGCCATTGGTCGTCTGGGCCGCTCCTTGTCGATCCACATTCTGCTGTCCTCGCAGCGCCTGGAGTCCGGCAAGCTCAAGGGCCTGGATTCGCACCTGTCCTACCGCATTGGTCTGAAGACCTTCTCCGCCTCTGAATCGCGAGAAGTCCTGGGCGTAACGGACGCCTACGACCTTCCTCCCTACCCGGGTTCGGGCTTCCTCCAGCCGGGTACCGACCAGCTGATCCGTTTCCGCGCCTCCTACGTCGCAGCCCCGCCGCCGCCTCGTAGCGTACTGCCCAGCGCGCAGGCCGAAACTGCGCGTATCCGCCTGCTGCCTTTCTCGCTGGGAGAGGTCCTGGATGAGACTCCCGAGGATGACGTTCCCGAGGGCGGCCTCGTTGCTCCCGGCGACGAGCGCTGGGAGGGGATGACGGAAATCGACATCGCGGTGGCGCGCATGAAGGGCAAGGGAATGCCCGCCCACCAGGTGTGGCTCCCGCCCCTGGATGTCCCCGAGACCATGGATTCGCTCATGCCGGACCTGGCCGTGGATCCCGAGCTCGGCCTCATTTCGCACGAATGGCGCGCGAAGGGACCGCTGCACATTCCGCTCGGTATTGTCGACCTTCCCCACGAACAGCGCCGCGAAACCCTGGAGTACGACTTCTCCGGGGCCGGCGGTCACATGTCGATCCTCGGTGGTCCGCTTTCAGGTAAGTCCACCGCCTTGCGTTCTGTTGTCATGGCGCTGTCCCTGACGCACACGCCGAAGGAAGTGCAATTCTTCGTCATCGATTTCTCGGGCACTTTCGCGGCTTTCGAGGGCGCAGCCCACATCGCGGGCGTTGCTTCCCGAGACGACGAGGACATCTTGAACCGTATGGTCTCTGAAATTGAGGGCATCATCGAGGACCGCGCCGCCTACTTCCGTGCGAACCGCATCGACTCCATGGCGACCTATCGCCGAGGCCGTGCACAGGGACGCTTCGACGATGGCTACGGCGATATCTTCCTGATCGTCGACGGTTGGGGAACCCTGCGAAGCGACTTCCCCGATGCGGAAGACCGCATTCGCCTCATGGCTGAGCGCGCGCTCTCCTTCGGTGTCCACTTCATTGCGACCGCGTTGCGCAAGATGGACTTCCGTCTTCAGATGCAGGATATTTTCGGTTCGCGTCTTGAGCTGCGCATGGGTGATCCTTCGGATTCGGAGTTCCGCCGTGAAAAGGGAAGCAAGGTCCCCGAGGGGCGCCCGGGTCGCGGTCTGTCGATGACGGGTCACCACATGCTTGTTGCCTTGCCGCGCGCCGATGGGATCCATGATCCTCAAACGATCGGTGAAGGTGTCGAGGCGACCCTTGTTCGCATTGCTTCCGCGACCGAGCTTGGTCCGCGCCTGCGCCTGCTGCCTGAGAAGATCACAGTCTCGCAGATCGAGGCCATTCACGGTCCGCAGAAGAGGATCGTTCTGGGTCTGGAAGAACGCCGCTTGAAGCCGTGGACTTTCGACCTCGACAACGAGTCGCACATGTACGTTTTTGGCGATGCGAAGTGCGGAAAGAGTTCCTTCTTGCGCAACCTGGGCAATCAGGTCTTGGCCAAGCCGGGAAGCCGGCGCGCCATGCTGGTCGTTGTCGATGTTCGCCGCTCCCTTCTGGGCGAGTGGAGCGAACAAGACATGCCGATGTACATCTCGAACCGTGATGAGATCTTGGGCAGCATGGAGGCGGTTGCCGAGCAGCTGCGCATGCGTCTTCCCGGACCGGACGTCACTCCCGAGCAGTTGCGTCAGCGCAACTGGTGGAAGGGGTCAGAGGCGTGGGTCCTGGTCGATGACTACGACTTGATCTCTACGGGTGGTTTGAGTGGTTCGCCGCTTGCGCCGCTGATTCCCTTGCTGTCTCAGGCGCAAGACATTGGTTTCCACCTGGTGATTACTCGCCGCATGGGTGGTGCTTCGCGCGCAGCCTACGAGTCTGTTTTGCAGGCCCTGTCTGAACTGTCAGCAACGGGCATCATGATGTCGGGTAACCCCTCAGAGGGCATGGTCATTGGCCGCGAACGTCCGCGTATGCTCCCCAAGGGCCGAGGCCTGGTCGTCTCGCGCGATCAAGGAACCTTCTTGGCGCAGATGGCGTGGGATGAGCCGCGAGCCTAATAGCCAGAATTTTCTGCTGCTTTCTTAGTCTTGAAACGCGGGACTCCCAGCGAGTTTGATGTTTTAGATGGTAACTTGTCGCCTGGTAAGTTCGCTGACCGGGCAGGGTTTGCGCGTTTCACGTGCTGGTGTGGCCGGTCACAACGGAAAGCTGTGAACTGTGGCAGATAAGATCACTTTCGACCGCGAGGCGATCGGCGTCGTCGAAAAGAATCAATGGCAGGATGCTGACTCTCTAGCGCAGATTGGTGCGTCTGCGGGACGCATCTCTTCATCTGGTGTGGCCGTTTCTCTTCCTGGTCCTGGCGGCTCGGGTCCGCAGGAACTCACGTCTGCTGTGGATGCCTTCAATAAGGCAATGTCCATGGTCATTCTCGAGTATTCGGATGCGGCGTCAAATCTTGGGTCGGCCACAAAGGGCGCGTCAGCGAATTTTGACAGTACCGAAAAATACAATCAGGAACGCGCTGCTAGGCTCGGAGTGGAGTGGGATAAATGAGCATTGATCTTCGCCCGGGCGCAACTGCCCTTGAGTCTCCCAAGCCTGTACCAATGGCACCGGAGGTTGCATCCCACTGGACCGCAATTAGTACGGCTTTAACGCAGACTCAGGCTGTTCAAAACGCCTCGATTCCCCCTGAATCGTGGACCGGCAAAGCTGCAGATGCGGCTTCCGCTGAAATCCAGACATTGGGTGGGAAGCTTTCGGATCTTGCCGGAGCTTTCCCCGGTCCCGCGAATTCACTGAAAACCTGGGAAGATCGCAATAACCAGGGTATTCAGACGATCGAGGGCCTCCAGCAGCAGTGGGATGATGCAATTACAACCTACAAGCAGAGGATGGCCGAGATTAAGGCGCAAGCTGACTCGGACAAGGAATACAATCCTGCTCCAGATCGCAAGGCAGCACGTGAGACTCTGTCTTCTGCGCAAGCTCCGCTGAAGAAGTCGTATAACGACGAAATTCACCAGCTTGATGAGGCTGCAAAGACGGCTGCGACCGCAATTCAGAAAGCTTCGGATGACAAGATCTCGCCCGATGCGGTGAAGGGTGGGCGTGCTGCGGTCGGTGCTGCACTCTTCGGTGCTGATATGCCTATTTCCGATGGTGCCGCGGAGTGGGAGTATGCTCGCGATCACGCACCCGATATGCGCGACGATATTGAGAAAGCAGCAAATTCTGATAAGCCTTTGACCGAGGAGCAGGTCAAGAAGCTTCAAGAAAAATGGGGCGATAAACTGCAGAACCCTTACTGGGTCCAAGCTCTGGCTGACGCTTACCGCGCGAAGCACGGTAAAGACGCAAACTTCTCCGATGTGCTCAATAGGCTGGCGATTAATGCGGCGGGCACACCTCAAGATGAGTACGACTCGGGAGGAACACGTAACCAACTGATGGCATCAGTTGGCAGCGCTATGGTTCTTGCGACCGGTGGTTTCGATGCCAGTGCAGGGGCTATTGATACTAATGCGGCGTATCAGACAGTAAGGGCTGGTCTCCGTGGCGTTGATGGTACGACGACGATTGCTCAGATGGAAGCGAACAATATTGCTGACTTCAAGGAGACTGGAAGCCAGTCTTATGAGCGCTTCCCGGGGCAAGGAGCCACTGCGCAGTTCAACGGCTTTGACGTCTTTACCCAATTGACGGGATATGCTGCAGCGAAGAATCCAGACCTCACTTTGGGCGCAGGGGTTTACCATGCCGCCCCGGGGGAGACTTCTCTTGCGTCCGACATTATGGCCTATGATCATCAAGCTCAACGCGGCTATAACTCCCTGTATGGGGGTGTTGCTGATGACGTTTCGCGTTATTCGTTGATTGCGATGACGAAGGACGATGCTAGCGCTCGTGGTTATGCTCTGGACCCGATGCAAAGCCTGTACATGCTGTCGGATACTCCCGATGCCTTGCAGGACGGAGCTGGGCCCGCGTCTATGCAAAAGGCTGAAACTGCCAGGTTGATGTATTTGCGAAGCTTCCTCGATGGGGATACCCCCTTCGATGTTGACCTTCCTGATGGTGCGGGTAAAGATGGACCGATTAATGTCGCTCGTTATCTGACTGGTAATCGAAATCAAGGTGGACCCGGGGCGTTCCTTGGAACCGTCGATGGGGGCGATGCGCTTGGCAGCATGCTGAACGATGCCTCTAATCCTCACACTGCTAGTGCAGCTGAGCCCGTGGCCGGTGATTTCCCTGACGACCCGGATCAGAAGCAGTTTAAGGCTGCTCACGATATTTGGGAACGTGACGCTCGTGCGCGGCCGACGATCGCGGCGAATACTATGGCCGGTTATCAGGATGGCCTATCTCGCGATAACTCTGGTGGATGGGGTAGCGGGGTCGAAGATAAGACCAAGCAAGGTGAAGACATTTACGGCAACCACAATTCGCGCTTGCGTTCGTGGATGGGATCGATTATTTCGCCTTACGCAGCTGATTTGGCCGATCAGATGCACAATAACTCATCGACTGGAATGCAGGCTGGATCCCGAATGGGTGAAAATCACACGGCGCATATGCGTTTCAGTCGAGACATGGTCGATCGCTTTAAAGGACCGGGTGGTTTGCTCCAAGACCTTGCCTTTGACCAGCCGGAAGTTATCAAGGACAGCCATTACGATAATGGCAACCCCTTGGACGATAGGTATGTGGGTGGGCGTATGCCGGCCCTGAAGGCAGTTCAGGTTGCCGCCTACACCGGTTACATGGACGGTGTTGCTCAGGCGATGGAAGAGCCAGACTATGGCGTTCGTATGTCAAGGGTTAACCGCACTACTGACATCTGGACTGAGCTGATCCAGGAAACCTTCGATGCGCACTCAGACAAGAACGTGGAAGTCGCACGCGCACTTGATAAGTCAAACGAAGAAGCGCGTAAGATTGTCGATTTCATTGTCGACAAGGGATCAGACTATGCGAGTAGTAAGGTTCCCGTTGGTGGAGACTTGCTGCAGCATGCGATCAAGTCTGCTGCTGGTGCAGGTGAAGACGCATGGTGGCCGACCGATAATGAGTCAAAGGTTTGGGATGAGGGACGCCACGATACAAACAAATCTGCACACGAGCTTATGCAGCGCGGTCTGACGCGCGCGATGTATGACTCGCCGCATTGGACTGAGCGTGGAGGCACGGTGGATGTGTCGCCTGGTAGCCAAGGACTGGCAAATAAGGGCTTCTCATTCGTTAAGCAGGACGGCACTATCAAGCCTTATGACTCGTTAACTGACGACGAGCGCGCAACAGTTGATGGTTACTTCAAGGGAATCGATAGTGATTTCCATGATGTTCTTGATCATCAGTATCAGGTGCAGCAGGATGCCGAACAAGATGGAGCAGTTTCGCGTCCGAAGGGGAAGTAAGGCAAGCTAGCTGCCAATAAGCTGTGCGAATTCTGGTTGGTGTTGCCTGTGGGATTTTCCTGCAGGCAACACCCTTTTTAGTATCTGTTAAGGTTGAAATGTTATTCTTTAACGGTAACTTGTGACCGATGGTGATCCGCGCTGCGCGTGTCCGAACATTGAGAGGTTCAAATGACGAATATTAGCTTCGATCGCTATGCTCTGGGCATTGCGATGAAGAGTCAATGGACAGATGCTGAAGATCTTGGACAGGTCGGCGCAGCAGTGGGCAAACTTAATACATATGGAGTGGCGGTTGATCTCCCAGAGGGGGACAACGCTGGCGTTGCCGCGCTACGTGCAGCTCTGGATAAGTTTCGTGACTATATGAGTATGGCAGTTCTTGAGTACTCTGATGCATGCTCGCTTCTTGGCTCTGGTATTGCCAGTTATTCTGAAGATGCTGATTCAACAGAAACATACAATCGTGAAGCAACGCGTACAGCAGCTTCACGTCTAGGCGTGGGGGAGTATTTCTGATATGGCTGATGTAAGAAGTGGGGCGGAAGCCCTTCCGCAGGTCCCTCGAGTTGCGATGTCCGCAGAGGCAATCGCCACTGATATCAATCGGCAAGGTACTGCAATTGGTAACACACAAGTGGCTCAGAACAGATCCTTGCCGCCTGAAGAATGGACAGGAGCAGCGGCCGATGCGGCCTCTACTGAGATTCAGAAACTCGGCGAGAAGACCGTTACTTTGTCAGAGGCGTTCTCGCCAGCGGCAACCGCGCTTAATGAGTGGGGTAGTGCGGTAAATTCTGCAATTTCCGACGTTACGGGGCTGCAGAATGAATGGGACAAGGCAGTTCAAGACTACAACAAGGCTATCGAAGAAGCGGATGCTGCTTATGAAGCTCATGGCCCTGGAGTCCTGCAACCGTACTTGTATGGCGGTGGTTCGGACATGTACCGGGACTCGAATGGGCTACTGCGTTCGAGAAGTGCTGACCGCGATGAAGCCTATAATAATGCATCAGGGGTACTTACAACGGCGCAAGACGATATCCGTGCACGCTATGTGAAACGATTGAACGAGTTGGATGACGCCGCTCAAACTGCAGCCGACAATATTAATGCTGCTCGTGAGCCAATAGTCTCCGATGAAGCGGGCGCTGGAGGGCGAAGTGTGGTAGGCGTTAATCTTTTCGGCTCAGACACCCCTCTTCTGGCTGGCGCGGAGCAATGGGAGGATGCTCAAGTCCAGGCCGAACAGATGGCTGAAGTACTGAAGAACCAGCCAATGACTGCGCAAGATATTAAGGAGTTCAACGAAAAATGGGGCGATCTTCTTGAAAACCCGTTCTACGCTTATGCGTTAAAACAGCGAGTGTCTACTGACGAGCTCTATGCAGCAGTGCTTAATGCCGGGACTTTAGCCGGTCAGGACCCTAAAGATCCAAGCTATACCTTTAATAAAAATCTTGGTACAGCACTCGCACTAGCGACAGGTGGTGCTAACCTATCTGACAGTAATCGAGAGAATCAGAAGATATTCGATACTGTTTCGGGCGGACTAGTCGGTGAAAACGGTCAGAGGATCGATGGAACAACTCAGCAGACTCTGAACGAGCTGAAAGAAACTGGACGGAAGCAATTCGCCCCTCCGGGATACGATAACGCTACCCCTGAATTCACGATGGATGGCTACGACATCGCAGGCCAGATTATGGGCCAAGCAGGGCGTGAAAATACATCACTAACTCTGGGGCCTGGTTTCTATCATGATCCACTAGATCCAAAACCTGACCCTGATCACCCGGAACTCCATATTAAGTCGGTATTTGAAGATATGGTTGCTTGGGATTACGAGGTTGGAGCAGGTTCTCGCGCTACAGAAAACTACACGGGATCTGCTTGGCGAATGAATTTAGTCCCGTACGAGCATGGTAATAGAGACACCATGGGTTATCTTGATCCGCTCCAGAATATTTTCACTTTGTCAGATACCCCTGATTATCTGCACGGGAACTCGGATGACGTACTACAACAATATGAGGATAAACGTCTTGCTGCGTTGAGGTACGTGCTTGCCTCTGACGGTCCTGAGGATGAGGGTGGGATCGAGGTTATCCAGCCCTCAAAATCCGGGAAGATGAATATGACACGCTATCTCACTGGTTGGCGAGGCCTAGCAGCGAACGGAGGGTTAGCCTATATCGATGGAGGAGATGCCTTTGGTGATATGGTCAACGACGCTTCCGCACGGACCGCAAAACCATTATCTCCGAGTGATCCAGGCTATCTTGAGTGGCAAGCTGATGACCAGCTAAGGGCGCGGGTTGCAGAGAATTTCCTCGGTGGTTACGAAGACGGCCTCAACCATAATGCGGATAAGACATCGACCGGAGAAGATGTATTCGGGAACTCTAACCCGAAGCTCCGATCTTGGTTGGGAACCGTTGTCGCCCAGCGTGTTGATGATCTGGCGTATTTGTCTAATCAAGCGAATTTTGTGGGGATGGATACTGGTCATTCGATAAATCCTCAGAGCGGTTACTCAATGATGAACCTTTCGGCGGAGCAGGTAAGGCAACTCTATTCAAAGACTGGTTTCTTAGCGGACCTCACGCATGATCGTGCCGCTTATCAGAATCTATCCGATGCTGCATGGATGGGGTATTCGACGGAGGTTCGAAACCTCGTTGGCGCTGACTATGGCTCGAATGGGAAGGACTGGATCAATAACTTCAACTCAAATACTCAAGGCTGGGATATTTTGATCAATGGCATTGACACTGCACCGACAGATGCAGGTACTGCTTTGACCGAAGCTGAGCAGCGGACAAATGCCGAGCACCGAGCGGCGATCGATTTCGCCTTGTCTGTGGTTCCCGTTGATAAAATTCCCGTTGTTGGTCCTGGGCTCAGTGTGGCAAAGACCTTTGCTGAGGGTATTTGGAAAGATCCGCTGTATGAAAAGTATCTTCCGACGGAATTTAGCGCGGAGGATATTCAGCGGCGTGCCGATGCCGAGTTTAAGGTGGATGCGGAGATTGGAGAAAAGCTGAACGCAGAAGTGAAATCAGCGTTCATGGCCCGTTCGGAATGGCCGAATACTGCAGGAATGTCGAAAGAAGAATTACTGGTGGAGTTCGCTAAACAATATCCGGATGATGTTAGGGAGGATGGCTCTGTACCAGCATATAGCCAGATGACATCTGAAGAACGAGGACACCTGCGCACATTCCTTGACAGTAAAAATATCTCGAGTTTTGCTGAGCTTACTGGAGCAAACGCTGAAAATGCCAAAGCAGCAAATACCTTTGTGGAGAACTGTAGAAAATAACGAACCACAAAAAGGTGGAACCTGTGGGGGCGAGTGGTCTTAGACCCCCCCGCCCCCACAGCTTCTTGCTCATGCGTTGAGTGAATAGCGCTAGCCCTGCTACTCCTGTTTTACCCCTCCGCCGGAATACTCCCGATCACGGGGTTCCACTCACGGGGGATACGCTCGGCGATGAAACCGACCTGATTAAACGGGTCGGCTTCCAAGAGCTCCAGAGCGCCGGCAGCATCCTCGGCGCGCACAATGATCAACGCATCATGCGTACCGGTGTAGGGGCCTGCCGCAATCAGACGGCCCTTGGCTGCTAGCTCGCCATTAAACGCGCGGTGCGTGGGGCGGATCTCGGCCATCTCCTCGTCACGGTCAGTGACGTAGTGGTATTCGACAGTGAAAACCTTCATTTTTCCTCCTCCATAGGGAAACACACTTCACGATATACCGACGAAGTTCTCGACGGGAAATGAAAAGGGGCACGAGACTTCAGTCTCGTGCCCCTCACGTTCATTCTCTTACCACTGGTCGCCCTGATCGCGTGCGGCAACCGGCTTCAATGCAGCAGCACTACCAGCCGAAAGCCCAGCGGCCACAGGAACCTGCTCCTCAACGCCATCCACGCGAACGGCCTTGAAGCCCGCCAGCGCCTGGCGCTTTGCGCGCTCCTTCTCTTCCTTCGAAGCAGTAGCAGCAGGAATGCCACCCAAAGCACCACGTCCCATAGCCGAAGAAGCCGCGCGTCCAGCCGAAGCTCCGGCTGCCGCGTTTCCGCCAGCAGTTGCGGCGCTGCCCTTCACACCGGTAGAAGCCGATGAGCTTCCCGCCTTCGCAGCGGAAGCAGCACCCTTAGCAGAAGCAGCCGCTCCTCCCTTTGCAGAGGAGGCACCACCGCGCGTAGAGGCAGATGCCGTGCCCTGAGCGGTCGTTGCCCCGCGAGAACCTGCGCCAGCAGTCCGTGCACCAGCCGCCGCCGAAGTTCCCTTCGCGCTGCCTGCCGCGCCCTTTGCTCCGGCAGTTCCAGTCTTCGAGGCGCTCGCAGCCGAGCCTGTTGCCCCGGTTGCTCCCGTCGTACCGGTAGCCGCACCGCCGGCAGGACGGATGCTCGCTGCAGCGCGTGCGCGCGCTGACATGGTCGCAGCGCGGTTCGTTGAAGCAGCCCCGCCCTGAGCCGAAGTACCTGCACCAGCAGCCCCGGTAGCACCGGGAGCGCCAATTCCACGCGGGAAACCAGAACCCGTCCGAGCAGCACCAGTTGCCGGCGGAGCGCCAGCATTGGCAACTCGAGCTGCGTTACCCCAGTTTCCAGCCTGGGCAGTGCCACGAGGGGTCAGAGCGCCTCGTTCGAGATCGTTGAGCACTCGCGAAACCATGTTCGAAGATGACAGGCGTGCACTGGTCGACGGCGCAAGCTGGCCACCCGCCGGGACCGTCCCGAACTGGGACGAGGCAGCACGAGAAGCAAGAGCACCCATGGAGCTCCCGACCGAGGTCGTCATGCTTGACATTCGACCAAGGCCAGCCAGAACGCCGCCCGTTGAAAGAGCGCCACCCGTAATAGCCAGGTTCTTAGAACGAGATGACTGCCCGAAAGGATCGTAATCATCACGCCAACGGGGATCATTAGCATCGGTGACGGGAGCAGGGATATGGCCGCCAACAGGGCCATCTGCCGTCATGTACCCGCCGACCGGCATGGTCGTCACGTCCACTCCCGCCAAAATGGAGGACGAGGGGGAGACAGAGGGAAGCGTGGTCACTCCAGCAATTGGGCCGCCGGTGGCAGCTGAAGGAGCAGCTCCACGACCCGACGGGCCTCGCCCAGCAGGAGCGTTGTTCCCAGCCGAACCATTGTTGTCGGGTGCGCCGCCGGAATTCTTTGCAGCATTCGCATCCGCTGCCTCTTGCGAAAAACCAGACGAGGCTGAGTGGACGCCGCTGTTCATAGTATCCAGAGCTGCCTGAGCAGCAGCTTCACGCTGCGTATTGCGCTGAACAGCAAGGTTCTCGAGGTACTCGCGCTGAATCTCGGCAGCATTGGGCTCTCCGCCAGCGAGATGCCGGGCGGCTGCGTAATCAGAGGGGTGAAGAAGCTCTGGGCTCAGCGTTCCATGCGTGGATTTGGCAGTTGTCATTGCAGCGCGGGCTTCGGTGTGCGCAGTGCTTACTGCCTGCAGGCGAGCCTCAAGGGCGTCCAATTTTGCATGGAAATCAGCGACCCACTGTGTCATTGCCGCTTGAGTAGCACCCTGGAGTCCGGTGTTTTGCGTGAAGGTTGTGCACGACTCCCGGATTGAGGTGATTTGCGATTGAACCTTTGAAATCATCCCGGCATCAGGGTCGGAGTAATCGAGTTTGGAAACGTCCGTCAACCGATCGTAGAGGGGTGACGCAGGCATAGAAACCATGAGATGTCTTTCTGAAGGGAACGAACAAGATTAAGCGGAGCAGCCTCAATGATGAATACGTCAGAAAGGCATATTTAGTGATACAAGTTCTGATCGATAGGCCCGGGCAGATTCACACCGAAAGGATCGTCTGGCGTCGACGACGTTGGCCAAGCAGGTGTCGTTGGCACTGAAGAAGGCGTCGGGCGCGCGAGCATCGGAGGAACTTGCGGAGTGCTCTGAGAAGTAGACCAAGGATTCGTCCCAGCCTGGGGACCGCCTTGTCCAGTCAAAATCTGGGTTCCAGCTGCTGCAAAAGCTGCCGCCTGAGATTGGGGTGTCGGAGCAGTCGAAGGTGCGGGGGCGGCCGCAGCAGAAGTCGTGTTGCCGGAAGGTAAGGTGACTCCGGCCTGTTGGGCAATGTCTGCGACAGTCGCCTTCCCAGAGAAGAAAGACACGATTCCTTGCGCCATCCCCTGAGAAATCATAGCGGCGCCGGTTTCAGTCGCAGAAACCTTCGATGCTGCGTCATATGAATCAAGGATCTGCTCAGTGAGATACGTAACTGCCTCGGTACTTGAGAGCTCGTTTTCTGAAAAGTTCTCTCGGGTCTTCGTGACACCGCTCAGGAAGGCGATGAGGTCCGTATTGCACTGAGTGACCTGTTTCTGCATGTCAGAGATGGACTCTGTGTATTGTTGGCGCGCCGAAACAGGCCCCTCCTCAACTCCCCACTTTGAGGATGTCTGGGTCAAGCTGAGAGAGGAGAGTTCGGCAGGAGCTTCGTGCGAGAAATCGTTTCGAGAATCATCAAGATTTTCCTGTGACGCTTTCAGCATCTGTTCGACCATGCCGACAACGGCATCATCTGCGGCCATAGGAACTCTCTTTCTCCCATGTGCGACCCGGAAACGGGAAGCTCAACCTTACCTGGCACCTGAAAACACGCGTTTTCGTTCAAAGGTGCACAAGTCCTTCGATATATGGGATTATTTTCGCGTAAAAGAGAACGTACGTCAAAGGAGGTTGCACTGTGGACCTTCCTCTCTGTGGGACCGTGATCCGCACCGTGTGGGGTGCGACCAGTGACATTGGCCCCGTACGTTCCTCGAACCAAGACTCCTGGCTCGTCCAAGAACCCCTCTTCGCCGTCGCAGACGGGATGGGCGGAAACACCGAGGGCGAACTCGCCTCGACAACCGCGCTGGAAGTCCTCTCCACCGCACTCAGTCCCGAGGCCCTCTCCGCCATCGACCCCAACCCTGCCGAGCTGGTCGACGCGATCCGCGACGCAGCTCAGGCTGTGGCCTCGTTAGGGGAGGAGGGAGACCCCGCGGCCCCGGGGACCACGCTCTGCGGGACTCTCACCATCGACCAAGACGGCCCCCAGTGGTTGACCTTTAATATTGGCGATTCGCGCGCTTACCTGATCGCCCAGGGCAGCATCGTCCAGCTCACGACCGATCACTCGGCCCTTCAAGAAGCAAAAGAATTCGCGCAGCGCACAGGCGCAGACCTTGTTCTTCCCCCTTCGAATGTCATCACTCGAGCGCTCGGCGCCGCAATGCCCGAGCTCCCGCAGGCCGACTACGTCCTCACTCCCATGTGCGAAGGCGACCTTGTCCTGGTCTGCTCCGATGGAGTCCACGGAGTTCTGAGCAACGAAGACATCCTCGCCGCGGTCAGTGACGATGCTTCCCCGCAAGAAATCGCAAACGCCTTGGTTGACCAGGCCTTGGCTGCAGGCACTCGCGATAACACAACCGCTCTTGTCATCCGTGCACAATCGGTTGTGGGAAGCCGCTACGATGGGGACATACGCGCGAGCGTGCGTCCACGTATCCCAGTGAGGCCCCTCCCGGTCACGACGGCGCGCCGCGCCCGATAAGAGAAAAGAGTTTTTCCATGCTGCAATTGGGCCGCCATGCAGTTCGCGGCAACGGTGGGTTCATCGTTGCCGGACCCCTCGGCTTTGCCTTGGTTCCCGCTGAGCTCGCCGATTCCGCTCAGCGCCTTGTCAACGATTCAAACGAGGACTTGGCAACGTGGGTGAACCACGCTGCCAGCACCGGACTGCCCTTTGCTCACATGGATCTGCGCGGCGCTGTGCCGCTGCTCTCCCTTGGTGGAAGCGCGAACGTGCGCGCCGTCGCCCCCGGCTACGAAACCCCCTTCACCTGGGGCGGCCCGCTGTCCATGTGGGAGTTTGTCCCCGGCGAGTGGACCATCATGGACATCGCCTTGTCCTCCTTTGACGATTCCCAGCAGTGGGTGCACTTTGCGGATACAGCCGCCGAGGCCAGCCAGGTCCGCGTCGGTTACCCCGTCGAGCCTGAGCTCTCTGCAGCCCCCGCATCCACTCACGAGGCCGCGCCCGAGCCCGTCGAGGAAGCTCCGCAGGCGCAGGAAGAATCCGTTGAGCCCGCCGCTACCCCTGAACCCGAGGCCCAGCAGAGTGTGTGGGAACCCATCGCTGAGCCCGTCGTCGAAACCGCCGTTGAGGAGCCCGCAAACGAACCGGCTCCGCAGTACCTGTGGGCACCCGAACCCGAGGCGGATAACGCCCAGAGCGAGGACGCCTCGGACTTTGCAGCAGGAGCCCAAGTCGCCGCGACGCAAGCTGTGCTCTCTCCCGCAGCTGCACCCGCCTACACCAGCCCCGAGGCCCTAGAAGCAACCATCACTTCCGAAGCTTTTGCTGCAATGCAAGACGCTGCAGCGCAGGAAGCTGCTGCTCAAGAGCCCGCCGGCGCCGAAACCTACGCGGATGCTCCGCAAGTGGAAGAGGCTGCTGAATCCTACGAGCACGGCCAGTCGGTTGAACAGGCCCCCGAAGCGACTGAAGTTCCCCAGGAATTCCCGGTCGCTGAAGAGGAACAAGCCCCGGTGGCTAGCGAAACCCCGGCGCAGGTTGAAGCAGAGCCTCAGGCGGAAGTGGTGGAAGTGACGGATGTCACCCCGCAGGAAGCCCCGGTTGTTGAGGAAAGCCCAGCTGAGGCCTCGGCAGTCGAAGAAAACACGCCGGCGGGGCCGCTCGCACCCGCCTTCGAACTCGACAACGCGGACACAGGGGCAACCGTCCTGCGCCGCGTGAGCGACGACTCCGCTCACACGAGCGTCGGATACCTGGTCTACGCGGGCGCCGCGCCCGTCGAACTCACCCACGATGTCATCTTGGGTCGCGACCCCAACGCGCGCGTCCTCACCGGTCGCCCCGCCGCAACCGTCATGCGCGTGCCCAGCCCCGCGAACGAAATCTCGCGCTCGCACGCCGCGGTCATGCCCAGCGGATTTGGTTCTTGGATGCTCATGGACTTGGGAAGCGCCAATGGAACGCTCCTTCGCAGCTCAAACGGCAACGTTCAAGATGTGCCTCCGCGCGTCACTGTGGCACTCAACGATGGTGACGTTATTGACTTGGGAGAGAACGTCTTGGTCGAATTCATCGTCCGATAAACGCTGACCATATTCTGAACGGGCCACCTCGCGGGATTCCGCGGCGTGGCCCGTATCATTTGGAGGGCACTTTTCCATTAGTTACTATGTGAATACACAGGGACCCGAGGACGGGTATCCCCCCAAAACAACGGAAGTTGAGGGACCAGATGGTCAAGTATGTATATGACTTCTCCGAGGGCGACAAGTCAATGAAGGACTTGCTCGGAGGCAAGGGTGCGAACCTGGCGGAAATGACGAAGCTCGGTCTGCCCGTTCCTCCCGGTTTTACTATCACCACCGAAGCATGCCGCGTCTACCTGCACGACGGCACTGCCCCCGAGAGTCTCGATACTGAAGTGACCGTCGCCCTTCGCAAGGTCGAAGAAGAAATGGGCCGCAAGCTGGGCGATCCCAAGGATCCGCTCCTGGTCTCCGTCCGCTCGGGCGCAAAGTTCTCTATGCCCGGCATGATGGAAACTGTCCTCAACATCGGCCTGAACGACGAATCCGTCCACGGCCTGGCCGAAGTTTCCGGCAACGAGCGTTTCGCGTGGGACTCCTACCGTCGCCTCGTCCAGATGTTCGGCAAGACCGTTCTGGACATCGACGGAGACCTCTTCTCTGACGCGCTGGACAACATGAAGAAGGAACGCGGCGTTAAGGGCGATACCGAGCTCAACGCTGAGGACCTCAAGAACCTGGTCGATATCTTCAAGACCATCGTCTACGAGCAAACTGGCGAAGAATTCCCGCAGGATCCTCGCACCCAGATGGACATGGCCATCGAGGCAGTTTTCCGCTCCTGGAACACCGAGCGTGCTCGCATCTACCGTCGTCGTGAGCGCATCCCCCACGACCTGGGCACCGCAGTCAACATCTGCACCATGGTGTTTGGCAACATGGGCGAAAACTCCGGCACCGGCGTGTGCTTCACCCGCGACCCCTCCACCGGTCACTCGGGCGTGTACGGCGACTACCTCGAGAACGCACAGGGCGAAGACGTCGTTGCAGGTATCCGCAACACCCTGTCCCTGGCCGACCTTGAGAACATCAACAAGCCGGTCTACGACGAGCTGCGCGGAATCATGCACAAGCTCGAAACCCACTACCGTGATCTGTGCGACATCGAATTCACCATCGAGCGCGGCAAGCTGTGGATGCTCCAGACCCGCGTCGGCAAGCGTACCGCTGCCGCCGCCTTCCGCGTCGCCGTCCAGCTGGTCGACGAAAAGCTCATCACCCGCGACGAGGCCCTGGGCCGCGTGACCGGTGACCAGCTCACCCAGCTGATGTTCCCGCAGTTCGACTCTTCTGCTTCTAAGGAACTCATCGCTCGCGGTATGGCCGCCTCCCCGGGCGCAGCCGTTGGCCGCATCGTCTTCAACAACGCTCAGGCCGAGGCCTCGGCAGCAGCAGGCGTCAAGTGCGTGCTGGTCCGCCGCGAAACCAACCCCGACGACCTGCCCGGTATGGTCGCAGCCGAGGGCGTTCTGACCGCCCGCGGTGGTAAGACCTCCCACGCCGCCGTCGTTGCGCGTGGCATGGGCAAGACCTGTGTCTGTGGCGCTGAAGCTCTCGAGATCGACGCCGAGGCCGGAACCGTGACCGTCGCAGGACGCGTCCTGACCGGTGAAGACGTTATCGCCATCGACGGCCAGACCGGTGAAATCTTCCTGGGCGAGGTCCCCGTGACCGACTCCCCGGTGACCACCTACCTGAGCCACGGCCTCGAAGCTGGCCTGGCTGCAGCAGCTGGCGACCCCGGTACCTCCGAACTGATCGAGGCCGTCCACCGCATCCTCACCCACGCCGACGAGGTGCGTCGCCTGCAGGTTCGTGCCAACGCCGACACCCCCGAGGACTCGCAGCGTGCGCTGGAGTTCGGTGCGCAGGGCATCGGCCTGTGCCGTACCGAGCACATGTTCCTGGGCTCGCGTCGTCCGCTGGTTGAGCGCGTCATCCTCTCCGAGGAAGGCTCTGCTGAGCGTCAGGAAGCATTCGACGCCCTGGAGAAGCTGCAGAAGGAAGACTTCCTGGCAATGCTCGAGGTCATGGACGGCAAGTCGATGACCGTGCGTTTGATTGACCCGCCGCTGCATGAGTTCCTGCCTCAACTCACCGAGCTCGAGGTCAAGGTTGCACTCGCAAAGGCCGCCGGAACCGTTGATCCCGCGGATGAGGAAATGCTGGTCACCGTGCGTCGCTTCCACGAGCAGAACCCCATGCTGGGCCTGCGTGGCGTGCGTCTGGGCATCTACCTGCCTGGCCTCTTCGCCCTGCAGATGCGCGCACTGTGCGAGGCCGCCGCTGAGCTGGTTGCCCATGGCAAGGACCCGCGTCCCGAGATCATGGTTCCGCTGGTTGGCTCGGTGCGCGAGCTCCAGCTGATCCGTGAGGAAGGCGAGCAGATCATCGCCTCGGTTGCCGCTGACAAGGGCGTTGACCTGTCCGGCGTGACCATCGGCGCGATGATCGAGCTGCCGCGTGCGGCCATGACCGCCGAGGATCTGGCTGAGGAAGCCGACTTCTTCAGCTTCGGTACGAACGACCTGACCCAGACCGTGTGGGGCTTCTCGCGCGACGACGTCGAGGGCGTGTTCTTCCCGCAGTACATTGAGGGTGGCATCTTTGGTGTCTCGCCCTTTGAGTCAATCGATGTTCACGGTGTTGGCACGGTTGTGGCCGAGGGCGTGCGTCGCGCACGTTCCACCAAGCCGGATATCAAGCTCGGTGTCTGTGGTGAGCACGGTGGCGATCCCGCATCGATCCACTTCTTCCACCAGGTTGGACTCAACTACGTGTCCTGCTCGCCGTTCCGCGTGCCTGTCGCACGTCTGGAGGCCGGTCGTGCAGCCGTCGAGGATCACGTCGCACTGTGATGTCTGAGATGAACTGACACTGGTCTGAACCGGTCCGCCTCGCACGCATAAGCGTGCGAG
>NZ_JRMV01000195.1 GCF_000758755.1 Actinomyces sp. S6-Spd3 | reverse complement strand
CGCCACACGCTGACGCTGACCTCCAGATAGCGCGGAGGGTTTACGCTCCAACAGCTCATCGAGTTCTAGCATGCTGGCAGCCCACTGCACGCGTTCTTTAATTTCGCTCTTAGATACCTTCATGTTCTCTAGCGCAAATGCCATGTTTTGCGCCACGGTCATATTGGGGTACAGAGCGTAAGACTGGAAAACCATGGCGACGTCCCGCGAACGAGGACGCACACCTGTCATGTCTTTATCACCGATAAGGACGCGACCAGACGTGGTGGGCTCCAGGCCTGCAACCATTCGTAACGAGGTGGATTTCCCGCATCCGGAAGGCCCAACCAGTACAACGCATTCGCCGTCTTCTATTTGGAGGTTGAGCGAATCAACTGCGGGCTTGGAGGCGCCAGAGAAGACTCGGGTTGCGGATTCAAAAGTCACACTAGCCACGGTTTGTCCTTCAGTAGTTATCTAACTTGGATCTAGGTCCATATTGTTGGCCTCTTAGGGTGGCCGTGCCCCACTTGCACTCCCCGCTAA
>NZ_JRMV01000194.1 GCF_000758755.1 Actinomyces sp. S6-Spd3 | reverse complement strand
AAGAAACCGTGCCGGGTGAGGCCGCAACTACGTTGTGGTAAGTCTCAACCGCAGGAGCAGGAGGTGCCACTTCACCATCCGGGCCAGGATCGGGAGTTTCTGGAACCTCCTTGTGCATGATCTGCATGATGCGATCACCCGCGTTCACCTTCGCGCCTTCCTCCACGAACAGCCACACCACGGTGCCCTGCGCCGTTGCCTTCACCGTTTCAGACTTGTTTCGCACAACCGACGCATCCAGCGTGACCTCGTGCGAAATATCGGAGCGCGTCACCTGCGTGGTGGGGAACGTGAAGTCCCCATCTCCCACCAAATCCGGCGCCTTTTGTTGGTTTGGAAAGAACGCGAACTTAACTAGCGCAACGGCAATGACCACCCAGATCAGCATTCGCAGGATCTGCATTATGAAAGTTCTAGTGGGGTGTGCGTTCATTGGGCGCCCTCTTTGGCTTCGCTTTAGTTAGGTATTTATGAGCATATTACTTTGTGGGTGGCCGAAATTTTCAATTCCGCACC
>NZ_JRMV01000193.1 GCF_000758755.1 Actinomyces sp. S6-Spd3 | reverse complement strand
AAGCCGTTGTAATCGTACCAGGGAGGCTAAGAAACCGTTAAATGAGACCGGTGATCACAAGGATTTGCGGGCGCGAATAATCTCACGGACCAAAACCGGATCGTCCGAGATGATCGCATCAACACCAGCATCTAGCGCTTGAACAATCTCTTCTGGCTCATTCAGCGTCCACACATGCACCCCAATCCCAAAGGAATGCGCAAAACTAACAAAACGTTTAGACACCAGCCGGATAGGACCGATCTTTAACGGAATTTGTGCGGCCACCACTCCGAAGCGCGGCCAATTCTGTCGTGTAACCAGACGCCTCGTGTTCGTCTGCGCGGCAAGAAACAGGCGCGCAACCTCCACTTGTCCCAAGGAAGTGCTAATCTCCGGCGCAACCTCGCGGATACGCTGCAGGCGGCCCGAATCAAATGAGGCTAAACACACTCTATCCATCGCACCGTGAGCGCGGATAACCTCAATCATTGGACGCCAAACGTCCTCTTCTTTCGCATCGATATTTAGCTCTAGATGAGGGAAAGCCTGCAAAACCTCAGCAAGCAGAACCGGGCCGCGCGCAGAACCGTTGATCGTCACATTTTGCAACTCTTCCAACGTGTGAGCCGAGACAAGACCAAAACCGTCCGAAACTCGATCCAGAATCGGGT
>NZ_JRMV01000192.1 GCF_000758755.1 Actinomyces sp. S6-Spd3 | reverse complement strand
GCCGCACGGCGGAAGAGATCATGCCGGGCACGGAACGCGGTGACAACTACGAGGTCACTCACCGCCTCGAAGAGCGTGAGGGCGACCGCTTTGACGCGCAGATTGTTTGTGAGTGTGAGCTCATGAACCGCAAGATGTTTGAAACCTTGCTTGAGTCTCAGCCGGATGCAACGTTTGACGATTTGCGTCGCCAGCTTCGCCTAGGCATGGGCCCATGTCAGGGCGGTTTCTGCTCTATGCGCGCAGCGGGGATCACCCAGCAGATGGGGCGCGGCGACGCCGCTCATGTTACGGAGCTTATGCGCTTGTTCTTGAAGAATAGGTGGATTGGTTTGTGGCCGATCCTGTACGGGCGTCAGGCTCGACAAACGGCGCTCGATGACTGGATTTTCCAGGGCATTTACGACATTGAGCACCTTCCCACGGCGGACGATTCGAACAACAGTAAGGCAGTGCGATGACAACGGTAGTTATTGGCGCGGGTATCGCGGGACTTACCGCAGCAATCCGGCTTCGCGAGGCCGGCGAGCCCGTTATTTTGGCCTCGAAAGGT
>NZ_JRMV01000191.1 GCF_000758755.1 Actinomyces sp. S6-Spd3 | reverse complement strand
CTGCGCGAAGACGCAACCTGGCTAGTACGCGCATTATTATAGCCAGACAATTCATTTCCGGCTACACCCAGATTTCGAGCAATCCCAATATTGGATTACGCAGATACAGGCTGGAATCCTTCTGATATCTAAGTGTCGTCTCAAGGATCATCCTACTGTTGACAAATAGTCCGTTTCCAAAGGAGCAAAATCTTCTCTTTGGGCGTGGGGAAGCTACTTAGTTCCACTTTTCACCAGAGGTTAACTCCGTGTAGCACGTTACGACATTCCAAGCGCACCTTAGAGATCAGAGAGCATGTTCACACAACGTGAAGAGTTTTCTTCACCCAGAGCAATTTGACTCTCAACTTCTTGATTTATTAACGGGGGATTAATTTTCCAGTAGCGGCGAGTTACGCGAAAACAGATTCTAATTTAAGTCGATCAACGTGCCAAAAGGTGCGGATCTTTTCTTCAGCTTTGACGGGGCATAGTATATCAGTATTAAGAGTTTGGCTACCCCCAAATCGGGAGTTTGTCCCATCATCCGGTAGACGATTGGCACTCGCTCTTTAGTTCCGTATTCTAACGCCGTGATCCGGTCTCTGAGCTGGATTTACATGTCTTGTTCCTACTATCAACCGCTCCCTTG
>NZ_JRMV01000190.1 GCF_000758755.1 Actinomyces sp. S6-Spd3 | reverse complement strand
CTGCAGTTGCGGCTGTGGTGCTAATGCTTGGAGCATGTGCTCCCGGACCTTCTAACGAATCGAGCCCCAGTGAGGGTGGTGCGTCAAGTGAGGTCATTACGGATATTTCGAGCTTGCCTGAGCAGACTCTGACGGTTTGGGACCAGGAGGTTCGCGGAGGCCAGGACGAGCAGATGAAGCGCCTGAATAAGGCGTTTATGAAGAAGTATCCAAACATCACCATTGATCGGGTTTCGCAGTCGTTTGATGATCTGCAAACCACGCTTCGCCTCGCACTTTCGGGTGATGACGCGCCCGATGTTGTGGAGGCAAATAATGCGCGGTCGATGATGGGACAGTTTGTTTCGGCTGGACAGATCATTCCGCTGGATCCATGGGCGGATGCTTACAAGTGGCGGGACCGCTACTCTGACAGCATTCTTTCTTACTCTTCCTATTCGGCTGACGCCACGAAGTTTGGTGAAGGATCGCTTTACGGCTTGCCGCAGGTAGGCGAGGTTGTGGGTGTTTTCTACGCGCCTTCAAGACTTGAAGAGTTGGGTCTGCAGGTACCGAAGACGTGGGATGAGTTCAGTGACCAGTTGAAGACCATTAAGGATGCGGGAAAGACGCCGCTAATGCTCGGTAACGTAGATAAGTGGCCTGCGTTCCACCTGTTTGGCGCGGTTCAGGCCGCTCACGTTCCGGCAGATCAGGTGCGCCCACTTGGTTTCGGTAATGCGGGTGCTACGTGGAAGTCGGATGAGAATGTTGCGGCAGCGAAGCAGT
>NZ_JRMV01000189.1 GCF_000758755.1 Actinomyces sp. S6-Spd3 | reverse complement strand
GACTATATTGAATTTTGGAATTCATACTTATTGCTTTCTCGAGGAGCAATGTCCGATGGTTTTGTGATCTCTACTCAGCCTGGCTGAGACGCCGCCCTAACAATCGTTGCGTCCTGGAGATCGTCATGCCTGCAATCAACCTCGATAATGTTTCTTTTTCTTATTCATCTAAGCCAGTATTGGACCGTATTGATCTGCATATTGGTGAAGGTGAGCGAGCTTGTCTGATCGGCCCCAATGGGTGCGGGAAAACCACGTTGCTTCGGATCGCATCTGGCGATCTGGCTCCCGAAATGGGTACGGCAAGAGTTAGTGGACTCGCAACAGAGTTGTTCCAAGTGCCTGAGGCTGAACAGTTTGATGGGAGTATCGGTGAATATCTCGACGCGGCGTTGCATCCACTTCGAAGCATTGCTACCCACTTTTATTACGTAGCTGATCGGCTGGAGGCCGACGCGAATCTCGTTGAAATGGGGCTAGAATATGATCAGCTACTAGCCCAGATGACAAGCTTCGACATTTGGACGCTGAACGCGCGGGTTGCGCAGGTGTTGGCCGAGCTAGGCTTGAGCGCTTTCACAGATTCTGGGCTTAATCG
>NZ_JRMV01000188.1 GCF_000758755.1 Actinomyces sp. S6-Spd3 | reverse complement strand
CAGCATGGTCGTAATCTTCACGCCACCTGCGGTTCCAGCCGGGCCTGCCCCAATAAACATGAGAATGTCGGTGACCAGCCAGGTGATGTCACTTTGCGTCGCTATATCCATCGAGTTGAAGCCTGCTGTGCGCGGCGAGATTGCCGTGAACAGGGTGATGAGGAGCTTATCTGCAGCGCTGTACTGGCCCGTTTGCGAAAGGCTGCTCCACTCAAGCAGCGTGATGAGTAGCCAACCGGTAAGAATGAGGCCAATGGTTCCGTGCACCACTAGGCGCGCGTTGAGCGACCAGGCCCACCGCCTCTTCTTCCTCGTTTTGAATGCGTGCACAATTTCAGCCAGAACCGGGAATCCGAGGCCTCCAATCACAATCAGAATTGAGATTGGCAAGATTATGAACGGGTCTGTAGCAAACGGGATCAAACTGTCGGTTTCCAAAGAGAAGCCGGCATTATTGAACGCGGAAATGGAGAAGAAAGTGCCCCACTGCAGGGCTTCACCTAGCGATTTGGAACGCGAATAGAAGTCGATTACCAGCGGGATCGCAAGAACTACCTGCACGATGAGGGCCATGCGCACAATACGTTTCACGAATCCGCGCATATCTGACATTGTGAGGGCGCCGG
>NZ_JRMV01000187.1 GCF_000758755.1 Actinomyces sp. S6-Spd3 | reverse complement strand
CATCTACAAGGTTCCGGCAGGGCGCCTGCTTGCGTCACTGGCACTCAACATGGGGATTATCTTCTCTATTCTCGTGGGGTTGGCCATCGCTGCGGGTTCATTGGTAGGAACTTTGATAGAGGGTGTCTCCTTCGCCGCAATGATCCCAGCGGTTGTTGGTGGCCTCGCATTGTTTGCATACCCGTTCAACCAGTTTGCAAACAACTTCGGATTCACCGCGTTTGTGACACATGATGGTATTCGTGTGCGCTCAGGCCTTCTATCTACCCGCGCGCAAACCATTCCGGTGCAGCGCATTCACGCAGTGACGGTTTCCCAGCCGTTCTTCTGGCGCTTTTTTGGCTGGTACCGAGTAAAAATCGTGCAGGCCGGTTTCGCGGCGAACGCGCAAGACAAGGTAGAGCACGACCTGCTGCTTCCTGTAGGCACGCGTGAAGAAATGCTCCAAGCCCTGTGGATGGTCTACCCCGACCTCGGCGTTTCTAACCCGGTTGAAACAATCATGTACGGCCTTGAGGGTGAAGGCGAGATGCTCGGATTCAGCCAGAACCCGCAGCGCTCGCACCTGTTCGACCCGTTGGTTTGGCGCCGCCGCTCAATCAAACTAACCGATGTTGCGATCCTGCTACGCGACGGTTTCTTAACCCGGTCATTCTCGGTTCTGACCTATGACCGCCTGCAGTCCACGCTAAT
>NZ_JRMV01000186.1 GCF_000758755.1 Actinomyces sp. S6-Spd3 | reverse complement strand
AGTGATATGCCGGTTCAGGCGTTGTCACCAAACATCAAGGTCGAAGGTTTTCCTACCAAGCAACCTGCACGCCGCTTGCGCTCATATGAGGGACTTGAGCTAAATGAGCCAGGCTCGGCACTGTTCCAAGCCGGGTTTTCACCACTTGGATGCGTGGTAATAGACACGATCACGTTAGGTCTTGTTACAGGTTTCTTAAGTTGCCCAATGCAGTCAAGTAATTGAAAGGAGGTGCGTGTGAGATGTCGCAGAAACTAGATTTTGCCATTGAGGAGCTCGAAGATCTCGAGACCCCATGGGATTGGGGCCACTTCTTCGCTGGTGTTGGTACCGGTGTAGCCCTGGTAGGCATCGGCGCCGGCGTTGCCGTTACGTGATAGATCCACGGTCGACTTTGCACTAAGGCAAGATACAGAGGAGGTGACAATATGAAGAATCTAGATCTGGCCGTAGTCGAGCTCGAAGACCTTGAAGCCCCAGGCTTTGGCGAATGGGCCGCAGGGGTAGGCGTTGGAATCGGCCTTGGCCTAGCTGCAGTAG
>NZ_JRMV01000185.1 GCF_000758755.1 Actinomyces sp. S6-Spd3 | reverse complement strand
ATTGGTTGTTACCTGAACAAGTTTAGTGGGTATTCCGGCAAACAACCAAATCAACAGGTTGTCATACTCGCCACAGTCCAAGCGGCAGGCGAACCGTCACTTGACGATATCGATCCCCAACGTCGCCGAGGCATCCTGAACCCCACCAACATTAGTTACGTTCTTGAAACCCTTCTGCTCCATGATCGCTACCGCCTTGCCGGAGCGCTGACCGGAACGACAGTAAACGGAGTAAGCCCCATTAGGATCCAGAGAGGCAATGGCGTCCTCGAACCCCGGATCAGTAACGTCAATGTTCACTGCGCCTTCCAAGTGGCCTTCCGCATACTCTGCCGGCGTGCGCACGTCCAAGATGGTGCCAGCTTCAACAACGCTTTCCATGGTTACTCCCTCATTTTCTTTTGTTTCAGTCTGACTATCCCCAGCGCATCCAGCTAAAGCGAAGGCCGCGAGCGACACCGCGAGCGCCTGGGCAACCAACTTCTTCACGCGATCCTCCAATACACAGATGCGGAAATGGTCATTTAACAAAAGCTTGCCGGTATTAACAACAGTTGTCTAGTTGGACATCAACGACACAACGCTGAAAAGTCACGCATTAAATGT
>NZ_JRMV01000184.1 GCF_000758755.1 Actinomyces sp. S6-Spd3 | reverse complement strand
GAAATGTCCGCGAGCGGCTTCACCTGACCGGGGAAGGTCTTCATCCAGGACTTAAGGATCGGATCCTCCTCATCCCACTGGTAGAGGGAAACTGAACCGTCGTAGGCATCAACCACTGCCTTCACCGAGTTACGCATGTAGTTGATGTTCGGCTGCGCGGCGTACAGCGCTGAATCCTGCGTGGAGGCATCCGCAGTTGCTGCGGAAACATTCACGTGCTGCGCATACGGATAGTGGTTCGACGTGGTGTAAGCATCCACGATCCACACGAGGCGTTTAGGCGTGGACGGGTCACCATCCACGTCCACCACTGCCGGGTAGGGCCTACGGTCAAGCGTGAGGTAGGGTGCAACCTTCGAAACTCGTAGTGCCGGGTCACGGTCGTACAGAATCTGCGATTCAGAGTTAATCTGAGACGCGAAGAAGATGTTCGTCGACTGGAACTTGATTGCAAACAGGAGTTTGTTGAAGAAGTTGCCAATGGACGGGCCACCATCACCATCGAACGTGGT
>NZ_JRMV01000183.1 GCF_000758755.1 Actinomyces sp. S6-Spd3 | reverse complement strand
CTGCGGCGGCAACAGCGCGCGTTCTACACAACGCCTATTAAGGCTCTGTCTAACCAGAAGTATCTCGAGTTGGTGGCCGAGCTTGGCAGTGAAAATGTTGGATTACTAACTGGCGACACTTCGCTTAATGCAGATGCTCCCGTGGTGGTTATGACCACCGAGGTTGCGCGCAACATGATCTATTCGGGCACAGACCTGACCGATCTTGGTGCGGTAGTGCTCGATGAGGTCCACTATCTGGCTGATCGTTTCCGCGGACCGGTGTGGGAAGAAGTAATCATTCATATGCCGAGCCATGTCCAAATCGTCGCTCTTTCGGCAACCGTGTCGAATGCGGAGGAGTTTGGCGCGTGGATAGATCAGGTGCGCGGTGGTTGTAGTGTGATCGTGTCTGAGGTGCGCCCCGTCCCGCTATACCAGCACATGATGGTAGAGCGTAAGCTTTACGACTTGTATCAGCCCACCCGTGAAGGTGGGCATGCGTTGCGCGGCAAGATCAACCCGCAATTACGTCACGCCATCGCAAGGTCGCAGGGCATTCAGTCGCGTTCACCACATGAGGCTGCCCGTGGCCTCGCTGGCGGGCGGCGAATGCGTAGAGCCGGTCGCAGAGCCA
>NZ_JRMV01000182.1 GCF_000758755.1 Actinomyces sp. S6-Spd3 | reverse complement strand
GAAGGTGCGGCTGGATCACCTCCTTTCTAAGGATTTTCTTTTTTTCAAGGGGCTTGGTTGGTAGTTGTTTCCACTGTTTTGGTGGTGCTGCTTTCTGGGTTTGTTCCTTAGTTTTTGGATTGTTTTTGCAAGAACAAGGCGTTGTTTGGGCATTACAAGATTTACCCTGGGCTGGGCCGTGCTGGTTTTGTGTGGTTTGGTTTGGGGGCATGCTGTCGGGTTTATGGCTAACACTGTTGGTCTGGCCCTTCCACTATTCCATTGTTGTTTGCATTGGCTGTTGGCTGGTGTGTGGTGGTTTGGTGGTTGTGGTTGGGTTGTTGGTGATTTGTATAGTGGTTGCGAGCATCTTTTTTGTTTGTTTTGTTGGGTTTTTTAGTTTTTGTGGGCGTTTGGTGGATGCCTTGGTGCCTAGAGCTGATGAAGGACGTTGTGGCCTGCGATATTCCCTGGGGAGTTGGCGAGCGAGCGTTGATCCGGGGGTTTCCGAATGGGGTAACCTGACAGGTTTTGTGGCCTGTTACCACTGCTTGAATGTATAGGGTGGTGGGGGGAACGTGGGGAAGTGAAACATCTTAGTACCTGCAGGAAGAGATATTCTGTAAGTAGTGGCGAGCGAAAGCGGATGATGGCTAAACTGTGTGCGTGTCAAGGCGGCAGCTGTTGCGCATGTGGGGTTGTTGGGGCGTGTTTTTCCATTCTCTGCCGGGGGTGGGGGTAGTTATA
>NZ_JRMV01000181.1 GCF_000758755.1 Actinomyces sp. S6-Spd3 | reverse complement strand
CCATGAAGACCGGGCGATCCACCTGGGCCGTAGGAGCCTCCGCGTTAAAGTTCGCGCGGTACGTCGCTACCGCGTTACGCAAGTATTGGGGTGCAAAATGCGACGCAAAACTGTAGGGCAAGCCCAGCGCGGCCGCCACCTGGGCGCCACCGAGCGAAGATCCGAGCATCCACAGCGGAACCTCGGTTCCCTCACCTGGAATCGCCAAAATCCTATTGCGGATCGAGGCGAGATTTGGAGACAGCCCGAACGCCGCGGCCTCCGCTCCAGCAAGACCAAAATCGTCAACCGGGCTCGGCTGGAAATACTGCACCAGCTGGGCCACATCAACACTGAAATCATCCAACTGGCCGCTTCCGCGCCGCAGAGCCGAGGCCGTCACCGGATCGGTGCCCGGCGCGCGGCCAAGCCCCAAATCAAACCGGTCACCGTAAATCGTTGCGAGCGTACCGTAATACTCCGCAACCATTAGCGGCGAATGGTTTGGCAACATCACGCCGCCCGCACCCAAACGAATC
>NZ_JRMV01000180.1 GCF_000758755.1 Actinomyces sp. S6-Spd3 | reverse complement strand
ACGCTCGCCCTGTCTGTGGTTGAGCGCCGACGTGAGAATGCGATGGTGCGAGCACTTGGTATGACCAAGGGCGATCTGCGTCGCATGATCACTTGGGAGACCGTACTGATTGCAGGCGTAGCCACCCTCGTGGGCGTGGCCATGGGAATCGGATACGGAGCGCTTGGACTGCATGCACTTCCCATTGGCGAGGCTACGCGTCACCTGGTTATCCCGTGGGATCAGGTTGCAGTTGCTGCTTTGATCTCGTTCCTGGCGGCCCTGATGGCATCGATTGTGCCGGCTCGCCTGGCCGCGAAGGCATCCCCGGTAGAAGCCCTCGCTGATGTCGGCTAAAAGATCACTGCTTAGGTAGAGTTTCAGCCCCGCTCCAAATCACGGAGCGGGGCTGAAATGAGTATTACCAGGCAGTTAGCTTAGGCGTTAACTACCAGGAGGTCACCGAACTTGGCACGGGCGTTGTCGAAGCGCTTCGCAACGTCCTCCCAGTTAACGACGTTCCACCAGGCCTTCACGTAGTCGGCCTTCACGTTCTTGTAATCCAGGTAGAAGGCGTGCTCCC
>NZ_JRMV01000179.1 GCF_000758755.1 Actinomyces sp. S6-Spd3 | reverse complement strand
ATGCTTACGGCCACGGGCGTCCTCGCTATCGTGCATGCGATCTCCGGCGATGCCTTTAACGCCTGGGGCTGGCGAGTACCGTTCCTGTTCTCAATCGTCATGATCGCCATCGGCATGTTCATCCGCCTTGGCGTAGCCGAATCCCCCATCTTCGAGGAGGTCTCGAAGGACGCCGATCAGCTGCGCTTGCCCATCGTGCAGATGTTCAAATACAACGGCAAGCAGCTGGTACAGGGCGCCCTCGCATTCATGGGCAACGGAGTGGTTGGCTACATGATTACCGGAGGGTTCATCCTGGCCTACACCTCCGGACCCAACGGCATGGGCCTTGACGGAAACAAGATGCTGAACATCATCACGCTGGCATCCGCCTCCTGGATTGTCACCACATTGTTTGCCGCGTGGATCTCAGACAAGATCGGACGCGTGCGCACATTCCAGATCGGCTTCGTTCTAAATCTGGTCTGGGTATTCCCCCTCTTTGCGCTGATCAATACCGGCGAGTGGTCCAACATTATGCTCGGCATTTTGCCGTTGACGATTGGCCTAGGCCTCACCTACGGACCACAGTCCGCGATGTTTGCCGAGATTTTCCC
>NZ_JRMV01000178.1 GCF_000758755.1 Actinomyces sp. S6-Spd3 | reverse complement strand
GCTCTCGCGCGATATGGACACCTCGCTGTTCTCGGGCTGCTCCAAGGGGCGAAAGCCGAGCTTAACCTGGGCTACCTCCTCGCCAAAAACGCCTCTATCACCGCGCAAACCCTGCGTTCCCAAACACCAAAGCGCAAGATCGAGATCCTTCAACAACTGCGCGAGTACGTGTGGCCAGCTGTTGAAGCGGGCCAGATCAAGCCGGTCATAGGAGCGACCTACCCACTCGAAGAAATCGCTGCCGCCCACAAGGCGATTGCTGGGCGCGGCGACTCCGCCTTCGGAAAGATCGTAATCACCCTCTAGCAAAGCCCGGCTAACCTTCCGCGCAGCCCGCGAGCAGAAAAGTGGCGGCCACCCGGATTTCCAGATGACCACCACTCATTTGACTACCTAATCAGTCTTCAGCGTCACGACGCTTAAACAGGTTGAACCCCTTGCGATCCTTGGGCGGCTCCTGCGGATGATCCAACAAGCCACGCGACAGTGCGGACGCAAACGGCGGCCA
>NZ_JRMV01000177.1 GCF_000758755.1 Actinomyces sp. S6-Spd3 | reverse complement strand
TTTCTGACACGTATCGCGAGGCGGTGCTCCTGGCCGACGTTGAAGGGTTTTCTTACAAAGAGATCGCCCAAATCATGGGTACCCCCGTTGGCACTGTGATGTCGCGAATCTATCGCGGTCGGGCGCAGCTTCGAACGGCGCTTGCAGATTATGCGAAACGAATGGGAATTGGAGTGAAGGAGGATCATGCTTAACAACAATGATTGCGATCCTTGCGAGGAACTGAGCTCCTTCCTCTACGCGTTTGCTGATGACGCGTTGGAGGACGAGTTGGCGTATCGCCTTTCACAGCACTTGGAGACGTGCAGGCACTGCGCAGATCGGGTGGATGCGGAAATGCACGTGCGTGAACTGATGCGTAAGTGCTACGAAAAGCAGGCGCCATCATCGCTTCGCGCGCGCGTGGTTGCGAGCGTGCGAGTAACGCATATTACGCGGCAATGGGACTAGTTTCGGGTTGATTTGGTCACGTTTGCGTGTTTTTCGGCGATTTCGCTTAGGCCGGGCT
>NZ_JRMV01000176.1 GCF_000758755.1 Actinomyces sp. S6-Spd3 | reverse complement strand
CGGATGCTTATGGTCGAATTTAGCTGAGTACTGGTACTCGTCCCTGCGCGGCGCGCATATACTGTAGGTTCGTGGATTTTCTAAATCTGCCTTTTGCTGTAGGCACTCTGATGGATTAAAGGTAAAAATCGGATTGTCTCGCAAGAGAAGTAGAGGAGTTTCTCCGAGTTCTTGCCATGCAGCCGCTTGACTTTCACGTACTTGTTCAGGCGTACCAGACTGCAAGGAAGTGCCGAGGGTAACAACCAGATCTGGCTTGATTTCGTTACGAATCATATCGACGGCTTGCTTGTTCCACTCTATACAGTGCGGACTAACTTCCAGTTCGGGTTCGTAAACATCTTGATCCAGGCCTAGTTGACACCCGCTTCGTTCCAAAAGAATGAGTCTCCACTTATATTGCGCTGCCATTTCCGCAAACGCAGGCCACCATTGTCCAACGTGGGAGCCGCCCGTTAGCACAACAGTCTTCTGTGCGTTTTCGGCGCCAAACTCGCAAGTGGTTGGAAAAGTGCGGGTGGAACTGTACCCAGGAACGCAGCTCTC
>NZ_JRMV01000175.1 GCF_000758755.1 Actinomyces sp. S6-Spd3 | reverse complement strand
AATCATGGTTCTCGGCGCCCTGGGTGTCCTCTTCTTCAAGAAGGCGGCCTACGCGGCGTTGTCGATGGTGCTGGTCATGCTTGGCCTCTCCGTCCTCTACTTCGCGCAGGGAGCGCCCTTCATGGGTGTTGTTCAGGTCGTGGTCTACACGGGCGCGATCATGATGCTGTTCCTGTTCGTCCTCATGATGATCGGCCTGCAGGCAACGGATAACTACCAGAACCAAAGCCGAGGGAACATTGTCCTCGCCGTGATTGGCGCCGGCGCCATGGCGTTTGTCCTCTCCGCAGTGGTTTGGAAGGCAAATCTCCCGGCGGTCAAGGAGTTTGGGGTTGATCCCTACTCGAACGCTCCGATTGAGAACCTGGCACTCGCCCTGTTCTCCAACTACTGGTTCTCGATGGAACTCGCCGGTGCGCTACTGATCACCGCAGCCGTTGGCGCGGTCCTCCTAACGCATGGCGACCGCCTCTCCCCGAAGCGCACGCAAAAGCAGGTAGTTGACGCGAAGATGTCCGCTTACG
>NZ_JRMV01000174.1 GCF_000758755.1 Actinomyces sp. S6-Spd3 | reverse complement strand
CAAGCGTCTCATGCGCAATCACACGCCCGTCATCAATGCTGAGAGGTATGTACCTACCCCGTTTGACTACTACAGCGACTTCTAATGTTTCCAGCTCACCCTGACCCTCAATCTTTACGTGAGCGACCGTATTTCCAAATAGTCTTTTCTTCAGTCGCACCGCGTATTGAAGAACAGGGGGATGTGCTACCTTTTCGAGCGGTACTGAGACCTTCGGGGAACTCCACTGCTCGCCCTCAATTGAGACAATTGTTCTAAGTTCTACGTCAGTTATGAGATCAGCGTTCTTAAGGTTAGCTCCACCGTCACGTCGGTATCGTGCATGGGTAAACGTTCGCGTCCTCGGAATACCGTCAACAACCCACGAAACGTCTACCTTCGCATCATTTCGCGACCAATTCCACGATATCTTTACGTCATCGCCATAACGCTCAGCATGAACATTTTCCGGAGGATCTACCCACCCCTGGATTACATTACTTCCAACCAATAATCCAGAATCTGTGACCGTGAGGGCCACAATTCTGTTAAATCCGCCTGGTGCTAAGAAAAACTGGCTACCGTCAGTCGAAGTCAAACCAGCTTGCGCCTGAAGTCGTTGTCCACCAATGTCTACCAA
>NZ_JRMV01000173.1 GCF_000758755.1 Actinomyces sp. S6-Spd3 | reverse complement strand
CTGGTTGAACCAAAGGACCTGCGTCCACAAATCGGACGCAACGTAGATGAACGCCCCAAGAATCACAAGCACCAAGATGGTGATCCGGAAAGGCGTCATCCCTTTCTTAGGATGACTGGGCTTTTGCGGCCGAGGCTGCTCAGGAAAGCCCTGGAATGGAAAACCGCTCACGTTTTTCCTCTCGAAAACTAGCGAGTTTGCTTACATCGTCCGTCCAGTCTACCGATTGGCGAGGCATAAGGCACACGGGAATAATGGTGCTTAGCATACCTGCCTTACGCGCTACCGATCGGGGCTGAACGTTCTGGTTCAAGTGTAGGGCGAGCTACGGACAAAGGAAGTGAACAATGTTTAACGAGGACGAGGCTGCACCAGCCTCCCCCAAGTCAAATGGCGTAACCGGTGCCCAGCTTGGCCTCACGCACGCTGTGCACGAGATTGAGCGAGCGGCCTCGGCCTTGGGGTGGGATCACGCCTCCACTGTTTACGCACTGGTACCCACGGGAGAGTTGTTGGCTTTGGAGGAAGTCCCCGCGGACATGCGCGCACACCTCGAGGCCAGCTGGGACGGCACCGAGACC
>NZ_JRMV01000172.1 GCF_000758755.1 Actinomyces sp. S6-Spd3 | reverse complement strand
TGATTCGTTTGAAGTCGGGCGAGGCGGTGACTGCGCCACAGTTGCAACGCAAGTATTTAGATTTCGTGCGCTCTCATCTTCAGCTAGATGAGGGCGACGAGGCCATTTGCAGGGAATGGGAACGCGTTCTGGATGGCCTGGAAACGGATTTGGAAAGTGTAGCTACTGACGTTGAGTGGGTTGCGAAGTACCTCTTGTTTGAACGACAGATGGAACGCTTAGGCACCACGTGGGACGATCCGCGCCTTCGCGCGATGGATTTACAGTGGGCGGATTTGCGGCCGGGAAGGTCGCTGGTGGCTGCTTTGGATCGGGCGGGCCGCGTACGACGGCTATTTTCCCCTCATGACGTAGCGCGTGCTTTGGTTGAGCCTCCGTGTAATACGCGCGCTTGGGTTCGCGGCAAAGCGATTAGTTTGATTCCAGAGGTTGTGAAGGCTTCGTGGACGTCACTGGTGGTAGATCAGGCAGGCCAGGATCGTTTGGTACGGATCCCGTTGCCAGATCCAAATCAGGCTGGCGGTGAGGATTTTATCCGTGCGTTACATGAGGGCGCGCGGGCTTTTATTAGTTTATTTGATGGTGGGAAGGAGTAATCATGGCACAGAAGTTC
>NZ_JRMV01000171.1 GCF_000758755.1 Actinomyces sp. S6-Spd3 | reverse complement strand
TCCTAGCGGCAACGGCTTTTCCTTTTCTGCACGTTCGGCCGCATTCTGTGCTACAGCTGGCTTAACACGCTCCGTCGTCATAGAGTACGTAAACCAGAAGATGATGGACATGACAATGCCGTAGATAACCATCGTGATGATCCAGCCACGATTGCCATTATTACCATCGTCAAAGATTCCCACCATCCACAGCGTAGTGAAGGACAAGACGATATTGATTGCGAAAAAACCGAGCATGCGAATAAGGTTCAGCTCGGAACGGACCTGCGGATCGCGCGAAACCAGGGTTCCGAGCGTACCGAAGGGGATATTACTCATCGTGTAAACGAGATAGTAAATATTGATAACAACCGTAATGTAGGCAATCGTTGGACCAGTTCCCATGCCTCGCGGAATCGCGAACACCAATACCAGCGCGATGAACATCGGAAGAATCGTCCACTTAACCCATGGACGCGCCTTTCCATCCTTGGTGTTTGTACGGTCAACAACGTATCCCATCAAGATATTTGTAACGGCATCAAAAATACGCGTAAAGAGCAGCACAG
>NZ_JRMV01000170.1 GCF_000758755.1 Actinomyces sp. S6-Spd3 | reverse complement strand
GTGGCCACCGTCGGCGGCTCCCCCACTCCAGGTGCCTCCATCAACGCGAGCGTATGGGCCGGCAACCACCGCAGTGATGTAGGACGAGAGCGGTGGCGTGCGTTTGAACGTTACCTCCGCCAGCTCGCCAACCGCATTACGGGACTGTTCGGGCTGGTTAGATAGAATTATCCAATCCGAGGGAGCCTTAACACTGAACTGCCAGCGGAGCTTCAGATCGGGTTGGTCAAAGCAGGCCCATGCGCGGCGCGCATCCGTGGGCTCAAACTGCGTGTAGAGGTAGGTAGCGCCATCCTCTGGATCGATGTAGCGATGCAGGCCTTCCCCGGTTGTCGAGTAGTAGCAATGCGACTCAATTTCTAAACTCACTGGGCTATCCGTTGGAAGGTCTTTCACCAAGACCCGCGTATCCGTCACCTCGTAGTTTGCAGGCGCACCATTAACGCGCACTTCCTCAACACTCTTCGCAACAAGATCGACAAAAACGGATGAGGATTTCGTCTCAAATCGAATCGTTGATTTCGAGAAAAATGCCTCTTCACCAGATTTTGCATTTGAAAGGTCGATGTAAACAT
>NZ_JRMV01000169.1 GCF_000758755.1 Actinomyces sp. S6-Spd3 | reverse complement strand
AGGCGATTACGGAAAACGCAAGATTTTGACGCCGCTGGCGTGCCTCTCGAAACTGTAAGCGAGGGCTGGTTTTGCGCGGCTCTACTGGTTGGGGCGAGGTGGGATTCACCCTGTTAACTCTAGTCTAATTGGGCGTTATTGTGCACCAACCTGACGTGGGCGGCGCGCCAATAGTGCGAAGCTCTGAGTGAGCGTGTAAGTCTTAGGGGAGCGCATTCGCGTCCAACAAGCTATTGCAAGGAGTTCAAATTGGGTTTCCTCAATGAGGATTTGCTAGAGCGCATCCATTCGCGCGCGGACCGTTATGATCGGGAGAACGAGTTTCCGTTTGAAGACTATGAAGAGCTAAAAGAGGCCGGCTACTACGCTGCATTTGTGCCAAAAGAGTATGGCGGCGCTGGTCTTACGCTCGCGGAAATTGCCAGGGAACAGACGCGTCTAGCGAAGGCGGCTCCGGGCACGGCGCTGGGCATCAATATGCATCAGATCATTGTGGGTTTGGGGCGCCACATGGTTTCGCGCGGCAATATGAAGGGCGAGCAGATTCTGCGCGGCGCGGCTGCGGGCGAGCTG
>NZ_JRMV01000168.1 GCF_000758755.1 Actinomyces sp. S6-Spd3 | reverse complement strand
GTTTGGCTGGTTCTGATGCGATTGGTACTGCGCAGGTTCTTGCGGCTGTAGCCCGCAAGCTCGCACAGGAGGAACCGATTGACCTCTTTATTACGGGTATGGCTAGCTTGGACGGTATGACGTCGATGGTTCCAGCGGCTGTGGCTGCTGGTTTAGGTTGGCCCTATATTTCGCTTGCGTCTGAGCTTTCGATTGAAGAAGGGGCCGTGCAGGCTGTTCGCCACGCGGATGGTTTCACGGACACGTTGCGCTGTGCTTTGCCCGCTGTGGTTTCGGTGACGGACCAGGTAAATGAGCCGCGTTTCCCGAATTTCAAGGACATGCGCGCGGCGCGGAAGAAGCCGCTGGACGTGTGGTCGCTTGATGATATTGAGGATGTAGCTGATCCGGATGCGATGGTGATCGGCAAGCAGGGTGCGGGCACGATGGTGCTGGAGGCTAGTGAACAGTCAGAGCGCGCGGCCGGCGAGGTTGTGTCTGGCGTAGGTGGCGGCCTAAAG
>NZ_JRMV01000167.1 GCF_000758755.1 Actinomyces sp. S6-Spd3 | reverse complement strand
TTGCGCGCTGAGCTTAAGATTACGCGCGGCTTGGACTATTACACGGGCACGGTTTACGAAACCGAACTCGAGGGGCACAAGGATCTTGGTTCTATCTGCTCCGGTGGCCGCTACGATTCACTCGCATCGGATGGCAAGCGTTCCTATCCGGGCGTGGGCATCTCTATCGGTGTATCTCGCCTTGTTTCGCGTATCTTGGCCGAGGGGCTTGCAACTGCCTCGCGCTCGGTTCCAACCGCTGTTTTCGTCGCCGTAATGAACGAAGAGTCGCGGGAGACCTCGGAAGATGTCGCTGCAGCGCTACGCGCACGCGGGATCGCAACTGAGGTTTCGCCGAACTCACAGAAGTTTGGAAAGCAGATCCGTTACGCGGATAGGCGTGGCATTCCGTTCGTGTGGTTCATTGGCGAGGATGGTGCGCACGAGGTAAAGGACATTCGCTCGGGCGAGCAGCAAAGTGCTGATCCGCAGACGTGGACGCCACCGGCTGAAGATTTGAAGCCCGCAGTCATACTGGGGGAGTAGCAGATGGAAGAGTATGAATCTCTAAGCGCGCTTGAGGGTGTGCTTACCGACGTTGCGCTACCGCTGGATCTACCTGAAGCAGCTAATGCGCGGGAAGTGGCGAAGCGGTCCGCGCGGCGCCTGGGGGATCATATCTTGCCGCGGTTGCAAAGTCTGGATGCGCCGTTGGTATGCGTGGTGGGCGGCTCCACGGGAGCGGGTAAATCAACGATCGTGAACTCGCTAGTGGGCCAGCACGTGTCTGCCTCGTCCGCTAAACGGCCAACTACCAGGAGCCCGCTTTTGCTTCATCGCGCAGAAGACGCGCGCTGG
>NZ_JRMV01000166.1 GCF_000758755.1 Actinomyces sp. S6-Spd3 | reverse complement strand
GGTCGAAATTTAGCCACGGTGAACTTTCAAAACTTACATACCACTAAACGCGTTGCCACTGCGGTGGCAAGAGCCTTCAAGGTTGCGGATACGGACAAATCTGATTCGATTCTACCGGTTTTCACTCTGAGCTGTAAGAGAGTCCGTGCCCCGGCTATGCCATCAGCTTGCGTGGCGCGGACAGGGAGACGATAGGTGACACTCGCGTTTAAGCGGGCATGTCCACGCCCGTGAAGGTTAGATAAATGAGGGCGAAGTTCAGCGCTACAATCAGGGCGGAAACCGCCGCCATTGCTATCTTCATTGCCGTGCCGTCGCGATAATCCCCCATAACGTCCTTACTGGCCGTGTACCAGGTGAGCGGAATGATCGCGAACGGAATACCAAACGAAAGCGCAACCTGCGAAATCACCAGCGCCCACGAGGGATTTGGGTACACCCAAAGCACAATCAATGCAGGGATTAGGGTAACCAAGCGCCTCGCCCACAGCGGAACTCGCACATGTAGCAGGCCGCCCATTATCTCCGAGCCCGCATACGCTCCCACCGACGTTGACGCAAGGCTGG
>NZ_JRMV01000165.1 GCF_000758755.1 Actinomyces sp. S6-Spd3 | reverse complement strand
CTGCGGCAATGACCGTGGGATTGCCCCCTTCGTTTAGGGCAAGGGCGGCAGCAGCAAGCGCCTCGTCACCATCAAGAGCGCTAAGTAGACCGCGAAGTTTTTTCAAAACAGCTCCTCGCATCCAACCGGACTAGGCCGTATGCAGTTTTTGTTGCGCCTGGTCAAAACCGAGGGTAACCACATCCTCGATCGCATCCGCAGCCAAGCGAACCGTTACAGCCCATTCATCCAGGTCTTTCTTAGGGAAATCCGAAAGCACGAACGCGGCAGCGTCCATTCGCCCAGGCGGGCGGCCCACGCCAAAGCGCAACCGGTTGTAATCCTTCGTGCCAATCAGCTGCGAGATTGAGCGGAGCCCGTTGTGTCCGCCCTCGCCGCCGCCTCGTTTAAGTCGAAGAACGTGCGGTTCGATGTCGAGCTCGTCGTGCACAACCAGCAGGTGGTCCGGCTTTACCCCATAAAACTGCATGAGTTTCGATACCGCGTTGCCCGATAGATTCATGTACGAGTC
>NZ_JRMV01000164.1 GCF_000758755.1 Actinomyces sp. S6-Spd3 | reverse complement strand
ATTGGGCGCACGTGCGCGCAGCTGGCCCAAACGACGTTGAGATACTTGAAGGCCCTGCCGTAAACACCGCAGATTTTGTGGCCAATAAGTTCCAAGGTAGCGGCGTTGAGTTCGCGGGCCCGGCCTGCCAGATTTACTCCGACGCTTTGCCGAGCACTCGCGACGCTCAAGGTTTTGACGTGGCTGTGGCTGCGCGGATTGTGCGCGCTCGCCTTGAAAATGGGGTGGAGGACTTTCCGGTAGATCCGCAGTATCTGCGCCGCCCGGATATTCACGGCGAAAAGAAGTGAGCCTGGATCCCGCCCCGGTGGTTTTAACCGCGGCGAACTTAGAACAGGTGCTGCACTTTGAACAGCAGGTTTTTCCAAAAGCCGACCAGTGGAGCCGCGCCAGCTGGATCGCGGAGCTCTCTAGCCCAAATCGCATCCACTTTGGAATGTTTGCCCGCGACGTGCTGATTGCCGCCGCGGGGGCTTCCATAAACGAGGTGGCCGATGTGCTGACCATAGGCGTGCTACCAGAATACCGGGGCCGGGGGATAGCAGGCGCATTACTCGATCACCTGTTGCAGGTGCTTAGAAGCGCCCGGTTTTTCACGCCGAGCCAGGTGCACTACCTGATGCCT
>NZ_JRMV01000163.1 GCF_000758755.1 Actinomyces sp. S6-Spd3 | reverse complement strand
TCGCGTGGTTTTCTTCGCCTGATAGTCGTAGGCACCCGCGCAACCAACCCAAAATACCCAGTCAACTTCGCTGGCGTCCTCCACGTCCTCGCCTATGACGGGCACGTCAAACTCTAGGTCCTTAGCCCATTCCAGGCGCTTGCGCGGCGCTTGGTTGTACGGGTTAGCCTTAGTCTCTAGCGAACGGAACGGGCGCGCGAGTTCACGCGGGAAGGCAGATTCCATCAGCACCTGGTGGCGGCGCATTCCCAGGATCGTATCGAGGTGCTCAATGTCAACGGGGCACTGGTCTACGCACGCGCCGCACATCGTGCAGTCCCACAGCGCGTCCTCGCAAACTACGTCGCCAACCAGCGGGCCGGCTTCCATTGAAACGCCGGTTTCGCCCGTGTTTCCAGACGCGATTAGGGCTTCTAAAACGTCGGGGGTGTGCGCGGTGTTGGGAACGTTTGAATTGACGAGGACGTTGCCTTCCTCGTCTTTTGTGTAGGCATTGTCTCCTAGGGCTTCCATCTGTTCGACGGCGGC
>NZ_JRMV01000162.1 GCF_000758755.1 Actinomyces sp. S6-Spd3 | reverse complement strand
TCACGCTGCGCAAGGGCACAACGCTAGGTGTTGTAGGCGAATCCGGTTCTGGTAAGTCCACTGCGGCAAACATCATCCTGGGCTTGCTAGAGCAAGACTCAGGCGACGTCATTTTTGAGGGCGTAAACGTTTCTGAACTTTCCAAGAAGGAACGCTTCGCCATGCGCCGCAACCTTCAGGTGGTGTTCCAAAACCCGTACGGCTCCCTGGACCCCATGTACTCCATTTACCGCGCGGTTGAAGAACCCATGCGCGTACACAACTGGGGGACCAAGAAGGAGCGCGAGGAGCGCGTTGCCCAACTACTCGACATGGTTGCCCTCCCTCGCTCCGCGATGAGGCGCTACCCCAACGAGCTGTCCGGCGGTCAACGCCAGCGTGTAGCCATTGCTCGTGCACTTGCGCTACGCCCGCACGTCCTTGTGCTTGACGAGGCCGTGTCTGCGCTGGACGTGCTAGTGCAAGACCAAATCCTGCACCTGCTAAACGACATCCAAGCCGAAATGGAGCTGTCTTACCTG
>NZ_JRMV01000161.1 GCF_000758755.1 Actinomyces sp. S6-Spd3 | reverse complement strand
CTTATCTACAATTGTGCCGGCTTCCGGGTCAGATGAAATGACCGAGTTTGCAGGAATTTCTGAACTTGCTTCCGTGCTTGCAATGGCAAACTCTAATCCGGCTTCTTTAAGTCTTGCGATTGCTTGTTCTTGAGTCTGTCCAACAACGGTTGGAACCGGAACTTGTTCTACTTCCGGCTCCGCGGAGTTAGTGGCAAACCACCACACCAGGCCGCCAATCATGGCAAGGGCAACAACGATAAGTAAAGCGATTGGCCAACGCTTCTTCTTGGGTTCCTCCTCCAAAGTGTCAATGCGCGCCATGGTTTGCGTATCGTAGGCGGGGGCCGGAGGTGGCATGGTTGCTGCAGGCATCGTCATGGTAGCAGGGGACATAACCTGCGTTGCTGGCGCCTGCCATGAGTCCGTTTCGGGGGCCATTACGAGAGCGCCGCGTGCCGCTCGATTGAGGTCGGCACGCATCTCTTCGGCAGAGCTGTATCTGTCGTCACGGTTTTTCGCTAAAGCCTTGAGGACAACTCGGTCAATTGAGTCCGGCACGTCACTGGTGATGGAAGAAGGTTTTGGCGGAATTTCTGACACGTGTTGGTAGGCCACGGCGACAGCAGAATCGCCCTTGAACGGAGGTTGTCCCGTGAGAAGTTCGAACAGTACACAACCCGTGGAGTAAATGTCAGAGCGGGCGTCAACCGGATCGCCGTGCGCCTGTTCCGGGGATAGGTACTGAGCAGTTCCAACCACGGCATTCGTCTGCGTCATAGTGGC
>NZ_JRMV01000160.1 GCF_000758755.1 Actinomyces sp. S6-Spd3 | reverse complement strand
GTGACCAGTACAGAAATGGGTGCATACCAACAAGCTTGTCCCGTTTATGACGTTCCGAACTAAGATCAGGAATGCTCAATCGCCTGGTCGGATAACATTGTGTAGGAGATTCTGATTGCGGGGACTTTAATCTGCTTGAGATTATCGCTCACCGACGAAACAGCTCGTCATGTGATCCTGTTCGTTGAAAATAGGCAAACCCGCCGTCAGTTTTCCAGATAACTAGCCAGTCACCCGCATTTGCAACGTGGCACTCATTGCTGCCATCCCACTCGCCAGAGAGCCTGTGCATCCGGTGCCTGCGTTTTAGGATTTCAATAGATTCCTGCGTATTGTCCAAAACCAGATCAACCACAGATTCCAGTTCTGCAAGGTCCCATTGCCGCTTGATGACCTTCTTTTTCAGATCTCTGCTGAATGCCGAGGTGAACTTCGCCTGTAGACGCCTGCTCATGCCAAGGCTGCTTCGATAAGATCGCGGCCAGTCATATAGCTTTCGCTACTGCCCGAGGCAATCATTTCCCGAGTCTCGCGGATAGCTCGGAGACTTTCCTCGTTTGGACGCTTGTAATCGAGAGACAAAGGA
>NZ_JRMV01000159.1 GCF_000758755.1 Actinomyces sp. S6-Spd3 | reverse complement strand
ATCCGTCAGCGAAAGGGTAAAACTCAACACCCCAGGTAAGTCCCAAAGCAAAACAATTCCGGCCCAGCTTAGGCACCCACCGCGTGACTGTTTCTTTCTACCCATAAGGACATTATAAAAATGGGGGGCGCTGAGCAGAAAACAATACTCGGAGCATCGTTCAGCCTCGCCTCGCATCAACGACCTCTGGACATTCCTATACCGCCTGGCCCTCTACTCCGTTATCTACGGAACCCTGCTAACCTTGCGAGGCCCCTTTCCGAAACGATCGCCAGAGAAGAAAATGAGCGCAGATACCGTTCCAAATGCCTAACAAGCCGCGTCAACGCATGTCGATTCGTCTACCTTTCCAGTGATCCGTGAGCCACCGGTCGTGGCTAGTAATGATCAATGTGCCCGTCCAGCTTAATAGTGCCCTCTCAAGGGCTTCCATTGAGGCTAAATCAAGATAATTCGTTGGCTCATCGATAACGAGTATGGTTGGAGCAGATGCAAGGGCAGTCGCAATTTGCGCGCGACGTTGATTGCCGGCCGATAATTCTGGAACGGGTATGGACCACATTGCCGGATGCAAGATTCCTTTACCAACTTCTCCGACTCCATC
>NZ_JRMV01000158.1 GCF_000758755.1 Actinomyces sp. S6-Spd3 | reverse complement strand
GGAATCATTGGTTACTCACCCGCTCGTCTCCCACGTGATCGTGGTTGGCGATCAAAAGCCCTTCATCGGCGCGCTCATCACCCTTGACCGCGAAATGCTTGCTACCTGGCTGGCCAACCACGGTCTTGAAAACATGGATGTCACGCAGGCTGCCCAGCATCCGCGCGTCATCGCGTCCCTAGATAAAGCAATCGCTCGGGCTAACAAGTCCGTCTCGAAAGCAGAATCGATCCGTAAGTTCCGCATCATTAACGCGGAGTTCACCGTTGATAACGGCTACCTAACGCCCTCTATGAAACTGAAGCGAGCCGACGTCGCGCGAGACTTCGCCGATGAGATCGAAGCTCTCTATGCCAAGTAGAGCCCGGCCGCGGACGATCCTCTAGGCTGGAGATATGAGTAGAAAAACCGTACTTGTAACCGGTGGAAGCCGTGGGATTGGCCGCGCCATTTGTGAAGACCTATCCAAGGATTGGCATGTTCTTGTGGGAGGACGTGGCGACGCCGC
>NZ_JRMV01000157.1 GCF_000758755.1 Actinomyces sp. S6-Spd3 | reverse complement strand
ATCTTGAGTGTCCACTCGGGTCTGGCCAGGCAGTAACAACTCAACTTTTTCAGGTAGCGGTTCTGGCCAAACTGGGCGAGGACGCGCAAATCCGTGCGCAGTGTTTGCATCCCGGATCGCGACGATTAGTTCATCCAGGTCGCTCATTTCACTGCGCGGCATACGTGGTGCTTCCGGCGCCGGGTCACCAAGCGTAATTTCATCGACGTACATCGATTCGGGCGCGCTACCGGATGTGTTAGCGGTGACCAGCGCCGTCTGAATGGGGTTGATATCGTCCTCACCGAGTTTTATGTAAGCGCGTCCCGGTTGGTCACGACCAATACTGGCGGCATGCGGAACGTCTATTACCGAGGACGAGTCGTCACGACTCTGAACGCGAAGGGCAACACGCAGGTTCGTGTTCGCCAAAATATCTTCGTTTACCACACCTGCCGGCCTCTGGGTGGCAAGGATCATGTGCACACCCAGGGTTCTACCAACTTGCCCAATTGAAACCAACGCTGCAAGCACGTCCGGGTAATCCTTAGCGAGCTGAGCGAACTCGTCTATGACAACTACCAGGCGTGGCATGGGCTCAGGTGGATTAGTCGCCCAGTAGGCCTTGAGGTTGTCGACGGCTTCGCCAGCTTCGGAAAACTTTTTCTGTCGGTACAG
>NZ_JRMV01000156.1 GCF_000758755.1 Actinomyces sp. S6-Spd3 | reverse complement strand
AGCGGGTCAAGGATCTGCGTATTCGCCTGATGCTCGGCGCTGAAGTTACCGGCGTTAAAACGGATGGCAAGCGCGTCACCCACGTAATCACCGACAGCGCTGGTGGCGGCCGTGAGATTGCTTGCGACAACGTGGTCCTGGCTGGCGGCGGGTTCGAGTCCGGTGCAATCACGCTGGATTCTTACGGCAAGATTTTTGAGCGCGCGCTGGGTCTGCCCGTGACGGGTGGTGAACTGCCAGACCTCGTACATGGTAACTACTGGGGCGAGGAGCAGAACCTGTTCAAGGTAGGCGTTGCGGTTGATAGCGATATGAGGCCGGTTGACCACGACGGCAAGGTTGTGTACGACAACGTACGCGTAATTGGTGGAACGATTGCTGGCGCTAAGCGTTGGCGAGAGAAGTCGGGCGAAGGCATTGCTCTTGGTTCGATGATTCGGGCAACCGATTCGATTCTCGGAGGTAAGTAATGAGTGACGCATTGAAGTTCGCACAGCAAAACTTTGCGCGCGCAACCCTAGATAACTGCGTTAAGTGCACGATCTGTGAGACGCAGTGCCCGGTGGCCCGTGTAACTCCGCTGTTCCCCGGACCTAAGTTTGTGGGTCCGCAGGCCGAGCGTTTCCGCCACGGCCAGTCGGTGGACCACTCGCTGGACTACTGCTCGGGTTGCGGTATTTGCACCATGGTTTGCCCGCAGGGCGTGAAGATCGCAGAGATCAACGCGCAGGCTCGCGCGGTTATGAAGGCACAGAACGGCATGCCGATTCGCGACCGCCTAATCACGCAGACCGATCTTATGGGCAAGGTAATGACCCCGTTCGCTCCCATTGCGAATGCTGCGCTTGGTATCAAGCCGCTACGCAAGGTTGTTTCCGCTGTTGTTGGCGTTTCTGAGGGAGCGCCTATGCCTACTGCGCACAACCAGTCGCTTCGCGGATGGTTGAAGAAGCGCAAGGC
>NZ_JRMV01000155.1 GCF_000758755.1 Actinomyces sp. S6-Spd3 | reverse complement strand
AGGAGAGCTAGGGTTGCTATACCGATCCCAGCCTTGAAGAGCGGGAGAGTGAAGCCGCATTGAATGGTCGTAGCATCTGAAACGGCTGCAGATAGTAAACCAGCTCGACTAGACACCGGAATCGGCTTGTTATCAGCGGAACAAGACCACCCATCAACCGCCGGGGTAGCCAAGACGAATTCCCCAGAAACTGGCTGCGCAAAAGTAGCCGTTACCTTTTCTGCCTGAATCACAAGGCCAGATGGGCCCACAATTTTCTCTGTGCCGCGCAGGTATGCGTCAATATCGGCGCAACCAACAAACAGGTTTTGATTTAGTGTTCTGTCCGCTGTCATATGCAGCGTGAAACTTTGGGTAGCTTCGGTGGCTCGGCCCATCTCGCCTAGCAGGCCGTCCGAAGAAGCGGCAATACCGTTCGCTTCCTCAATTTTGTATCCCGTTGGCATGGAGGAATGCCGGTCATAGTTATGCACACCGGCAAATACTGTTGTGCCCGGCTTACATGACGTGGAAAACAAGTAGGTTTCGCCCTCGCGCAGTTCCGTTTCCTCTGCAAGAGTCGCGGCGTTTTTAACGCTAACAGGCTCGAAATGGTACAGATTTGGTGCGTTACTAAGAGATGAACGGCTTTCATATTCTGTGGGCATTGC
>NZ_JRMV01000154.1 GCF_000758755.1 Actinomyces sp. S6-Spd3 | reverse complement strand
CCGGTGGAGACGTCAAAGGAGTACTCGCCCTTGAGGGCGACGTTGATAGAGGTAGCAAAATCGAGGGTTTCGCGTCCGCGTTGAATCTCGCCGATTGCATCCGAGTAGTTCTTGCCGTGCTCTGCAACGATCAGGCGAGCCATCTCATCTTGGTGGTCGAGCACCAGTTGGCGCATGCGGAACATGATTGCAGTGCGCTTGGACAGCGGTACTTTAGCCCACTCTTTTTGTGCCTTCTTGGCGATTTCTACGGCGTGGTCAAGGTCATCTCCGGATGCCTCCAGAAGGGTGCCTTCAACTTCACCCGTCGCTGGGTTTTCAACGTCAAGCGTGGCAATAGGGTTGCCTTCGTAGTACTTTCCGTCGACCCAATGCTTAATAGTTTTCATCTGCGAACCTCTTTGTGCACTATTTGAAAAGCGGGAAGGTGATCCCGTCAGCGGTTACATTCTACAACCATATACGGTATTTGTCATGACAAAGATATTGTTTGGCTGTTTATGCGCGTGAAAACGCGAATCGGGTGGGATA
>NZ_JRMV01000153.1 GCF_000758755.1 Actinomyces sp. S6-Spd3 | reverse complement strand
CTTTATCCCAATTTTGGTTGTCCAGCCCGATTGTTCTTCAACCAGCATTTATTGCTCCTTTCGTATGGACGTCTTAATGCTGACCGCAACCTACTTACCTAACAGTTCAATCAAATGGCAGGTGTGGATGCGCGGACACTGAGAGTCTTGGGGATAAGCGGAAGATGCGATAATGGCATGGTGATCATTGCAGTAGACGACCTTAGCGACCAGCGACTTTTGGATTACACGTCACTTACGGACGTTAAATTGCGGTCCCGTTTGGAACCAGAACTCGGGCTTTTTATGGCCGAATCTAAGAACGTAATCGAACGCGCTCTAGAGGCCGGCTACAAACCTCGATCTTTCCTAATTCCAGAAAAATGGCTGGACTCAATGCAGGAAACCCTGACGAGATTGGGACCCGAAGGCAAAGATGTTCCCGTTTTTGTAGCGAGTGAGGATGTACTGGAGCAGATCACTGGGTTCCACCTACATCGCAGTGCAATGGCGGCCATGCACAGGCGCCAGTTGGCGCCCGTCCAAGAGGTAATCGCAGATGCGCATCG
>NZ_JRMV01000152.1 GCF_000758755.1 Actinomyces sp. S6-Spd3 | reverse complement strand
ACCTGGGTTTTAGAGAGGAAGAACAGCGTCTTCAGCTCCTTAGCCTTCTCCTCACCATCACCGTCAGTCTCAGTTACGGCTTCCATGCCAAGATCAAGCGGTTTGAATACGCCTTCAGCTAGAACAACTGCCCGCTCAGCTGCCTCTGGGTCCAGTTGAACAATTTCTTTTGCAACCAGTTCAATAGCGCGCTTAGTGCGAGTGCCCAAATACTCTTCCGAAACGAAATCTGCAAACGTCTCGCGGGTAGCTCTCTTCCAAGATTGCGAAGAGACTCGGTGGCGCCTAACACCACCGTATAGCGCAGTCTTTGGGCTTCCCGTCTCATCACGGTTCACATTGGAAGAAGGCAGCGGTTGAATAACGTGAATGTCAATAAACATGAGAGTCCTCACTTGTCAGTTAGTTCTTTATCAAGATTGTTAGATACGTAGTCTCGTGACCAGGCCCGCCGAACCCGTTCCCGGCCAAACGCGGAATCATAGTCGAATAGGTCTTGCACCAACTTGTAGTAGTCGAGCTTGATATTCGCCCCGCGCATCATTGATATGAGAGATGCAATATGGCGAACTAACTCGTCAAACGAGACTGCTGTAGCGGCTGCGTTCATACGCCTTCGCACCCC
>NZ_JRMV01000151.1 GCF_000758755.1 Actinomyces sp. S6-Spd3 | reverse complement strand
ACTGGCTGAAGCGAAGGTCCCTTACGACATTGTTAAGGAGCTGGACGAGGTGAATGACGATTTCGGTGATGTAGACGTCGTCCTCGTCATCGGCGCTAATGACACGGTGAATCCTGCAGCTGAGCAGCCGGGTTCGCCGATTGCCGGCATGCCGGTCTTGAAGGTGTGGAACGCCCACGATGTGATCGTGTTTAAGCGTTCCATGGCCACCGGCTACGCGGGCGTACAGAATCCGCTGTTCTTCAAGGAGAACACAAAGATGCTGTTCGGAGACGCAAAGGCTTCGGTAGAAAACATCATCGCAGCGCTATAGACCAGTGCTGGGCGGAAGGGCGCGGGCTTCGGCTCGCGCCCTTCGTCTTTTCTTGGATTGGATCAAGGCGCTTTCAGAGGGGATTCACTGCTCACTTTACCCACGCAAACATAAGACGCTAATCACATATTTTCGAGGCGTCGTATACGAAGTCACATATTTTGAGCTGTTTTTCGACTCGGTGACGTGGCTAACACGCAGGCATCCTGTTAGCATTGAGGATGTAGCTCAACCACACAGCGCAGTGAATTAAGAGCACAAAGTTGTGTCAGATGAGCTTAATTTATTGTTGTCATATTTCAATTCCGACGATTGGAAACACCGTGGCTCAAATTGTCGTTCTTGGTGCAGGCATCGCTGGTCACACGGCCTCGATGATCCTCGCAAGAGAGCTAAAGAACACAGAACAT
>NZ_JRMV01000150.1 GCF_000758755.1 Actinomyces sp. S6-Spd3 | reverse complement strand
AGATTCCTGCTATTTGGCCGCGGGTGACAGCGACTGCGGCGTTCAGAGTCTTGCCACTTACCCGTAGAGGAGTGCCAAACAGAGCTACTAGGGGCCAATCGACGGAGGCCTGCTTAATGGTCTCTACCGCGGCTTCGCATTCCTCGTGCAGGGTGTCTTGGAACAGCAGATCGTCTGCCGTTACTCCTACCAGCGTGAGCTCTTGAAACACGACTACGTTTGCTCCGGCTTCGCTCGCCAGGTTGGCGGCTTCAATGATGCTGATCGCGTTCGCGGCGGGATCCCCAACCTTGATGGGGATGTTTGCTGCGGCTACACGGGCAAACCCGTTTGCGATGGGGGAGTGAAAGTCGTACATGTTTTTCCTTCACGAATGGCAGTAAAGCAGGGCTTGGTTATCCCTGATTACGATTTTAGAGCCCAAATTGAAATGGCGCCCCGGTCCGCGAACAAAACCGAACAGCTCGGTCGATTCCTCGCGGGAGCGGGGCGCCACAGTGTTTTAGTCAAGCAGCGACATCGCCTGCTGGGCGATGGCTAGCTCCTCGTTGGTAGGCACAACCATTACTCGCACCTTCGAGTCGGAGGCCGAGATTGTACGGGGATCCTTTGAGCGCAAAACGTTTGCAACCGGATCCAGCGTGATGCCGAACATCTTCAGCTTGTCGCACAGTTCTTGGCGGAGAGCCGAGTCGTTTTCGCCAATGCCTGCGGTGAACGTGAGAACGTCCAGGCCGCCCATTTC
>NZ_JRMV01000149.1 GCF_000758755.1 Actinomyces sp. S6-Spd3 | reverse complement strand
GAAGGCGGAGTATGTGGTGAAGGCTCCAAGAAAGCCGGTGCCGGCAAAAATTTTTATGCGGTCCCACAGGGGGTGCATGCCACGTCGAACACTCCACGTGGTGATTAGGCCGCCCATGAGGAATGCGCCAACCATATTCACAAAAACGGTGGACACGTTGATGCCTGCGAAGGTGCTTGCAATGAGGGTGTCGATGAGGGCACGCGAGAGGGTTCCCAGCGCTGCGCCAAGGAACACGAGGAGGCCTGGTTTTATCTCGTACATAATCTCTCTACTTGCTGTGAGTGGTGCCGCCAGCCAGTCTACTCTTAGTGGTAGACGGGATTTTGGGGAGGTTCACGGCCATGTCTTGTTGCGAGTTGCCCGGCGAGACGCGTTCTGGGCTGTGGTCGAATCCGAAGACGATTTGGGCAGCACTGGCATTTTTCACTTTCTTCTTGGCGGTGTTTTCCACCGGGTCGCTGACGGCTGACGTGGTGGCGAAGCCGGGTTATTTGATGTTTGCGTCGGTGGTGGC
>NZ_JRMV01000148.1 GCF_000758755.1 Actinomyces sp. S6-Spd3 | reverse complement strand
CAAATACCAGGGTGGCGCCTCCCGGAATCTTATCTCCCGCACCGGCTTCGCCATATCCGTAGGCAGCCGGAATAACGAGCTCAACACGATCGCCAACGCGCTGGCCTGCAAGGCCGTGCTTCCATCCCTTAATAACCTGGTTGAGACTAAACACAAGGGGTTCAGAATTCTTCCCCTCGGGGGCGCGGTCAAACGTTGAGTCAAACACCGTGCCATCCCACAGCATGCCATGGTAGTGCGCAGCGACTATGTCATCGGCTCCAACCTCATCACCAGAGCTCTCGATGAGAGTTTTTGCGACAACTACGTCAGGTTCTGGCCCATTAGCAGCAGTGAAAGTAACGCTCTTACCCCACTCACCACCGATTTCAGGAATTTCTCCATCGTAATTGCGATCAACCGGCACTTCGTCTGAGGCCGTGGTGGATGCAGTGGTTTCACCAGTTTCACTAGGTTGCGTTTTGCCCGCATCATCTGAGCAAGCAGTGAGCATACCCGCGGTAAGAGTAGTA
>NZ_JRMV01000147.1 GCF_000758755.1 Actinomyces sp. S6-Spd3 | reverse complement strand
CTTTGTAGTTTATGCAGGAGGAAGAAGATGTCAGACCAGACGAAGTCTTCGCAGAACCCAAACGTCAAGGAAGACTTGAACGTTTTTGGTCGCATCTTGCTGTTCATTCGCCAGGTCATTGCCGAGCTGAAGAAGGTTATTTGGCCTAGCCAGGAAGAATGGTGGACCTATTTCTTGGTCGTGCTGGTATTCGTGGTTTCGATCATGATTTACACAGGTCTGCTTGATTTTGCGTTTGGCCAGTTGAGCGTTTGGATTTTTGGATAGTAAATCCCGCGCTTATGCGTTAAACTCATATCGTTGATAGACACACCCGAGGCTCCGCCCAGGGTGTGTTACTTTTTTAGCCTATTTAGGAAGTGTTCAAGGAGGTCCTAGGTGGATCAGGAAAGCACTGAAGAGAAGTTTGAAGGCGAGCAGGCTCCAGAAGTCGCGTCCGAGGCCGTAGAGGAGTCCGTTTCCCAGGAGGTTGTGGAAGAGGCCGCAACTGATGGGGAAGCGCCTTCCGCGGAGGCCACTTCGGCTCCAAGCGAGGAGACCGAGGTTGTTGATCCGATTGAAGCTAAGCGCGAGGAGCTGTCCTACTTGCCGGGTGATTGGTATGTCATCCATTCTTACTCGGGGCATGAGCGCCGCGTGAAGGCTAATCTTGAGCAGCGCGTGGTTTCGCAGAATGC
>NZ_JRMV01000146.1 GCF_000758755.1 Actinomyces sp. S6-Spd3 | reverse complement strand
CTGCCTCGTCAATCACCTGCTTCGCTTCGGTGAACTCGACGTTTGGATACTCCTGAAGTTGGCGCGGAAGGCTGTCAATATTTGGCTCCACCACCATAATTCGCGCATCAGGGTATTCAGCGGCCACACGTGTTGCGATACCAAGAGCAGGAGACTCTCGCAGATCATCAATATTGGGTTTAAACGCAAGTCCAAGCAAGCCAATGGCGGCAGAACCACCTCTGCTCTTAACCGCTTCGTCAATCTTAGAGATAACCCAATCTGGCTTCGCGTCGTTAATCTCACGAGCCTGTTTAATCAGCTTCGCCGTCGGGGTAGCAGCCACGATAAACCAGGGGTCAACCGCGATACAGTGTCCTCCCACACCTGGCCCGGGCTGAAGAATATTCACCCGTGGATGACGGTTGGCAATCTCAATCAATTCCCAAACGTCGATGCCTTGCTCATCACAAATCAGACTCAACTCGTTGGCGTAAGCAATATTCACATCCCGGTACGCGTTCTCCGCCAGCTTACTCATTTCCGCTGTACGCGCGTCGGTAAGAAGAATCTCTCCGGTACAACAAGAGCGGTACACCTCAGCCGCCCTCTCTGTAGCTTCGGGCGTTGTCCCGCCGACAATCCTGTCGTTAGTTCGCATTTCGATGATAATGCGACCAGGTAGGACTCGCTCGGGAGCATGAGCGAATAAGATTCCCGGCTCACCGTTTCCCTTCGGATCACGCAGTTCCGGTCGCGCAGCAAACA
>NZ_JRMV01000145.1 GCF_000758755.1 Actinomyces sp. S6-Spd3 | reverse complement strand
AAAGGCATGACCTGTGGACACTGCGTCATGTCCGTAACCGAAGAGCTATCTGAAATCGGAGCCGTCGAATCTGTAAACGTAGACCTTTCCGGTAGCGCCGACGTAGCATCCAAGGTGCACGTAAGCACCACCGGCACTGTCAGCGACGATGAGCTGCGCGACGCTATTGCCGAGGCCGGATTCGAACTCGCAGGCATCAACCGATGACCTCAAGCCCGCTGCCAGCCCGAGCTCCACAAATTGGTGAAGCAACCCGCGAGCGCGCCCAGGACCTAAAGAAGAGGTTGATTGTAGCCGCAGTTTTTGCGACTCCTGTGATGGCCCTTTCTATGGTTGCCGCACTCCAATTCCCTGGCTGGCAGTGGGCGGTGGCCGCAATGTCCGCACCCGTCGTGGTGTGGGCGGCGTGGCCTTTCCACGTTGCAGCATTCAGAGCGGCAAGACACGGCTCTTCCACCATGGACACGCTAGTCTCCATGGGCGTGATTGCCTCTACGCTATGGTCTATTTGGGCCCTGTTCTTTGGCGGAGCCGGACATATTGG
>NZ_JRMV01000144.1 GCF_000758755.1 Actinomyces sp. S6-Spd3 | reverse complement strand
AAGCTAAAGGGTCGAAACTTTGTTCGCTCGGTAGTGTTTGCGCCCTACATCATCTCTGGAGCCGCAATCGGGGTTGCCTTCCAGTTCGTGTTCGACCCCAGCTTCGGCCTCATTGCAGACATTTTTATTCGCTTGGGTAGCCAGTCGCCGGACTTCTATCAACGCCCCGGCTGGGCTCTTTTCATGGTGACCCTGACTTACATTTGGAAGAACTTGGGCTACAGCTTCGTCATCTACCTCGCTGCCTTGCAGGGCCGGCGCAAAGACCTGGACGAAGCGGCAGAAATCGATGGAACCTCTGCGTGGAGGCGCCTCACCCGCGTGCTTCTGCCCCAATTGCGCCCCACAACGTTCTTCCTGTCAATCACCGTGTTGCTCAACTCGATGCAGGTGTTCGACATTATCAACGTGATGACTCGGGGTGGCCCGCAGGGCACTGGAACGACCACGATGGTCTACCAGGTTTACCAAGAAACGTTTGTGAATTCTCGTGCGGGATACGGCGCAACCGTCGCAACCATCCTGTTCCTCATCCTGCTGGTAGTCAC
>NZ_JRMV01000143.1 GCF_000758755.1 Actinomyces sp. S6-Spd3 | reverse complement strand
CCGTCCGTCGCGCGCTCATGCTGCTTAATCAAGACGGTCTAACAGTTGGTATTCCCGGACGGGGCACCTTCGTAACAGACCCCAAATCAACGCCCAACACGTCTCCTCTGGCCGCGGAGAACAGTTGGAATGCTTCAACTACACTCCTCACTTATCCCAGACTCGTCTCTGCACTACTTCAGAAGGCGGACGACACTGAACGGAAGCTCTTGAATACCACTGAAGAACCTTTTATTGCGCACATCCAGCGCTCTCACTACCTTGACGAGAACCATACAAAACTCGTGGGCATAGAGGTTGGAATTGTTAGAGGCGACGTCTTCCCAGGCATACTCGGACTTGATTTATCTCAAAACCTCAGCGAGCTTCTTTTAGGCGACCATTGGGAACCTAAACGAGAGATAACAACGTCGCAGACCATTCGCGCAACCATGTCTAACGAACTGGAAGCTGAACAACTACATATCGCCGAACCAGCGCCCCTGCTAGCTCTTGAGACCTCTTTTCTCGACGAAGCAGGGA
>NZ_JRMV01000142.1 GCF_000758755.1 Actinomyces sp. S6-Spd3 | reverse complement strand
CCCAGAACACCTCTCCCGTCTGGTAATTAACGGGCTTGCCGTCCCACGTGACGCTCTTACCGTTAGACTCCATCGTGAGCTGCTGCAAGTACGCGGGGAAACGGTGCAGGTACTGCGAGTACGGAAGCACAGCGTGCGTGTGGGCGCCAAGGAAGTTCGTGTACCACACGTTCAGCAAAGCCATGAGGACAGGGACATTGGCTCCCCATTCTTCGGTGCGGAAATGCTCATCCATGTCGTGGAAGCCAGCCAGGAACTCCTCGAAAGCCTCCGGGCCGAGCACAATCGCCAAGGAAGTACCCACCGCAGAATCAACGGAGTAGCGGCCACCAACCCAATCCCAAAAACCGAAAGCATTTTGCGGGTCAATACCAAACTCTTCAACCTTATCCAAAGCCGTGGACACGGCAATGAAGTGCTTACGCACAGCCTCAGCCTTCGACTTACCGGCAAGCGCGTCCGACTTTTCGAGGCCATCTAGTAGCCATTCACGCACAACCCGCGCGTTCGTGAGCGTCTCCAGCGTGGTGAACGTCTTTGAAGCGACGATAACGAGTGTGGTTT
>NZ_JRMV01000141.1 GCF_000758755.1 Actinomyces sp. S6-Spd3 | reverse complement strand
AGGTCATCATGATTCCGGGTAACCACGATTCTGCGGCCAGATTAGGATTCGGATCGAGGCTGTACACGGAGCGATTAAAGATCGTTTCGCGTACGGCAGACGTAGGGAAGCCAATCGTGATCCGAAGCGGATCCGCGGTGGCAAACGTCTACCCTGTCCCCTACCTGGAGCCCGATATAGCCCGTGTTAGCCTCTCCGATGAGGTCGATGACTCTGGAGTACTCACCAGCCTTGCTCGCAGCCATCAGGCCGTTATGGAGGCCGCCCTGCGGCGAGTAGACGCAGACCTCGCAAAGCGCGAAGGCATGGGCATCGCGGTGATTCACGCATTCATTGCCGGATCCGAAACCAGTGATTCTGAGCGCGACATTTCAGTTGGAGGTTCGCAGTCGGTTGCCCCCTCAACCTTCAAGACTATGGGCGCAGACAAACCACTTTCGCGCGGGCTTTCCTACGTTGCTGCCGGTCACCTGCATCGGCCCCAGCAACGCGACACTGACGGGCCGA
>NZ_JRMV01000140.1 GCF_000758755.1 Actinomyces sp. S6-Spd3 | reverse complement strand
GGGTCGAATCGGAAGTACATTCCAATGCCGGCGATGACAACGCTGATAGCGGTTACGATCCAGGTCAGTCGAGTGTTAGTGGTGGTGTTCGCAGCACGGTCGCGTTGTAGGTGGCCACGCAGGTACACGTCGAAAAGAAGCATGCCACCAATGAAATATGCGATCCATGCAAGTAGCGGATAAATCTGTGGCAGTTCGATAGGGGCATAAACAATTGTCGCGGCAGTTGTGGCGGCGATAAATAGAACGAGCCTCCACCATGTTCCCAATGCGGGAATCCAGGAAACCAGCATCATTACTACGCCCATTACGATGAGGACCACTTGAATCTCGCCACCAACGGGAAGTAGTGCCAGGCCAATGAGAATGATTAAGGCACCTCGGGCAATTAACCGTAAGAAAGTGGTACTGGTGTAGTTTCTACCGATAATCATCATGGTAGCGCCGGCGATGATGGCAAATAATGATGCAGGTAGGCCAGAGAGCATTACTTTGGTACTCCAAAGTAGGGAGGCCATGTGGATAACTATCATTCCGATGATCGCGAGTGATCGCGCTACATCAAGCCCCACGATTCGTGAAGGTTTAGACACTCAGTTTTCTCCTTTACTGTTACTTTAGAGAACCGTTCTTTGGGTAAAAATGCTCCCTAAAACCGACGTGTCGAAAATTGACTTTCTATAAATAACCGCCGTTTCTGGCAAAAAATTTAGAAACTTCTGAATGTCTTCTGGATCTGTTTCTAAATTGGCGCTCCA
>NZ_JRMV01000139.1 GCF_000758755.1 Actinomyces sp. S6-Spd3 | reverse complement strand
GAACCTTGAAGCCCTCGGTTACAAGCTTGAAGTGGTGAATGAGAGACTCCATGGACTCACCCATGATCTCGCGAATGTGCGCCAGCGAGTTACCCTGACCATCCGAACCAATCGACATTTGTGCCGGCCACTTGATTGCCGGATCCTGCACCATAACTGGGTCACCCTCGCACTCATCAAGCTTGTCGAGAACCTGGTTAATGATTCGCAGCGACTGGTAGCACTCGTCGAAACGCACCTGCACGCGGTTGTACGCGTCAGACTTGTCTCGAACCGGAACGTCAAACTCAAGCTGGTCGTAACCGAAGTACGGCTGTGTCTTACGCAAATCGAGCGGGAGGCCAGCAGCACGCAAGCACGGACCGGTCATGCCAAGCGCCATCATCGAAGCGAGCGACATGTAGCCCACATCAATGTGACGAAGCTTGAAGATCGGGTTTTCCTGCGTGAGGTCCTGCAACTCCCCAATGTCATTGCGCAAGTTAGGAAGGAGCTCGCGAATGTAATCCGTGGTGCCCGACGGCAGATCCTGAGCCACACCGCCCGGACGCATAAACGCGTGGTTCATGCGCAGACCCGTGATGCGCTCAAAAATACGGAGCACGTTCTCACGGCCTCTAAAGGCGATCGTCATCATCGTGGTTGCGCCCAGCTCGTTACCACCGGAGCCGATTGCGACCAGGTGCGAGCCAATACGGTTCAGCTCCATCAGCAGAATGCGGATCCAGTTAGCGCGCTGCGGAACCTCGTCGGTAATACCGAGTAGCTTCTCCACGGCCTGCACGTAAACAGCCTCGTTAAACAGCGGAGCCACGTAGTCCATACGCGTACAGAACGTTACG
>NZ_JRMV01000138.1 GCF_000758755.1 Actinomyces sp. S6-Spd3 | reverse complement strand
GGCGGGAGTTTGCCAAGAAGATGGGTGCCACGCACACTGTGGATCCCACGCAGACGGACCTCGCTGAGTTCTGTAAAAACCTGACCGACGGAGAAGGCGCGGACATTGGCGTGATCTGCATTGGCAGGCCTGAACTTGTTGAGGACGTGCTTTTGTGCATGCGCAAGGGCGGTCACGTAAACGCTTTCGCGGGCTTCTCTAAGGTCGCTAAAGCGCAGATCGATCCGAACCTCATTCACTATCGTGAACTCGTTATCACCGGCGCGTCCAACGCGGGCCGTGCAGCGCATGAAAAAGCGCTACGCCTTATCGGTGAGGGTAAAATAGATGTGAAGTCTTTGCATACTCACACGTTTGAGCTTGCGGACGTTCACGAAGCTATTACCGTGGCGGCTAATGGCACCGGAATCAAGGTGGCGGTAGTCCCGCACAAGAAGTAATGAGGACTGTTTGAAAAAGCTAAGTGCACAAGAGCGCCGGAAAGCTCGGCTGGTAGGCGCCGTGCTCGAAGCTGGCGGCCTAGACGTCGAG
>NZ_JRMV01000137.1 GCF_000758755.1 Actinomyces sp. S6-Spd3 | reverse complement strand
TATGCATTCGCTAACGGGGACCACAAAACTCATCATGATGATCAACGCGTCTATCGCAGCAATGCTGGGATTTGACACGCGCTTCTTGGTTCTCATGGTCTTCGTGTCCGTGTTCTTGTGGGTCTCTTCAAAAATTGAGCTGTCAAAACTGAAGGTCGTGCTGTGGTTCATTTTTGTCCTTATGATTTTGAACAACATCATGATTTTCGTCTTCGCCCCGCAGTACGGCACCGAGATTTACGGGACCAGCACGCCGCTTTGGCATTTGACTAACCGCTACACGTTCACTACAGAGCAACTGTTCTACCAGTTGAACGTGACGCTGAAATATTTTGCGGTACTGCCCGTAGCCCTGCTATTCATTGTCACCACGTCCCCTTCCGAGTTCGCGTCTTCGCTCAACCGGATCGGAGTTCCCTATCGGGCCTCCTACTCGGTTGCATTAGCGCTTCGTTATATTCCGGACGTTCAGCGCGAATACCGCGAGATTTCTCAAGCACAGCAAGCTCGCGGGATCGACACGTCCAAAGATGTTTCGTTT
>NZ_JRMV01000136.1 GCF_000758755.1 Actinomyces sp. S6-Spd3 | reverse complement strand
TGGGAACGTCTTTCTCCCGAGTCCTTACCCGAACCACCCGCAAAAAATAGGTCAGAGGGCCGGCCAACTTTATCCTCGTATGCAATTGTTTCACGTGAAACATTTGCATCTCGTTCCGGAATTAGGGAACCCAGTCCGCGCCCTAGTGCGCGCCTCTCATTCGCCGCCATCTTCTACTCCTAAACTCGCCCAACGCGAAGCCAACTCGTACGCGGCCGCCTTGTAGGCAACAGCACCCTGGCCGCGTGGATCATGCCCAAAAATACTGGTTCCGAAACTTGGAGCCTCAGAGAGCTTAACTAGGCGCGGAATGTAGTTCTCCAAAACCACTCCTGGAAAATAACGTTTGATCTCGGCGGCTACTTCTGAACTAAGATTTGTACGCCTGTCGTACATCGTTAGCAGGATCGCGCCAATGGTTAGACCTGGATTCAAGTAGTTCTTGATCCGCTCAACGGTATTGACCAACATGGATAGGCCTTCCAGCGCGTAATACTCGGTCTGGA
>NZ_JRMV01000135.1 GCF_000758755.1 Actinomyces sp. S6-Spd3 | reverse complement strand
TCTAGGGGCCTGTGCCAGCCGAGGATAACTATTGAAATGACCAGACCGGCCACCACAAACGACAGCACAAACCCCGTGATTGAGCGGATTTCACGCGGCAGCACAACCGCGAGCGCCAACGCCAGCGACACCAGGAGTGTGGTGTGTCCCGATGGGAACGAGTTGGGCAGGTCAAAACCGATCCCCAGGTAGGGGCGGTGTAGCAGGTAGGTTTTCAGCACCTGCGTCATTAGGTTTGCGCCGAGTATCATCACGCCGGCACGCAGCGCGAGTGCGAAGCGTCCTCGCACGGCCGCAATCAGCATGATTACGCCCGCGGCAATCGCAACGGTATACAGCGAGATCGAGTTGGTCAGTATGCCGTTAACCCAGTCGAAGCTGGAGGCGCGCTGCATCGCAACGTCCAAAGCCGCCTGATCCAGAAGTTGGCCCACGGTCGTATACAAGCCCCCGATGGCCAGCAGAAGTAGCGCTAGGAGCGCACCAAAAGTGAGTACGACGCGTAGTGTGCGCCGACTATTCGCTGTGAATATCGGGGTTTGCCCCTGGTCGCTCACTCTTGTTCCCTCCACGTGTTACCAGTGAATAATAATCTCATCCCGCTCCATTTGATTCGATTCGACGCGCGCGAGCGATCCACCTCACCTAACCTGTTATC
>NZ_JRMV01000134.1 GCF_000758755.1 Actinomyces sp. S6-Spd3 | reverse complement strand
CGAGCACGCCGCCAACATTCAACGCGTCAAGACCAGAATCGATTAGCTCGGCCTGAAGTTTAACGAGGTCTGCAACGTCGGTAATCTGCTTGCGCCAACGCGATTCTGCACGCCGGCGAAGAGCGCCCAGGCCCGTGCACGGAGCGTCCAAGATAATGCGATCAAACTTCTCACCGCCCAGGTCTCGCCCGTCGCCCACCTGTACAGTAATCCCAGTGAGCTGACGCGTTGTAGCTTCAACAAGCTTCGCGCGATGTTCTGACACCTCGTTGGCTACAAGGTGTGCTCCCCTGGCATCCGCGATTGCGCCAACTAGGCCTGCCTTCCCTCCGGGGCCAGCACACATGTCGAGCCATCGCACGTCGTCGTTTTGCACCTCGGTTTCGGCGAAAGCCGTAGCCACAAGCTGTGAGCCCTCGTCCTGCACCGCTGCGCGCCCATCGCGAATCTCTGGCAGACGCCCCGGGTCCCCTCCCCCAATGACCACCGCCCATTCGGAGTAGTCACCCGGGCGCGCGCTGGTCTTTAAGAAATATTCCACGTCCTCGGCCAGATCGATCGGCAGAATCAAGCCCGGGCGGGCACACAGCGTGACGGAAGGATTCACGTTATCTACCGCCAGTAGGTCTTCGAGTTCACGCGGGTCGCGTCCGTGCGCTTGCAAAGC
>NZ_JRMV01000133.1 GCF_000758755.1 Actinomyces sp. S6-Spd3 | reverse complement strand
CCAGTAACGACCTCAATGTTGGGCCGAGTCCGCCCTGCTCCAAAGTGCGCACCGTACGATCTGAAACTCCAGCAAGTTCAGCCAACTGTTGTTGCGTCAATCCGTATTCTTTGCGAGTAGCTTTAATGACGCTGCCAATCTGAGTCACAGGTAGGGGGAATTGCCCATATGTAGAATCATTGGCGCGGTCAGAGGCTAAATTATTCGGAGGCATATTTCCGTTTAAAGCGTTCATGTACATGAATCTACACTCTAAACGCTGGTTTCGGAAGCATGTTTCCTGTTGAGCTGGGGTGAAGAACCAGAAGAATTGTTGTCCGTGCCCCCTACGTACACTATTGGAGAGAGTAATAATCGCGTCCTCCTATTCCAATGAGATACTTAAACCATGTACGGACTTTTCGCTGGGATCACCACACTCGACGTTGCCCAACTAACCGCAGGCACAGTACGTGAGAATCAAAAAGTAACCTCACTTGACCAGATCCTCGCTGCGGGCGGGCCCGCAACCAACGCGGCCGTTGCGTTCTCTCACCTCACGCGCGCA
>NZ_JRMV01000132.1 GCF_000758755.1 Actinomyces sp. S6-Spd3 | reverse complement strand
GATAACGTGTTAAAAATTTCGCGAATTTTGTACACGTCGCGGAAACGTGTACAAAATTTCAACACTTCGCGAGGTTAGCTACGTCCTACTCGCCGGATTCTTCGAGCAGTCCGGCTTCTTTGGCTAGCCGGTGGTTTTCGCGCACAACCTCGATCATGTCGGCAATCGAGTTCTTGGTGCGGTAGGGACGGAACGGGAAGCTCTGAATCTCGCTCTCGCTCGTTGAACCACTGAGAACGAGGAAGGTGCGCAGTCCCGCTTCGATGCCGGCTTGTACGTCGGTGTCCATGCGGTCACCGATCAGGGCGGTGACTTCAGAATGGACGCCAATCTTGTTGAGGCCGGCGCGTAGCATCATCGAGTTGGGCTTGCCCAAAAAGTAGGGCCTGCGTCCGGTTGCTTTGGTGATCATCGCGGCCACGGATCCGGTTGCGGGCAGGACGCCCTCGTCGGAGGGGCCGGTGACGTCCGGGTTGGTAGCGATGAACTTGGCGCCTGCTTCGATGAAGCGGATAGCCCGGGTGATGGCGTTGAAGTCGTAG
>NZ_JRMV01000131.1 GCF_000758755.1 Actinomyces sp. S6-Spd3 | reverse complement strand
ACAAAGGGTAGTACTTGCTAAGCCGTCGGTTGACACCAAGGGGGATGCACAGATCGTTTCTCGGCTAGGTGTTACGCGCGAAGTAGACATGCTGGTTGGGAAAGATGAGAATCTGCGCCACGTTTTCTTGAATGTAGCCTCAGGGGTTGATCCTGACGCTCTGGTGCAGAATTTGGCAGCCAAGCCCGTGTCGGCACTACTTGTTGATGAGGCTCAGTTTTTCACACCAAAACAGGTTGACGATATGTTTCGCATCGCGGTGCTGGATAACGTTCCAGTTCTTGCGTACGGCATTCGAACTGACTTCCAAACCATAGCGTTCCCAGGGGCTCGGCGTTTGCTGGAGATCGCGCACTCGGTGGAAGAACTTAAAACTATTTGTCGCTGCGGTAAAAAAGCAGTATTTAACGGTCGCAAAGTGGATGACCAATTCGTTTTCGACGGAGACCAGGTAGCGATTGATGGGGTAGCGGTTACTTACGAGTCGTTGTGTGGAAACTGCTATTTGGAAGAGTCGAGGGGGCGCCTCTCTTCCGATCATTAGGTGAGGCAAGATGCGAGTGTCGAACATTTGTTCGATATGATTGGTGGGTGGCATCCTACGCAGAACTTCACGCGCATAGCGCATTTTCGTTCCTTCACG
>NZ_JRMV01000130.1 GCF_000758755.1 Actinomyces sp. S6-Spd3 | reverse complement strand
CAGAACCGCACCGACTTTGCCCTCGCTGCCTAATCTAGCGAGCAAGTCCGTCAGCCCAAGCAATGCTCTGAGTTTGGTTCCTGGCGTCGTTTTATGAGCCACTGGGTTGCCATCGCGTTGGGAGGCGGTAACCGACACTTTCTCAACTGAGCCACCTAGTTGCAGGTTTGCATGTTGCTAGTGGCTGAGAAACTTATTGCAAACTGCGCCCGGAGAAGAAATTGGGGTGGGTCGTTGGACCCGGGTTCAATTCCCGGCATCTCCACTACTGGCCTCCCAGCACCTGCTGGGAGGCCTTATTTTGTGCGGCAAACGCTCTGTAAGGCTTGAGTTGGTGCGGATATTTACATCTTTCAAAACGATAACAAGCGCGTATCGTCCCCGATGAACATACACGTTCACCAACTACGCCACGCCCGAAGATCTTCGCGGATTCACTCAGCAGATATTCTTGGAAGACACCGCCCACGATTTATTAACCAAAGTGGGCCAAAGAACCTCTTCCGCTGGGTGGCCCGTGGATGAACAACTGATTCCACTCCAGCAATTGCTTAGTTCCAAGCACTTTTCTGGATAGATTAAGTTCATGGCAGACAAGAATTTAATGAATCGCGCCGCGCAGGAGTTCTTCGGCTATACGCTCACTCCAGAGGAAAACTGCAGATACTCGGACGCA
>NZ_JRMV01000129.1 GCF_000758755.1 Actinomyces sp. S6-Spd3 | reverse complement strand
ACATATCGAGGTCGCTCAACGCGCACATGGTGTCCAACTGGTTCTGGTGCGCAGATTCAGGTTCCCTTCCACGCGTCTCCTCGCTGGATCTCTTTGCAGATATCTTCGAAATAGCGCTAGTTATAGCGATTACAAGGCCGGCAACTAGAAGTATCACGGTTGCGAGGGCTAGGGCAGTGGCGGTGTCAATTTCGCGCTGCAGATAGATCTCGAGGGGGAGAGTGCGGGTCACGCCCTGTAGCGAGCCAGCAAACGTGATGGTTGCGCCGAACTCGCCGAGGGCACGCGCGAAGGTTAGCGCTGTGCCTGACGCCATCGCAGGAACGGTGAGGGGTAGCGTGATCTCAAAGAATATGCGCGTGCGAGAAGCTCCCAGGTTGCTTGCCGCTTTTTCGAGGTCACGTCCGCGTGAACGCAGTGCGCCTTCGAGTGAGATGACGAGAAACGGCATGGACACAAACACTTGTGCCATAACCACTGCGATGGCGCTGAAGCCGATTTCAATTCCTAGTACGTGTAGGTAAGAGCCAATGAGGCCGCGCCGACCAAACGTGACTAGGAGCGCAAGGCCGGCGACGACGGGTGGTACAACCATAGGAAGCGTTACCAGCAGGCGTAAGATACTACCCAAACTTGCGCGTGCTCCGTG
>NZ_JRMV01000128.1 GCF_000758755.1 Actinomyces sp. S6-Spd3 | reverse complement strand
GCCGGTCATTCGCAGGGTGGCATGGTGGCAGGCGCGATGGCAGCAAACCCGGTGTTCAATACTCGCTTCCAGGTGGCCAGTGTGGTGGCAGCTGGATCTCCCATTTCAACGATGCCGATTCCAAACTCAACGCTCGTGCTTTCATATGAGAATGCCGATGATTTTGTGGCGTCTTTAGATGGGGCGAGGCAGCAAACCTCACCTTCGAAAATCGCGGTCTATTCGCCCGGGAGGGCGAAAGATGCACATTCGTTAACCCAGTATGCGCTAGATGCGAGAAGCGCGGAGGGGCAGGGGAACGCGGATTTGCAGGCGTGGAATGAGAAGCGTGAGCGTGCCCTTGGGCTCACCGCAAATAGTGAAACTACCGGCCAGCGTTACACGTTTACAAGGCGGTGACGCTGGCCGGATTAGAGCAAGATTATTTCTTTGAACCCACTGTGGCGCCCAAAATAGCGCCGGCGATGGACGAGAAAATTGCTGTAACTACCGCGCCAAAGAGGGCCGCCCAGAATCCGGTGACCTCCATGCCGTAGCCAATCTGAGTGGTTACCCAGCCGGTCAGCATGAAGATGAGGGCGTTAACCACCAGGGAGAACAGGCCGAAGGTGAGGATGTAGATCGGGAATGTGAGCACCTTCAGCAAGGGACGCACAACCTGGTTCAGTGCGGTGAAGACCAGCGCAATGACGGCCAGAATCAAAATGGCCTGCAAGGCTCTCTCAGAAGAAGGTAGCGTAATGCCAGGAATTATGAGGCTGGCAAACCAAATGCCAACCATGTTTGCAATCAGTAAAAGTAAAAAGCTCATGCTTCCAGTCTAGGCACGTAGCGCCACAGCCGCGCCTTGACAGTAGATGCTTG
>NZ_JRMV01000127.1 GCF_000758755.1 Actinomyces sp. S6-Spd3 | reverse complement strand
AAAATCGTGACCAAAACTGTCCTCACTCGCAACGAAAGCGGCTAACTGGCTTACAGCCAGAATCAGACTAACGAATTTTTGAGACGGCGGCGCAATAAAGCGATAATACGGACAGGCCCTAAACCGTGAAGGAGCGAAGGCCATGACCCCTGCAACCTTGCGCGTAACCCTTTTTGCGATCGCCGTCATCGCGACCATCGTCGCGATCTTGACCTTCGTTCGCGCCCTCATAGTCATGTACCAGCGCGTTGCCACCGGTCAGAGCGCACCCGGCCGTCTCCGCCCGATTGGCCCGCGCCTGTGGATGACCATCAAAACCGTGCTGAGCCACCGCGAGTTCCGTGGCCGGCCCGGCGTTCGCATCGCGCACTGGTTCGTCATGCTCTCCTTCCCTATCCTGGCGCTCACTCTTGCTACCGGCATGGGTAAACTTCGCGCACCCGCATTCTCCTTGGGCGCAATCGACCATTTCCCCCTGTGGGAATGGATCGTTGAACTGTTCGCGTGGACCAGCCTCATTGGCATCATCGGCCTTATCACCTTGCGTCTTGTGTCCGGCTCCGGCCGTAAAAAGGAAGCCGAAGGCGAAACCCGCACCGGCCGAGCCACCTCACTAGCATCGAGGTTCCTTGGATCCACGCGCTGGCAGGCATACTTCGTTGAGTTAGTAGTGCTAACCGTAGTGCTGGCAGTTATCGGACTGCGCGCCCTAGACTACGCGGCCGCAATCAACGGCGTAACCGACGAGGGCGGCCAACTAATCCTGA
>NZ_JRMV01000126.1 GCF_000758755.1 Actinomyces sp. S6-Spd3 | reverse complement strand
ACCGTCTCGAGCGGCACCTCAACGCCCAAGTCACCACGGGCGACCATGATGCCGTCAAATGCTTCCACGATCTCAAGCAGATGCTCAACGGCCTGCGGCTTCTCAATCTTGGCAATTACCGGGCGGTAAATACCAACCTCTTCCATGACCGCGTGAACATCGTTAATGTCCTTGGCGTCACGCACAAACGACAGGGCAATAAAATCGGCACCAATGTTAAGCGCCCAGCGAAGATCTTCCTCATCCTTTTCCGTCAGTGCGGGCACCGAAACAGCCACACCCGGAAGGTTAATGCCCTTGTTGTTCGAAACATTACCGGGAACCTCAACGCGAGTCTTCACGTCAGTATCAGTTACCTCAATAACACGAACCGCCACGTTGCCGTCGTCGATCAACAGACGATCACCGGGGCGACAGTCACCTGGAAGCCCTGCAAACGTGGTTGACACCAATTCCTTTGTTCCCGGCACGTCGCGAGTGGTGATAGTGAAAGTATCACCCACGTTCAAGTAGTGCGGGCCATCCTCAAAACGCCCCAAGCGGATCTTCG
>NZ_JRMV01000125.1 GCF_000758755.1 Actinomyces sp. S6-Spd3 | reverse complement strand
ACAATCCGGCTCAAGGTGTGCCGGCACGTGGGATCAGGCGTGAAGCCTTTAAAGGAACTTGAGACTGAGAACAAACATAACGGTTTGGTAACTACTCTCTGAGGGCTGGTCTACGCGTGTAGATCGTGTTAGCTTTGTCACTGCAGAAGCGCTTTAACGCAGTTCAAAGGAGACCCGCGTGAAAGATAAAACAATCGACGCCGTTTATATGTGCGCCGGAGATACCGGATTTATTCTGGACAATTCCTTCGGCGGAATCCCCCAGGTTTGCTATTGGGGCCCAGCCTTAGGCACTCTCACCCCAGCTGACGTGAAAGCAGCGGTAATAAGCAACCGAGAGTCTTTGGACGGAAACGCCCCCGATGATCACGTTTCCTCCACCCTCATCCCACTTGAATCCGACGGCTGGCTGGGACGCCCCGCGCTTGCAGGACACCGCGCCGATGGAACTAGCTGGTCGCCCCGCTTTAAATGCGCGGCCATAGAACTCCCTGAGAATTGCCATATTGAAGACGGAGTCGCATTCGTCGACAACCAGCCCGTTGCGTTCTCTGCAACTTCAGAAGGTTCACAGCTCGCTCTGAAGATTTTCGTGGAGCCGTTCGAACAGGGCCCACTGCGTATCCG
>NZ_JRMV01000124.1 GCF_000758755.1 Actinomyces sp. S6-Spd3 | reverse complement strand
ACTGCCTGTCTGATCGCGCGTGGTATTCGGGCGTTGCTCTGCTTGCGGCATGTACCATTTCGGCGTTCATGAAGATGGGGCGAGGTGCTTGGATCCAGTACCGGGCTTACACCCTCACGTTCTGGTCCGCATTTGTGCTCACGTTCCCACGGTTTACCTATGAGACTCAGTTCGCGCACGAGCACAGCCAAAACCCGACGGCAATGTTCACCATCGCCTTCTTGGCGCTCGTGTTCAACGCGGGCTTGTTTGTCTACCACATCTGGTGGATCGTAAAGACGAAGCGTAATCCGCTAAAGGTTGAGCTTTACCCGGATGCCTTTGGCAACCCGAAGCTCATTAGCGAGACGGCTACCGATGAGGTCAAGCAGCGTATTGCAAACCGCATTGGCAAGACGGTTCAAGAGGCTGGTTTTAGCCGGTAGAGGTTGAAAAGAGCTGATATTGGTTGGAGGGCGCGGCGGCGCCCTCCAACTTTTTGTTACGAGGCTGTGGTCTGCCCTTCGCCTCAATAAAGAGGTTGTTAGATACCGAGTACCGCCTTGGCGACGAGGAAGTAGATGACCAGACCGGTGGCATCCACCAGCGTTGTAATGAATGGGTTTGCAAACACGGCCGGGTCCACGCCGATCTTGCGGGCGATGAGGGGCATGGTGCCGCCCACGGTTGCAGCTAGAGTGCAGATTGCCAAGAGGGTTAGGCCAATCACCATGCCGATCTGGGTGCTGTAGAAGACCGACGCGGCTAGGAATCCGATCGCTCCGAGCATGAAGCCGAGGAGTAGGCCGATGCGGATCTCACGGCCCATCACTTTTAATACGTCGCGCGGGCGCACATCACCGAGTGCCAGTGCGCGTGTAACGGTTGTTGCCGCCTGGTTGCCCGTGTTTCCGCCCGTTCCGATTAGGAGGG
>NZ_JRMV01000123.1 GCF_000758755.1 Actinomyces sp. S6-Spd3 | reverse complement strand
AGAACGGAACACCCCTTAACGGCGGCGGGATGGGTCAAGTAGAACATGGTTGGAAAAGGACTGCCATTTTCTAAGCGAGGAGCAGTTGCTACTACCAATGGAGCACCGCAAACACACCTGGCCGCAATCCCTAAAACCCCGCGCGGCTCGCGCCCTAACTGAAGCTCAAGAATCTTCAGATCAATATCTTGCGTCTTATCCAACGCCTACTCCTCTTTTTTCTTTAAGCACACCGACGGGTCAAGACGAACCGGCTGATTCACATCATCGGCGGCATCCGCAGTATCAGCCACCACCAGGTACCAAGGCCGAGGCGGACCCTGGTCCTCAACAGGCTTGGTATCTGTCATCCCATCCGCGATGCCGGGCGCGTCAAGCACTTGATACTGCGTCTCCCCCGGCTGGACATACTGTAGTCGCGCCCGCGCCTGTGAGGCTACGTACGACTTGTCGCCCCACCGGTCCAGCTGATCTTGCAGCTCGGCGTTAGTCTGCTTCGCCTGCTCGATTTGGATTAGAACCGAAC
>NZ_JRMV01000122.1 GCF_000758755.1 Actinomyces sp. S6-Spd3 | reverse complement strand
CAGTCTGCGTTTTGCCGGAGAGGATGTCTCTGCGTTAAGTATGCGTTCACTGCGGGGGCGTGAGGGCGCACGCATGCGGGAGATATATAAGGAGAACTCGCTACGGACGGGAGTGCCTTGGACTCGGAGGGCTTACGATCCTAATCGGTTTAGTGATGGCGATCCTGTTAATCAGGCTCTTTCGGTTGCAAATTACTCGCTTTATGGCGTGATACACGCGGTCATAGTGTCATTGGGTTGTTCTACTGGTCTTGGCTTTGTACATGTGGGGCATGACAGGTCTTTCGTTTATGACATAGCAGATTTATATAAGGCTGAGACTTCGATTCCTATTGCGTTTGATGTTGCTCGTGACTATCCGGATGATTGCGTTGTAATGGCGAGGAAGAAGATGCGGGACAGCATATTTGAGAAGAAGATCATTGAACGTGCTGTTCGTGATGTGAAGATTCTTTTAGAGGGCGAGACTGTGACGGCTGAGCAGTTGGAAGCGAACGTAGTTTCGTTGTGGGACTTGAAGCAAAGTTCTGTGGCTGCTGGTACGAATTACGCTGATTTCTAG
>NZ_JRMV01000121.1 GCF_000758755.1 Actinomyces sp. S6-Spd3 | reverse complement strand
TACAACGCCGGGTCTTTCCGGTGCACAGTATGTTCCCCGCGCCTGCGGGGATGCCCCCTGGACAGCATCACCAGGATCAATAGATACAGGATGTTCCCCGCGCCTGCGGGGATGACCCCTGGTACAACAAACAACACGCAGGCAAGGCAGCATGTTCCCCGCGCCTGCGGGGATGACCCGTCCAAGAAGCATGGATCTTAGAACTCGGCGAGATGTTCCCCGCGCCTGCGGGGATGACCCCTGCGAGATAGCTGTGGTGATTATGCTGGTTGCATGTTCCCCGCGCCTGCGGGGATGACCCCCGGCTAACCCCAAGCCAGCTCATAATCTACGGGCAACCAATCAGTCGCGATTACGCGAACACGCGCGTAACCTACTATGGCAACGAGCAAATCAACCGGCTAAGGAGAATCACAAATGACCCGCACTAACCCTAAGAACCCCCGCCGCCTCACCATCCAAGAAAAGTGGGCGTTAGACACCGGCGAGAAAGCAACCGGAGGAGGCAAGCAGTTCAAAGAGGCGCGTGAATACATTAAGCAATACGAGGCTAAAGAAGCGAAGCGAGAAAAACAAGCCAAGAAAGACAAGCGCACCAAGTAACAACACCAAACACAATCCCC
>NZ_JRMV01000120.1 GCF_000758755.1 Actinomyces sp. S6-Spd3 | reverse complement strand
TGGGCCTGCGCTGGGATGAGTGTCAGAGCGCCCGAGCCGACCTTGGTGTCCAACCCATCCGATAGTTCCTGTACCCAGCTGGCCGCCCCCATGCTTTTTAGAACATGCCACATCTGTTCAACCGTGGCGTCCGGTTTTGCGAGCCGGAGGTTGTCCGCGATCGTGCCGACAAACACGTGGTGCTCCTGCGTCACCAGGGCCACGTTCTGATGCAACTGGCTTTCCGTTAGTTCAACCAGAGGAACTCCTCCAACCGTTACCGACCCGGAGGTGGGCGGGTGAATACCTGCAATCATCCGGCCGAGTGTGGACTTGCCTGCGCCTGACGGCCCCACGATTGCGAGGGTCTCCCCCGGCCTCAGCTCTAAATCAACCCCGTGCAAAACGGGATGTTCCGGCCGGTACTCAAAGCTCACGTCTCGTACGCTTACAGCGTTCGAGGTAGGCTGCTTGCCCGACGCGATCCTGTCCGATTCCACCTCGTCCACGCCAAAAATACGGGCCAACGAGGTTGCCGCACTTTGAAGCACATCCACCCAGTAAGAGAGCTCGTCGAGCG
>NZ_JRMV01000119.1 GCF_000758755.1 Actinomyces sp. S6-Spd3 | reverse complement strand
CTCTTGTACTAGAGCAACACCCCACTACTTTTAAGCCATCAGCCTGCTTTCATGCGCGACGGTCAGGCCCGATTAGCGCACCTAATTAGCAGCCGGGTTATCAGCCATTCGCGCGTTCACGTCTGCGAGGTCATTGTAAACATCCGCATTCGCCCAAGCGAGGAACGCCTTCTTGAACACCTCGTGGTACTCGTTGTATACCGCATGGTTGTCTTCGTTCGGGTAGATGAACCCGCGCGTGTGCACCATGTTGTCCACCGCCACGTCAACGGAGGGTAGCGCTCCCGCGCCAACACCGCCAAGAATTGCAGCGCCTAGCGCGGCGCATTCGGACACGATCAGGCGCTCAACTGGGCGGCCATAAATGTCAGCTTGCACCTGGCTCCAGAACACAGAGTTCGCGCCGCCACCCGACAAGCGGATGGTCTCAAATGGCTCACCCATCGCGGTTTCCATCGACTCCACGCTCATGCGCAACTCATAAGCCACACCCTCGAGCACGGCGCGCGCGGCGTGAGCACGAGTATGAATCTGCGTAATGCCCAGCATCCCGCCTCGCGCATTGTCATGGAAGTACGGATTCGCCTGCGAGTTGAAGAACGGGAAGAAGATCAACCCATGCGAGCCCACCGGCGCCTTCGCCGCCTCAAGCGTGATGAGGTC
>NZ_JRMV01000118.1 GCF_000758755.1 Actinomyces sp. S6-Spd3 | reverse complement strand
CGGTGTTGGTGACCACTGTCCAAGTATTTGGATGGCTCCACCATTCTTTGTAGTTAGCAAATCCGATATATTCCGCAGTCGGTGAGGAGATGTTCCAGTTGGTGAACGATAGGCGGATATTATCGGCAAGCGGACGGTAAGTGAATACCGCAAGGAAAATCAGGTTGGGAACGAGCAAGATTGCTGCTAGCCACCACTCGTTCCAGTCAGGCCGGTCTGAGCGTTTTTGCAGCGTGTCACGCCGTTCTTTGGCAGACGTAATCGACCACATGCGTGAAACTGTAGGGATCCAAAGTTAACGGCAGGTATCGCGGCCAGGAACGATCCGTGTCGGACAAGTGAGCCCCAGGCCACTAAATTGCGCGGCCTCGCAAAACACGCGGATTCCAGTGTTGCCGCACCAAATTAGTTGTTAGGTTTTGCCTCTTAGCAAGGAAGCGCCTTGCTTACAGTTAAGGCTCAAGCGCAGCAACTGATGCTACGTTAACTCCGTCTTCTCGCCGATATGACAATCCGCTACCCGTGATCACGAGGGGAACCGTGGGCAAATCTATAAGCTCGCTGAATCGCAATAGGTTTTCAGCTGCCCGGTCTACGACTGCCGGATTATGCCCGAGTTTCATTTCAATCACTAGGACGGTTCCATCTATCTCAACGAGCGCGTCAACCTCCTGTTGGTTCTGAAGTCGAGCATGATAGACGAACCCTCGCGTCAAAGCTC
>NZ_JRMV01000117.1 GCF_000758755.1 Actinomyces sp. S6-Spd3 | reverse complement strand
GCTTGGTGATGTCGCAAAGTCGATGACTTCAGGGGGAAGTGTTGAACTAGCCTTCGACACTGAAGCAGCGGGCGCAGCGAACTCTCTAATCGGTTTTGTATCTGGCTCCAAGCGCACCACGTCAACACTCATGGATGGAGACTACCCGCCGGTACGTCGTCTATTCCCCGATGATGCGCAGATTCAGGCAGTGGTCGATCGCCACGAGCTTGTAGAGGCAGTCAAGCGCGTATCTTTGGTAGCAGAGCAACGTACTTCTGTTCGTCTCGGTTTTGAAGACGGCCAAGTGAATCTAGAAGCGGGTACCGACGACAACGCACAGGCCTCTGAAGTAGTAGCCGCGACCGTCGAAGGCGGTAGCTTGACTACTGCGTTTAACCCGAGATTCCTTGAAGGTGGACTTGGCGTAATTGACACAAGCCACGTCCGTTTCTCTTTCATCGATGCCGCTAAACCTGCAGTAATTACCGGACAAAAAGATGAGTCTGGTAATCAAGACGATTCCTTCAAGTACCTCATTATGCCTATCCGTTTTGGAATCTGATTTCACTAGCGGCACCGCGGTATATTCGCACGTGGATGA
>NZ_JRMV01000116.1 GCF_000758755.1 Actinomyces sp. S6-Spd3 | reverse complement strand
TCGCTGAGCGCGCGCGTGCGAAGGAAATCGCAAACGTGGATGACGCTCGCGAGGTTCGTGACCAGCTTCAGGAAATCAAGTTTGTTGAGATCTTCAAGCTTGCTTCCACCACCGACGCCCTTTACGGCGCTGTCAAGACCGGTGATATTGCTTCCGCTATCAAGGAAGCTTCCGGCATCGACATCGATCGTCGCAAGATCGTCGTGGAGAAGGCTATCAAGTACGTTGGCGACCACAACGTGACCGTCAACCTCCACCCGGAGGTTTCCGCACGAGTCAAGGTTCGTGTAAGCGCCAAGTAGTTTACGCATAAAAGGTGCCGCCCTCATGATTTTGAGGGCGGCACCTTTTATGTCCTACGAAATTGAAGGGCGCCCCTGACGAGGCGCCGTCCAACCTATGGGTTAATGATCCTCACCGGGTTCAGTTGCTGGCTCGGTGGGAGGATTAGTTGCGCCTGTTTCGTTCGGAGCTTGCGTCTGCGCTGGTTCCTGGTTCCTCTCTGTACTCCTA
>NZ_JRMV01000115.1 GCF_000758755.1 Actinomyces sp. S6-Spd3 | reverse complement strand
CTTCGCATAAACCCGCGCGGACGACGGCACCGAATCTGCCCCAAACATCTCGCGAGCCTGCGCCCGCGCCGCCGAAATGGCCTCCTTCGACAGCGCCGTAGAGTCCGTACGCATATACGTGATGTAACCGTTTTCGTACAGCGACTGGGCCGTTCGCATCGTGTCGCGCGAATTCCAACGGAGCTTACGACCGGCCTCTTGCTGCAACGTCGAAGTTGTAAACGGAGCAGCCGGGCGCCTCTTATACGGCTTTTGCTCCACCGACAAAACCTTCGCGCCGCCCGCGCCCAGGCCGGAAAGCACATCCGCGAGCGCCTTCGCGGCGCCCTCGTTCAAATGCAAAACCTCAAGCGGCTTCTTCAGTTGGCCGTCATCACCAAAATCACGGCCCTGCGCCACGCGTAGCCCATCCACCTGGCTAACCCGGGCGGTGAACTTGCTCTCAGCCTCAAACTCGGCCTCGATATCCCAATAATTAGCGGCAACGTGAGCCATGCGCTCGCGCTCACGATCAACCATCAGGCGCGTAGCCACCGACTGCACGCGGCCCGCCGATAGCCCGCGATTCA
>NZ_JRMV01000114.1 GCF_000758755.1 Actinomyces sp. S6-Spd3 | reverse complement strand
TGGAATTCGCGGTCCTCTTGGTCGCGGTGGTGGCCTTAGCGGCAGTCTTCTTCGCGGCAGGCTTTCTAGTTGCCTTCGACTCGGTAGATTCAGTTACCTCAACGTCGCTAGTGGTGGATCCTGCGGTCTTAGAATTAGTCTTAGAGGCTTTAGAAACTGCCACGAAGTTTTCCTTTCCACGGGAACATTAGGGTCCTCTCACTCTTTAATCGGCGCATGGCTGCACCACTTGACCGGGTTGTGATTAATCGTGAGAGACGAAACTAGAACCAATTATAATCAGGTCTTGTATTTTTCGCCCAACTGAGGTAACCAATCTCCTCACCCCCGTTGATAGGGCGTTGCTCGTTCGATTCGGTATCTTTATAGTATGAAAACGGATCGAAACGCCTCGAACGCCGCGAAGCCCGCGTTTAACCAAGCCCTATTCGCACCGGTGATGAACCACCAAGCCTTGGATTTCTTCAATACCTTTGCAGCAACCCTGGCTCCACACCCGGAGCTTGATCGATTCCTCTCGTTTGCTCGCTCGTACGTGGGATCGGGCAAGGCCCTGCGCGCCCTCGGCGTTTCCATCGGTAACTTTATTGCGGGTGGCGAAGATGTCGGCCATAGCGAAACCGCGATGAATCTAGGCGCTGCGCTCGAACTTTACCAAAGCTCCGCCCTCGTACACGATGACTTCATCGATAATGCTCCAACCAGGCGCGGTATCCCGTCCGTACACGTGCAGGCTGCGCGCGAGATAGGCGCGGAAACGGCAGGGCCTGTGGCAATCTTGGTTGGCGACCTGTTGCTCTCCCTAAACCAC
>NZ_JRMV01000113.1 GCF_000758755.1 Actinomyces sp. S6-Spd3 | reverse complement strand
GACGTGACCGGCGGGGAAGTAGGAACGGTCACGCTTGATGACGAGTCGTATCCGGCTGGTGGATGGGATCACTTGCAAAGACGATGTAATTACTCCTGATCATCATGCAGAGCAAGTAAGGTGGTCGGTTCCAGAAGTGCCAGTGCCAGTGTTTTCACGTTCACGTTTTAAGTTGAATAACCACCTAAGGTGGTTATTCAACTTAAAATCCAGTAGGGGGTTAGGAAGCTTCTCTTGGAATGGTACGCTTCCAAACTTTTGCGAAAATCTCTTCGTCGCCGTCGTAACATTTGACGTCTGATTCAGTATAGAAATTGGCGTCGTCACAAGTAATACGGGTATCGGCTTCCACCCGCGCTTGCCAGTCAAGTTCTGGGCGTTCTAGCTTGATCCGCCACTGCGACTCTGTACGCGCCGTGGTGGGGTCATCCCACTGTATCCAATATCGTTCTACTGAGTCCTCGTCAAAGTGCAACCCGTCAGGATAAATGCGGGTACCGCCATATGCGGGATCTACTTGCAGTAGGGTAGTTTTTGCAACTACATCGGTGCAGATAAGCCGTTCTGGCCTGCG
>NZ_JRMV01000112.1 GCF_000758755.1 Actinomyces sp. S6-Spd3 | reverse complement strand
TTGGGGATCGTTTGTATTCGGGAAGTGAAGAGGCCGAGGCGCGGTCGAAGAAGCTGGAGGGCCCCTCCGAAGAGATGCAGCGCAAGCGGGTTGAGACGCAGACTTTGCGGGCGCTTCGCCTTGGTGATATTTCTGAGGAAACCGCGATCAATAAGCTTGGTGGCGATGAGCCTGCCCGGCAGTTGGTGGAGGCGGAGATGAAGCGGATTCAAGATGAGGAGCAGGAATAGTTATGGAAACTCCTAAGGTTGATGTGAATGCGGCGGCCCGTACGCAGGCGCAATGGCGTGAGATCTTGAATCCGATGGAATACCACGTCTTGCGTGAGGCGGGCACGGAGCGTCCCTTCACTGGCGAATTGTTGAATGAGGACCGCGAGGGGATCTACCGTTGCCGCGCGTGCGGCGCGCAATTGTTCCGCTCGCAGACGAAGTTTGATGCTGGATGCGGGTGGCCCTCGTTCTATAAGTCCGAGGACGCCGCGGTGAAGTATGTTGAGGACACTTCGCATGGAATGGTACGCACGGAGGTGCGTTGCGCGAATTGCGATTCTCACTTGGGACACTTGTTTGATGACGCGCCGCAGACTCCTACGGGGCAGCGTTACTGCATGAACTCCGTGTCGCTTTCGTTTGAGCATACTGCGGGTGAATAGTTCGGGAAGGCGCGCGTTAGCGCCGGCGCTGTTTATTGCGTCCGGGACAACCCAGTACACGGGTGCCGCGTTT
>NZ_JRMV01000111.1 GCF_000758755.1 Actinomyces sp. S6-Spd3 | reverse complement strand
TGGAAGCCCGCACCCACCTCGATCAGACCCGCTACCTTACCGCGCACGCCAACGTAGCCCGAGTCTTCGCGCAGCACGCCAGAGATCAACTTCAAACAGGTGGATTTACCCGAACCGTTATAGCCGAGTAGCGCAACCGTGTCCCCCTCGTTCACGGTAAAAGACACATCGTCGAGTGCGCGGAACCGTTCTGAAATCTCAGAGCGTCGCCCAGTCATGGACCAGACGAGGGTTTCTTTCAGCGTGTGGGTGCGTCGGATAATGAACTCTTTGCGAACGTTCTCGACCTTCACCACAGGGCGCGGCTTGTGACTGTTATTCTCCGTACCCATTAGAGCTCCTGCGCAAAACGTGGATCAAGTTTTCTAAACACAATCTCGCCAACCAGTAGCGTCACAATCGCAGACACGCCCGCAATGATGCCCCACATAAACATGTCGGGAGGTCGCGTAGCTGCCTCTTGCATCATCGTTGGCTCCCAAAAAACAATGTGGAACATTTCCACGATTGGGGTCAGAGGGTTCAGTTGATACAGCTTCCACAACCAACCATCACCGAGGAAGTTGTAGACCATCTCCCACTTGTACAGCACTGGCGACGCCCATGTGGTGACCATGAGGATGAGTTCAACGAAGTTTTCA
>NZ_JRMV01000110.1 GCF_000758755.1 Actinomyces sp. S6-Spd3 | reverse complement strand
ATCCTGCCAAGGAACGGGGATGCGTCAAGGTTCGTGACGTGCGCCTGCAGGGGCGCGTCTTCGTCATAGGAGGGACCGGGAATACGGTGGAGCAGCGTTTCAAACAGTGGCTCCAGGCCCGACGTGGGAACCTCCCCAACAGCGGGCTGTTCAAGTGAGGACTTACCAAGCTTTGCCGACGCGTACAGGACGGGCACTTCAAGCAGGCCGTCCACGTCAACCTCGCGCCCCTCATTCTGCAGATCTTCCGCGATGGATAGGAGCAGGTCCATGGTCTCTTCCACGACCTCCTCAATACGCTGATCCGGGCGATCAACCTTGTTCACCACCACAACAACCGGTAGCTGCGACTCCAGCGCCTTGCGGAGCACAAAACGCGTTTGCGGTAGCGGGCCCTCAGCCGCATCCACCAGGAGGAGCACGCCATCAACCATGGAGAGAGCGCGCTCGACCTCGCCTCCAAAATCTGCGTGTCCAGGCGTATCAATCACGTTAATCGTGATGCCTTCAGGTAAGCCTAGCTTCTGTGCAGAAGGACCCCGATAGTGAACGGCCGTGTTCTTCGCGAGGATCGTAATGCCCTTTTCCCGCTCTAGATCACCAGAATCCATGACGCGCTCACCACGCGACTCCACGGTGTCGTGGTCAGAGAAGGCTCCGGACTGCCATAGCATTGCATCCACGAGAGTCGTCTTACCGTGATCCACGTGGGCAACGATCGCGACGTTACGAATATCTTCGCGAATAGTCATTTTGCCT
>NZ_JRMV01000109.1 GCF_000758755.1 Actinomyces sp. S6-Spd3 | reverse complement strand
ATTCATAGGGCTACGCTAGAGTGCGCACGCGAACGCGGTTTTCACCTGGAGCAGATGCTGCTACCCGTGAACTTCCTTGCTGCCCAGCAGGTCATTTCTCTAATGCGCGACAATGCGGATGAGCATCCGGTGATTATTACCGACAACATGCCGGTTGCGGAGGGCGTGATCGGTTTTGCTACGGATCACGGCCTTGAGCTGGCTCGCGATTACTCGATTATGACGCTGGGCGGTCAGATCGGTTACACGGCTGATACGGCGTTTGATTTGTCGGAGGTCTCAACGGACCGCGAGCAGATGGGGCGCCAGTGCGTGGATCTGCTGGTTGGCGCCTCGCGCGCGAAGTCCGTTGAGGACCTCCCAAATAGTGTGGTTTGTGAGCCTAGTTTTATTGATCGAGGCTCGCTTGCGAACCTGAATGAATAAAACTTTCTATTCGTTCAAGTTCAGTAGTTCGAACTCGTCGAGGCTCCAATTGAGCGGCTCGGGAATCGTGCCGTAACATGAACTGCCCTCGCCACCAGTACAGGTGACGAGGGCAGTGTCAGTATTCGGTTATCTCAGTTTTCTCGAGATTCGCGAGGAAGCGTTTTAGCTTTCGCGTTGGAAAGACATGGTTGCTTCGTAGGTCTGTTCGGACGG
>NZ_JRMV01000108.1 GCF_000758755.1 Actinomyces sp. S6-Spd3 | reverse complement strand
GCCTCACCCCCAAGCGCGCCATTAGAGACGTCATTGAAGCGCTGGAGAGCGGGTTAAAAGCTGTCATTCCGGCGGTTCCTGTTACCGACACACAGAAGGTTGTGGAGCCGGTGGGGGCCTCCTCGAAAATTGAAAAAGTCGTTGGGCAAGTTGATCGCGCGCAGCTGCGCGGAGTTCAAACCCCGCAAGGTTTTCACTGGGAAACCGCTATGCGCGCACACGAGGCGGGCCGCGAACTGCTGGCCCAAGGTGTGGAACTAACCGACGATGCCGGGCTTGTGGAAGCTCTTGGCGAGGATGTGCATGTGACGCCGGGTAGCGCGCTGTCCATGAAGATTACAACCAAACTAGACCTGGTGGTTGCCGCAGAAATCCTGGCCCGGCCAGACCGGTATCAGAGCCTGTTGGAGGAATAACATACCGCCAACGAAACTAAATGGTCTTTAAATCCATAATTTTCTGATTTCGGGTTAAAGTCAGAAGCGTGACTACTTCATCAACTAATCACAGCTTTGGCAACGAGGCCCCCGCTAAAAAAGAAAGCATCCTAAATAAGACCGTTCTTGCATGGTCGCTTTGGGACTGGGGTTCGGCCGCATTCAACGCGGTTGCCACCACATTCGTATTTTCTGTTTATTTGACTTCCGGCATGTTTGCCGACACGGATAAGTCATCAGAGTCGC
>NZ_JRMV01000107.1 GCF_000758755.1 Actinomyces sp. S6-Spd3 | reverse complement strand
GAGGAACCAAACGGGGTGGGCACCCACTTTGCGTCCTCGGTAACGAGGGCAGAGATCGCACCCACAAAATCGTCTACCTCCATTTGCGGCATGCACATACGCCTTGCTGACGCATTAAAGCGAGCCGCGTTGTAGCCGGGGCGGAAAGTCCAGATTGACCCATCGTCGTGACGGTATGCCTTCATTCCCTCAAAAATCTCTTGCCCGTAATGCAGCACCGCCGCAGCCGGAGAAAGGGTAAGTGGGCCAAACGGGACAACCTGCTTGCTGTGCCACCCCTGCCCCCTCGTCCAAATCGCGCGGGCCATGTGGTCCGAATAGGCCGCACCGAAGCTCAGGTCATCCATTGCCTTCGCCCAGGCTTCCTCGCTCGCAGGCGCCGGATGTGGCTGTACTTCAAAACGTTGTGCCACGTCCTTGGCCGCTGGTAGCGCCCGTGCCCCCTCGGTTTCCAACGCCGTCATGTTATGGCTTAGCCCGTCGCTCATGATGCTTCCTTCCTCACTTCGATTTAAGTCTATTTTAGGTATCGCGTTCCCCTGGCACCGGCAGTGGTCACAGCGTGAACGCTCTACCTTTCGATACGGCCCAACAAGGCCCTGCCCGATCTGCGATGATGGAGGAAGTCAGCTTAAGGAGTCGCCTTGACC
>NZ_JRMV01000106.1 GCF_000758755.1 Actinomyces sp. S6-Spd3 | reverse complement strand
AGAGGATGCATTTCCTCTGGCTTAAGTTCCTCACGAGTCTGGGGATTCAAATGCGGAGCCATCGGCTCTGGGAAATCAGCAGTGAGGTTGTACCAATGCGTGGGGACTTTCGACGGAATTGCAAACTCGAGCGCGTCAGTAAGCGCATGTTTCTGTACCAATTTCATCCCCTTTACTCAAGATAAAGCTGTTCTCGCAAGGCCTTTCCTAGCGAGTGGCAATAATGCCGCCTTCAACATTACGCACCAGGCAATGAACAAGACGACACGTTCCAAAGGATGATATTACGAGTGGCGAAAATTAGCGAAGAATGCCAAGGGCCCTTGCCCGGTGCAGGAGCTCGAAGCCGTCCTCGCCAACCACCACCGGGATTTTTGGGTCAAGAGATTTGATCAGTGGGCCCAGCTCCTCGCGTGGATCGGGCGCGCCGTGATTCAAAACCTGCTCTGTCGTAGTCAAACTGCGAACAAAAATTGCCGCCACATTCTGCGGATACTCCCGCGCGAACTCCGTATAAATTGAGGGGTCGTGCTGGCCATCATCACCAACCAGAACCCACTTCACCCACGGGAACATTTCGGCCAGCTCACGC
>NZ_JRMV01000105.1 GCF_000758755.1 Actinomyces sp. S6-Spd3 | reverse complement strand
TCTGATGGCAGCAAAAATTAAGAAGGGTGACCTGGTAGAGGTCATCTCTGGTCGCTCGAGCGATCAGAAGAAGATTGATGAGCGCAACAAGCGCCGCGAGGCCGAGGGGCTTGCTCCTCTAGCGCCTGGCGATAAGGGCAAGCAGGGACGCGTTATTAAGGTGTTCCCAGCCGAGCAGAAGGTCCTCGTTGAGGGCATCAACGTGAAGACCCGCCACACGCGCCAGGGCATGTCTGCCCAGGGCGCTACCACTGGCGGCATTGAGCACATTGAGGCTCCGATCCACATTTCCAAGGTGGCTCTTGTGGATCCGGATACGAAGAAGCGTGTTCGTGTTGGCTTCCGCGTTGAGCGCGACGAGAACGGCAAGCGTATTAACCGCAACCCGATTCGCGTGGTTCGTGGTGGTACCAAGCGCGGCCTCGAACCTGGAAAGGAAATCGGAGCATGACCCCTCGCTTGAAGCAAAAGTACATTGATGAGGTCCGCCCGAAGTTGGAGAAGGACTTCGCGCACGCTAACACCATGGAGGTAGGTGGCCTGGTTAAGGTCGTCGTGAACATGGGTGTTGGAGATGCGGCTCGTGACTCGAAGGCTATCGAGGGTGCGATTCGCGACTTGACCGTTATCACCGGCCAGAAGCCGGCTGTTACCAAGGCTCGTAAGTCGATCGCGCAGTTTAAGCTGCGTGAGGGTCAGCCTATTGGCACGCACGTCACGATGCGTGGTGACCGCATGTGGGAGTTCATGGATCGCCTGATCTCTCTTGCGCTTCCGCGTATTCGCGACTTCCGTGGTCTAAGCCCGAAGCAGTTCGACGGT
>NZ_JRMV01000104.1 GCF_000758755.1 Actinomyces sp. S6-Spd3 | reverse complement strand
TTCCTTTGCAATCTCACTTTGGAGATTCAGGAACTGCTGCGAAGAGAGCATCTGCGGGTAGCTCTCCCCCACTGCAAAAATATTTCTTAGCGCATTGTCTTGAGAAGCCATTGCATCGTTCATCTCTGCAACCGACGCACCGCGGCGCAGTTTCACAAGGTTCACAAAGAGTTTCTCTTCATGCTGCGCGTAAGACTTCGCTACCTTCAGCATCTCCAAGATCGTGTCATACCGCTTAGCGAGAGCAATATCGACGTTCTTCTTCGATTCTTCGATAATGACTATGTAGCGCGACATCTGGTTACTTTTTGCAATAAACCAAAAGACGATCAGCATTAAGAGGACCGCAACAGCGATCCAAATATACAAGTCAGAATTCATTGATTCTCCATTCACAACTGCGAATTAACTTTGTCTAACAACGTGTAAAACTGGCCAAGTTGATTTTGGACCTTCTTGTATTCACCGCTAAGAGAAAGGCTTTCAATCTCTTTTCGGTTAGAGGGACGCTTCAGAATATGGGAATTCGTGTAGAACGAGACTGCAACCCGTTGCCCATCCATAGTCACGGTAACTGGGCAGCCTTCCCTATACTCC
>NZ_JRMV01000103.1 GCF_000758755.1 Actinomyces sp. S6-Spd3 | reverse complement strand
TGAAGGTTGTTTCCTGGTACGACAACGAGTGGGGCTACTCGAACCGCCTCGTAGACCTGACCAAGTACGTTGGTGAGCGTCTCTAATTAGGAGTCGAGCGTAAAAGTTGGACGCCCGCACATGCTGACGCGTGCGCGGGCGTCTTCTTTAGGCCCGAACTATTGAACTTCGAGAGGAAGATTTTATGAGAACGATCGAAAGTCTAGGTGATCTCAAAGGAAAGCGCGTCCTGGTTCGTTCGGACTTCAACGTGCCACTAGATGGCCAGACGATCACCGACGACGGCCGTATCCGCGCGGCACTACCCACTTTGAACAAGCTTGTAGAAAGCGGAGCCAAGGTTATCGTCATGGCACACCTTGGCCGTCCGAAGGGCGAGTTCAAGCCAGAGTTCAGCCTTGCACCGGTTGCAAAGCGTCTTGGCGAACTGGTTGACGCCAACGTATCGCTTGCCAAGGACATCACCGGCGAATCTGCTAAGGAAGAGGCCGGAAAGCTAAACGATGGCGATATTCTTCTGCTCGAGAATGTTCGCTTCGATCCGC
>NZ_JRMV01000102.1 GCF_000758755.1 Actinomyces sp. S6-Spd3 | reverse complement strand
CCGCCAAAGCGCAGGCACCTCGCCCTCGCTGACGGTTTCTTGAAGCGCCCCCAAGTTTGATTCCAGATGCGAGAAGTAAGCCCACTGCACCTCTTTCATGGAACCAGCGTCAACCACTGCGCGGCCCGGCACTCGCGGCAGTTCGGAGGCTGCGCCGCTTGCCACCATCTCGAGGGAATCAGCCACGCTTGCCGTACGCAAACAGACGCGAAGAGTCAGATTTGCACGCATCGACGGAGTAACCACACCGCCCGGACTTTGCGTTGCCGCAATCAAATGCATGCCCAGAGACCGCCCTCGAGCCGCCAAATCAACCAGGCTCTCAAGCGTCTCCGGATGCGTCCTAATCATCGCGCGAAACTCATCAATAACGCACACAATACGCGCCGGACAATCATCCGGGCTTCGTTGCTCCCACTGGTCAACACTTACGAAGTCTCGCGCCGCAAGAGCTTCCTCTCGCTCCCGAAGTTCCGCGCCTAACCCAGCTATTGCCCTCTCCGTGTCATCTGGAG
>NZ_JRMV01000101.1 GCF_000758755.1 Actinomyces sp. S6-Spd3 | reverse complement strand
GCCATTGAACTGGCAGCGGGTAGTGGGCCGAAGATCGCCGCGAATGACGCGGTTAGCTACCACATCACCGGATCCCAGTGGGGCAAAGGTGATGATGCCGAATCAACTTGGGACATGGGGCTCGCAGAATACTCGCAACAGGCGATTGGGAACACCCTAGGTTTTGCAAATATGAGCGTTGGAAGTCGTGTTCTTGTGATTCATCCAGATACCCAGAATCCCGAAAACGCGATGGTGTTCGTAGTTGAAATTACGGGCGCTATGGACGTTTCGCCCGTTCAATAGCGCCGGTTTGTAACCGCCGCCAAGGCCAATACAATAAAGTATTAGTTAGCTCGCGCAGAGTTTAGTTTCATAGGAGAAAGACATGTCTCAAACGGGTGAGAAGGAAGCGAACAAGATCCTTCTCTACAGCGACAATTCCGAGTTCCGCGGTAACGTAATCGAAGCGGTTGGTGTACGCCCCGGTGCGGGCATGCCAAAGGTGGAGTGGGTTGAGGCTGCCACCGAAGATGGCGCTGTAATGAAGTACAAAGAGGGAGAGTTCGACCTCCTCATCCTCGACGGTGAAACCCAAAAGGTAGGCGCGATGGCCCTGTTGCGCCGTCTGGAGGTTGAGTTCGACAACCTGCCTCCCTCGATTACGATTCTTGCT
>NZ_JRMV01000100.1 GCF_000758755.1 Actinomyces sp. S6-Spd3 | reverse complement strand
CATTCACGCTGATCCGCTCCCGCATCGTGGTTAGGTGAGGGCTCGTGAACCGTCCCACCTTTCGGCCCGACGCTCGCAACAACGCACTGATCATGCGCGCCGTGGACGTCTTTCCATTTGTGCCAGTGAGGTGCACACTTCGATAGAGATTTTGCGGATCGCCGAGGATATTCATCGCCAGCTGCACGCGTTCAATACTTGGCTGAACTTTGTGCTCGGGCATGCGCGAGAGAATCTCGCGTTCAATCGCGTGGTAAACCGCCTCGGTCTCATCAGCCGTCGGGTACAGGTGAGTAGCTTCCTCATCTAGGTCGCTCTCGCTTGTATCCTCGCCACTCTCAGCGAGGTTAGGCGCGGCCATGTGCGCAGCCTCCATGACCTCCTTAAGGGAGGCGGAGACATCGCGATTCATGACCTCGTGTACAACCTGTTCAGGAGTGCGCTCGCCACCGCCCTCGGTGTGAGCAAACTCGTGGAAGATGTCGAAATCTTTCACTGCATTTTCACCACGTGAATCTCGATATCGTCACCGGCTTCAACGGTTAGGTCCAGTGTCAAGGTCTCAGCTTTCAACATGTCAGCGTGCTTTTCCACTACGCTAACGCGCTCAGCCGGCACTGCCAGGGTTAGCTTGATGCGATCTGCAACGTGCAGACCCGCGGCCTTGCGTTCATCCTGAACCTGGCGGATGAGGTCGCGGACAAAGCCTTCGCCCTCAAGCTCATCGTCGATCTGAGTATCCAAAACCACGAAGGATCCTGAAGATAGAACCGTTGCGACCTGGCCTTCTTCAGCCTCAACCTTCGTGCTTACCGAC
>NZ_JRMV01000099.1 GCF_000758755.1 Actinomyces sp. S6-Spd3 | reverse complement strand
TCCTTAATAAGACGGGAACATCTTAGCTGTTGACGCAACGGGCTAGTTTGTTATCCTGGCGAATGATGATCCCAAGATTAGGAGGATATTTGGCGCACTAATCGGTCATTTCGCGCGTGCTCCCTCGCGTATTCTCTATGGGAATTAAGGATTATTTATGTCTGACCAGAACTCTAATTCGATGGTCTCCCCTTCCACGTCTATTTCTGAAGCGCGCAAACAAGACCGAAATGTTCGCGCCGACACGTCATTTTTTGGCCATCCTCGTGGATTGGCAGCACTTTTCAATCTGGAGCTGTGGGAACGTTTCTCATATTTAGGTTTCCAAGCTATCTTGGCTCTCTACTTCGCCGACGCTATAGCCTCAGGAGGACTAGGCTACGATCAGCAAACCGCATCTTCTGTGGTAGCAGCATACGGTGCTCTAGTTTATTTGTTGGCCCTCGTCGGTGCTTGGATAGCGGACCGAGTTGTCGGTACGTATCGCTCCGTTCTATGGGGTTCCGTCCTTATTGCCAGCGGACACATTTTTATGGGAATCCCCCGAGAGTTCTCAACCTGGGTCGGTTTAGCTCTAATTATTCTCGGTACGGGTCTATTGAAGCCAAATGTCTCGACAATGGTCGGAGAGCTATACGAGCAAGGCGATAGACGGCGCGACGCAGGGTTTTCAATCTATTATTCCGGAATCAACATCGGCGCTTT
>NZ_JRMV01000098.1 GCF_000758755.1 Actinomyces sp. S6-Spd3 | reverse complement strand
TGGGAACCGGACTTCGGCTGGATGGACGCAGCCACCAAGTCTTTGGCAGAAAACCTCACGCCCGGTACGCTCATCTCCTACGAGACCACGTTACCGGTGGGCACTACGCGTGGTCGCTGGAAGCCAATGATTGAAGAAATCTCCGGCCTTAAAGAGGGCAAAGACTTCCACCTGGTATTCTCCCCAGAGCGAGTTCTTACCGGCCGCGTATTCGCTGACCTTCGCCGCTACCCCAAGCTTGTTGGTGGCCTAAGCACAGAAGGTGCTAAGAAAGCCATTGAGTTCTACGAATCAGTTCTTCAGTTCGATGAGCGCCCTGACCTGGATCGCCCCAATGGAGTGTGGGACCTCGGTTCCGCTGAAGCTGCAGAAATGGCAAAGCTCGCCGAAACCACGTACAGGGACGTTAACATCGGCCTTGCAAACCAGTTCGCAGTATTTGCCGACCAGCAGGGCATCGACGTGCAGGCAGTCATCGACGCCTCTAACTCCCAGCCCTACTCGCACATTCACCGGCCCGGTATTGCCGTTGGTGGACACTGTATTCCGGTTTACCCGCGCCTCTA
>NZ_JRMV01000097.1 GCF_000758755.1 Actinomyces sp. S6-Spd3 | reverse complement strand
CGGTTCCTTCAGCGCGCCTTCGGTACCCGTGCCCACAAGGCCATCGATCCATACAGTTGCGGAGGCAAGCAACGGCAACACGTCAGCGCAGGTCTTAGCAGGCTGGCAGATTTCCACCCCAGCCGCGCGCGCGGCAGTCAAAGCACGCTCGTGTGGATGATCACTCAGCACGACGGCCTTAACGGGAACGCCCTCACCGCACAAGAATGCGGCCGCGTACAGCGCGTCTCCCCCATTGTCGCCGCCACCAACAAGCGCAGCTACCTCACCGGCCTGGTACACCTCTTGCACCGCGTCGGCAACGCCTCGCGCCGCTACCTTCATCAACTCATCTAGGCCCGCAGCCTTCACAGCTGCGGCCTCCCTGGCGCGGATCATTGACACGCTAAAAACTCGCTGCATTTGCCCTCCTCAACTACACAACTTTACGTCCTAAAACAGGGCGCCATCATCCGAGGCGAAAAAACGCGAAAAATCAGGCAAAATAGTTGCGTGCATTTCAACCCGCCTGCCCGGCTCTACGCAGAGCAATCACCCTTCCAACGTTTCACGCGCGAAGCCTGGAGCGACCTTGCAGATTCAACG
>NZ_JRMV01000096.1 GCF_000758755.1 Actinomyces sp. S6-Spd3 | reverse complement strand
AATCTAGACAAGCGCGTGAAAAAACACGGGGGCACCATGAGCATCGATAAACGCAGCGACAAGGGCACCACCCTAAAATGCGAATTACCGATCGCGTAACGCTGCTGCTCGGCTTCGGTGCTGACAGTGCCTGGAGCTACGACTGACTACGCCACGGAGCTGACTGCTGCCCCGCTGCCCATGCCATCACTTGAGTGCGCCTCTTCAGTCCCATCTTCGAAAGAAGTGACGTGATGTGGTTCTTCACCGTCTTTTCAGAGATTCCTAGTGTCTCAGCGATCTCAGCATTAGACATGCCCTTTGATATGAGTCCCACGATTCGTCGCTCTGCGGGCGTCAAAGCGGCCATCACATCATCCTGGCCGCCTGCCCTACGGGTGATTGTCTTCTCGTCCAACAACACCTTGCCACCATGTACAAGACGGATAACGCGACTTACTTCCGCGCCGTGGACAGTCTTAAGAATGAATGCCTTGGCTCCGGCCTTACATGACTCCGCAAGCGCGTCATCGTCATCAAAGGAAGTAAGAACTATACATTTCGTATCGGGAAGCGATTTCCGCACGTGATTCATGATGTCTATACCCGTGCCATCAGGTAGCTGCAAATCGACC
>NZ_JRMV01000095.1 GCF_000758755.1 Actinomyces sp. S6-Spd3 | reverse complement strand
GCGCAGACGGGCCTCATTTTTGTAAACTTCTCGTCGCCGTCAATCCTGCAGATTCGCGGGCTTTGGCGCGGCGTTTCAAAGTCCGAGGACGATTTTGGGCTACTAACTCAGCAGGTGCACGCGTGTAACGTGCAGCGCTCTGGCCCAAAAGCCTATCTGATTCCTATAAAGGAGGCCGCCGAGTTCAGCGTGGGAGCAGAGGCCAGCCTCGTGATTTCAAAGGGTGCCACAAAGGCGCAACTGACAGATTTTTACGAGACGGCTCTTACCATGGTGCTCGGCTATTTCCAGGATTTAGAGAAAGCGCTGCCCCACCTCGTTGATGCTTCGCGCGATGAAGAGGAGGTAGGCCGATGACTTTGCACGTGGTATCAGATGACCCGAAGGTTCCCGCGCCGGTAACGTTTGAGCGCATCGGGCAAGCGGTTGAGTCGATGGGCACCTCGTTTGAAGTGTTCGAGGAGGAGGGCTTTGGCCTGGCGAACTTCTCGGGCTTCCCGTTCCAGTTTGCTTTCACCACCTCGGGTAAGTTCTTGTCGGTTCGGATTTTATGGAAAACGGATCTGCCGATGTCGATGCAGGCAATGGCAGCACTGTTCACGGCTGCGGACCAGTGGAACCGGGAACGCTACTTCCCCACGATTTACACGCTTGTAAGCGACGACATGATTGAGGTTTGTGCGGATTATATTTGCTCGGTGGATGCGGGCATGAACGAGGAGCAGCTGGTGGATAACATTTCCGCTGGCGTGGCCTCTGGCATGGATGGCATCAACTTCATGCAGTCGATAGCTAAGGGCGTTGCAACGCAGTTAGCGAATTAGTAATGGGCGGGCAGGCGGAGTCAATGGCGCAGCGCCTGCTGGGCGCACTGTCTTCGATTGCGGGCACCAGTGACCGCCTGGTTTCCACCCTGACCGTACCGGGGCGCGAGGAGCGTCTAGCTGATTGGCCCGAATGGGCGCATCCGCGCGTGGTGGCCAGTTATGAGCGGATGGGAATTAAGCGGCCCTGGTCGCACCAGGTACAGGCCGCCACAGCGGCCTACGAGGGCTGGCATACCGTGATTTCTACGGGCACGGGCTCGGGCAAGTCACTTGCCGCTTGGCTACCGATTCTTTCGGCCATCGAGGAAGGATCTGGCACTCGTCTTTCGCAGATGCGACACCGCCCCACCGCCTTGT
>NZ_JRMV01000094.1 GCF_000758755.1 Actinomyces sp. S6-Spd3 | reverse complement strand
CAACGCCGGCCCGGTTGGTGCCGCGGAAGCCGACACGTCCGGACGCCCATTCGCCTCCTACTTCTCGGGTAACACCATTCAGATCTGCCCGGTGGGTGCGCTCACGTCCACCTCGTACCGTTTTAGGGGACGCCCGTTCGACCTCGTATCGACGCCGTCCGTCTCTGCGCACGACGCCTCTGGCGCCGCAACGCGTATCGACATTCGCCGCGGCGAGGTTGTTCGCGTTCTGGCGGGTGAGGACGCTGACGTCAATGAAGAGTGGATCACCGACAAGGATCGCTTCGCATTCACCTGGAGCACCGGCGAGGATCGCCTGACTGCTCCGCTGGTTCGCGAGGACGGCAAGCTTGTTCCCACCTCTTGGGCGGATGCGCTTGACCGCGCGGCTCGTGGCTTGAAGGAAGCCCGCGAAGCTGGCAAGACGGTACTGTTGCCAGGTGGCCGCCTCACGGTTGAAGATGGCTACGCGTGGTCTAAGTTTGCGCGTGTCGTCATGAACACCAACCAGGTTGATGGCCGCGTACGCGCCACCTCGCTTGAGGAAACGAAG
>NZ_JRMV01000093.1 GCF_000758755.1 Actinomyces sp. S6-Spd3 | reverse complement strand
AGTAACCACACAGAAGACCATTTCTTCCGTTACTTGTTGGCCCGCGTATTCGGGTTACCCAATATAGTTGACCTGAATACCGATCTTGACCACGACGGCCAGGTATTCGAGTATCTTATATTCCTCTTTCCACGCTTTTTGAAGCAAGCGATGCGTAAGGGCCTGTACAAGCAGTACGTTACTTACCAGCGTAATGAAGCGACGATCAGAGGAACCATTGACATCGCTCGCCACATTAAAGAAAACACTCCATTCACCGGCAAGGTTGAGTTTAACGAACGCCAATTTTCTTTTGACAATGCGATGATGCAGCTAGTCCGGCATACCATTGAGGTCATCAGCTTAAAGCCGAACGGCAAATTTCTTTTGGCGCAGGTAAAAGATGACGTGCGACTAGTGCGAGAAGTGACTGGGCCGTATCGAGCATATGAACGCAGAAGAGTTATAAACCAGAACACGAAACGGTTGATACGCCACGCTTATTTTCGCGAATACGCAAGCTTGCAAAAACTGTGTCTGTTGATTCTGCAGCAGCGCAAACATTTTGTTGGTTCAGGCAAGAGAGAAATCTACGGCGTGCTTTTCGACGGCGCTTGGCTGTGGGAAGAG
>NZ_JRMV01000092.1 GCF_000758755.1 Actinomyces sp. S6-Spd3 | reverse complement strand
GCTCCGTTGCTAGAAAGCGATCGGGAGTTTATAGAGATTGAGCTAGAGGGCACACTTCCATCGCGACCACACGTGGAAATGACGCTTGCCGCGATGCGTCTACGTGGCGTAGACGCCGATTGGACGGGTGAGCGCACACTGCGGGTTAAACGCGGCGACATTAGCGGACGCGACGCGGTGATAGAGCCAGATCTTTCTAACGCCGGCCCGTTCCTCGCCGCCGCCGCAGTTACCGGCGGCCACGTTCGCATCCCCTACTGGCCGCTCCAAACCACGCAGGCAGGCAACGAGTGGCTACCTATTTTGCGCCAAATGGGTGCCGACGTAAACCTCGTGCCGCAAGGCACCGTGTACGGCACGCTGTGCCTTCGCGCCGGGGACCTTCAAGGATTTAATGGCGACATGTCCCAGGTTGGAGAACTCGTTCCTACACTTGCCGCAATCTGTGCGTTCACAAACACCCCCTCAAATATCACGGGTATAGAACATCTTCGCGGACACGAAACCGACCGCCTTAAAGCGATCGCCACCGAACTTGCCAAACTGGGTGTGCTCGTTGAAGAGGGAGCCGATTACCTCAGAATTGATGGCACAAACGGCTGGGTGGAAAACCTTCATGAACC
>NZ_JRMV01000091.1 GCF_000758755.1 Actinomyces sp. S6-Spd3 | reverse complement strand
AGTGTTCCTGTCATAGTTGCGGTGAGGACCATGAGGACGTATTTGCCAAAGGGGAACCAGCCAAAAACTGGTTCACCGACGATTGCAGCGTAGGGCATCATAAGGACGCCGCCTACTGTCCACAGCGCAAAAATTGTCCAGTTCCATCGCCTGTTGATTTCGGCAATGGCGATTTGCGCGACAAAAACTACTATCCAGATGACCCAGACGCGAAGAGGTCCGACCTCCCATAGGAATAGGGAATCCATCTTTCTGACTTTCTTAATAACTGTGTTGGGATGATGTGGATCACATAAGTAAAATCCACTCAAAGTTTATCGCTGCGCCAGTTCTAAATTTTGAACTCAAAATTTGTTCAGCAAATCCGCATAAAGCTGAACGAAATTGCAGGTGATGTTGAGGTTTTGTAACGTAGCTCAATGCTAATTTGTAATACGACCCATCAAATCTTTGGCACAAATTTTGTCGAAGTTTACACAGTAAATAGCAGGTGATTAATTTGGCCTCTTCAAAGACGAAGAAGTTATTAAAAGCTGCCGGCGTTGCCGGCGCCGCAACATTGGGAGGAATGGTTTACTTCTCCCAGTTCAGCGGTAAGGCAACAAAAGCGGAACAAGAGTGGGTGTATCCCGCTGATGACATTATC
>NZ_JRMV01000090.1 GCF_000758755.1 Actinomyces sp. S6-Spd3 | reverse complement strand
GATGGTGGAGAGTATCCCTGCGAGGAATGCAAGGACGTAAACGTGCCACAGTTGCGCCGTATTCGTCAGAATGAGGACACCTAAAATGAGTGACGTGAGGCCAATCATGCCCTGCGTGAACTGGATCAGGTTTCTGCGGTTCACGCGGTCTACGATCACACCAGCCCACGGGCTGAATAAAAGAATGGGCAGGAATTGGAGGGCGGTGGTAATACCGATTGCGGTGCCAGAACCTTGGGTGAGGACGGTGAGCACCACCCAGTCTTGCGCGATGCGCTGCATCCACATGCCGGTGGAGGAGATGATGTTGGCGCCGAACCATAGTCTGTAGTTGAAGTACTTTAATGATTCGAACGTTTTTGACACCTCGTATACCTCCTTTTTCAATAATGCCAGCATCGTTTGCGCGCCGCTACGTCAAGGCAGCCGCTTGAGGATCCATCTTGTTCTGTGAACATCTGGACCTGTGTCGGCAAACGCGAGGAACCTGGTTCCTCCCTGACCCGCATGTTTTGCGCAGA
>NZ_JRMV01000089.1 GCF_000758755.1 Actinomyces sp. S6-Spd3 | reverse complement strand
TCCTCTTCCTACGGAAATCCAGCTGTGCGAAGATCTTGGCGTTTCCCGTTCCTCTGTGCGCGAGGCGATTCGTAAGCTCGAAGCTTTAGATATTGTGCGCGTCCAGCAAGGACGCGGTTCGTTCGTTGGCGAAATGTCGCTTCAACCGATGGTTGAAACGCTGGTTTTGCGCTACGCCCTGGACCATTTTGAAGGATCGGAATCGCTGCGACACGTTGTAGCTATTCGCAGGTACATTGATCTAGGGATGAGTGACAGCTTGGCGCGGGAGATGAAGGGAACTTCTAATCCGCAGCTGGAAGAGCTAGTTCAGGTGATGATTAAGAAGGCCGAGGCCGGGCAGACCTACCTGGAGGAGGACATTGCTTTCCACAATGGGCTTTCTTCCTATTTGGATAACAGCCTGCTGAATCAGCTGGTTGCGGCAATGTGGATGGTGCACCAGTCTTTCATTCCAGACATGGAGGAAACGATCCGGCCGGACTTGGTGTCGACCGCGAAGGCGCACGCCCTCATGTTGGAAACTGCGCAGGCTGGTGACGCGGATGCGTATCGCGCTGCCGTTTACGCTCATTATGAGCCGCTTGCAAACATTCTTGATCTCAGCTGATTTTAGAGCAATGAACATTTCATC
>NZ_JRMV01000088.1 GCF_000758755.1 Actinomyces sp. S6-Spd3 | reverse complement strand
GACCTGTGGGATAGGCGCAGTTCTAGCGTGCAGGTTACGGATGCAACAGATGGGTGGATGCTCGTTCGCGTTGCGCTGACGGCCAGGAATTCTGGTGACCTGTGGGATTTGCGTTGTTATATGCGTGAGCATTTGATCGATTGGGTGGTTCAAAATGCTCCTTACGCTCTGACTCGTACTCGCGTGCAAAAAGAGGACGTGGTTGAAGTTAACCTGGATCGCTCCGAGCGTGAGATTGTGGAGCTCGCTAACGAGTTGCGCGATATCGAGCGTGAGGGAGAGAAGAGTGCGGTGCGCCCTGACCCTGAGGAGCCGCCGGCGCAAACAAAGCAGGAGGCTCGTATGCGTGCGGCGAAGAACCGGGCTAGTAAGGTGCGTCGCAAGCGGTTGCGTGATCGCAAGGTGACTACGAAAGTGCTGGCCGAGCCGGAGTCTACGCGCGTGTTGTCGCCCGCAGAACTCCTTGCGATCCAGCAGGGCACGAGCGCGGAAGTTCCCGCTAATGATGATGCCCGGGGCGCGGATGATAGCGCGGTGACGTCAACGGTTGG
>NZ_JRMV01000087.1 GCF_000758755.1 Actinomyces sp. S6-Spd3 | reverse complement strand
TAGGCACCATGTAGATCAAAGCCAAGAACATTGAAGTTATCTGTGTGGAATTATTTTGTGTGGAACTCTTTCTACCCAATCAATTGTTTCACGTGAAACAATTGATTATCGCAACCTAAGCTCACTGGGTGACAGCAAGTATTCCAAGGCCGTACTTGTTTAATGAGAGAGTGCGTGCGGGCGTTCGGACTTCTTCAGAGATCGTGTTGACCTGGCGCATATGCAGATTCGCGAACCTGATTAAAGTGTCAATGCGGCAAATAGGCGAGTGATCTGATTCGTCGAGTCAGAATACTGGAACTATGCAAGTAGATAACTATGCATGGATTCTGCCAGAACGGTAATTAGACGACTGAACTAAAACGGCAAGCCAAGCGAACCATAAGCTAGAGCAATTCATTTTTGAACAGATTATCTCTTTCAAAAGCATCGCGAACAGACCTTTGCCAGCAGGAACTGAGCATCACTATCCGTAAATTGTTTCACGTGAAACAATTTTGGCCAGCCCTTAAAGAGCTGGCCAAAAAGAGAAGTATTACATCAAGTCCTAGTCCTGATTACCCGCAGCGTACTGGGCTATATCTTCCAATACACCGCTA
>NZ_JRMV01000086.1 GCF_000758755.1 Actinomyces sp. S6-Spd3 | reverse complement strand
GTTTCTATGTCAGCTTTCCACTGTCGTCCAGTCAGACGAATGAGGGTGGCGTTGGCAGGGACGCGGAAAGCTGCATGAGTCACCTTGGGATTCTCAATCGGCCCACTTTCAATGTAAATGTAGTCTCCAACCAAGCTTGACTTGTGGGGCCAATCCAAGATACGGATAACCTCGCCCGAATCATCAAGACATTCAATCTTCACCAATGCGGCGCCGGCCACTTCTGGCGATGACGACACAGATTCTATCCAGAATTGGAAGTTCTCTCCGGCTTCGACAGGCACTTCAAGAGCAAGATTATGAATTGGCTCTAACTTGATATCGCTAAACTGCTGGTCTCGAAAAAAATCCAAGAATTGCATTTTCAACGAAGGTACCCGATCCCTAGTGGCCCTCATACGAGCTTTCCTAAGCAAGTTTTTACCTGACGAATGCATAGTAATCCTCAACTTTTCGGTTTTGAGTCTTCATTTTCATTTTTCATGCCTTTTGCGTCATTTGTCATGCACCTGGCTCGGCTCAACGTCCCTAGCTGACTGCTAGGGCTTACGCACGCGACAGCGCTCTAGCGTCGACTGAGCCCGTCTAAAAGTCCAAACCTCTAAGCTGGTTCGGATCCTTTATTGCGTAGCTTCCGGAT
>NZ_JRMV01000085.1 GCF_000758755.1 Actinomyces sp. S6-Spd3 | reverse complement strand
TGCATCGGGAAGTAGGTTTCCAACGGAAACCATAATTGTGCCAATGATTAGTGTGGCAAAAAGTCCGTGTGCCATGCCGGTTAGGCCGTCGATAAAGAACCGGTTTGCCGAGGTTTTTATCCTATTTGGAATTTTCATCGCTCATCTCCAAAGCGCTACTGTATATACACTCAGGTAGACGTTATCAGAGCGTTGGGTTATCCCAAATTCGGATTATTGTTTGGGCTCGGACAAGAAGCCGTGTTCGCCTAAAGCCTTCTCAATCGTGTCGAGTGTCTCTTCACTATCGGCTTCGACCGTGTGCTTGTGGTAGCCGTCAGTGAGTCGAGAGAGACGTTGAGGCCGTTCAAAGCTTTCCAGGAAGTTTTTCAAGCTCTTGGGTGATATCACGTTTAGATCGGCGCTGATTTCCCCGTACTGTGGATGATCGATCTTGATGTCCAGCACGCGCCCGCCATGCTCGATAATTAGCGCCAGTTCTATTTTAGTTTCGCCGTAGTCGTGGCGAACTTTGAATTCGCGTCGAGGTAGCTGAACCGGGCGAATCAGCAGGTATCCACGATTGGTTGAAAAGATGGGGACGCCTTCGGCGCGCAGGAGGGCAATATCTTTGACGATGACTTGCCTGGTCACGCCAAGCAGGTCTCCAAATGC
>NZ_JRMV01000084.1 GCF_000758755.1 Actinomyces sp. S6-Spd3 | reverse complement strand
GCGTTCAATCAGCGGTATTAAAGGCGTAAACGCCCTCGCTCCAAAAAATCCACTCGAGTTTGGTAGCAGTAATCTCACTGTTGTTTATGGCAATAACGGATCAGGAAAGTCGGGTTACGTCAGAATCCTCAAACATGTATGTGGTGCCCGCGAGCCAGGCATTATCCACAAAAATATATATGGGTCCAAGGAAGAAGCACAGGAAGCTCACATTACGTACGAACAGGGCGGCGTACTCAAAACCCACCATTGGGATGGGAACGACACCGGCGAAACTCTCAGTACTGTTGACATTTTCGATACTTCGTTTGGCACGGTTTTTGTTAACAATGAAGATGAGGCGAGCTACGAGCCACCGATACTATCCGTTTTCAGCTCTCTGATTCTCGCATGCGAAAAAGTTGCCTCAGCTCTAGAAGCTGAGATTCGTCAGTGCCAGCCAAGAAAACCGGATATCTCCGCTGACATGAAAAATACCCCTGAAGGCCGCTGGTATGAAGGCATCAATGCCGAGACAACTGACGAAGAGATCACAAAGCATTGCTTATTTAGCAGTGCTGACGAGGATGAGATGCACACCTTGCGACAGCGCCTTGCCGAAAACTCGCCGACAGAAAAAGCTAAGGAGTTGAGAAAGCAGAGACGGCATGTCGACAACCTGGTTCAGGATGCCCGAAT
>NZ_JRMV01000083.1 GCF_000758755.1 Actinomyces sp. S6-Spd3 | reverse complement strand
CGATAGCTTCAGCTACGCGCCCTACGCCCTCGGATTCAAGGTTGATACGCGGTAGCCAACGTCGCCTGGTTAGCGGAGTATCTAGTCGCTCAGCCATTCAAACCCCCTTAAAACTCGTCGTCCAGATCGCGCCAGTCTTCTGGCAATAGGTTATCGAGCACGTCGTCAACCGAAATAGCGCCCAGTACGTGCCCGTGCTCATCCACTACCGGAACGGCCGTCAGGTTGTACATTGCAAGCGTTTTGGTGATCGACCGGATGGAACGCTGCGGATCAACTGTTTCGATGTCAGTATCGACGATAGTTCCGAGTAGTGATTGCGGTGGTTCGCGTAGTGCCCGCTGAATATGTACCACGCCAATGAACTTGCCCGTAGGAGTTTCTAGCGGCGGCCTCGCAACAATAACCATGGCGGCGAGGGCGGGTGGAATGTCTTTGTTTCGCACGTTTGCCAGCATCTGGGCCACGGTTGCGTCCGGCGGCAAAATCACGGGCTCGGTGGTCATAAGGCCACCGGCAGTGTCATCGTCATAGCGCATGAGTCGGCGCACGTCCTCGGCCTCTTCAGGCTCCATGAGGTTCAGCAGGTTTTGCGCGGTTAGGGGCGCTAGTTCAGAGATGAGGTCGGCGGCGTCATCCGGCTGCATCACGTCGAGCACATCTGCGGCTTGCTTCGCCTGGAGCCGTTCGAGGATCGACACCGAGTCATCCTCGGGGAGCTCTTCCAACACGTCAGCGAGGCGCTCATCGGAAAGCTGTGAGGCTACCTCGTACATGCGTTCTTCGGGAAGGTCGCGAATAATGTCAGCGAGGTCTGCTGCCTTCATGTCATGCGTGGACGCAATCAGGCTGGTGGCGTCCTGCACACCAACCTGTGTGGACAGTTTCGTCA
>NZ_JRMV01000082.1 GCF_000758755.1 Actinomyces sp. S6-Spd3 | reverse complement strand
CTTCAAGGACAAGGCGCCCCAATACAGTGTAGGCGCACTGTTCGTGGCCGAAAACCTATGGGATGACTGGAAGTCCATCCTCGAGCTCGTAGGAGCCGACTACATTCACCCTGACGACTCCGCACTGACCCGCGCGCAGGTGCAGGCGTTCCGCGAGGCCGGATACGGGGTGAACGTTTGGACGGTGAACTCCCCCGCGCGGGCAAATGAGCTTTTCAACTGGGGCGTGACCGGTATTTTCACCGACGTCGCACACCAGATGCTAAAGAAATAAACCCATCACATTTCGACTAAGAGAAAGAAATACAAATGGAAAGTGCAGCAGCTTCTGGAAAGAAGAGCCGCCTCCCGGCGTTTTTGCGCCGCGGCAAGGCCGCCCCGTTCCTAACGGTGGTAATGGCCGGTCAGCTAACGTACTCCGCATTCGAGGCATTCAAGGGATCGTTGATGATCCCACTGACCAACGTCCTTGGCATTTCGATTGGCCAGTTCGGTATCCTCATGGGCTGGCTAGGCATCGCGATGTTCCTTTACGTGCCAG
>NZ_JRMV01000081.1 GCF_000758755.1 Actinomyces sp. S6-Spd3 | reverse complement strand
CTCTTTACCTGGCTGACCAGCCAGTCCACGATTGCCTTATCCCAGTCGTCACCACCGAGGCGGTTGTCACCGGAAGTTGCGCGAACCTCGATCGTGGAGAACTCAGCGCCATCCTCGGTGTCCTTACCGATCTCTAGGAGCGAAACGTCAAACGTACCGCCACCGAGGTCGAATACGAGGATGAGCTCGTCTTCCTTACCCTTCTCGAGGCCGTATGCGAGAGCAGCCGCGGTAGGCTCGTTCACGATACGGGTTACGTTCATGCCGGCAATGCGGCCCGCGTCCTTCGTTGCCTGACGCTCAGCATCGTTGAAGTATGCGGGAACAGTAATCACGGCGTCAGTGATCGGCTCACCGAGGTACTCCTCCGCGTCTCGCTTGAGCTTGCCAAGAATACGAGCGGAAATTTCCTGCGCCGTGTAAGCCTTATCGTCAATCTTCACTTCCCAGTCGGTGCCCATGTGGCGCTTAACCGACATGATGGTGCGATCAACGTTGGTCACTGCCTGGCGCTTAGCGATTTCGCCTACCAGGACCTCGCCCG
>NZ_JRMV01000080.1 GCF_000758755.1 Actinomyces sp. S6-Spd3 | reverse complement strand
CAACGTTTGAAACAGTTCTTTGCGAAACGCCGGCAAGCGCCGCAACGTCTTGCATGTTTGGTGGTCGCAAGCCCTAACTCCATCGCCATTTTGGAAATAGTGAAACTACAAAACAAGAATCAAACACAAGTTTACAGACAGTGCCCACGATCCCCATATTGCGACTTAAACGTTGGGTGCCCACCGATTCAAACCGATGGGCACCCTACGTTGGTGGACAGATAGCTGTCGATTTACTTGAGGATTCCCTCAACAGCTGTCTGAAGCTTATCTAGCGTCGATTTAATGTCAGCATCATTCAGCCAGGTAGCTTCGATGGTCTCTTGGATAGATGAATCAATGGCAGACCACTCAACAACACGTGGAGGCAACGTACCGTATGCCTTTGCAGTTTCCAGGTACTGCTCGCGGTGCGGAGCTGCGAGGTACTCTTCGGAGTTCAAAGCCGTGTTACTTGCCGGCATGTGTCCCGTCTTAACGCCCCAGACTCCAGTGTTTTCGTAGTAGAACTTAGCAAGCTCAAATGCTGCACGGTACTGTACAGGATCGCCTTGTTCCTGAACGGGAACCGTC
>NZ_JRMV01000079.1 GCF_000758755.1 Actinomyces sp. S6-Spd3 | reverse complement strand
CGTGGTTTGGATCGCACTCGCTTTTGCGTTCCTAATTCAGATGGCTGGAATCAATAACGTTTTGCTCTATGCAACAGACCTGTGGACGACTGTAGGGTTCACTGGAAATCTATCTGTCTTTATTCCTGTCCTGACCTCAGTCATTGGCATCATTATGACCTTGATTGGCATGGCGGTGATTGACAGGATCGGACGTCGTCCGCTTTTGCTCTGGGGAGCGGTTGGCATGTTCGTTTCCATGCTCGTAGCTGCTATCACCTTCACTCAGGGAACCACCACCGACACGGGCGCACTCAACCTGACGGGAGCTTGGGCATTCGTTGCCCTTGTTAGTGTTCATCTCGTTTACATCATTTTCTGTGGTACCTGGGGCGTGGTCCTCTGGGTGTTCCTGGGAGAGATCTTCCCGAACCAGATCCGAACCGCTGGCTTGGGACTGGCAACCGCAGGAAACTGGATTGGTGGGACACTAATCACCTTCCTGTTCCCGGTCACCAAGGAATACATCGGCCTATCTGGTACCTACTTCTCGTATG
>NZ_JRMV01000078.1 GCF_000758755.1 Actinomyces sp. S6-Spd3 | reverse complement strand
CCAGGGCCAGATGACCGCCGATTTCCTAAATCACCTTGGCAAACAAAAGAAGCGTTTTTCCGATGTTGACAATGAGGGCGCAGCACAACACCAGGATGTCTCTTCTGACCCGGATTCTTCTGCCAACCCCTCGTCGCCTGCGAACGAGACGCAAACCGTCGCGCATGCCGATGATGAGCAAAAGCGTGATCGCGCGGTGGATGAGCCTCAGACTACGAGCAGTTCCCAGCAGACGGAAGGCAACTCGGATATCGCTACGGCAGACGGAGACGAGCAGGCCACGGCTACGCGTTCCCTCGCCGACGAAACTAAACGAATCACAAATGTTTCTAAAAGCTTTATTAAAGCTCAGGCGGCCAAGATTGCAACGGCAGCTGCGGCCCGCGAAGACGCCCGTCGCGCCAAGACGGAGGCCAAGCGTCTCGAAGAACTTGCAAAAGCGGAAGAAGGGGAGCTTCCCGCCCCCGTAGAGACCGGCTGGGGCGACCTCTCCGATGAGTCTGATTTCAGCTCAGGCCGTGCCGATAGCGCGCCGATCCCGTCCGAATCCTCCGACGATGAGGGCCAAGCACCTTCCGCGAAGAAGGAAGAATCTGTCCGCGAGCGCTCTTCTACGAGCATTCCGAAAGCAACGCCCACAGGTGCGCCGGTACGGATGGCTGGGGACACGGACAGCTTGAAGGCCGTCGATTCGGAT
>NZ_JRMV01000077.1 GCF_000758755.1 Actinomyces sp. S6-Spd3 | reverse complement strand
ATGATCCGGGCGCTAATCCGGTGGTGCTTTCAGCTACTGCTGTTGAGGAATACGCCGCTTCGATATCTATTGGCGAGGTGGTGCGTTGGGATTATTCCGGTGAGGATCCGCTAAATGATGCGCGCGGATACCGATTGGAGAGGGCGGCGGCGCACCCTTCGATGCTTACGGACGATCCCTACCGGTTAGCGCCGCCGGCAGGCGTGAGCTTTGAGGATCGTCCGGGCGAGTATGAACGCTTTATGCAGCGTGCAACTTCCGTGGTGCTCTCAAACGGCGCGCGGTTTTATGTGGATCATGCGCACCCGGAGTATTCGAGTCCAGAAACTGCCTCTGCGTTGGATGCGGTGCTGTATGACAGGGCGGGTGACCTACTGGCAATTCGCGTGATGGAGGTGTGCGCGCAGGCGGGTACGGACCTGGTTTTGTATAAGAACAACACGGATGGCAAGGGCGCGGCATACGGCACTCATGAGAACTATCAGGTGAGCCGCGATGTCGATTTTGATGACATTACGCGCGCCATGATTCCTTTCTTGGTGACGCGCCCGGT
>NZ_JRMV01000076.1 GCF_000758755.1 Actinomyces sp. S6-Spd3 | reverse complement strand
AAGTGGCAAGTTGGCCACAAGTGGCCCTCCGGATTCGCGCCTAGCGCGCCCAAAGGAGCACAATAGTCGCAAAGGAGGCATCTTGGAACCACAAGTCGTAAAGACCCGCGAAGAACTACGAGCCGCACTAGCGAAACTGCCTGGACGGCTCGGCCTGGTCATGACCATGGGCGCACTACACGACGGGCACCTCAGCCTCATTAAAGAGGCCAAGAAGCATGCCGACCACGTCATGGTCACAGTGTTTGTGAACCCCACTCAGTTCGCCCCCGGTGAAGACTTCGACAAGTACCCGCGCGACCTCAATGCCGACCTCAAAGCGGTTGCGAAAGTGGGCGCGGACCTCGTATTTGCGCCAGCCGCTAACGAAATGTATCCAGGTGAAGCCTCTGTCACTATCAACCCGGGACCCACCGCAACGGTTCTAGAAGGCAAAACGCGGCCCACACACTTTGCAGGCGTATTGCTGGTAGTGCACAAAATGTTCAACCTCACCGGTGCGGATGTTGCCGTATTCGGCCAAAAGGATGCACAGCAGCTGGCACT
>NZ_JRMV01000075.1 GCF_000758755.1 Actinomyces sp. S6-Spd3 | reverse complement strand
CCTGTGCAATATCTTCGCGCCGGGCGGACACGGGAAGTTCTTCTGGGAACGCTATTACCGGCAGCGCCGCTACGCGACCTGCCAGTTCTTCGCTGGAGAACCCAGATTTTCTTCCCTTCATGCTTCTATCCTAAAGAAAATAGCCAGAACACAAGCATTTCGAGTGTCTCGCTATCTGGAACGAGAGTTTCGAAATAGTAAGCGTACGTCACAAAAATCTACGGCCGGCAAAAATTGCAATCCCCTACATACAGCGCAAAAGTGTCCTTTTGGTTTCGAAATGCTAACAATAAAGCGTCTCAGACTTAGAACGCTCAGATTTCAAAAATCTGCATCCTGCTAAAGTTCAACGCAAATGAAGCGCGACATTTCGCCCTTCATCGTTATCCGACTTTACGGAGGAAAAATGAAACGTTCATACCTGCGCCTAGTCGCCCCCTTTGCGGTGGCGGCACTTGCGCTGACCGCCTGCTCCGGCGGTTCCGGTGACGGCGACGCGAA
>NZ_JRMV01000074.1 GCF_000758755.1 Actinomyces sp. S6-Spd3 | reverse complement strand
GAGCATCTGACTACGGATCAGAAGGTTGGGGGTTCGAATCCCTTCGAGCGCGCCAAAGCACCCACTCGGTGAGACCCATCGGCTGGGTGCTTATCCAATTGTCCAGCGTATTAATCGGCACTGGCTTCGGGCAAGCAAAGGGGCGCCCGGCTGATGCCAAGCGCCCCTCTTAGTGGACAAACTCAAATGATGGTTTACGCAGCTACCTCAGCTTTGCGTGCGATCCGCCTATTGGTGTAATCCAACGCCCATGCGGCAAGCGCACCAACAACCGAAGCGCCCACGGTAATCATGAACACCTGCTGGTATCCAGCCGCGGGGTTACCCGCCTCGGTTGCGCGATCCACCAGGCCAGCCGTGGTGGGGTTGCCCCACAGGATCGAAGCGTAAGCGAGGAATGAGCCTACAGCCATTGCCGAGCCGTTGATCTCGTCCGGAAGGTTCAACTCGGCAATCGGGGCGAGGATAACTGCCTTACCCATGAAGACGCCGAACGCCATGATGAACAGCAGAACCATCGCAACCCAAATGTTGGTGGGTGGAAGCATGAAGATCGCGATCGAACCAATAGCCGTAACGGTTAGTGCCACGGCCATCATGCGAGTGGAGGACTTGAATACGTAATCCGCAAGAAGACCAGCTACCAGGCCTGCGAAAATGCCGACGAGGCCCGTGTTGAAAATGCCGAACGCGCCAGCCTGCGCATCCGTTGCCTTGAACACCAGGGAAAGGTACGGAGCGGAGGAGTAGATCAGGTTGACGTACGACCAGTAGACGCACAGTGCGGCAATGCCAGCAGCCCAAACGCGCGGACGAGCA
>NZ_JRMV01000073.1 GCF_000758755.1 Actinomyces sp. S6-Spd3 | reverse complement strand
TCCAGCAACTCGGAGCAAACGGACAAACACCCGCCGGGCAGGGCGCCGGCCTCGGCCTCGCAATCGTCGATAGAATCGTTACACTTCACGGCGGAGAAGTGCTTGTAGATAGCCTGTGGGGGCGCGGAACGTCCATTCACGTTCTCCTCCCAAACACTCCAACGCAGCCGGTTAGGAAGCGCAAATGAAATACCTTGCACTCGTTGTCGATGACGAGAGGCAAATGACAGAAATTGTCAGCTTCGCCCTCGAAACAGCCGGGTTTGACACAGTCACCGCGCACGACGCTGCCCACGCATGGCAACTCTTCCAAAGCCGGCCGGTTAGCCTCGTAATCCTCGACCTCATGCTGCCCGACATTTCCGGAGCAACCCTCGCCAAACGGATTCGAGCGAGCTCGAATGTGCCCATCATTATGCTCACAGCGCTTGGTGACACCGCGCAGCGCGTTGCTGGCCTTGAGGCGGGAGCCGACGACTACATTGCGAAACCGTTTTCGCCCCAAGAACTA
>NZ_JRMV01000072.1 GCF_000758755.1 Actinomyces sp. S6-Spd3 | reverse complement strand
AACCCGGGTTATCCACAGGTTCGTGGAAACCTTGAAAATTCGATACACAGCTGTGGACAACTTGGTGGATAACCTGTGGATCATTGCGGCGAACGTATTTGACCTCGCAGAAAATTCGCCGGGAAATAACAACAATTACGTTAAACAGTGGCTGATATCACGAGGCGTGTTTTGTTTGTACACATGTGTAATAGGCAAGACGGAATGGCAATGGTGAACAAGGAAGAGAATATGGGCGCGCAGACCATCTCTAACGTCATTTTTGAAAACCCCCGCCCAAGTGGGGTGCCCGACACGGTTGAGAACGCGAAAGCGACTCCCAACGAGGAAATGCCGTGGCACTCGCTTGGTCTTAAAGAAGATGAGTACAAGAAGATCGTTGAGCTACTCGGACGCCGCCCCACGATTGCGGAGCTTTCCATGTATTCGGTTATGTGGTCCGAACATTGCTCCTACAAGTCCTCAAAAAAGCATTTGAAAGAACAGTTCGGTTCTAAGACCACCGAGGAGATGGGTAAGAACCTCCTGGTCGGTATTGGCCAGAACGCCGGTGTTGTGGATGTTGGCGACGGTTGGGCTGTCACGTTCAAGGTTGAGTCGCACAACCACCCGTCTTACGTTGAGCCGTACGAAGGTGCGGCAACGGGCATTGGCGGCTGCGTTCGAGACATTATTTCGATGGGTGCTCGCCCGATTGCGGTTATGGACGGCCTGAACGTTG
>NZ_JRMV01000071.1 GCF_000758755.1 Actinomyces sp. S6-Spd3 | reverse complement strand
CTCGGAGTGCAAGGAGCGCAACTACATTACGAAGAAGAACCGTCGTAACACGCCGGATCGTCTCGAGCTTATGAAGTATTGCCCGCGTTGCCGCTCATCTAAGCTGCACCGCGAAACTCGCTAAGTTCGGGTTTGAGAGCCCCCAGTGTTATGGGGGCTCTTTTGTTTTGCGCAAACTCGTGTTTGCGCTTTGCGGGCCTGTACTATCAGGTTAGAAGAGGGGGATGCAGTGGATATTCCTAGGCCGGATTCAGTTGTGTACACGCGCGCGTCGTATGCGACGGCGATAACGTTCTTTTTTTCTGGATTCACCCTCGCTTCATTTCTTTCGCGTATCCCGTCTATTCGGGATGCTTTTTCGTTGGATCCGGCAATGCTAGGCAACGTCCTCCTGATTGGCTCGTTGGGTTCGGTTCTCGCACTTCCATCTACGGGACCAATCGCGGGTCGTTTCGGCCCGCGAGTGACGGCGTGGGCGGGCTTTTTACTGTGGTCTGTGGGAATGTTGGCGGTGATCGTAACTCTCGATCAAGGCA
>NZ_JRMV01000070.1 GCF_000758755.1 Actinomyces sp. S6-Spd3 | reverse complement strand
GCCCCTGTAAATCCCGGAATCACGCGGAAAAGTGGTTCCGGGGTTCTTTGTTTGTAGCGTGCGTGCAACATATGTGCAACATCTTTTTTAGTTTTAGATTCACCACCAACAGGCCGCCACTGTCATAGCGTCACCCGCGAGCGCAATAAGCCTCCGTTGTTTAGCTATTACAGACGGCAATGGGGGCTTTGTTGTAGAAACATTCGTCACGCTCAAACAGCCATGCCGCTTCTAAGGTGCCTAACAGCGCTTTTAACGGCCTAACAGTTTGCGCCCGCTATCTTCCTACGCGCGAGCGTTGTACGCCGCTTACAGCGCAAATCGAACACGTATGCATGCCGGGAGGTATCCCTTCCCCTGGGCCAGTTTGCACCGCAAGCGTGATAGGTCATGGAAAACGGTACGGGTTACAAGGTCGATTTGCCAAAGTGATTGTAAGCTTGACGGGTTGATTCAGTTGACATATGGGCGTTGAAGTTACTAGCCCGCTATGTTGAGGGGCGGTAAGTCTGTTTTGCTTATGCTCTCATCTCAAAACGCCGCCGGGTGAAAGCCTAAGACAAGGGCAATACCTAGCAGATCGTGGGCTCTGAAACCGCCGCGCTACCTAACCA
>NZ_JRMV01000069.1 GCF_000758755.1 Actinomyces sp. S6-Spd3 | reverse complement strand
TACCCTGCACGGTGGCTCCGCACAGGTAGATGCCAACCTCGCCCTCGTGAACGGGCTTCAGTGGCTGGAGGGAACGGCTTTTGGTGTCGTAAAGATGAAGATTCACGCCCCTAGCCTACCCAGCCTGCGCGCATGGGGCATAACGTTTTCAACGCGCGGCGTTAAACTGGCCCCATGACTTCGCTTTTACCTATTCGCACCGGTATTGGTTTTGACACGCACGCTTTTGCGCCCGCAGATTCGGGACGGAAGATGATGATGGCGTGCCTTGAATGGCCCGGCGAGGTTGGCTTGGAAGGCCATTCCGATGCTGACGTTGCCGCGCACGCGTGCTGCGATGCTTTACTTGCGGCGGCAGGCCTGGGCGATCTGGGAACAAACTTTGGCACGTCAAGACCAGAGTGGTCGGGCGCGAGCGGCGAGGTGCTCCTACGCGAAACGGTACGCCTGGTAGAGCAGGCTGGTTACGCGATTGTGAACGTGTCCGTGCAAATCATCGGGGAGCGCCCGCGCATCGGGGCTCGTAGGTCCGAGGCGGAACAACGCATGAGCGAGGTTGTTGGAGCTCCGGTAAGTTTTGGCGCTTCAACCACCGACAAGCTT
>NZ_JRMV01000068.1 GCF_000758755.1 Actinomyces sp. S6-Spd3 | reverse complement strand
CGCTGATCGCACTGTTTGTTGCCCTCGAAGTGCTCTCCCTACCCCTGTACATTCTGGTGGCAACGGCTCGCCGTCGTCGCCAGCTGTCACAGGAGGCTGCGCTGAAGTACTTCCTTCTCGGCGCATTCGCATCCGCGTTTGTCCTGATGGGTGGCGCGCTCCTGTACGGCTTCTCTGGTTCGGTGGTCCTGAGCGAAATCTCGGTCAAGGTTCCGATGATCCCGGGCATGGACTGGATGCTCATCGTTGGTGTGTTCATGGTTATGGTCGGCCTTCTGTTTAAGGTTGGTGCCGCACCTTTCCACGCGTGGACGCCAGATGTCTACCAGGGTGCTCCAACGCCGATTACTGGTTTCATGGCGGCAGCCGTTAAGGTTGCGGCTTTTGCGACGATGGTTCGTATTTACCTGACCATCGGTGTCCGCCTCGAATGGGATCTGATTTGGATCCTCGCAGCGGTTGCAGCGCTCACCATCGCGATCGGTACGTTCGTTGGTCTGGTTCAGACCGACATTAAACGACTACTCGCGTACTCATCGATCGCTCACGCCGGCTTCGTTCTCATTGGAGT
>NZ_JRMV01000067.1 GCF_000758755.1 Actinomyces sp. S6-Spd3 | reverse complement strand
ATAGTATTACGCACTGCCGGAATCGCCTCGATATCAACGGGAGTAGTTTCCACATTATTCACAGATATGTTCCACGAAGCTACTGAGTGTGCTCTCCGAGTGCATAAAGAGGAGCAAGCTGGGGAGCATTACCGGCTAATGGCAGATGTTGCCGAACTGTCCGCTAGAACTCACAGAACGGATTTTCCAAAACAGCAAAGAGTTTGGGTTTGGCCGCTTTGGTACCTTGCAAATGAGCTCTCGTCTATTGCTGCAGTAACAAAACTTGAGGCCTGCATCCCCCTCATGAATCCAGTCATGTCTCGAATCGGAAGTTTTGGATACGGATCAAAAGATGCCTTAGTTTCTCTCGAAAAAGAGATAAGTGAATCCTTAACTGACTTCGTCACTAGGATTGGCGAGCCGCTAGATACAAGGGTTGCTAAACGCATTACCAATGTCGATATGGACCTGCTCGTAGCTCAGACTCTTAGCCAGTGGGGAGGGGGCGCACTACCGCTCGGAAACGTAAGTAGAGCAGTGATACAAGAAATCTTTGCAGAGGCGGCGTCTCAATATGCATGACTCGAAGTTTTTTTCAAGTCTCTTAGCACCCGAAGTGGGTTTGGT
>NZ_JRMV01000066.1 GCF_000758755.1 Actinomyces sp. S6-Spd3 | reverse complement strand
AACATTCTGAGAAGAGAACTCAGAGTCGTGTAACCCCAGACCCGCAACGCCATACGCATTGAAGCTGATTGGCGCTTGAACTTTACGTAGTTCGTTTGGTTCGTAACCAGTTAAGGTTCCTAGCCTGTAGTCGCCCCTATTTTTCGAATAATTTTGCCTTCGCCTGCCATTGTCTGAGCTTCGATAGCCGCCTGACTCTGAAGAGCTGTCACGGTCGGGATTACCATACCGACGTGATTCGTTGCCCGTCTGCGTGTTTGATTGGCGCTGTTGGCGGGTATTGTTGGAATCACCCGACCCGTGGGACGGCGAAGCAAACCAATCAGCCTTTGCTTCATTGCCAGGCTTGATGGACTCTTTGAAACATCTGCTGATTTGTAGAGAGGTTTTTTCATTACGGCGCGAATAATAGGTGCAGCGAATATCTCTACACTAAAGACAGCTCCAACCGCATACGCTCCTATTGCCCCCAGCACCACCGCTATTAATAGCGAAAGCAACCATGGAATTCGTAGGATCGCAAGAATCACAAATATGCGCCAGGAAGCCATCTAAAAATGCTTGGCAAAGGTCTTTGCGTTCATAACTACATCACGAGGATCAATGATGAACTAGTCAGGATAGGACCTAATTGCAAAGGCGCGCCATCACCATAT
>NZ_JRMV01000065.1 GCF_000758755.1 Actinomyces sp. S6-Spd3 | reverse complement strand
CGGCGCGATTGGGTTCACCGCGGCAGTGGCAGCGCTTGGCCCGTTCCTTGTAGGTGTATGCCTGTCGATGATGGCGGCCTCCACGTTCTTCTTCGCTGCGGCCATCTACTGCATCTTCTGTTCCGTGATTTGTTGGATGCGTTACGCACGCAAGAACGCGCCGTTCCCAGGTTAAACGGCCCCGATTTGGAGGAAATCATGACTGATTCAACTAAGCAGGGCTATCGCGAATCTGCTTCCGGCGTGTTCGCGCTCGGCTCAAAGTTGCGCCGCGGCGAAGTTTCAGGTGACGCACGCCAGATTTTCCTAGAGGGAGGACGCGACGCAGACTCGTTCTACCGCCAGCGCTGGTCCTATGACAAGATTGTGCGTTCGACACACGGCGTGAACTGCACGGGCTCGTGTTCCTGGAAAATATACGTGAAGGACGGCGTGATCACCTGGGAGTCGCAGGCAGTAGACTACCCGTCTACCGGCCCGGATATGCCTGAGTATGAGCCGCGCGGATGCCCTCGTGGCGCGGCGTTCTCTTGGTATGAGTATTCGCCAACG
>NZ_JRMV01000064.1 GCF_000758755.1 Actinomyces sp. S6-Spd3 | reverse complement strand
GGCGAAGCGATGACAGACCTAGACGACAAGATTAGTGTTCTCGAACATGAGCAGCCCGGAGCCAACTTAGACAGGTCTATTCGCGCCATTCGAAACTCTTTTAGGAACGCCTCCCGTGAACTTTCGAAGCTCAAAGGCGTAATTGACAGTTTGCACAGCGACCTCTCTGCGACACTGCAGACCGCTGACATGCAAGATCAGCGAATTCGACAAACAAAATTGGAACTTTGCGTTGCGTCAGGACAGACGATTCCCGAGGGCGAATCTGAGCCACTCGAACCCCAGATTGATACCGCAACGGTGGACTTGTTCTTAGAATCATTTGCGACTCACCGGTGTCCAACCACTGTTGGTGCTGAAGATGGAAGGCCGTTGCGTAACGGGAAGAACTCGGTCCAGGGATTAGGAAATACGCAGCGAGCCAGTATTGAGCAGGCAGTTGCTCAAACTGCTCCCTATACGGAAGAAAGCGATAATTCGGCGTTAGCGCAGGCCGTCAAGAGCATGGAGGAGCGTCTTGT
>NZ_JRMV01000063.1 GCF_000758755.1 Actinomyces sp. S6-Spd3 | reverse complement strand
AACCTGTGGATAACTTAAACACGCTCAGGTGTACATGACCTTTACGGGGGCGTACACGAGCGTACTGGACACATGAGCCACCGCTAACCGTGTGACCGGTTTCACACGCCGCGTCGCGTTCGTATTTACTCTTCGGTTCCGGTCGGTAGTTCAATGACGTTGGACGGGCCGAAGATAGCGTCGCTAACCCCTTCGGCTAGGCGTTGTTGTGCCTGCTGGGTGGCGTGCATATAAGTCAAACTCATGTTCGGGGTTGAGTGTCCTAACAGGTGTTGAATGTCTCGCACACTCACACCGGGCACACTCGCGGCTAACGTCGCCCCCGTGTGCCTTAGGTCGTAGGGCGACGCGGTTTCTAGCCCTAGCCTTTTCATAGCCCGCCTAAGGTTAATCTGCATGGTTGATTCGCCTATATGTTTACGGGGGTTTTGCGAGGACGGGAACACTAAATCATCCTTACCTTTAAGTAGGGTTTTACTTAACGCGTCTTCAATCACCGCGAGCGCTTCATCAGTAAGCGATAACGTGCGCACCCCGTCCTCAGTCTTA
>NZ_JRMV01000062.1 GCF_000758755.1 Actinomyces sp. S6-Spd3 | reverse complement strand
TTCGGTGGCGCTTTCTCGTATTCCTAGAAAGGGCGGACAAGTGTCCTACCTTTAACAAGGTGTGTAAATCAAGAAAGGGCGGACAAGTGTCCTACCTAAAGGGCGGACAAGTGTCCTACCCATATAACTATAAGAACTATGTAACCAAGCAGTAGCGAAAGCCCCCGCACGTAGCACTCACGATTAACAGCTTGCACTTGATAAGAGCGGGCGGAGAGTTTGACGCGTGCGCACCGACAGCGCGCGCAGTAAAAGACAGTGCAACTCATTGATGAAAGTTTCAAGCGTCAATCTAATCGCTAACGCCCCAAGCCAGTGTTCGGTTATGGCGATGAGTAAGCAAGAGTTCTTAGGACGTGTTAGGCGACTAATCGGAACACAGGTAGACGCTAAAAGTATGAGTAACGCTTAACTATGTAGACGCACAAGGATTCCTCACAGCACGTTCAAAATACGAATTAAGGGAGACCGCGGCGGGTTTGTGCTTGATGTTTCGCGTCTTGTAGATACGGCAGAGCAGGCCGAA
>NZ_JRMV01000061.1 GCF_000758755.1 Actinomyces sp. S6-Spd3 | reverse complement strand
ATACGCAGGGGCCGGATCCATCCGCGACCTCGTGGCCCTTGCCCGCGAGTTTCAAAACACCACACTCATATCGCCTGAGTTGGCGCGAGAGGCAACCTCGGTTGCTTACCCGGGTTTGAAAGGTGTCACGCCCGGTTACGGCGGATATTCGGACAACACGTGGGGTTTAGGTTTTGAAATCAAAGGAGCGAAAGTGCGCACCTGGTTCCCGCGCGCAGCCTCGGCTTCGACGTTTGGCCACTTCGGCCAATCTGGCTCATTCCTTTGGGTAGACCCCGAATCTGTGCGCGCCATGGCCTTCCTCGGGGCCGAACCGTTCGGTGCCTGGCATCGCAAAAACTGGCAAGCCCTGGGCGACCACTTCCTCGAAATGGTCTGACGCGGTGTTTACTTCGGTGCTTAATTGGGGAGAAAATTAAGCGTAGATGTACGAATAGAGGGACTAGCTCATTGAGCTAGCCCCTCTACCTTGGGCACAGATTAGGCGCTGGCCTCCAACTTCAGCCCATCACCGCTTACCCTCACGGTTA
>NZ_JRMV01000060.1 GCF_000758755.1 Actinomyces sp. S6-Spd3 | reverse complement strand
GAATCACCAGGTAAAGGATGCCCCGAAGGGCTCCAAGTTCTCCTTTGGCAAAAAGGATGACCAGCCGGTGCTTGAACAGACTACTGAGGACGGCTGGAAGTACACGATCAACCCAGATACTGGTGTTGTCAGCGCCACTCCGCCTGCAAATGCAAAGCCGGGAGATAAGAAGACTGTCAGTGTCAGTGTGGAATCCCCGGATGGTTCCACCCCGGAGGTGCCAGTTACCACCGTGGTGAGCCTGTCTAACAAATGGGAAGCGGAACCTTCGTATCCACAAGAAACGGTGTACCCGGGTGGCAGCGCAACGTTGCCGGTAACTCTCGAAAAGCCGAATAGCATCAACGTTGCAAAGGAAAATCCCTACACGCTGGTTAACGTGCCTGAAGGTTGGACTGTCACCATCGACGATAACGGTGGCATCACTGCAACTGCCCCGGCAGACGCAAAGCCTGGGGATCACGTAGAAATTCCTGTCAAGGTTACGTACGAGGACGGCTCTAGCGATACGGCTACCGCCGTGGTGACGGTTGTGGATGTTCCCACCCGCGAAGTTCCGTTCCATGTCGAGTACAAGTACGACGACACCATCCCTGCC
>NZ_JRMV01000059.1 GCF_000758755.1 Actinomyces sp. S6-Spd3 | reverse complement strand
AAATGTGCGTCATAATCATAACTATTGCCTACGGGAGGCGCTTCACCCACTCCGGTGTGGAAAACTTGGTACGCGCCCTTTCTTTAGCGGTTGCGATGTCAGTCTCGGTGATTTCACCGGGTGTCGCGTTGTACTTCGCGCGGAAGTGATCCAGGAATACCTCGATGATGTCTTCGCGCGCCATGCCGGTTTGCGACTTCATAGGATCAACGCGTTTAATCGCGGAGCGGGTACCTTTATCTTTGAGCTTTTCCTTGCCAATCCGCAGGGTTTCAAGCATTTTCACCGTGTCAATGTCGTAGGCCATCGTTACGTGGTGAACCATATACCCGTTGGCAAACCGCTTCTGGGCCGCGCCACCGATCTTTCCCTTTTCTGAAGAAATGTCGTTGAGCGGAATGTAGAAGGCCTTCACCCCAACTTTTTCGAGGGACTCCATGCACCACTCGTCAAGGAACGGGTAAGACTCTTCAAACGAAAGCCCATCAACGAGGCCGGTGGGGATCACCAGTGAGTAGGTGACACAGTTTCCCGGCTCCATGAACATGGCGCCGCCTCCGGTGACGCGGCGAGAAACCACGATGCCATGCTTCTTGATACCGTCCTCATCGATCTCGTTTGAGTACGA
>NZ_JRMV01000058.1 GCF_000758755.1 Actinomyces sp. S6-Spd3 | reverse complement strand
ACGCTGATTTGCTACTTCAGAGCGCGCGAAACCGTCAAGGAATCCGGCTTTCGGGAAAAATTGTTAGATTAGCACCCCTCTAATCTAACAATTTATTGGTAGTTGCTGATTTCTTGACAGATTTCTTCAAGTCTTTAGGGCGATAATGCGTCGACCTTCCAGCTCCAACTGTACGAATGATTTCTCGTGATGCCATGTCGTCTAAGCGATTCTTTGCCGTTCCTCGCGAAACGCCTGTGAGTGCCATCAGATCACTGGTTGCGATGCTTCCCATCTCATCAAGCCAAAGGAGAGCAGCGTTCTCCATCTCTGCGGGGTCAGTCGAGAGATATGACGCGAGTCTTGTAACGGAAGTAGGCGTCTGCTTAAGAATGGCTCTCGCATTTTCACCAAGAATCCACGAACCATTGTGCTCGGTGATTAGGGGTAACCCATCCACTGTCGTTTGAAGTGACGCTTCAAGCGCAGATATGGCGGCATCATTTCCAGATTGGAGACCTTTTGCCACTGTGTCTACGGTGACAAATGGCCTCCTGAACAGCAGGTACAAGATAATTGCGATCCGGTAATCCCGTTGCCGGCCTAGTGGGACAATCTTGCTCATCAACTCCAATACAGG
>NZ_JRMV01000057.1 GCF_000758755.1 Actinomyces sp. S6-Spd3 | reverse complement strand
AGGAGTGGGGCCGATGACGCGCGCCCTCCTGCTCGCCAACGTAGTTGAAGCCGCTGAAAGGCTTTAGCGGATAATCGCGGAGGCGGTAGCGCCCTCGTAAATATAAACAAAAAGTCGCCCCCCAAGTGGGGCGACTTTTTCATGCGCAGTTCAGGCGCTTAGCTGTAAATGATGCGCAGGGGAGCGTGATCGGAGTACCGGGAGGCGTAATCGACCGCGCGGTCCACGTGCACGCTTTGAGCGCGCTGAGCCATCGCGGGGCTGGCCAGGTGGTAGTCGATGCGCCAACCCGCATCGTTGTCGAACGCCTTGCCCCTGTATGACCACCAAGTGTATGGGCCCTGCACCGGGCCGGTAAGTTGACGGGCAACGTCAACCCAACCCGATTCAATCCAGCGGTCCACGTACGCGATTTCGGAGTCGAGCACGCCGGCTGTCTTGTTGTGGTTGCCCTTCCAGTTCTTGATGTCGAGCTCGGTGTGAACGATGTTTAGGTCGCCCGTGATAATCACGTTGGGTAGCTCGCGCAGTTCGCTCATACGGCTGGTAACGAGATC
>NZ_JRMV01000056.1 GCF_000758755.1 Actinomyces sp. S6-Spd3 | reverse complement strand
CGGGTCGGCGGTAGGTAGCGGCTCATCCTTCAAAGTCTCCAACCACTGGCCCAATTGCTCTTTCATCTGATCCGTGGTGCCCTTGAGCGGAATCTGCCCCTTCTTTGAGCCCGCATCTAGCCAGAAGGCGAGAATATTTTCAAACCCAGAAGCCTGGCCTTCTGCGACCTCGTCCACTGGTATTGACGGGTCAAGCGCCCCATCGAGCACAAAACGCCCTACCTGTTGTGCGAACGTGTCCGCGTACAACGCTCCGAGGAACGTGCCGTAAGAAAAGCCCATGTAGTCAAGCTTTTCCTGCCCGAGCGCTGCGCGGACTATGTCCATGTCACGCATTGCGGATTCAGAATCAGAATGTCTGGCCATCTCTGGCGACTTCTCCAGACATGCCTCCCCCAGTTTGCGAGACGCTTCGCGGATCTCCTCCACTGTTGCGGGAGTATCCTCAGCTCTAAACTGGTCAGTTTCCTCGGCAGTCAAACAACGCACGGGGGCAGACAGGCCAACGCCCCTCGGATCAACGGCAACGATGTCGTAGCCTGTCATCAGCTTCTCGGTAAACGTGTAATCCACCATGCTC
>NZ_JRMV01000055.1 GCF_000758755.1 Actinomyces sp. S6-Spd3 | reverse complement strand
TAAAAATAGCACGAGGACATCGCCGGGTTTTGCTTTCTTCACATAGATCACCATGCCTAGCTTTGCCTTGAAAAGCCACTTGGACCAGCCGGGATGTGTACGAACCCTGTTACAAGGATGGTGTGGACGGGCCCTGACAGGGCCTAATCCTCAAGCAGAACCAAGCCGTTAATTGGTGGTTGCGGATCAGAAGCGAGCCGCCCATACGTGTCAACGTCAATCCGCTGCCCACCAATGAGGAACTTCTGGCGCTCCGTTCCCTCTTTAATAAAACCCGCTCTACGAGCCACCGCGCCTGATGCGGGGTTATTCACCCGGTGGCCCAGCTCGAGACGCTCCAGACCGCGCGTTGTCAGAGCCCAGTTAGCAACCGTCGCGGCGGCCCGGCTCATCCACCCGCGACCGCGGGCATCCTCTGCCATCCAGTACCAAAACCAACCGTTCAGGTTTTCCTCGTCGACGGATACGCACACGAGGCCAACAAGCGTGTCTTCCTCGACCACGGCCCATGACTCATGAG
>NZ_JRMV01000054.1 GCF_000758755.1 Actinomyces sp. S6-Spd3 | reverse complement strand
GGTCATACAGCGACTTAATGAACTCAAAGCTGTACTGATCCAGAACTTCCTTCTCGTAATAGCCCTCTTCCACCAGGTAGTCGAGCTTTTCCTTCAGCGTATGGAAGAACACCGTGTTCTGGTTGACGTGCTGCAAGAAGTACTGCCTCGCGGCCTTCTTATCCGCATCAAACTGAACCTTGCCATCACGGTCATACAGATTCAGCTGAGCATTCAGCGCATGGTAATCCAGCTCGGGCGGAAGCGCGCTTTCCAACCCCGTGTCAGTCAGATTTTCTGCCAAAATTCTCTCAATCCTTCTTGCACTTTAGAAACATCCTGGCTGGTGCCAAGAAGCTCGAACCGATACATGTGTGGCACACCCAGCTTGCGAGCAATCACATCGCCGGCAAGACCGTAAGCCTGACCGAAATTCGTGTTGCCCCCCGAGATTACCCCGCGGCACAAATCCCGATTCTCTTTCACGTTCAAAAACTTGATCACCTGTTTTGGAACCGCGCCCTTCAAGTTCCCGCCCCCGTAGGTGGGAACAATCAGCACGTACGGTTCATGCACATACAAGAACTCATCGCGCGGCAACAAGTGAATGCGCGAGTTCCTAAACCCCAACTTTTCCACAAAACGTTTGGTGTTGCCCGTCGCTGACGAAAAGTACACAAGAAATATGTCCTTGTCCACACTCTTCTTTTCCGACATGACTTACCTTCTGCTCAACTGCTGTTTTTGAATACTTCTGATTCGAAAGGGTTTCACGCATAGTTAACCCGGCCACCAAATGTGACGGCCGGGTTTGGCTTTAGCCGTTGACTACGAGGGCGGCTTCCTTAGCGATCTTCTTAATCAGATCTGGACGGTAGCCCGCCCAGTGCTGGT
>NZ_JRMV01000053.1 GCF_000758755.1 Actinomyces sp. S6-Spd3 | reverse complement strand
CCACGCGTTTGCGACCCTCGACGGTTAGCGACACCAGGACGGCGCGCCGGTCCGACGGGGAAGGGGATCGTTCAACAAGCCCTTTTGCTTCCAGCCTGTCGATACGGTTGGTCATGGTTCCAGATGATACGAGCAGTTCGTTCATGAGGACGCCCGGGGTGAGCGCATATGGGCTACCGGACCTGCGTAGGGACGAAAGAACGTCGAATTCCCAAGGCTCGAGGCCGTGCGAAAGAAACGCGTTTCGCCGCGCGAGGTCGAGGTGGCGGGCCAGTCGCGTGATGCGCGAGAAAACGAGCATGGGAGTGGAGTCGAGGTCGGGCCTCTCTTTTTGCCAAGAGCTGACGATGCGGTCAACCTCGTCGTCCGGAGTTGGGACGGGCATGCGTTTGTTTTCACTCACGCTTCAAAGATACTTGAAATCAAGACTCTTGTCTTCGTTGATTTTGAAGTTCACCTTAATCAGCGTCGCTAAGTAGCTGCGGATCGGGGTGCAGATTTCGTAGTCCGAGCCAGGTGAGGTTAACGATGTGAGAGGCCACGGTCTTCTTATCGGGGCTGCGCTCTTCTAGCCACCATTGACCAACTTGGGCGATTAGTCCAACCAGCATCTGCGCGTAGATTGGGGCGGCTTTAGCATTTAGTTTTGCTTCCTTGAAGCGGGCGGCAACAAGATG
>NZ_JRMV01000052.1 GCF_000758755.1 Actinomyces sp. S6-Spd3 | reverse complement strand
CATGAGAACCCGGACATGGCTAATCGGGTAAGCCTGGGCATTCCTATGTTGCGATAGGGCGAGGCCATGTTGATAGGAATTGTGGGCGCTACGGCGTCGGGCAAATCTGGCTTGGCGCTGGACCTTGCTCGCGAGCTGGGAAGCACTGAGATCGTGTCGATGGATGCGTTTTCTCTGTATAAAGGCATGGATATTGGCACAGCGAAGCCTTCAACTGTGGAGCGGGCCGAGATCCCGCATCACCAGATCGATGTGCTAGACATTCACCAGGAAGCCTCGGTTGCGCAATATCAGGTCTGCGCGCGTGAGGACGTGCACGCGATCGAACAGCGAGGCAACCGCGCAATCGCAGTGGGTGGTTCCGCACTCTACATCCACGCCCTTTTTGACAAGATGGAGTTTCCAGGAACGGATCCGGTGGTGCGCGCGCGAGTGGAGGAGAGCCTGGAGGCGCACGGGCAGGCGGCGCTATACCGCATGCTACGTGAACTTGACCCGAAGGCA
>NZ_JRMV01000051.1 GCF_000758755.1 Actinomyces sp. S6-Spd3 | reverse complement strand
CGCGCCACCATCGCAGTTGCGCGCTACGGCCTCGCCGGTAAAGATGGGCATCCCTGAAGATCTGCTTGATACTCGCGAAAAGCGCGTAGCTGTAGCTGATTTCTTGGCGCGCGAGTTCGCGAAGAACAGTTCAAAAACCCCAGAGATCCGCATTGCGCGTTGCGGCCAAGAGATTTTGGAGCGCTCTTACGCATCCGTTGACAAAACCGCGGTTGAGGTGCGATTCCAGTGCCAGTTCCCCGCTCGCGGACGCACAATCATGGGGCGTTCCATGGCGCGCCTTGCAGATGTTGATATTCCGTACACGGTGATGGACACGTTCGATTTTGTTTCCGAGGACGCCGCGCAGCACCTAGCTAATCTGCGCCGCCACGTGGAAACGTACGTGGATTACCAGGCGTTGCAGGCCGCTCTGGCAGATAACGATTGGATTGGTTTTGTGGCGAATGAGTCGGTGCTGGCGCGCCGCTCTGGCATTTCGGATTATCCAATGGATGAGGC
>NZ_JRMV01000050.1 GCF_000758755.1 Actinomyces sp. S6-Spd3 | reverse complement strand
CCAGACCCTGGTTTCTGATGTCAGCCTCTTGATGGATGGCGGAACCGTGACAGGGTTGATCGGACCGAATGGAGCCGGGAAATCAACCTTCATTGCCACCATGCTTGGAGATATTAAACCAGGACATGGCGTAGTTGAATTTGATGGTCTGCCCGTTCAAAAGCTCCCTCAACGGTCTGATGTGTTTGGGGTGGTGACGGAAGCACATGGTCTTCCGCCCCGCATGACCACCAAGAACGTAGTCAAATACTGGGCTAATGTTCATGGAATATCACGCAACCATAGGGATAGCCTCTGCGAGGCACTCGGTGTAGATAAATTTTACTCAAAGCCGGTAAAGAAGCTGTCAACCGGAATGCGCCGACGCATGGAAATCGTTTTGGCTCTTCTTCCGGATCCCAAAGTACTGGTACTGGATGAGCCGTTTAACGGCTTGGACGTAGACGGTGTTGAATCTGTCAGGACACTTGTGCGGGATCAACGAGCCGCCGGCAAGATCATTCTGCTTACAACACACACACTCACCGAGATTGATCAACTTGCCGACACTCTATATGCAATCCATGCGCGCAAACTTGTGGAGCTTGACTTTAATCAGGGTGTTTCCGGAGCGAGTGAAGCCGCATATAACCAACTCAGAAGCGAGGTGCGAGCATGACCCACTCATTGGAGCTACACAAGTGGTTTTTGGTAGAACTGCGCAGATGGTTCTTCTCTGCGACGCTATGGGTAATCACTCTGATCGCAGCTGCGATGACGCTACTTTCAACGTTTGGCGTTATTGAGACAGGTGTGCAGCAGATAGCCGACGGAATCACAGATGCGGAATCCTTAA
>NZ_JRMV01000049.1 GCF_000758755.1 Actinomyces sp. S6-Spd3 | reverse complement strand
CGCATGCCAGTCCAGGCATTCCTGCCACGGCCTGCCCGGCGCAAAACCCGCGAGCGCCCCCCGCAGCAACTGCGCGTACGAGGCCGCCAGCAAAGCGGTACGCGGATCCGGCGTCACCATGCGCACAACCTCTAAACTCACCCGCGTGCACTCGCGAGAATCCAACGCCGCAGACAGTCCCACCGGCACCATGAGTGCAAACACCTCATTGCCAGCCACGCGTGCACGCGGACGCAAACTCTCCCAGCGGGCACTCGCCGCAGCCACCAACCGGGCAACGCTGGGCGACTCGCCCTGCTCCTGCTCAATCCGCCCCCGCAAATGCGCTGGAGCAAGCGAAGGCTGATCCGCCCACTGCAAAACCGCCTGCAAACCCGGAGCCACCTGCGCCGGATGCGAGCGATACCAAGCCATCAATCGCACAGCCAACTGATCTAGCGCCACCTGCGAACCAAGCGGGCTCTGAGCAGCTACCTCCAGCCCCAAAACAGCCAGCTGCA
>NZ_JRMV01000048.1 GCF_000758755.1 Actinomyces sp. S6-Spd3 | reverse complement strand
GCGCACGTTTGAAGAGCTGCCGGCCAATGCGCAGCGTTACATCGAGCGGCTTGAGGAGCTTTCTCGCGTGCGTGTGTCGGTGATCGGGGTGGGTCCGAGCCGTGATGCGGCGATTGTTCGCCACGACCTCGCCGCGGAGTGAAACCAATAAGGTAAAACTGCCTTTGCTTTTACGCCGGTCCGCTTGGGCCGGCGTAAATCGTCTTACCGGCATTTGCAGATCGGCAAAAACCGCCATATTGCACAAATATGCGTTTGTATATGGCTATTTCGGACATATTTGGCTCGTCCAGAACGTGCAAAATCTTGTTAAATAAGCCATAATTGGAGGCAGTGGCCAAGATCCCTAAATGGGGTCTAGTCGATACCTTTGGGTGCATACGGCACCCAGGAAATACAACGCCCAGGAGGCTTAGGTATGACCGTAACGATTGAGGATATCAAGTCGGTTGCCCCGGCTAATGTTCCCGAAGAAGTTATCAAGTGGGTTGCTGAGATCGCTGAGCTCACCACCCCGAAGTCAGTTTATTTCTGTGACGGATCCGAGGAAGAGTGGGATCGTCTCACTTCCGAGATGGTTGAGTCCGGAATGTTCACGAAGCTGAACGAGGAGAAGCGCCCGAACTCTTTCCTTGCTCGCTCCAAGCCGTCTGACGTGGCTCGCGTTGAGTCCCGTACCTTCATTTGCTCCGAGAAGGAAGAGGATGCAGGCCCGACCAACAACTGGGCTGATCCGAAGGAGATGAAGGAGACCCTGAAGCACGTATTCACCGGTGCTATGAAGGGCCGCACTCTTTACGTAGTTCCGTTCTCGATGGGCCCGATCGGTGGCCCGATCTCCCAGCTGGGTATTGAGCTTACGGACTCCCCGTACGTTGTTGTCAGCATGCGCATCATGACTCGCATGGGCAAGGCTGCTATGGACCTCATTGCTGAAGGCAAGCCTTGGG
>NZ_JRMV01000047.1 GCF_000758755.1 Actinomyces sp. S6-Spd3 | reverse complement strand
GATGAGCTTGTGGCCCGTCAGAAGACGGCAGCCGCTCAGGCGAAGTTGCAGGATACGGTTAGCTCAATCAACGTGCTTGACCCCACTTCGGAGCTTTCCCGCTTTGAGGATCAGATTCGCCGTGAAGAAGCGATGGCTCAGGGCCGCGCAGAACTCGCAGCTGATTCTTTCGCGTCCCAGTTCGACGAACTGGATAACTTGGACGAGCAGTCTGAAATTGAGGCTCGCTTGGCCACTCTAAAGAAGAAGTCTTAAATCGCTTAGGCGCAAGGCTTCAACTACAAATTTCAATTACATGGGTGGGGCTTTTTGCCCCACCCATTGAAAGTATCAAAATGGATCCGCTTACTTATTTAATTATTGATGGCGAAAATATTGACACCACGCTTGGTGTCTCGGTGCTGGATCGAAAGCCAGCGTCGGAAGAGCGTCCCCGGTGGGACCGCGTTCTAACTTCCACCGAGGAGCTTTGGGACCAGCCGGTAAAGGGCCTGTTCTTCCTGAATGCTTCGTCGGGCTACATGCCAATGAACTTCGTGCAGGCACTGCTTGCAATGCGTTACCGCCCAATCCCGCTTTCGGGCGTACCGGATGACCAGGTGGTT
>NZ_JRMV01000046.1 GCF_000758755.1 Actinomyces sp. S6-Spd3 | reverse complement strand
CGTGGTCACTAGAGGGCGGATATGAGGCCGGAAAGCAGTTCCTACAGCTAGACTCGCGCCCATCAGCCGTATTCTGTTTTTCTGACGCACTAGCTATTGGCTTCCAAAAAGCCGTAACAGAAGCTGGCGTGCGCGTCCCTCAAGACGTTGCCATCATGGGCTTCGATGGCACGGACACCGTTAAGTATGTTCAACCTCGAATCACCACTGTAAGACAGCCCATTAACGAAATGCTTACCACCGCAGTCGAAACCCTCGTTAAGGAACCTTACGAGCCTTTACCAGAGCACATGATCTTCCCTGTGTCACTGGTGCCAGGAGAATCTTGCGGCTGCCCAAGAATAGAAGGAATAGACTAATGTCTACTTATTTTTCAGAAGAAGAAGTTCGCAGGCGCATTGAAGAGCGCGAGCTGTACTGCGATGCCTACGAGGGCTTGGAAGGACTCAAGAGTGAGCGGGACCGGGCTAAGCGCCTGGTTGCGCGTTTCAATCGAACAACCGTAGATGATGAGGCCCTACGTAAAGAACTCATTGCGGAACTGTTTGGGGAAAGTGCTTCAAATGCGTTCCTCGAGCCGCCTATTTCGGTTGCTTACGGGCACCGCACAACTTTTTCTGGCAACGCTTATGCCAATACGGGTTTGACGCTTGTAGACGACTATGAGATCAACATTGGCAAGAACGTTATGTTTGGTCCCAACGTGACTCTAACGTCCACTAACCACCCGATTC
>NZ_JRMV01000045.1 GCF_000758755.1 Actinomyces sp. S6-Spd3 | reverse complement strand
TGAACCCGAGGTGGAAGAGCCCGTAGTGGCAGAGTCAACCGATCTGGACGATATGCCCGCCTCGGATGTAAGCGATGAGGAACTTGCGCAGGTGGATGTGGAATCCGTCGCAGCATTTCTTCCCGGTGAGGAAGATCTGGAGGAGCTACTTGAAGAAACTCGTCATCTTGCTGAAGAGGACGAGGAATCACAGGAGTCTGAGTGAATCTGGAGCAGTGGGAGGAAGACTGGGAGCAGGCTGACAACCTGCCTCTAGCTCAGCGTCTTGCGAAGCTGAAGCAAGCTGAGGCGGAGTTGTCTGCCCAGCTTGAAGGCGGGACCGAGCAGTGGCACGCCTAAGACGTATCGATGCGGAGATGGTGCGACGTTCGCTCGCACCATCACGCTCGAAGGCGCAAGAACTGATCCATGCTGGTTTTGTGAAGCTGGATGGGGAGGTTGTTACCAAGCCCGCCAGGCAGATGGATCCGGCGCAGGCGTTGATTGTGGATGAAAGTTCCTCGCCAGATTATGCATCTAGAGGTGCGTATAAGCTTGCGGGTGCGCTTGAGATTCTCGGTGATCTTGCTCCCGTGATCCGCGGTCAGCGTTGCCTGGATGCGGGAGCATCGACCGGTGGTTTCACAGACGTACTACTACGCGCGGGTGCCGCGAAGGTGGTAGCCGTTGATGTGGGTTACGGGCAGCTGATATGGCGCCTGCAGTCCGATCCGCGCGTTGAGGTTAAAGACCGGACAAATGTTCGCTACTTGTTGCCTGAAGACGTGGCGCCGCCACCAACGGTTGTGGTATCGGATCTTTCTTTCATTTCTCTAACTTTGGTGCTTCCAGCTTTGAAAGGCGTTGCGCATCCACAGGCTGATTTCTTGTTGATGGTGAAACCGCAGTTTGAGGTGGGCAAGGATAAGCTAGGGGCAAAAGGCGTGGTTCGGGATCCGGAACTGCATCACTTCGCTGTGCGCCAAGTCTTGGACAAAGCCGGTGAGTTAGGCCTGAAGGTTTACGGTTTGGCGGCTAGTCCTCTTCCCGGCCCCGCAGGAAATGTTGAATATTTTG
>NZ_JRMV01000044.1 GCF_000758755.1 Actinomyces sp. S6-Spd3 | reverse complement strand
GAGTTCAAAGAAGTATCTTGAATTAGATCTGGGATTCCTGTATGGAATTCCGTCGCCCGTAAAAGACGAAGAGCTGGACCATTGGATACCTAAACTCAAGTCGACATTGAATCGGTCCGAAAAGAATATGGAGGCTGCAAAGCTTCTAAATCAGTTGCTTGCGCACCTGAGTAGTCTTGAAGGCCAGAAATTACTCCTTGCCAAAACCTGGAGTGGCTTTGCCGATTCACGTCAAAAGTACTTGCGCGATTCGATAGACCAGACTCTGAACCAACTGGCGACGGAATATCCTTTGGGCGTGGTGGATGAGGACAGCCTACTGAGCAGGCTGCCTGCCATGGGTATCAAAGGTGTTACTCCACTGAGCATCAAACAAAAGGCAGATTCTCACGGTTTGACGGTAACACCTGCTTTAGATCTTTCAAAGAACCAGCTACCGGAGAAGCTAGTTCCGATCTGGAACGCCGTATCCAAGCATCCCGATTACCCAACGATCTTCGATCTGATCCTTATCCATCGAACTGATGACTTGAAGAGTATCGAGCTACTTGACTCTTTTTCTGCGAATGGGAGGCCGATAACTTTACAAGACATTGAAAAGGCGCGACGTAGAAGCGAGCAGGGACGTGATACTGACGCACTGCAGGATGCTCAGAAGTTCCTTGGCGCGGTAAAAGACGCCGCTGCCGATGAAAAAGCTTTGCAATCGACCGTCATCGCGGCGATCGTTGAAACAGTTACAGCCCAACTGCAACGCGGCAATACTCTTGTGGGCGTCCGAGATTCACTTGTCGCAAATGGAATCAAACAGCTGGACGCTTCGCGAATTGTGCACGCTGTAAGTGAGCAAAGATCAGGAGCCTCCGGATCGAAACTTTCGTTAGAAAGTGCGCGAGAAAAGTTTGCTTCCGGCTTTCTCGAAGAAGCGAAACGCATAGTTCTTGCAGTTGGGGAAACCAGCGAGAATAAAGCTGAGTACGCTGCGCTGATCAAACAGATTGATGGCGCTCTTGATCAAAAAGAACAGTACGTAGCTGAATTT
>NZ_JRMV01000043.1 GCF_000758755.1 Actinomyces sp. S6-Spd3 | reverse complement strand
AGCAGATCATTGGCCTCTTTCTAGCAGTGTTGCTAGAGCGTTCCGGCAAGATTTCCAACAGCGTGCGAGCCATTATCTACCTGCCGGTCCTCATCTCACCGGTCGTTATGGGCACCTTCTACTACCTCGTATTCCGATTCCGCCAGGGAGCGTTGAACGGGATCCTGGAAGCGTTTGGTGGTCAGCCCGTCGCATACCTTGCAAACTCTAACTTTGCTATCGCCGTAATCGTCTTCATCAACTCGTTCCAGTTCGTTGGTGTCTCCATGATCATCTACCTATCTGGACTGCAGTCGATCCCAACAGAGGTTCACGAAGCCGCCCAACTTGACGGTGTTAACGGCTGGCAACAGTTCAAAGACATCACCTGGCCAATGCTCCACCCGGCATTCGCAGCTTCCGTCGTTATCAACCTAATCGGCGGACTCAAGCTCTACGACATCATTAAGGTTCTAACCGATGGAGGTCCGGGCTTTGACACCAACTCCGTTTCAACGTTGATTGGACGCACCTACTTTGGCAGTCAGGCCGCCGGCTACGCAGCCGCGCAGGGCGTGGTGCTGTTCTTCATAATCGTTCTATTCACGGTTATTACAAACCGCTGGCTTGATAGGCGCGCTACGAGGGTGGGTCTGTGATGAGTGAAAATAAGAATTCTTTAAAAACTCCTAAGTTCATACTTTTCCTCCTGGTACTGGTCTGCCTTGTACAGTTAGTACCTTTCTACCTAGGCGTGGTTGCATCCTTTAAAGGTTCGCGAGATCAAAGCTCTGCGTGGGCGATTCCCTTTGGAGAATCCACATTTGAGAACTTTGTCATCGCCTGGGAGCGCGGACACGTAGGCCAAGCC
>NZ_JRMV01000042.1 GCF_000758755.1 Actinomyces sp. S6-Spd3 | reverse complement strand
GCATGAAGATTCCTTCGACGGCTATCTTCGCTGATGGCTTCGAAGGCGGCATGATGAAGTACAACGAGGTCCACTCGACCGATGTGAAGCTTCTTGGCTGGGACATGGAGAGCCAGGAAGGCTCCTACACCGGTGACTTCTCTGATGTCGCTAAGGGCAAGAACACCGCTCAGCAGCTGATTAACCAGGGCGCTGACATTATCATGCCAGTAGCTGGTCCGGTTGGCGCTGGTGCGCTCACCGCTGCTTCCGAATCTGACGGCGTTTCCGTTATCTGGGTTGACGCTGACGGTTACCTCACCCAGCCGGAACAGGGCCAGTACATCCTCACCTCGGTGATGAAGGAGATCGGCCAGGCTGTGTTTGACACGATCAAGTCTGTTGCTGATGGCAACTGGACTTCGGAGCAGTACGTTGGCGATCTCGAGAACGGCGGCGTTTCGATCTCACCGTTCCACGACTTCGATTCGAAGGTTCCTGCAGAGCTCAAGGATGAGATTGAGCAGATTAAGCAGGACATCATTTCTGGCAAGATCAAGGTTGAGACCAAGAACCAGCCGTAATTTACAGAGCTGACCAATACAAGTAGGTAAGGC
>NZ_JRMV01000041.1 GCF_000758755.1 Actinomyces sp. S6-Spd3 | reverse complement strand
CGAGAAGGCGACGGTAAACGTGGGCGACCTCGCCACGCAGGTAGATAAACGCGTGCTCACAGCGAATCGCTCGAGACGTGATTGCCATGCCCTCAATCAAAACGTGCGGGTTGGCCATCAGTAGCGGAATATCCTTACAGGTTCCCGGCTCGGACTCATCCGCATTCACAACGAGGTAGCGGGGGCCGCCATCGTCAGGAGGCAGGAACGACCACTTAAGCCCCGTGGGGAAGCCAGCACCACCACGGCCGCGAAGACCAGCCGTCTTCACCGCATTCGTAATGTCAGCCGGATCCATCGTTAGGGCGCGCTCAAGGCCCTTGTAGCCACCGCGCGAGCGGTACGACTCAAGCGTCCATGAACGTTCCTCGTCCCAACCGCGCGAAACGATCGGCGTGAGGATGCCCGGCTTGGAGAACGTTACTTCACTCATCAGTTGCCCTCCTCAACCTGCGGGGCCGTGCCGGTAGCTTCAGGAGCCACCCAGCCCTTCTCTTTCGCGATCTCCAGACCG
>NZ_JRMV01000040.1 GCF_000758755.1 Actinomyces sp. S6-Spd3 | reverse complement strand
GCAATCCGGTACCGGGGGAATGGGAACTACCTGAAGGTCTCATATCCCTCTTAGATGTTCACGCCAGCCTTGCCGAAGGTGAGTCTTTGATCGCGGAACTTGCCCGCCTGGGCGAGCCTGTGCAATCGGAAGTGGGTGCGCTGAGCGCCCTCGACGATATCAAAATGAGACCAGGCGATGAGATCTCGATCACCCTCAATGACGGGGAGCTGATGCTGTCTCAAAATGGTAAACCCGCGAAAGGAAAGGGATCCGTGGCTGTTCCGCAATGGGCTGAGCCGCACATATTCGTTCAGGTGAGTAATCAATAAGTGGAACTGTTCACAACTTCGTTATCGTTACGTGACATTTTGGGTGCAAGTTGGTTAAAGTGGATTTGTTACTCAAAAACCTAAATAAGGCACCTTCTAAGGGAGAATATTTTGGCTAAGAAGATCGAGGCACGGCACCGCCGAGCATGCCGTCCCGTGACGCCTCTAACGGACATTACTGAATCGCTCAGCCCCGTACGCGGCGTTGCA
>NZ_JRMV01000039.1 GCF_000758755.1 Actinomyces sp. S6-Spd3 | reverse complement strand
AAGGGCCGAGGTCGGCTCATCCGCGATGAGTAGCTCGGGACGAGCGGCCAGGCCGATAGCGATGAGGGCGCGTTGGCGCATGCCGCCAGAGAACTCGTGCGGATACTGTTTCGCAACGCGTTCGGTGTCGGGCAACCCGGCTTCAGCGAGGAGGTCATTGACTCGCTGGTGCATTTGCGAGCCTTTAACCACGTTGTTGGCTTTGAGGGCTTCGCGAACTTGGAAGCCGATTTTCCAAACGGGGTTGAGGTTCGACATGGGGTCTTGCGGAACAAGGCCGATGTGGCGTCCGCGAATGCGTTCCATCTCTTTACGGCTCTTAGTGGTGAGTTCTTCACCGCGGAATTTGATGGAGCCGCCCACGATCTTGCCGCTGCCGGGCAGGAGGTTGATGATGGCATGCGCGGTAGTGGATTTACCGGAGCCTGATTCTCCTACGATGGCAACGGACTGGCCGGGGTAGATGGTGAGGTTGGCTTTCCGCACTGCGGGGACCATGCCCGTGGAAGATTGGAAGGCGACCTCGAGGTCTTTGATTTCGAGCAGGGGCTCGACGTCAGTGTTCATCTCGTTTGCCACTT
>NZ_JRMV01000038.1 GCF_000758755.1 Actinomyces sp. S6-Spd3 | reverse complement strand
CGGTCGGTGGCGGATATGAGGTGGGTGTCATTCTTTGGCACCACAAGGTCGAAGGTTCAGTGGAACTTAGCAAAGATCCCACGCGTGCAATCCAGCTTTTGAAATCGGCAGAAGCCGGCGGGGGCACCAGGATCACTCCTGCGATAGAACTTGCGCGCGATGGACTGCTGGAATGGCTAGGTCACTATAGTGGTGGAGATGCGGTGATTGCCGTCTTTGGTGATGGAGACCTAGGTGTCCCCAGGTCTACTGCAACGAGCCTTGCTCGGCAGCTTCATGCTGAAGGGATTCGCGTCTTAACCCTTGGACTGGGCGAAGAGAGCGCTGGCGAACTTTCCGCAATATCTACAGCACCGTTCGAAGATGATGCGGAAGAAGTTCGGACGAACAACTCGACGCAGGGTGTCTCTCACACTGCACCAAAATCGACCAAGAATGTGACTTCTAGTGAGTCATTAGAAAACGATCTAGCGTCTATGGCTAGGGGAATAGTTTTTCGCTCGAAACGTCACTAATTCGATTTCGTGGCAAAGAATGGCGTTTCATCG
>NZ_JRMV01000037.1 GCF_000758755.1 Actinomyces sp. S6-Spd3 | reverse complement strand
GGCGAAAGCATGATCTTCTTCTGTCCCGGTTCAAGCTGGGCATTAAGAGTTTCTACAAACTCCATTGCGTTGAGTGTCACTACAGGGTCCTCCTTCCTTCATCTTGGGCTGGGCAAATGTTTTTCACCGGACAACTTCGACATATATTCGCATTCGGTGTTGCTAGGAAGGTATTTCCTGCCGCTATTTCCGCAGCAAGTTTTATGGCCTCTGCCAGTTGCTCTCGCTGGTCTGAAACAACCGGGTCACTATCCTTGCGTTCACCCTTGTTAAAGAGGGAATGTTGGATGTACTTGTCTGGAGATTTTTCCCTAAGTGCTAGTAAACGCGCCTTCTGCACGTTCTCACCGCGAGCATTCAGCGCGAACTGATAAGCTGCCAGTTGCAGGTGGTTCTGCGTTTCTTTTTGTGATGGGACTCTGCCCGTCTTGATGTCTGTAACGACTACACCATCTTCAGTGTGTTCGAGCCTGTCGATTCGGCCCGCGATGCGCAGTTTGGTTCCACCAATATCAACAACTTGCGCAAACGGGTGCTCGATGTCGACCGTCTTGCCCTTCCAAGCTTCGAGGTAGTCGGCAAGCTTCTTGACCTTCTCTAATGTGCTTTCATATTCAGCCATGCCGAGGGAAGTCTCTCGGTCGAAATACTCGTCATCCCAGAGCTCATCCA
>NZ_JRMV01000036.1 GCF_000758755.1 Actinomyces sp. S6-Spd3 | reverse complement strand
GTGGTTCTTCATCACCTACACTTTGTTAAACGCAGTATTCTACACCGCTAATAACATCGCCTACGCTGCTTTGACCGCCCTTATTACGAAGAACAGGGCCGAGCGCGTGCAGATGGGTTCAATCCGCTTCATCTTCGCTTTTGGCACGAGCCTGACGATCCAGACGGTTACGGTTGGAGCTGTACAGGCTATGGGAGGCGATGCAGCTGCGTGGCGTAACATGGCGATCATTTACGCCATCATCGGCATCCTGTCCAACTCGTTGGCTGTATTTTCAGTTAAGGAGCTGTCCCCCACTGAGCTGGCTGAGGGAGACTCGGAAGCGGCGAAGGATGACGAGCTCAGCTTCCTTGAGGCGCTTAAGCTCCTTGGAAATCGTTACTACGTGATCATTGTGGTTTGCTTCATCTTGATGCAGTTCTTCACCGCCACGCTGAACATGGGCATTTACTTCATGACCTACATTCTGGGTAATGCAAACCTACTGGGCGTATTTGCGTGGGCAATCAACATTCCTCTCATCGTAGGTCTTCTTGTAACGCCGTTGGTAGTGCAAAAGATTGGACGAATGCAACCGGTTACTATCGTCGGCTATGTCGTTGCCGTCCTTGGCCG
>NZ_JRMV01000035.1 GCF_000758755.1 Actinomyces sp. S6-Spd3 | reverse complement strand
ATGGCCATGCGCGGTGGCACCGCTCTTTGGGGCCATTTTGGAATCGAGTGGGACATTCTTGAAGCCACCGACAGCGAGATGTCCGACCTGAAGGATTGGATTGCGTTCTACAAGCTGAACCGCGATTTCCTCCACTCTTCGGATATTGTTCGTTGCGAAACTCCCGATGAAACGATTTGGCTACACGGAGTAGTTGCAAAGGACAAGTCTCGCGCACTGTTCCAGATGGTTACGCGAGGACGCTCTGCTATCTCTCCGCGCGGAAGGCTACGCTTTAGCGGATTGAATGATTCGCGTACCTACACTATTCGTCCGGTAATCGTCGGCAATGAGCCTTCAGGGCTGGTCCCACCGCTATGGTTTGGGGAGCTTAGCCAAGCCGATAAAGATGGCCGGCGCTACTTTGATGGAATCACCACCACCGGTTCCATTCTCCAAAATTCTGGTGTGCAGACGCCCCGTCTACACACTGACCAGACGCTACTTTTCGAAATAGTCGAAAAGTAGGAAACCAATAAAGACGAAGGAGTCTTTTCACGATGAGAAAAGGGAAAATTTTCGTTGCAACCGTGGCAGCGTCAGCGCTGGCTCTTGGCCTAGCTGGCTGTTCGGGAGGCTCTGGCTCTGAGGCAGGCGGCAGCACTGACGGCGGATCCATCGACGTGTTCTTGAACATGCCTACCGGTTCGCCTCAGGAATCCAAGATCAAGGAGCTAAACGCCAAGTTTGAGAGCGAAACGAACTCAAAGGTAAATCTCACCATCGCGTCCTCTTCATTCGAAGATG
>NZ_JRMV01000034.1 GCF_000758755.1 Actinomyces sp. S6-Spd3 | reverse complement strand
GGTTCGCCTCGAAAAAATCACCGTGCGCGGGCACCAACTGCGGGGTGGGAGTCAACATCGAATCGATTTGCTCCACTAAACGCGCGGCGGGTGCCTCCAAATCTGCTATTGACTGCCCAATCGCCTTCGCATGGTGGCGCCGCCTATCCGTCCACGACTTCTGGCGCGGCAAATCCGCCACCGCCGGTGGAAGCGCGTCCAAAACCTCTTTTATCTGACCGAACATGCGCGCCGCCTGCAACGGCTTTTGCGAAATCAGATTCGCAAGCGGCGCCCCCTGCCCGTGCGCCTGCACAATCACGCCCTCACTAGGAGTGCCGAGCACGGGTGCAAACGGAAAGTCAGAACCCTCCAAAGTAGAAATTGCCTGCAACAGGGGCTGTTCCAAACCCGGCCGCAACACCTTTGCCCACGCGCGCGGCTGGGCCCCATCGCTCACGCGCACCATCGCCCTGCGGGTCGGGCGGTAAACCACCCTCTTCAAATGTGGATCAGCGATG
>NZ_JRMV01000033.1 GCF_000758755.1 Actinomyces sp. S6-Spd3 | reverse complement strand
AATAGCAGAAAACTTCTTCGCCCACCTCAAAGCAGAACTGTTCTACCAACAAGCGTTCACCTACACCGAAGACCTAACCAATCAAATACAGGACTACATCCACTGGTACAACAACCAACGCATCCAACAACGACTCGAGGGCATGACCCCGAACGAATATCGCAATCATGCCCTCCTAGCCTAAGAACCCCTACTATTAAACTGTCTAACTTTCAGGGGACAGTTCACAACCAGGTGTCACCCTGAGCGCAGATATTGTGGCGGACGCATGGCGCCCTCAAAGCATCACTGATCCGTTGGATCCATACGGCAGCTCTATCGGAACTATCAATTCGCAACTTCCGGACTACCTCCGGCTAACTTCTGGTGGACAAATAGCCATTGCTGGTCTGGAATGGATGGGAGCCCGGCTTTACGATCCGAACACCGCATCTTTCCTAACCCAGGATCCTGTCGCCGCACCGCCGGCTACGCTTTGGGCGGCAAACGCATATAACTACGCGGCTAATACGCCACTTTCCCTGGCTGATCCCTACGGCCTAAGTCCGATTACAGATAGCGACATCAGTGCACTAACCGCGTATAACGACAACCGAAATAGGGGCATCGGTGGGTTTGCTGCGGACAATTGGGAATACGCCCTTGCGGGAGCAGCGATTATTGGTGGAGTTGCCCTTGCAGCCACGGGTGTAGGCGGAATCCTGGTGGCTGGCGCCCTGGCTGGAGGCTTGGTTAGTGGTGGAACATCCTTGCTTACGCAGAAAATCTCCAACAAGCCTATCGACTGGAAGAAGGTAGGAATTGCTACGACTGTTGGAGCAGTCACCGGCTTTGTTTCTATGGGCACTTCGAACCTAATTGGCGCAAAGATGGCGCAAGCATCGCCGGCGGCACAACGAGCTCTGGCTACAAAAGCTACGCAAAAAAGTGTCATGGACGCTAAGAATGGGTTCCTTGCCTCTGCAAATGGAACCTCAAAGATTCAAACAGCAACCAAGTTAGTGGCGAAAAACGACCTCAACATGGCAGTAGATAACTTCTCTAGGAAGCTACTCGGCGACATGGCGGGTGAAGTTGTGAGTGCCAATGCAGGATAC
>NZ_JRMV01000032.1 GCF_000758755.1 Actinomyces sp. S6-Spd3 | reverse complement strand
CCCACGCGCACGCCGGGGCTCCACAGCCTGTTCGTGTCGTCAAGGCGACGCGGCTTAAGCACCCACTTTTGTCCTTCATCAAGAGTCGTCAGGCCGGCCAGGAGCTTCTCTCCCGGCTCGGAAGACAACGGCCCCATTTCTGCCGATAGATCGTCTCCCCAACCGATGTGCAGCGACTTCGCGGCGTCGACCAGCTGGTTACGCACGCGCTTGGAGAAGCCGGTTGATCCCACAAGGATCACATACGAGGCTGCCGAGCACTTCTGGCCCGCATGACCAAAAGCGGAGTCGATCACGTCCTTCACAGCGAGGTCAAGGTCGGCTGACGGAGTGATCACGATAGCGTTCTTGCCCGAGGTTTCAGCCATGATGCGCAAGGTGGGATCCCAAGAGCGGAACATTTGCGCGGTCTCCACACCGCCCGTCAAAACGACGCGGCCAACGCGCTTGTCAGTCACTAGCTCGCGGCCCAGCTGGCGTTCCCCAACGGAGGCAAGGATACATGCGGTTTCAG
>NZ_JRMV01000031.1 GCF_000758755.1 Actinomyces sp. S6-Spd3 | reverse complement strand
AAAGCGGTTAACGACATCATGCCTTTTGCCCCCGGGTGGGGCGTTGAAGTAGCCATGACTATCGACCTTCTAGTCAAGGGCTACACCGTGCAAGAAATCCCCTGCGACTTCACGCACCGTGCTACCGCCAACGACCTCATGGGGTACATGCATCGCGCCGACCAATTCAAAGACGTCTGGAAAGCCACGGCGCTACGCCGCGTACACCGCCATCGAATTCCCGTTCGCGAGCGAGTACAGGCGGCTATACGGCAAACCGCGGGCTCTCCGTACAACGCGTACGAGAAATTTGTAGACGACGAGCAAGAATAGACACCAGCGCGGGCGCTGCAATCGCAACGGTGTCCACCACAATCAGCAAACCTGAATCGTTAATCGGTACGGCCACCAGCGCACCCACAGCTATGCCGGCCGCCACTGCGGCTAAACCCGGGGGAGTGGCTTCACGCAGGGTTTCCAGGTGCGGATTCGGTGAGGGGGCAGGGTCCATTTCGCCGGTTTGGGGCGGCTCTTGGTGAGTATCAGCGGGTAGCTTTT
>NZ_JRMV01000030.1 GCF_000758755.1 Actinomyces sp. S6-Spd3 | reverse complement strand
TTGCCTCTGCACTATCGATGTGGGACAACCAGCTTGCTCCACTGCTTGACGGTGAGAACTAGGAGCCGGTTTGACCACATCCACTGACGAGTTCGTAAGGCCTGGACGGTCACGAGGACTACTGGAAGTATTCGATAAGCGGTTCCTCGCTTCTCTTCTTGTGCACAAGGAACTGCGGGTACGCTACCGCGGTTCCGTTCTGGGCATGCTGTGGAGCTACGCGAAACCAGCAGTCCAGTTCCTCGTGTTCTACCTGGCTATCGGCAAGTTCATGGGCATGGATCGCGCCATTGAAAACTACGTGATTTACATGTTTGCTGGCGTTGTTGCGATGAACTACTTTGCTGAGATATTCAACAACGACACTCGTTCGGTAGTTTGGAACACTCCACTAGTTAAGAAAATCTACTTGCCGCGCGAACTTTTCCCGGTAGCATCCACGTGGGTAGCGTTCGTGCATTTTGTGCCGCAGCTGGTGATCCTTGCCAGCGGCGCCCTCATTTTTGGGTGGAGGCCCGGCCTCATGGAATTGGGGCTGTTTATCTACGTGTTCTTAGTTCTAACTATCTTCGGCCTTGGCGTTGGGCTTCT
>NZ_JRMV01000029.1 GCF_000758755.1 Actinomyces sp. S6-Spd3 | reverse complement strand
ACCGCGCGCTCGTTCGGCTGAAGAATTTGCGCAGATTCGGGAGGAAAACCCGGACGCGGTAGTTATTCTCTCGGTGGTTAATTCGTCTGTGGAATCGCATCAGCGCAACGCGGCTCGCATCATTTCTTCGACCGAGTTTGCAGCTGTGTGGGTGGTTGTAGATGCGCGATCCGACATGGGCAACGTGACGCGGGCGGTTAATGACCTTCCGGGCGAGGTTGAAGCTAGCATGATCGCTCTAACTCATGTTTGGGAGGCCGCAAAGCCCGGCCAGGTGCTCGAATGTGGAATCCCTGTGGGCCTAATTGATGGGGCTCCAGCCTCAACGGCGCTGTGGTCGCTTGTTGCAGATGACGCGTATATTCGGATGGTTTCTACGAACAAGGAGCAGTAGTGCAAAACATCGCGGGGTTCAAACACGTTTCGTCGGGCAAGGTTCGCGACCTTTACGTAAGTGAGGTCGATGAGAATCAGCTTCTCGTTGTGGCTTCTGACCGCATTAGTGCTTATGACTACGTGCTGTCCACACCGATCCCGGACAAGGGCAAGATCTTAACGCAGCTTTCCGTATGGTGGTTTGAGCAG
>NZ_JRMV01000028.1 GCF_000758755.1 Actinomyces sp. S6-Spd3 | reverse complement strand
GTAGACTCCGGATGCTCTACGCTCGCTTGATACCGTCCCGATTTTAGCTTTCTAACTGAGCCTACCGATGACCTGGGCATGATTATTCCTTGAGTTAATAAGGGAAAGTGAATGAAGGAGTGTGCAACAAGCGTGCAACATATGTACAACATCTCGACATGTTTTAACCCTACTAGACCATAATTGATAGATCAAGTAGATTAGCACTTTTGCTTGTTATATCAGGGAAAAGGTCGCTTTTGCCCGGAATCTCAAGGCGCTCAAAATCGCGTAGCGTGTCTTTCAAATCCCACCGCTACCGCTGAGTGAAATCTCGCGACATATGTTCTGCATATGCCGCGAGATTTTTGTTATGGCGCCCCGCCCGCCCCTCCGATCTGGTGTGGCTGTGAAATAGAAGAGGTGGGACAAGCGCAACGCAGAAGAGAAGTGGCCCCCTTGATCGCCTATTCACTGATGCTTGCACCGGCCTGGATTGTCATCACCATCGTTCGGTTATTTATCTACATATTCAATAACAGCGGTGACATTCTAGGCCCGTACAACGACTGAGCGCTTTTTACGGGTGTCTTTGAGCACAAAACGGGGCTTTATTGCATTGGAGGATTCGAGCAATGGACGCCATCTCGGTAAACTAGCGACGATGTTCAAGCTCGCTT
>NZ_JRMV01000027.1 GCF_000758755.1 Actinomyces sp. S6-Spd3 | reverse complement strand
CAACAGTGGGATCCGTCGTTCCATTACAACGGCGTGTGGCAGATGGTGCATTCGGGCGACGGTTCGCTGTTTGGTTTGTCTCCGATGTTCTCCCTGATGGGCGAGGCGCGCACTTACTATCCGTCTATGTGGCACGCGTTCGCAGCTTTGTTTGCAACGCCTTCAACTGTTGTGCAGACGGTGAACACGTCTTCCTTGGCGCTTTTAGTTTGGTGGATTGTGGGGATGGCGGCCTTCGCTCACTATCTGTGGGACAATCGCGTGGCAACTCTTACTGCGCCGGTGCTCGCGTCGCTTACTTTGAGTTTCCCAGCTGACTTCGTGTCGATGTACGCGCAGTGGCCTAACGCGGTTTCAATGGCACTACTGCCTGGCCTGTTGACTCTGGCGTGGGTGCTTGGAAACGCATGGGTGCGAGCCCTGTTTTCTTCCAATCAGTGGCGCACCACCACGCTTTGGACCGCGCTGTTCCTGCTCGCTGCGCTGGGTGCGGTTGCGATCCACCCGATTTCTTTCTTCAACGCGCTAGTGTTCGTGCTGGTTCCCCTGGTGGCTGCGATGGTTCGCCTGATGCGGGGTGCGCGTAAGGCTGGTCGCCGCGGCCTGGTCACATTTCTGGGTGTATCCATGGGCGGGGCCCTCT
>NZ_JRMV01000026.1 GCF_000758755.1 Actinomyces sp. S6-Spd3 | reverse complement strand
AAGAAAAGCTCGCTGTATATTCCCAGGATCGTCCTGCCCTTTAGTAATTTCCAATCCAGTTGCCTGGGCGTTAGGTTTCCTGTGAGTGCTTCAAATGCCATCGGATGGTGGCGGGTCACATGTGCCGCATAGGCTTTTTCAATAACGTCTGACAGTCCAACAAGATTGAGGGCTTTCTTGAGTGTCTTCTTGAACGTGGGATCCAACTGTGCAGCGGGGCCGCCGAAGTTGGGCAGGGAAGTTCCGGAGACATGCTCGTAGCGTTCGTTGGTGAAGCGGATGTACGGTTCACGATCGTCTCCCCAGGCCTTTGGCGTGCCGGTGAACCAACTGTCCCATGCCTTGGCTTCAAGCATGGGCATTGCCCACTGGAAGCCAAAATGCTCGTATGCCCGAACGGAATTGTTGATGTATTTTGCCTGACGTTCTAGCAGGTTGAACTGAATGAATACCAGTATCTTGTCCAGTTGATCTGCATCTGGCCAGTAATGTTGCAAGAATGCGGAAAGTTTATTGCGCGAGTAGCTGTGCGTT
>NZ_JRMV01000025.1 GCF_000758755.1 Actinomyces sp. S6-Spd3 | reverse complement strand
GCCATCGAACAACTGCGCCTTACCGCTTTCGTCAATCAGACGATCACCATCACGGTTAGGCAGAGTGTGCGAAAGCAGGCCCTTTAATGCCTCCGGCTCCAAACCGTCGAACACCGGCGTAGCAACATTCGTACGAGCCGGGGCCTTAATCCCCTCTTCTGGAATGTACTTCGCCCAGTTCTCGCCGTTCTTCACTGCCTCGGAAATGTCCCAACCCATCGCGGCAATCCAGCCGAGGTGGTACTCCAAGACCTGACCCAGGTTCATTCGCGGCGGAACACCCAGCGGGTTCAAAATAATGTCAACCGGCGTGCCATCCTCAAGGAACGGCATGTCTTCAACCGGGAGAACCTTCGACACAACGCCCTTGTTACCGTGACGACCAGCCAGCTTATCGCCGATCGTGATCTTGCGGCGCTGAGCCACGTAGACGCGCACCTTCTGCTGCACGCCCGGTTGCAGGTCATCCTCATCCGCGTTCTGCTCGCGAACACCAATTACGATGCCCGACTCGCCGTGCGGCACGCGCATCGACGTGTCGCGAACCTCGCGCGCCT
>NZ_JRMV01000024.1 GCF_000758755.1 Actinomyces sp. S6-Spd3 | reverse complement strand
CCTCCGCGATGACGAGCGGCATGCTGGCCGTTAACCCAAACATCGCACTCGTAATCCACCGCCTCGAAGTTTATGAACCACTGCGGATGCTCCAACGAGCTTGTCAGATTCTCAGCTGTAATCGTTCGTTTGTACCAAACAACTTCCGAGTCGTTCTGAGGGTCTTGCCATACATAGCCAGACCTCTTTGAGTCGGGCGGGAACGGCACGATAATGGCATGACCAAAGGAATCCGACCTATCGGTTTTATACCACTTCTGATCTAGCCCAACGTCATCGGGATCTTCTTGAAATCCCCATTCGCCATTAAGGCTGTGCCAATCTTCTCTGCACAGCTGCGGCCGTGGATAGCCGGCTTCTAACCATTTGAAGAAATTGTCATCGTTGACTCTCATATACCGACTATATGCTACGTAGCAAAGATATTTGCCACGTAGCAAACAAATCTTGTAACAATCTGATTACTTTTGTGACGCACGCCATGTTTATGAAAGAGCCCGGACTCGTATGTGCAAGTCCGGGCTCTTCTGCTTTACCTTGGCAAACCACCTCAAAATCGGTGGTAAACCTCAGTTTTCAAACTAGAAATCCCAGTCGTCGTCCTCAGTGTCTTCGATGTCGCCGATAACGTAAGAGGAACCTGAACCGGAGAAGAAGTCATGGTTCTCGTCCGCGTTTGGCGAAAGCGCAGCCAAGATTGCGGGGTTGACGTCCGTGCTCTCCGGCGGAAATAGCGACTCGTATCCCAGGTTCATGAGGGCCTTGTTCGCGTTATAGCGCAGGAACTTCTTCACGTCTTCCGTTAGACCTAGCGGATCGTACAGGTCTTCCGTGAACTTCTCTTCGTTCTCGTACAGTTCGTCCAAAAGCTCGAACGTGTAATCCTTCAGCTCGGCCTGGCGCTGCGGCGAGGCCTCTGCAACCGCCAGCTG
>NZ_JRMV01000023.1 GCF_000758755.1 Actinomyces sp. S6-Spd3 | reverse complement strand
GGAGGGGCCAGCGACAATGATGCCTTTTTGAAGGGCGTCGTCAAAAAGGGCAGGGTCAGCTTCGAGTGATGCAGAGATGAGCGCTTCAGAGGGCATGTATAGGACCACTAGGTCCAAAGAGCCAGCAATGACCTCGCTGTAGCGCCGGTTTGCCAGCTGGTTCACGTGGGAGCGCACCGCGCTTGCATGTGCTCTTAAAGCGCTCGAATCCTCCTCGTCAATGGCTTTCAGGTAGGCGTCCAGGGGAACTTTCGCGTCGATTACGAGAGCACCCTCGCCCGGTAGATTTACAACGACGTCTGGCCGCGCCGGGCCAACCTGCATTTGTTCGAGGAAGTCAATGCGGTTAGTCAGGCCCGACATTTCAAGCACGCGGCGCAAGGAGAGCTCACCCCAAGATCCGCGAGTGGGAGAGGACCTTAGCGCTGTATCGAGCTTTTGTGTGGCGGCAAGAACCTCGCGCCCGGTTTTCTGGCTGAGACCAAGTTCGGAGATGACCCAGTCGAGTTGATGCTTTTGCGCCGCATCCAT
>NZ_JRMV01000022.1 GCF_000758755.1 Actinomyces sp. S6-Spd3 | reverse complement strand
TAACCCAGATGATGAAGAAACCAGTGCGCAATGAAGAGGCAGCACAAGAGTTTCTTCACACCGCATTCGTACTTGGAACCGATACGCTCATCGAGGATGTGCATACGGTACCAGCCGGAACAATCGCCGAGTTCAGCTCGACTAAAGCTGTTCGCCTCACTGCTCACGCTAGTGCGTTCAACCATGAACAGACACAAAATGATCCTGATGCACTCATGGAAGAGTTCTACCAGACCATTCTTGAACTCACTTCCAATTTTGTAGATGATGCGCACGGCCACCAAATTTTAATTCCTCTTTCGGGCGGCGCAGACTCACGCCTTTTCATGACTGCGCTAAGAGAAGTTGGCGCCGACAATGTACTCGCGTTTACCTACGGCGTAAAAGACTCATCTGAAGCAGAAATCTCGCGCATGGTCGCAACCGGCCTAGGATACGAGTGGAAATTCGTAGAACTAGATCCTGCCAAGGTACGACGACGCTGGTACAGCCCCGATACCACCGCGTTTTTGAAGGATACCTGGAGCGGGAACGCCCTTCCT
>NZ_JRMV01000021.1 GCF_000758755.1 Actinomyces sp. S6-Spd3 | reverse complement strand
GCGAATAAACGACGCGCCCACAATGTCGAGCGCAGCTGTCTCGGACGCAAGCACCCAACCCGTATCCAAACGGCCCAAAACCAGCGGGCGTAAACCATGCGGATCACGCGCGCCATACAGCGTGCGCTCATCCATAAACACCATCGAGAAACCACCCTGAAGACGCGGCAACACGTTCTTCGCTGCCTCAATCAGCGAACCGCGTTCAGTTTGTAGCCCCTCCCCCAAATGCTGTTCACAGCCCTTCTCAGTGCCGTACCCACCCAGTAGCGCCGTAATAATCTGCGTGCCCGTCGCATCATCGTCAATCGGGCGATGCGAAACCTTACTTGCCAAATCGCGCAGCTGGGCCGCATTCGTCACGTTTCCGTTATTACCAAGCGCAATCGAACCCGTAGCAGTAGGCCCCAACATCGGCTGCGAATGCCTCCACTCAGCCGCCGCCTTCGTTGCGTACCGCACGTGCCCGATAGCCAGATGCCCCTCAAGCGTTGAAAGAGCCTCGTCATTAAACACCTGCGAAACGAGCCCCATGTCCTTATAAACCATGATGCTCTTACCATCGGAAGCAGCAATACCCGCCGACTGCTGACCCCTATGCTGGAGGGCGTACAACCCGAAATACGTTAAGCGAGATACTTCCTCGCCCGGCGCCCACACCCCAAAAACGCCACATTCATCTTTAGGTTTATCCGAATCAGAAACGTCTGCATCCAGCAGTTCATCTTCACGCACGCCCTCATCATTACACATTCATAAAACGAGTTGCGGGGCGCTTCAAAAAATGGACTCAACCGGCCTCAGTTGTGGACGAATCCAAATCTG
>NZ_JRMV01000020.1 GCF_000758755.1 Actinomyces sp. S6-Spd3 | reverse complement strand
GGTGTTGGTCTTGCCTGGACTTCCAACAGCTGGCAGGCAGCCTTCTGGGTACCGGCCGTCGTTGCCCTTATCGTTGCGGTAATCGCGTTCTTCTTGATCCGCGACACCCCTGAATCAATCGGCCTGCCCCCAATCGAGGAATACCGCGACGACCCGGCTAAGGTCAGCGTAGACGATGGCGTGCGTATGTCCGCGAAGGAACTCATCTTCAAGCACGTTCTCACCAATCACACCATCGTCATGCTTGCGGTTGCGAACGTATTCGTATATTCACTACGCTACGGCGTGCTCTCCTGGATCACTGTGTTCCTCGCCGACAAGCATCACGCCGAGATTGGTTCTGGCCTGGTTGGCTACGCCGTGTTCGAACTCGCTGGCATCCTTGGCACCATCCTTTGTGGCTGGCTATCCGACTCCGTATTTAAGGGCTACCGCTCCGGCACCGGCATTCTGTTCACCATTGCAACTGCAGTCGCCATTGCTGCCTACTGGCTCATGCCGGTTGGCACCCCGATGTGGGTCCTTATCACCCTCGTTGGCCTTATCGGCGGCCTCATCTACGGCCCGGTCATGCTGATCGGCCTCCAGGCAATCGACCTGTCGCCCCGCAACGTTGCAGGCACCGCAGCAGGCTTCACGGGTCTGTTCGGCTATCTGCTTGGCGCTACCCTCGCTTCTACGGGCGTTGGCATCATCGTCCATAAGTTTGGCTGGGACGCCACCTTCATTTGCTTCATTGTTTTCGCCATCATCACCGTGATCTTGTTTGCAATCGTTGGTCGCGACGAGAAGAAGCTAATGGCGCAGCGAACTGCAGGCCACCAGGCCTAGTAGACATCCACCTGGATGAATGGGAATCAAAGTGGGGCGCGG
>NZ_JRMV01000019.1 GCF_000758755.1 Actinomyces sp. S6-Spd3 | reverse complement strand
CGATGTGTGGGCCAAATACCGGGCCGAAAGCCAGGTAGCTAAAGCCCACGTCGGAGCCCGTTGCCATCGCGATACCGAAGCCCACGAGAATCAGGATGCCCGTGAAACCGAACGCAAAGTTACCACCGATAGCGGCGCCAAAGAAGCCACCACCGGCCGCAGCGATAAGCCAGAACAAATCCATGTTTCCAAGGAATGTCAATGCTGCATCTGGAGTCATTTATCCACCTTTTGTTAATGGATGGTCTAACCATCTGTAATGGGAATATTTCGAAAACACGCAACGTTGCGCGCACGAAAATGCTGACAGATAAACACTACCCAAGTGAATGCGGTTTTGCTCAACAGTTCACCGTTGTGCACAATTTCCCAGCCGCATGACGCGGCTCCTCACTTTTTCCCGAGCAGTGCTGAGATTTAGAAGTTAGCAACCGTCGTAAGACTCGAGCGCCTCAACCTTTTGTGCGGAAGGAGAGCTCGTATCAAACTCGTAGCCCAACCACTCCTTTGCGAGGCGCCGTGCCAACTCAATACCGATAACACGCTGACCGAAGGTTAGAACCTGAGCATTGTTAGACAGGATCAAACGCTCAACTGAGAACGAGTCATGAGCCACCGAAGCGCGAATGCCTGGCACCTTGTTGGCAGCCATTGCCACACCCATACCGGTACCACAAACGAACAGGCCACGATCAGCCTTGCCTTCCGCGATCATGCGAGCGGCCTTGACCGCAACATGCGGGTAGTCGATATCTTCACCGGCGTGAATACCAGCGTCAATCACCTCGTCTACGCGCTCGTCAGATTCGAGGTCTTTCTTGAGAATTTCCTTGTAATCAAGACCCGCAGAATCCGCGGCAACAACTATACGAAAACCCATAAATGTCTCCCTCCTTGGAGCATGTGGCGTGCATCGTCGGCATCAATGTATCACAAAACTTGTCACTTTTAACAAATCTTGTTTTAGAAATAACATCAACGCCTTGAAGTCAGTATACAAATATGACCCCGGTCACGGGGTCATATCGCAGTATTTGAAACTAGGGTTTCATATTTTGTTACATTCCGGCCTCGTAGCTTATTGCGTCACGGCTTCGCTACGATTACCCTCGCTCCCGAATCCTGAAGCATTTGTACATCTTCCTCACTGGTCTGCGAGTCAACGACAATCACGTCAACATCGGCAAGCTTGCCAAAGGAATACATAGCGCGGCGCTTGAACTTAGTGTGATCCAAAAGCAGAATCGTCAGCTCAGACGACTCCATCATTTTTGCCTTCACCGCTGCAACGTCTGCGTACGGGTGGTAGACCGTCCCGTTCCTAATACCCGAAGCCGAGATCAAGCAAATATCGGCGTGCACGGCCTCCA
>NZ_JRMV01000018.1 GCF_000758755.1 Actinomyces sp. S6-Spd3 | reverse complement strand
ACACTTTCCGCATTCACGCGCACCGGCCCCGAGTCGATAAACACTGCACTGCTCACAGTGCCCCCAAACACGCGGCGCTCATCTGCGCGTAGTAGTTCACCCGAGCCGCAACGACGGCCTCTCGCGCGTCAAACAGGCGGTGGCGCAACTCCACCAGTTGCCCTATTTGAGCGCTCAGTTGCGCATTTGCTGCTCTCGCCGCCTCGCCGTCCCAGTCCATGCGCACGCCCGCCGCGTACGAGATCGCTAAATCTAAAGCCTGTAGGCCGGCCTCGGCCTCCAAAATTGCATCCATAGCGCCAAACCTAAGAGCCTTCTCGAGCCCGTAGCACAATCAATATTTGAGGTCGTGGACAAGCTCGCACACGCAAGTGTTGTGGACGAGTAGCCAAAAGCCGGACCGGCGTCCAAAACCTGCCCGCTTTATGCCACGATGAAGACATGGCGTACACAAACGAAACAATGCAAGACATGGCTCAAATGCAGCCCCCAATCGCACTTGGCGCACTAGATGGACGCTACCGCGGCGCGGTGGCGCCACTTACCAACTACTTCTCCGAAGCCGGCCTAAACCGCGCGCGCGTATACGTAGAGGTGGAATGGCTCATCTACC
>NZ_JRMV01000017.1 GCF_000758755.1 Actinomyces sp. S6-Spd3 | reverse complement strand
GGAGTATTACTACGAGTCGAAGGAAGACACGTACCAGAATTTCTTGGAGCTTTACGAGGGCACGCCGTTTACGCATTGGCTGACGGAGGACATGATGTGGGTGTCTTTCCGTGTGAAGCTGGTGGATCCGCAGCAGTATCGCCTGCTTGAGGAGGAGTTCTCGGGTGCTCCGGGCGTTGCGGAGGTAAAGGATCAGCGTGAGATTGTGGAGCCGCTGTTCGCGGTAATTGATAACGCGAAGTATCTGTCGCTGGGTCTGGCTGGAATTATGACGGTCGCGGCGATTTTGCTGATTACCACCACGATTCGTCTTTCGGCAATGTCGCGTGAGAAGGAAACGACGATCATGCGTTACGTTGGCGCGTCGAGTCTTACTATTCAATTGCCGTTCATGATTGAAGGTGCGCTGGCTGCTCTGCTGGGCGCGATTGGTGCGGTGGCAGCGCTTTGGGGTGGATTACATCTGTTTGTGAATTCGTGGCTTGCAAGTACGTTCTCATGGACGAGGTTTGTGGGTACGAGGGAGCTTTTGATTGTGGCTCCGGGCCTGATTGTGATGGCTATTTTGTTGGCAGTTATTGCTTCGGCA
>NZ_JRMV01000016.1 GCF_000758755.1 Actinomyces sp. S6-Spd3 | reverse complement strand
TGCCGCTCTTGCCCAAGCTGGTGTTCAAGGCCTGGGCATGGCCATGGGTTCGGGTACCGAAGTAGCAATCGAGGCAGCTGACATCACACTTACCGGCTCCGACCTGCGCTCGGCGGCAACGGCTATCAAAATCTCTCGCAAGACCCTGCGCATAATCAAACAGAACCTGTTTTGGGCGTTTGCCTACAATGTTGCGGCCATTCCCCTAGCCATCGCCGGACTCCTCAACCCCATGATCGCAGGAGCCGCCATGGCTGCCTCTTCCGTCATCGTCGTAAGCAACTCACTAAGACTGCGCAGCGCGGAAAAATAGGTTAAGGCCGCAAAGCAGCCAGGGGGAACGTAAACACCCCGTTTTTCAATGTTGCACTTGGGCCCGTGCCGGTTATTACAGCAAGGAAACGCGGCTCACCCGCATCAATGACCGATGCAGCATCAAGTAACGACTGCGCCCCCTCCTGAATCTGAGAGGCCCCTAACTTAACTTCAACACCGGCCCAGCTCCCGTCTGGGAACGTCAAAATCGCGTCAATCTCCTGACCGTTCGAATTGCGGTAGTGCCGCACCTTTCCGCCAATTGATTCCATACAGACCAGAAGGTCATGTACCACTGCAGACTCAAACAAGAAACCCGTCGTTTGCGGATCCTTATACAAATTCTGCTCAGTTGCATCAAGGGCTGCAGCTGCCAATGCAGGATCCGCCAGATGATACTTTGGCGAAGTCCGTAGCCGAGCCTTTGAACGAAGCTTCGGAGCAAATGCGGGAACCTTCTCAACTACAAACAACCGTTCAAGTAAAGAAACCACATTCGCTGCCGTCTCGGGAGAAAAAGAAGGCGAAACCGAGCGAACATCTTTGGCTAACGTAGCGTAGGAAACTTCAGTGGCAGTATTTCTTGCCAGCGA
>NZ_JRMV01000015.1 GCF_000758755.1 Actinomyces sp. S6-Spd3 | reverse complement strand
GCCATCCTGAGCAAACTCCGAACCAGCCTCGATTGCCGGTGGCGGTACGTCGTAGGAGCGGCGCCACTGCATGAACTGATCCTCGCCGTACTCGTCGCGGATCTCCTTCTTGTTCTTGCCCTGCAGCGCACCGTAGTGACGCTCGTTTAGACGCCAGGAACGCTTAACCGGAATCCAGTGGCGGTCAGCAGCGTCTAGCGCCAGGTTTGCCGTGTAGATTGCGCGGCGAAGTAGGGACGTGTAGAGGATGTCCGGCAGGACACCTTCCTTCTTAAGAAGCTCGCCGCCATGAACGGCCTCTTCCTTACCTAGTTCTGTCAGCGGAACGTCAACCCATCCAGTGAACAGGTTCTTTTCGTTCCAATCGCTTTGCCCGTGACGGAGCAGAATCAGTTTAAAAGCCATGGCTTCATTATCCCATGTCTGGCAGTCAATGTCTTTAGGTTAAGCCTGGTTTTGGTCAATAAACTTCCAACTCGTGGTTCGTTTCCCCCTATTTTCCGCCAATTGTTGCACGTCTTAAAGAGGGAACATTCTTTGGCGAGAAGCTTCGCTCAAATCGGTTTCGACATCGCGTACAGAAGCGGAATGATCGTTTCAACAATCGGCTTAGCGGGCGACTGCGCAATGGGAAGATGCTGTGGCACCGTGCGTTCAATCCGCGGCGGTGAAGCCGGGCCAACCACGCGGCTTCGAGCCTGGCTCTGGTGTTCCTTATAGCTCTCCACCAGGGCGTCAACCGCGGCAGCCCTCAAAACAATTCCGATCACGGCGTGAGTGATCACGCGCATCGGCGCCTCGGGTTTACGCCTTGCGGCCTGGAGGATCGTTTCAAGAACTCCCCCCAAAGCGGTTAAAAACTCCTCGTTGAGGTCGGCCAGGCGTGCGCCCCATTCCTGGTCTCGCACGGAACGGGCCTGCATTTCTGTGTGGAGGGCGTGAAGAGTGCGGTTAACCCCAATCGCGTCCATCGCGTCAAACAACAGGGAGT
>NZ_JRMV01000014.1 GCF_000758755.1 Actinomyces sp. S6-Spd3 | reverse complement strand
TAGTAGTATTCGGCAGCTCCGGGAATCGCCGGCCAGGTGGCGCCGTGGATCATAATGTCAAGCACGTTGCCCTGCGGAATTGGCAGTGCCTCGCCGCGCCCGAGCTCAACCGATTTGTCGGTCCAACCAATGGTCCAGCCAGGATCGCCCTGGCCCACGAACTCGACCACCACGCGGTAGTAATCCTCATGTACACCTACGCGAAAATCGTGGACCAGCAAGGAAGTGTTTGAAGTACCTTCAACCTGCTCAGATGGTCCAGAAATCCATTCCGCCTCGTCCATAAGAACAACAGTTTCCGCCGTCGTGTCCACATACGGTGTGGGCAGGTAGGTTTCGGCCTCAGTAGTTGCCGGCGTAGAGGCATCAGGGGCGCCCTCGCCCTGGCTGCATCCGCTAAATGCCAAGGCCGATAGCAAGGTGGTTAGCGCTACGCTGACTCGTACTTTGTTATTCATGGTGAGTTCCAATCGCTACGTTTTTCTTACTCTAACCCGCCCAAGAGAGGGCTTCATCTACAAGTAGCCTGCTTACCGGCCTCGAAAATGAAAATCGTGGTGAACTGCAAGCAGTGTCTAACGCGCGACATATTTTTGAAGGCGCGTCAGAGTTGATTGAACTTGATTATTTTGAAGTAAAGTCAAGGTCATGAGTGATTCTCCAAAGAAAACCCGCGTAGCCCTGATTTTCGGAGGGCGTAGCGGCGAACACCAGATTTCTTGCGCAACGGCCGCCAGCGTAATGGCG
>NZ_JRMV01000013.1 GCF_000758755.1 Actinomyces sp. S6-Spd3 | reverse complement strand
GCTACCTCCACACGTTGTTGGCAAATGTCACAGGCTATAACGCATGACATTCACCGACTTCGTGTGTCTTTTGCTGGGCCGAGCTCGTTTGCCGGACGAGCGCTTTCCCAGGCCAGCCCTTATGCTGACCCACCAAGCCACTTGCCCAGCCTCCACACGAAGTCACGAAATGACACAGGCTATAACGCATGACATTCACCGACTTCGCGTGACAAAAGCAGAGGACCGGAGAGCAGAGCCGAAGCCCACCCCCGCTCACACCATCACGCGACGCGAACCGCGTATGGCAGCACTGCGCTCCAACCGTAGATCGAGGTGATACGAACCGGAACACCGAAGGTCGGCGCCTCGATGATCTGGTTGTTGCCCAGATAGATCGCGACGTGGTCGATATTACCGCCGTCCCAGTTCCAGAAGATCAAGTCACCGGGCTGCGCCTGACTGACGGGCACGCGCGTTCCCTCGGAGTACTGCGCCTGCGACCAGTGTGTCAGATAGATGCCCTGTGACCGGTAGGCCATGGTGACCAAACCGGAGCAGTCATAGCCCGGTCCTTCGCCCGCCCACACGTAGGGTGCACCGAGCTTGGACTTTGCCCACGCGATTGCGCCCGCCGCGGCATCCGAGTTTCCGCCGCCACCGGAGTACGAGGGCTCACTATAGCTCGGCGCTGCGGGAGCGGGAGCAACATAAGAGCTTTGCTGGCGCTGCGACTGTGCTTGGCGAGCGGCCTCGGCAGCAGCGGCTTGACGTGCTGCTTCCGCGGCGGCAGCCTGGCGCGCAGCTTCAGCGGCCGCCGCCTGACGCTGAGCCTCGAGGTCGGCCTCGCGCTGGTTGATCAGTTCAACCGTCGTATTTTGCTTGCGCGCCAGCTCCTGGACCAGCGCATCGCGGCGCGCCGCGGTCATGGTCTGCGCGCTTGCAGCTGCACTTGCCGCGCTCTGCGCCTCGGCGGTGCGAGCCTCTACCTCTGCGGTTGCGGCAGCCTGCTTGGCCTGCGCTTGGACGGCCGCGTCATTCATGACATTGGCGACCTGCTCCAAAGCTGCGACCTTTTGCATTTTGATGTTTGCCGAGGCCGAGAAGGAGTCGAGCGTTGCTTGTTTCGTTTCAACTGTGCGCAGTCCGTCGGCGGAGAGGTACGGTGCAAGAGAGTCGAGCGAAGAGCCGCCTTCACGGTAGGCAGTCTGGGCAATGGAAGCGATTTCTTTCTTCCCTGCCTCGTAGTCGGCCTTTGCCTTGTCAGCATCGGCCTGTGCCTGGCGTGCGGTTTGAGTGGCCTGGTCGAGTGCGTAGCGCGCACCGTTGAGTTCTTCCGCAGCACTTTGCGCTTTTTGAAGCGCGAGCTCGGCTTCGGTCTTCACGCTTGCCAGTTCTACTTCAATCTGAGCGACCGACATTTTTGCTGCGTCTTCAGCTTCACGAGCTCGTGCAATGTCATCTTCACTGGGAGTTGCAAGAGCAATGCCGGGAGTTGCTGCAGCGAGCGAAGCAAATAGCACGGTCACGCTCAATGCGCGTAGGCCGCGACGCTTTGTCTCAATTCTCACTGGTCCACCTGTCGTTGCACGCCGGGATAAGGGCGTTCGTCTCTTCTTATACAGAATTCGAGGTTAGTTCACTTCGGCACCATACGCAACAATATTTAACCGAAGCCACAGAAATCACGATCGCAACAATCGCAACATTAGTCACACAAATCCCTCTCACCCCCGAGTTTTCCGCATAAAATCGATACACAAACCATCATCAGCAGGAGCAAGAACCATGGACGACATTGAACTCCCCGACACTCCGGCCTCACCGGAAAGCTTCAACGGCCTCGTCGATGAGAAGGTTCTTGCCCCCTGGGGAGAAGCCGGCCCCGCGCCCGTCGACCGCTGGCGCCAAGACGTGCTCGGCGCAGACTACGAATCTCGAACCATTCCCCTGATGGATGATGACGCGGGCCCCGTTGTCGCGACCCTTGTTCGCTACCGAGGCCCCGCTTCCTCGGCGCGCGCCTCCTCCCCTGCTGCGCCCGCACTTTCGCCTGCGCCGACAACTTCGCCTACTGACACGCACTCAGCGCGCAGCGAAGCTACGCCGCAGCCCCCGCACTTCATACTCCTTTATATCCACGGTCGAAACGACTACTTCTTCCAGAGTGAGCTCGCCGAAGACATCGACGGATGCGGTGGAGCATTCTATGCGCTCGATCTGCGCCGCTATGGGCGTTCACTGCGCCCGGGTCAGCGCATGGGATTCGTTTCAAACCTCAGCCTCTACGATGAAGATATTTCCGAGGCTCTCGACCTGATTCGCGAGGACTACCCCGATCTGCCGCTTGTCCTTATGGGACACTCGACGGGCGGACTCTTGGCAACCTTGTGGGCAAACCGTCACCCGGGCGCCCTTGATGGCTTGATCTTGAATTCTGCCTGGCTTGAAATGCAGACCATGGCTTCGATGCGTTCAGCTGTTGCACCAATCCTCGAACGGATCGCTTCACGCAATCCCATGTGGGCGGTACCCGGAGGAGATGGCCCCGACCACTACGGCCGTTCCTTGCGTGAGGGGTGGAATGCTCTTGACGCGCCTCTTCCCGATTCTCTTGCCGCTTATCCGGATGATCCTGCGATCAAGGGCTGGAGTTACGCCCTCGAGTGGAAGCGCCCCGGCTCATACCCGGCCTATGCGGCGTGGCTTGAGGCCATCTTGGATGGTCACGAAAACGTCGCGAGCTCAGTACACCTGGACATCCCTGTGCTTTCAATGATGTCAACGTCGAGCTATTTCGGCGAAGAGTTCAGCGAGGCAGTTTTCTCCAGCGACGTCGTTTTGGATCGCGAGGTCATTCTTGAGCGTTCCGCGCGACTCGGCCCACTGGTGACAATGGCAAGTTTCCCCGGCAAACACGACTTGCTGCTCTCGGACCCGCAGGTGCGCGCAGAAGTTTACGACACGATGAATCGTTGGATCGGAGCGTTTATCTAACTCACTCCGCGCGGGAGTCTCAGTGGGCGCAGCCCTGTCAACAAACGACGCTTAGCCTTCGCGCGAGTACTCGCGGATAATCTCGCGATTGACTTCGGCGAGCGACTCTCCCAAGGTCGGCCCTTCTTCGCCGCCCAGGTGCCACAGCGCCCACGCGTCACCGCCGACTTGAAAGTGCACTAAGGCTTCTTGTGGGTCAGTCCAGCTTTGTTCCCCCGCACGCAGGAGCCCATCTGCCGTGAACTCGCAATTCGCCTGCGGAGCCTCGAGAAGGATCGCGGGCACATCCTCGGCAATGATCTGCCCCAGGACACGCAGCGCGGCCGCATCGCGCGCAAGAACGGGGATTCCCGCCTCACGTGCGCGAGCAAGTTCTTCGGCTTCTTCCTCACTGACGAGGCCTGTGCCGGTTTCCTCATTCGCCTGCGGTGCCGCGTGGTGGTGGGGGTCCTCCCCCTCGCGCTCGATGACGTTTTCAGTGTCTGCACCATATTCGAATACTTCGTCAGCGTCGAACTCGCGCTCGCTCGTCTCCGCATAGTCGGCGGGATCAGCTTCTTCGGGGAACTCAGCCTCGGCCTCGGCGACCGGGTGAACGTTTGTGACGGTTACTTCCGGGATTGACGAGGCGATCGCGGGCACATCCTCGGAGCGGCCGGCGAGCAGGTGGGGGGCGTGGGCGTAGGTGCGCGGACCAACGGCGTGCACTTCGAGGAAGGAACGCCCATTGCTCATTTCGCGCAGGCTCATCTCGTGGACCTCAACGCCCGAGGCAGCGAGAACTTCCAGTGCGGGACGCACAGCCGGGTCGATGCTGCCAACAACCATGACGAGGCGCGGGCCAGCGCCGGGCGACGGCGGCATGGAATCGCGGAAATGCAGCCATCCTGACTTGAAAGCTGCAACACCACCGGGATACTCGCGTGCCAGATCAGACCACGACAGCGCTGCGGTGCCCGCGAGACGCGAGAGGGACTGGATCAGAGTATCGGAGTCTAAAAAGTCAAGAATTTCAACAGAAACAACCTGCCCCGAAGGGTCCAAGGCAGTCAGGCGCGGGGCCTCGTTTTCAGGAGAGCTTTCGTCGACGAAAGCCGGCGCTTCGAAGGGCGAAATATCGCGCCACGTAATAGGAAAAAGGGGACGCGAAACAATCTCGAGGACCTGATTGCACACTGCGTCAACAACTTCAGGGGTGAGACCACCGGAAACAGAGCGGCCGAATTGGGCGGGGATCAAACGCCCCTCGTCGAATTCAAAGAGAGCCATGAAGCCTCCAACCCCTCATGCCCTGCCGGCAGATGTGTGTTGATGAATGAATAGATGCGATCTGGTCTTATTGTTCCACAATCACGCGGTGGCATGGACGAAGACGAGCCGGGGAAGTTGAGAGTGGTGACAGGTGACAGGGCGGATCGATATGCGAAAAGCGGGTCCACATCGTCCGGATCTGATACCTCAGTACCGGGGACGATGCGGACCCGCCTAAGCAAGCACAGCCTGTTACAGCCGGCTAGAAGGACTGAGTCCTACGAAGGATCACTTCGCCTCGACGGCTTCCTTTGCCTTCGAGCGACGGTTGGAGAAGACCAACGCGTAGGCGCAAGCAGCGCCAACAGCGGCAACACACAGGGTGATCAGGAAGATGATGTGGTAGCCGGCCGCAGGATCTGCAGCGTGGGAATCAATGATGTTCGAGGTCGAGTAGTTCGCCCAGATGACGGGTGCGTACACGAGGAAGGAACCAACCGACATTGCGGAACCATTGATGTCTTCAGGCAGGTGAAGCTCGGCGATCGGAGCAAGGATCACGGACTTACCCAAGAAGACGCCGAAGGCCATAACGATCAGGAAGATCATTGCGGGCCACATCATCGAATCCGAGACGGGGAGCAGGTAAACCACACCCACACCGATGGCGATGACGGTCAGAGCGACAGCCATCATGGTGGTGGAGGACTTGAAGATGTAGTCAGCGAGGACACCTGCAACCAGGCCAGCAATGATGCCGACGAAGCCGGTCGAGAAGATACCGAAGGTCGAGGCCTGAGCGGTGGACGCCTGGTAGACGCGGGTCAGGTAGGGTGCGGAGGAGTAAATCAGGTTGACGTAGGCCCAGTAGACGCACATACCTGCGATGCCTGCGAACCACACGCGGGGCTGGATCAGAACCTTGCCGAGGCCCATGAGGGCTGCGGTGTTCTTGGAGTGTCCTTCGGACTCTGCAACAGCGTTTGCGGGGACGAAGCGGAGGATGGCGAAGATGTTCGGGATCAGCAGCAGCGAGTAGCCCAGACCGAAACCAATCATGATGCCGTTAGCGTGAGCCGGGAAAGCAGCGATGCAGCCGATGACGATCAGGTTCATGCAGAACTCGAGGCCACGACGCAGAGACTCGAGGAGGCCCATGGCCAGGCCGCGGCCCTTGGAGTCAGAATCGGAAGCCATGAAGGTGACGCCGTTAACGACGGCGGGCCAACCGATTGCATCCCACACTGCCCAAGTAGCAGCAATAACAAGAAGGGCTGTGAGGTTCAGGTTGTAGCCCAGAACCGGGGAGAGCCACAGGAACAGGAAGGTCAGCAGTCGCCAAGAAGCGAAGGCGATGAGGATCTTGCGGATCGGGAAGCGGTTGTTCACCCAACCTGCAGGAACGTACATGAACATCGCGAAGCCGAGGACGGTCATGATCTTACCGAAGTCAGCAACGCTGATGCCCAGAGCCTGGGTCATCGGGTCAAGCAGCGAACCCTTGAATGCCTCGAAGGAGACGTAGACAAATTGTCCGGTGAGGACGACAGAAAGGTAGCCGCCGATGCGGCCCTTCTGCATGAACTTAGGAAGGCGCGACTTTGTGCCTACTGAGGTTTCCGACATGTTGTTCAATTTACCTTTCGAGTTTTACTCACTGAAGATGGGCAAAAGAGTCTGCAACATCGGTGAAGACACCGGTTGCGCCCCAATTGAAGAGCTCGTTTGCTCGATCAATTGAATTCACAGTCCACACGTTCACTCCGAAGCCCGCCTCGCGGAATGCCTCGACCTTGGACTTGGTCAGACCGCGATCCTCGGGGTGAATGTACGATGCGCCGACAAGTTCAAGCATGGACTTCCAGTCGTCGTAGAGGGCAACCGTCTCGTAGAGGCAGCCGACCTCGTACTGGGGAGCGCGTTCCTTGATCTTCGCCAACAGCACGTGGTTGAAGGAGGAGAAGAAAACTTCGCGCTCGGGATCCAGGCCGGTCAGTGCATCGAGGATGGAATCGATGAGACGCATCGACATGGCTCCGCCTGCCTCGTTCGACTTAATCTCAATGTTCGCATTCAGACCACGACGGTTAAGGAGCTCGATGAGCTGCTCAAGAGTCGGCAGGGGCTGCCCGGCGAACTCGGGAGAGAACCATGCGCCTGCATCGATCGATGCAAGGTCGGACTTCTCCAAGCCGTAGTAGGAGCCACGGCGATTCGTGGTGCGATCCAATGACGTGTCATGGATGACGATCGGAGTGCCATCGCCCAGGATGTCGACGTCAGTCTCAATCCAGGTGAGTCCAGCGTCTGCAGTCTTTTCGAAAGCTGCAAGAGTGTTCTCGGGTGCGACACGGTTCAGACCGCGGTGTGCAAAAATGCGACGTTCCATAGTCAGTTCACTGACTTCCTTGTCGAGGGTGGACAAAATCAAAAATCGGACCAATCAATGTCCGATCTCCGTTGTTAATTATGAAACGCGTCATTTTTCGTGTCACCCGGTTATGTGTGTAGTAGGACACAGAATTGGACTTTATTTCTCAAGGTGACACCCTGTTATTTAGGGCCTCTTCGCAGGTCAGAGACACTTCGATCAAAATTGCCCACGAGCATCATCAGTGCCTGCACTTATGTGCAACCCTATCTGCACATAAGTGCAGGCGGGCGCATCTATGACATTGGCTCTATAAAAATGCCGCTCGTCACATTTTGACCGTCCCTGTACACCCCGCAACCCGAGCAGCAAAGCCCCTCAATATCTGGTGCCGGAATGCACTGAATGGCAAAGCAGAGCCTGTCGACGACGTTCAGGAATGTACCAGCTAGCACAAATTTCACATTGTTACGGTGGCAACATGGTGTTGGTCGCTCTTTTGCTCGTGCTCTTATTCATCGTCGTGATCTTCTTCTACATGGGAATGCTTCTGTGGATGCTCTTCTCCCCCGACTATCTGCTTGTCATAGTGTTTTCGGGCATTTTCACGGCGGATCACATGGGCTGGCTGACATCCTCAGAAAAGGCCCACTTCATTTGGGCAGTTCTCGCGATGGTTGTTGCCGGATTCGTCTATCACAAGCTCAATCACCTGCTGTACTCGGTCTCGCAACGCATCTACGCGATTGTCAGTTTCCCGATTGTGGTCGTATCAAGCCTGATCCTCATGCTGAACTTCGCCCTGAAGCTCGCAGAAGAAGTTGCACCCAACCTTGCAGATGATCCAACCATCGAACACGCAATTTACATTGTGTTTGCCATCATCATTGCCGTTCTTGCATGGCGTAAACGGCAAACAGCTATGGCTCGTCTGCACTCCCCTGCCAATATCGTGCTCACCAACGGCAATGTGATGGTTGTGGAGAGCACTAGCGCGATGCCTACGTCACCGTATACACCACAAGCCCCGACACCCGCTCCCTCGCCCGGCCCAGCACCCCTGCACACACCACCGACCACTTTCTCAGCGCAACCTGGCGCAAACTCAGGACCGAAGAAGTACTGAGACAGCGTCCATAACACGCACAGGGCCCCGCCAGCGCAAGCTGGCGGGG
>NZ_JRMV01000012.1 GCF_000758755.1 Actinomyces sp. S6-Spd3 | reverse complement strand
CAAGGTCGGCCGTGAGTTGCTCGAGCTGCTTGTCTTCCAAGGGCAACGCGTTTGCGTTCATCTCTTCAAGAGCCAGTCCTGAGATGCCCGTGTCGGCGCGCGTGAGTCCAGCATTCATTGCTGCGGCGAATACTTCGTCTGCATCAAATCGTGCCGGCAGGTAAACAAATTTTGAATGGGGGTAAATGACGATTAAGTGGCGGTTAAACCAGTCGTATGCGGCTGTAGCTAGTGGCTCATTTATGGCTGGCGCTGATCCGATAGCCCCAAGGTAGGTTTCATTTGGTGCGATTACGTTCGCGTAGGACGTTGCCAGCTTGTTGTCGTTTAGGGCGCCGTAAAGGGAAACTCCATTGTCGTCGCGTTCGAAAATGTACTCTTCCTGTTTTCCTTTGAGAATGAGCAGGGCTTCGTAGATGACGTGTTGCTTATCAGCTTCGAGTTCGTAGATAAGCGTGGTTTCTTTGACAATGAATTCAAGTGTGAATTTCGATGGTTTTCGATTGCCGTAGGGTAGGTGCGGGAAAACGGGTAGGAGAGCGCCAGGTCGGCGAGCTCCGATGATAATTTCGCGTAGTGTGGCGAGTGCTTCAATGAGTGTAGATTTTCCTGCAGCATTGGCGCCATAAATGGCAGAGACAGGTAGAACTCGACCTTGTTTTGTGTGGGCTAGACGTTCGCCGTGTTTGCGTTCGCGTGTTGCGATCATTGAAAATTCTGTAGGG
>NZ_JRMV01000011.1 GCF_000758755.1 Actinomyces sp. S6-Spd3 | reverse complement strand
ACAGCGTGCGCTACCACCACGGCAACGTTGAAACGTACCAGGCCGCCACTGTTGATTGGGCCGTCCTGCACGTTATCTTTCAGCGTCATTAGGCCCATGATCAGACCGGCAATAGCCGAAGCCACGATCCAGGACCACCAGGGGCCGTAGGAGGTGGCGTCGATCAGGAAGTGACCAATCAACCCCATAAGGCCGGCAACCACTGGGCCGTAAAGCAGTGCGAACACGGCTAGCAGCGCGTACTGGATGTTAATGGTTGTGTTTGGAATCGGCGTTGGGATTACAAGAAAACGGCCGAGTACAAAAAAGAGGGCCGCGCCAATACCCGTAGCTACCACAGCAGTGGTTGGCGAAGTCTTATTGATCATTGTTTTCCTTCTACTTGAATTTGTACTGAAAGGGATGAGGGGGATTAGGCGAGGGGCGCATCATCTAGCGGATACTCAAAATCCACCTTCCACTGCGTTCCCTGCCCAACTGAGTACGCCATTGCGAACGAACCGCGGTTAATTGCGATAGCCATGTTGTCCAAAGAGTTCGTATAAATGAGCGGTTCACCAACCGACACATCCGCAAACGAGCGCACGTACTTAAGCGGAGCCGAATAGACGTCGCCGTGCTGGTTTTCAATGTGTACGCGAACGTACTCGCCCATTTCGACACCAAGTTCAAGGAACAGTTCGCGCGGAATGTTT
>NZ_JRMV01000010.1 GCF_000758755.1 Actinomyces sp. S6-Spd3 | reverse complement strand
GGGTTGAACAGGTCGTACTTGTCAATCGCCTGCTGCAGTACGGAGCGGTCCATCTTACCTTCCTCAACAAGGCCCTGGAGGGCGCGGATCACAACCGACTCAGCGTCGATCTTCAGGTAGCGACGTGCCGCTGCGCGAGTGTCGGAGAATCCGAAACCGTCCGCGCCAAGCGGGTAGTACTTGCCGGGCACCCAGCGAGCGATCTGGTCATGCACCAGGTGCTCGAAGTCAGAGGTCGCAACGGTTGGGCCTTCAGCCTGCTCCAAAACGGAGGTGACGTAAGGCTTGCGAGCCTCCTCGTTCGGATGTTCGAAGTTGTACTTGTCTACCGCAATCGCTTCGCGGCGCAGCTCGGTCCAAGAGGTTACCGAGTAGACAGTCGCGTCAACGCCCCAGTCTTCGCGCAAAATCTTTCGCGCCTCGCGAACCCACGGCAGGCCCACGCCAGAGGCCAGCAGCTTAACCTTCGGGCCGTTGCCCTCGAAGTCGTCAAGCATGTACATGCCCTTGATCAGGCCGTCGACATCAAGGTTTTCCGGCTCTGCGGGCTGGTGGATCGGCTCGTTGTATACC
>NZ_JRMV01000009.1 GCF_000758755.1 Actinomyces sp. S6-Spd3 | reverse complement strand
CGCTTGTTGATTTCGCCGCTTGGAGCGCAGGTCTAGTGGTTGTGCCCATCTACGAGACGTCTTCGGTCGATCAGATCAAGTACATCTTGGAAGATGCTGACGTGAAGATGGTTGTGACCGAGACGATGGTCATGGCCCAACTGGTGCAGGCAGCGCGAGTAACACTTGAGCGCTCCGTTCAAGTTCTATCACTCGATAACTCTGCGATTATGCGGATTACGGAGGCCGGAGCTGAGGTTGACGAAGCGGAAGTTGATGCCCGCATTACTGACCTTAACATCCATAAGCCAGCCTCGATTGTGTACACATCCGGTACAACGGGGAAGCCAAAGGGAACCGTTTTGACCCACGGGAACTTTGTGACCCTGTGCAAGAACGGGCACAAGTGGATGCCGGAAATCGCATACCGGCGATCTTCACGCCTACTGCTGTTCCTGCCGCTTGCTCACGTGTATGCGCGCATGCTGGAAGTTTTCCAGATTACCGGTCACGGAATCATGGCGCATACGCCGAACACGCGTAACTTGCTTTCTGATCTGGAGAGTTTCCGCCCCACTTATCTGCTCGCGGTCCCCCGAGTCTTGGAGAAGATTTACAACTCGGCAGATGCGGCGGCAGGTAGCGGTGTTGCGCTAAAGACGTTCCGTTGGGCTGTCAAGACCGCCATCCAGTATTCGAAGGCTCTGGACACTACCTTGGGGCCATCACGCACGTTGTCGGCTCAACACCAGATGGCT
>NZ_JRMV01000008.1 GCF_000758755.1 Actinomyces sp. S6-Spd3 | reverse complement strand
CGAAATGATTGATAATCCTTTTTCCCTTACCGGCCTAACGTATGACGACGTTTTGTTACTGCCTGAAATCACAGACGTTGTGCCCTCCGAGGTTGATACGACTGCGCAGCTAACAAAAAACATCACTCTTAAAATCCCGATGCTGTCCGCGGCAATGGACACCGTTACCGAGGCGCGCATGGCTATTGCGATGGCTCGCCAGGGCGGCATTGGCATCTTGCACAGAAACCTGTCGATCGAAGATCAGGCGCAGCAGGTGCGCCAGGTTAAGCGATCCGAATCCGGCATGGTTAGCGACCCAGTGACAATCCACAAGGAAGCCACCATCGAGGAGCTAGACGAACTGTGCGGCCACTACCGAGTTTCCGGCCTGCCCGTTGTGGACGAGGACGGCAAGCTTCACGGCATCATCACCAACCGTGACTTGCGTTTCATTCCTCCGAGCGAATGGGCAACCGCAACGGTAGAACAACACATGACTCCCACGCCGCTTATCACCGCGCCCGTTGGGATCGGTCGCGAAGATGCGAAAGCACTCCTCGCTAAGAATCGCATTGAGAAGCTCCCCATCGTTGATGACCAGGGGCGCCTAGCCGGCCTCATCACCGTTAAAGACTTCGTTAAAACCGAGCAATACCCGGACGCGGCAAAAGACGCGGAGGGTCGCCTTCTAGTTGGCGCAGCAGTGGGCTACTGGGGAGACTCGTGGGATCGTGCAGTGGCGCTCGCGGAAGCAGGCGTAGACGTCCTCGTTGTTGATACC
>NZ_JRMV01000007.1 GCF_000758755.1 Actinomyces sp. S6-Spd3 | reverse complement strand
GCTGGTTGAGCCAACCACCTTCCAATCCGTAGAGGCCGGGGAAGCCGTGCTGGCCCTCGCCGCCTACGTTGGCAATACGCGCCTGATTGACAACGCTATCTTGAACATTGGGGAGGCCGCCAATGGCTAACGAAATCTACCGCACGCTAATGAGCGGCAAGATTCACCGCGCCACCGTGACCGGCGCGGACCTCAACTACGTTGGATCCATCACCGTAGATAAAACCCTGCTGGAAGCAGCCGGGATACTTGAAGGCGAACGCGTTGACATTGTGAATGTGACCAACGGAAACCGCCTTTCCACCTACACCATTAATGGCGAGGCTGGATCGGGAATCATCCAGCTAAACGGCGCCGCCGCGCACCTGACCGACCCTGGTGACATCGTCATCATCATCGCCTACCAGTCCGTGCCCGAATCCATGGCACGCGGCTTCAAAGGCAAGGTTGTATTGGTCGACAGAGACAACCGGATCATCAACCTCGGGTCAGACCCGGCGGGCGTTCCCACCGGCCTCGAAAACGCTTCCGGTGGTGAAGGTCCGCTCGCGGCCCCAAACCGCGGCTAACCAGGCGGCTCTGAAACGCGGATAAGCTGTCTACCCTAGTAGCGCTCGACGCCCTTCTAGCTTGGGCGTTCGCGAGTGCGTGAAACGTGATATTAGCCCACTATTTCCCGCATGTAGCGCCCCTTTAGTACGATGGGGACGTGGAAAAGAACAACGAGTCGTCTGAAATTCAAGA
>NZ_JRMV01000006.1 GCF_000758755.1 Actinomyces sp. S6-Spd3 | reverse complement strand
CGGAACCTGGATTATCTTGTCAAAAAAGTCTCTAGCTTTACCTTCGTCGAAATCTTGTCCGTACTTTGCCCGCACACCGCGAAGGACCACCTCAAAATCAATTGCGAGAACAAAAACGCAACCCTTAACATTCATGAAGACCTTGAGTGCCTCCATCACTTCAACAGCGCGCTCAGGTTCAAGCCGGTCCAAATCATCAATAAATATAAATATTCGATCCTGTTTCGCGGCACTTTGACATTTACCAGTGTCTTCAGAAAATTTCAAAAACTCGTTGATCAACGCTTGAAAATCGTCCCGCATTGTAGAAATGATTTCGATGAGTTGATGAGAACCAACTGACGCCTCGGCATCTTTCTTCTTAGCTTTGTCAATTCTCTCTTTCATTGCGTCGGCGGCATCAACTACGACGCCATAACCCGCCACCTTCAAGCTCGCAAGCGCCAGTGGGATCAAAGCCTTCCGAAGCTTAGTAATTTTCTCCTTCGCTGCAGTTGCTCTCCCCTCCTTCCCAGAATCGATACGTTTCTCCAAACTTGAAAGAACGCCACCGAGCAAAGAGAAAACCAGCTGCTCACCGAGATTGAACTGAGAATACTGCCAAGTATTAAACTCGACAACCTGGGCTCCTTCGCCGTCAAGCTTTTTCTTAATACGCTTCAAAGCGCTGGTTTTTCCAGAACCCCAGTCACCTTGAATCGCGGCCGTCATAGGCGTGGGACACGACTTTATAAATTCTCTGAAACCTGCAATATATGCATTTATATTCAACGAATCTATTTCAGTGGGCTCATCGTTAAACCCTGTAAAGCTTGTTTCAGTCATATCTACTCCAGTTCTCCGTCGAACTTCTCTTCCGGTACTTCGTAACACGCTAACCGCAGATTTCACGAGAACAGCAACGAGTATATCCGCGCCCGGCGAAGCGCTGGGGTAGCCAACGTAATCATTCGCAAGGATAACTGCTCGCGCGTGAAAACAGGGTACTTCGATATACGTCCAAACCCACTTGCTCTGGCGCTGAGACCATCGCCTACGAACGCAAAGCTGGGGCGAGAAAACTCGCCCCAGCTTCAATACTGCATTT
>NZ_JRMV01000005.1 GCF_000758755.1 Actinomyces sp. S6-Spd3 | reverse complement strand
AGTTAACGGACCACTGGTCTGCGGGCCTGAATCGCCAACCGGAATTTCGTTAATTCCTACTGCCTGCCCTTTTTCAGCAGAGCTCGTCTTTTCGTCGGCGGTAGTCTGCACAGAAGTACCCTTTTCATCCTTGGGCTTGTCACCAGAATCATTCGAGCAACCAGCAAGACTCAAGGTAAGCGCGAATGCCGCTCCAAGAGCAACCATTGCTTTCTTGATCTTCATTTATTTTTCCTTTCGTGTTTCGGGATTTCCCGGCCAAAATTGGAGATGTTAGAACTGATGTAACGTTACTGACTAAACAGAAGTTGTATCTTTCACCGATCTTTGTTCGTTATTTGCTGCGCTAGCACAGCTCTCCCGTTTTGTGTTTTTGCTGATGCGATATTGCACAACAGCCATAATTATGAGAATTACAACCACAATTGCCTGTGCCACCAAAGTCTGAACCGTTGGGTAAAGACCAAGCACAGCTATTTCCGGTACGCCCGGAACATCAGTTGTATGCAGCCAAGTTGCATCCTGGAACTCTTT
>NZ_JRMV01000004.1 GCF_000758755.1 Actinomyces sp. S6-Spd3 | reverse complement strand
GTCAAAGCAACTGAAGCAGGATGCGGACGAAAACTACGATTCTGGGCTCGAAATCGTAAATACCGTGCGTGAGGACTCGAAGAAACAGTCGGACAAATTCTTTGGCAAAATTGGTGAAGACCTAAAGGGCACATCCAAGGAAATGCGAGATTCTTCTGGTGGGGCAATCCGTGCAACCAAAAAGGAAGTTGAGGAGCTAAACACTGCGCTTGGGCAAGGAACTCGCGAATCCCTCAACACGTCGAGCCAGCGTATGAACGAAATGCTTTCCAGTGCAGTCCTCGACTCCGACGCGGCTGGCGAACTGCTTAGCGCAGACATCAAGAAGGTGCTAAACGATATCGGCACCAATGATTCTGACAGTACCGGTCTGCTTGGTGCGATGGCGGCTTCAAACGGTCAGCTCGGGATTGCTGACGAAAAGATGACGACCTCGACGACGCAAATGTCGCAGTATCAGCTGCTGCAGAGGTCCCGATTCGATGAGTTCATCATGCGTCAGGGTGTGCTACAGGCAAGTCTTGCACGACTGGAGAACATTCCGGGTTTCCCGGTTGAGCAACCGGATGTTAACCCCCATGTGTTTACCTTCCAGGTGGCGACAGGAGACAACAGGTGAGCCGTCAAGAACAGCCGAACGCCCCAGTGCAGAAGCATTCAACCAAGAAAGACAACTCCAAAAAGTCAAGGCAACCGTGGATTATAGGACTAGCAGTCCTGCTTGTCGTACTGGTCTTCGTAGGAGCCAGCTGGGCAATCTTTTCTAAACAGGAAGATCCCGTTGGCGAACCTGCGCCGTCTCCCAAACTGGAAATTGTCGATAAAAAAA
>NZ_JRMV01000003.1 GCF_000758755.1 Actinomyces sp. S6-Spd3 | reverse complement strand
ATTGGCTCTACAATCCCACTAGCTACGGGGACTCGGGATTTAGCTGCGGGCGTCCAGGATTCTTTTGACCAGGCCACCGGCACTTCTTTCGATTCAAGCAGTGGGACGGCCGATCCATTCGCTGGGCTTTCCGCCGGGTTAAATGATGCGCTGAACCAGGCATCCTCCAACATTGAAAAAGTTGAATCTCGTCTGGATACTTTGCTGAACTCGGCTGACGAGACCGCGCAGAGTAGCGCGGACGCGGTTGATCAGCTACGTGCCATGCTCGATAAGCAGATAAACGGGTTCAAGCAGACGAGGGACAAGCTCGCCCAAGTTTTAGGACCGGACGGGGACGACCTTCTGGCTGATCTTGATACGGCGATTGCGCGGCAACAAAGCCTTTCAGACCGCTTAGGTCAGATATCAAAGGATCTGCGTGCAGGTAGGTCTAGCGATTCAAATTCTAAAGAGGCTGCGCGTAAGGCGATTGAAGAAGCCGCCGGTGCAATCAGTGCGGCTCACGATAGCTTTTCAAAGAACCTGCAGCCACAAATCGACAGCTTGCGATCCAACCTCGAATCAGCTGGAGAGAACGCGGCGGTTTTCCGCTCTTACATGCAGGCAGTGAAGTCCGACCT
>NZ_JRMV01000002.1 GCF_000758755.1 Actinomyces sp. S6-Spd3 | reverse complement strand
GCAACAAAACGGGCGCGGTCGTGAATATCGAAACCTCCATGCCGCTGGTAGTACCTGTCCAGTCCGCCCCAGGATGCCGTTGAAGCTTGCATGAATGTGGTGTTGTAACCACCTTTTTTGAGGATGTCGCCAATGGTTGTGAAATCTGGGTAGGAGAAATCGCTACCTGCTGTTCCGGACGCGAGCATGGGTACGCCGGCTTGCATTGCGATCATGCCGGCCACGGAGTGGCCGGTTGCGTACAGCTGGTCAGGGCCTCCAAATTTGTCGGTGTTTGACCAGGAGATTCCCGTCTCGCTAAGCGCCGCAAGTTCGGGCATTAGATTTTGATCCATGTAGCCGCCCAAATCTTTGGAATAGTAGGAGTTCTCAACCGACTCCATGTAAATGTGCACCAGGTTGCGCTTGTGGGCGGGTAGCTTCACGTTGTCCGCGGTGGGAGCAACATAGTTGTCCTCCAAATAGCTGGAGGTGGTGAAGAATAACTGCGCTGCTTCTTTCATAGGTAGCCTCGCGTAAGAGTAGGCAAAA
>NZ_JRMV01000001.1 GCF_000758755.1 Actinomyces sp. S6-Spd3 | reverse complement strand
GGCAAGTGCGTCTTCAACGCGGTGTTGGCCGTCGGCGTCGTAGGTAACGACGTATTTTGCGTCCGTGTTTTCAAGTACGTAGCTGAATCCGGTTTGCAGGGCAGCGCCTTGCCCGAGGTTAATGGGATGTGCGGCAACTGTGACGCCGGCCGCGAGAGCCTCTTCGATGGAGTTGTCACTGGAGCCGTCGTCAACGCAGATGATGTTCGGGAAGGTTTTGCGTACTTTAGTGAGTACTTCACGCACGACTTTTCCCTCGTTGTATAGGGGAACAACGAGCCATGTTTTGTCCGTCAGTTGCATGTGTGCCCTGTGATTCTTCAAATTTGCGTCTCTAATCACTAACCACTTTACAATCTTTAAGTGTAAAAACGCTGAATAGGCGCCGTTAATAACTGTGATTATGAGCGTAGAATAAGTTTGACTGTAACTGAACGGAGGACTTATGCCGAGAATAGTCGATAGTGCAGACGTTTCAGCTGAGGCGAAGATTGGTGAGGGAACTTCAATCTGGCATCTCGCGCAAGTTCGAGAAAATGCTGAG